>CAJUGS010000016.1 GCA_910586305.1 uncultured Duncaniella sp.
ACGCCTGCAAAATCAAAAACAACCCCGATTTTCAACCCCGATGAAACAAACAGAAAGCATAACTCCCAACATATCAGACTATTCACAAGTCAAACGCTTAATCGAGTGGGAATAGCAGAGGACGATTGTAGTCTGCAAATGAATACGCATTAAGAAACGAAACATACGGGACACGGAGGCTATCTTCTGTTACCGTATGTTTCTTTTTTCTCATACCATTGAAAAATGAAACGAGTAACTACTCCGACAGTTTTTGCCGAGACCTACAACTCCCCGGCAGGGCCTCTCATCATAGGCGAGACTGACGGACATCTATGCCTGTGCGACTGGGCGGTGCAAATGCCACGTATCAGTCGACGCTTCAATATCACAAAGTCCCCCACAGCCGTCACACGCGAAGCCTGCTCACAGCTCGAAAGATATTTTGCCGGTTTGCTGAGAGAGTTCACACTTCCCGTCATACTCCACGGCACTCCCTTTCAGACAGCCATATGGGAGGCTCTGCGACAAATACCATATGGACACACCGAATCCTACAGCCGACTTGCCGTCATAGCCGGCCATCCGGGAGCAGTCAGAGCCGTAGCCAACGCTGTCGGAGCCAACCCGGCCTCAATAATCGTACCGTGTCACCGTATCATCGGAGCAAACGGATCGCTGACAGGCTATGCCGGAGGGCTCGAGGCGAAACGTATTCTGTTGGATTTAGAAAGGAGGAATATCTCCGGGAGCTGCAGTTGTCATGATGTCGGCAGTTCCGCCCGACAGGGGAGAAGGCATATCGGAGAAGTTTCCTGAATTGAGACGACTCTCTCTCATTCCGCTCGACATCTCCACTTCGCCATCCCAGTTCTCAAAACGGGCATAGCGCGACTTAAACCGCATCTTCACATCGTCAACACGTCCCGAACGGTGCTTTGCCACAATAAATTCCGCAAGACCACGGATGTCATTTCCGGCAGCATCCACTCCCGACCTCAGATAGTATTCCGGTCGATGTATGAAACACACGATGTCGGCATCCTGCTCGATGGCACCAGACTCACGAAGGTCACTAAGCTGTGGACGCTTGCCATCCTTGCTGTCTGCACCGCGCGACTCCACCGAACGATTGAGCTGCGACAGTGCGACTATTGGAATGTTGAGTTCCTTAGCGAGCTGCTTGAGCGAACGCGAAATCATGGAGACCTCCTGCTCACGCGACCCAAACTTCATTCCCGAGGCGTTCATGAGCTGCAGGTAGTCAATGATAATAAACTGCACATTATGCTCTCTCACCAGACGGCGCGCCTTGGTTCGAAGCTCGAAGATAGAGAGCGATGCGGTATCGTCGATAAAGAGCGGTGCGCTATAAAGGTTTTTCACTCTCGACATCAGCTGGTCCCACTCCATCTGCGACAGCTGTCCACTCTTGATTTTCTCACCCTCGATTTCGCAAGTATTCTGTATCAGACGGTTCACGAGCTGAAGGTTGGACATCTCAAGCGAAAAGATGGCTACAGGTATATTGTAGGTCACAGCCATATTTTTGGCCATCGACAACACAAATGCCGTCTTTCCCATCGCAGGACGGGCCGCGATAATGATGAGGTCGCTTCGCTGCCATCCCGAGGTGAGCTTGTCAAGTTCGTGAAATCCCGATTCAAGACCCGAAAGGCCCGACGCACGGTTGGCCGACGTCTGAATCTGCTCTATGGCGGCATTGATCACAGGGTCAATCTGGGTCACATCCTTCTTGACATTTCTATGGGAAATCTCAAACAGTTTACCCTCGGCCTCTTGTAGCAGGTCGTCGACATCATAACTCTCGTCAAAAGCCTGAGCCTCTATCTGCGAAGCAAACTTGATGAGCTCGCGGGCCAGATACTTCTGAGCCACAATGCGGGCATGAAATTCCACGTGGGCACCCGAAGCCACTCTTGATGTCAGTTCCGACACCCTTAACGGACCTCCTGCCGCCTCCAGATCGCCCTGCAGACGCAGCTTTTCTGTGACGGTGAGCATATCGATGCTCTGCTGCGAAGCTCCCAGACTCTGGATGGCCGCATATATCTTCTGGTTTGCCGGATCGTAGAACGACTCCGGCTTGAGGATATCACACACCACCGTATAGGCATCTTTCTCGAGCATCAATGCACCAAGCACAGCCTCCTCGAGATCGTTGTCGCGCGGCGGGATGCGGCCTCCGTGGTCAAACTTTGATATATGTTCGGGCTTGCCTCCCTGACGGAAATTTCTGTTGTAATCCTGTGGCATTTCTTGATTGGTCTTTGTGTGCAAAGTTACAACATTTCCCACCTCTCCCCAACTACACCACGGTTAACTTATCAAAATCTTTTCCACATTATCGGTATTTTTCACTTAATATCACCTTTTTTGGCATAGTTTTTGAAAGAAAGTCAGTAAATTTGTATCCAATGACACCCATGTATATAAACCGAAAGGATATAGAGGCGTTTATTGCCTCCGGACGTGTGACAGCCGCGCTCGACCTTCTCGAAAATGCCATAACGGCAGCACCCCACATCGGCAATTTCACTTCCGAGCTGGAGCGCCTGCGCCGTGAATATGGCATTATGTCCGACTATGCACTCCGAGGATTTCCCGACCCAGGCCGCCCCGAAGCTTTCGCGAGCCTCGTCGAAGGAATACGCCGACTCTCCGACCTCATGGAGAGACAGATAAAGACAGCCGACTCACCCACACTGTACTTTAATACACTTCGCTACGAACTCACCGAGCCTAAGGGAGACCCTGCATTACTGCTTGATGAATACCGACGCATCAACCGCAAACTCTCACTTGCATCTCTGTCCGAAAACCCCGGAGAGGCATCGCGCGAGTTCTCCCGCAAAGCAGAAAATATAGAGCGACACTTCTTCAACCGTCTATGGACTCTTGCGCCGGTCACGGCCGAGACCGATGCGGTGCTACGCGACATGATTGCCGACCGCTCTCTGCCCCGCCATTTCAAGCTGCTTGCCATCAGCGCAGTATCTCTTGGCTTGATGGAGCTGTTTGACGAGCGCCGACTATTATTCCTTATGGACACCTACGCCGAGGCCGAAGACGACGAAACAGCAATCCGCGCACTTTCCGGCCTCCTCATAGGCCTGTGGCTGTTCCGCTCACGTCCGATGAGTCGCAAACTCAAAGTGAGGATGGACTCCCTTGTAGAACTTCCATCCTGGACTTCAGATGTCAAAAACATCAATCTCCAGTTCATGCGTTCGCGCGACACAGAGCGTATCACACGCAAATTCACCGACGAGGTGATACCCGAAATGATGAAGCTACGCCCTGAGATAGAAAAACTCGGGCGCATGAAAATCGACCCCGAATCAATCGAGGAGAATCCGGAATGGGCTGAAATGCTTGAAAAATCAGGAGTGGCCGACCGGCTCAAGGAACTGCAGGAGATACAGGAAGACGGCGGAGATGTCATGATGGCGACATTCAGCCGACTGAAGACCTTCCCGTTCTTCAACGATATATCCAACTGGTTCCTGCCATTCCACAACGGACACTCACTGCTCACCGACGGTGCCGACTCCGACCTTGCCGCGCTCTGCGACATCATCACAGGAGTCCCGATGTTCTGCGACAACGACAAATACTCGGTAGTCCTCTCCCTCTCCTCACTGCCGGCATCACAAAAAACAATGATGATGAGCCAGTTGAGAATGCAGCGCGACCAGATGGAACAAATGAGATTTGCCGAAGCCCGTCCGCGCCACCGCGACGAAATCGCATCCTCCTACGTCCGCGACCTCTACCGTTTCTTTAAGCTATTCCGCCGCAAGGGAGAATTTACCGACCCATTCTCCTCAGGCCTCAACCTGCCGGCACTCCCGCTCCTGGCCGAGACATTCGACGACGCCGAGACACTCGGACTCATCGGAGAGTTTTACTTCAAGAGAAAGTACTATCGTGACGCATTCGAGACATTCGAACGTCTTTCATTCAAAATGCCGCCGGCTGCCGAGTTATTCCAAAAAATGGGATACTGCCTTCAGTCTGTCGGGGATATCGAAGGAGCCGTGCGCTACTATGAGCAGAGCGAACTCCTCAATTCCGAGAGCCGATGGACCATCCGCCGTCTTGCTTCATGCTGTCGCACACTCGGACGCTGGGAAGAAGCCCTCGGATATTATCGCCGACTGGCCGATTCAAAACCCGACGATGTCTCCACCGCACTCAACATCGGACTATCGCTTGTCAAGCTCCGCCGCTACGACGAAGCCCTACAATACCTTTTCAAAGCCGAATTTCTCGGCAACAGCAGCGAGAAAGCCATCCGGGCTATAGCGTGGTGCACCCTTCTTGGAGCCGACTACACCCGCTGCGCAAAATACACCGACATTCTGCTATCGTCATCGCCCACGGCCAACGACCTGCTCAATGCCGGCCACCTCGCCATACTCACCGGCCGTCCGGCCGATGCCGCCGATTACTGGGCCAGGTCACTTGCAGCACGAGACTTCGACGCCCAGTCGCTAATCTCCGAGATCGAATCCGACCGCGCCACCATAGGAGGCTACTCCGAAATTGACCCGGTGCTCGTCGGTATGGTGGCCGATAACGCAGTCTCACGTGCCCGGACCATAGGGAACCAACTCTGACCGCAACAGACTAAACGACCAAACACTATCACAAAACAATTATAAAAAATGCGCAAAACTATAGTAGCGGCCATGGCCGCGACCTGTATTATGAGTCAAGCACAGAATCCATTTTTCGAGGAGTTCAAAGGAACTCCCCACGGCACCACTCCATTCGACCAGATCACCGTCACCGACTACGAGCCGGCCATTGACCGTGGCATAAAGCTCGGCCTCGAAGGAGTAGAAAAAATTGTGGCCGATCCCGCAAAACCCACATTTGAGAACACAATTGTAGCACTCGAGAGATCGGGCCGCGACCTCGACCGCGTTCTCAACGTTTTCTTCCCGTTGCTCTCGTCGCTCAGCGACGACGCCATGATGGAACTGTCTATGAAGATCACTCCGCGTCTTTCCGACTATTCCACAACAATCTCGCTCAACGAGGGCTTATGGAAAAGAGTAAAAGCTGTGCATGACAGCGGAGACACACTGCGCCTCTCACCCGAGGACAAGACACTCCTCAAACGCACATACGAATCCTTCACCCGCAACGGCGCACTTCTCGAGGGAGCCGATCGCGAGAAATACGCACGTCTCTCAAGCCGTCTCAGCGAACTCACCACACTTTTCGGCCAGAATGTGCTCAAAGAAGTCAACACCTACGAAATCTGGCTAAAGAAGTCCGACCTCTCCGGTCTGCCCGAAAGCTCGGTCGATGCCGCCGCTCTTGCAGCCAAAGAGAAAGGACGCGAGGGAGAATATCTCTTCACTCTCGACCAGCCCGTCTACATGGCTTTCATGAAGTATAGCGACCGTCCCGACCTGCGCGAAAAAATGTATCGTCTTTACACCGGACGCAACATGAAAGGCGAGTACAACAATCTCCCGGTGATGAAAGAGATAGCCGAGACACGTCTGCAAATAGCCAACCTGCTCGGCTACAAGACATATGCCGACTACTCCCTGGCCACTACCATGGCAGCCAACCCCGACAATGTATACAACCTTCTCAACTCACTGCGCGATGCCTACAAGCCTGCACAGGAGGCCGAGTTCAAAGAACTCTCCGACTTCGCCTCGCGCATCGAAGGCCGTCAGGTCACACTCAAGCCCTGGGATTACAGCTACTATTCCAACAAGCTTAAAAACGCCAAATACTCCTACGACGAGGAGGAACTCCGCCCCTACTTCGAACTCAACAATGTGATAGGAGGCGTGTTTGGTCTCGCAGAGAAACTCTACGGACTTCAGTTTGTCAAGAACCCCGACATCCCCGTATATCACCCTGACGTTACCGCCTTTGACGTAAAGGACAAGGACGGCAGTTTCCTTGGTGTGATTTACACCGACTTCTTCCCCCGTGCGAGCAAACGTCCCGGAGCATGGATGACAGAGTTCAAAGGCCAGGAGACAACAGCCGACGGTGTAAACTCGCGTCCCCACGTCACAATCGTGATGAACTTCACAAAACCCACCGATTCCAAGCCATCGCTCCTCACCCCCTATGAGGTGGAGACATTCCTTCACGAGTTCGGCCACGGTCTCCACGGACTGCTTGCCAACACAAAATACGCATCTCTCGCCGGCACAAATGTGCTCCGCGACTTCGTGGAACTCCCGTCACAGTTCAACGAGAACTATCTCACCGAGAAATTATTCCTTGACGGCTTTGCCCGCCACTACAAGACCGGCGAACCCATACCGGCCGAACTCGTTGACCGCATTATAGCCACATCGCAGTTCGGAGCGGCCTACGCTTGTCTGCGCCAGCTCAACTTCGGGCTCATTGACATGGCCTGGCACACCATCACAGCCCCGGTAGACGATCCTGCCGCATTCGAGGCAAAAGCCGGTGAATCAGTAGCCATGTTCGAACCTGTACAAGGCTCAATGTCATCACCCACATTCAGCCACATATTTGCAGGTGGATACGCTGCAGGATATTACAGCTACAAATGGGCCGAGGTTCTTGATGCCGACGCATTCGCCCACTTCAAAGAACACGGCATCTTCGACCCGGCCACAGCCGCATCCTTCAGAGAGAACATACTCTCGAAAGGCGGCACCGAAGACCCCGCCGTTCTCTACCGCCGATTCAGGGGGCACGACGCCACAATCGACGCCCTTCTGGAGCGCGACGGAATTGAGAAACTCCCCACAATCCCGGCCGACATCAACCACAGAGACTGATATTGTTTAAATTTTAGAAAGATGCCGTCAAACATATTTTTATTGTTTGACGGCATCTTTCTTTTGGGTATATTTGCAGTCCGTAACACGCATATATCATACCATGGAATTAGTCATAGTCCCCGACAGTAAAACACCGCGTGCCCTTCCCTTCTACCTATCCCTTGAGGAATGGCTGGCGAGGAAATATCCCGGACGCGACTTCTTCTTTATGTGGCAGGTGGAACCGACAGTAATCGTCGGCCGACACCAGCTCATAGAGCGGGAAGTCGACACACAATTCTGTCACAGCAGAGGCATTGACCTTGTCAGACGCAAAAGCGGCGGTGGTGCAGTATTGGCCGACATGAACAACATCATGTTCTCCTATATCACGTCATCCTCAAACGTCACGACAACATTCTCCGAATACACCTCCATGGTAGCCCGGTCACTACGCCTTCTCGGCCTTGACGCATCAGACAATTCCCGCAATGACATCCTAATAGGCGACCGCAAAGTATCGGGAAACTCCTACTACCACATCAAAGGCCGCAGCATTGTACACGGCACTATGCTCTACGACTTCGACCCCGAAATGATGGCCGGCGCGCTAACCCCTCCGGCGGTAAAACTGCAGAGCCACGGAGTCAGCTCGGTGCGCAGCCGGGTCACAACAATCCGCGAGCAGCTTCCGTCACTTTCTATGGCCGACTTCAAGGCACACATACTACGGACAATCCCCGACCAGGACCGCTCACTCATTCTCTCTCCCTCCGACTTAGCTGAAGTGGAGGAAATCGAAAAGGCCTACCGCCGTCCCGAATGGCTCACAGGACAAAACCCCAAAGGCACACTCACTCTCACACAACGCATCGAGGGAGTGGGCACAATCTCGGTTTGCCTGACAGTTACCTCCGGAAAAATAAAAGAGTGTTCATTGTCGGGCGACTATCTGTCAACTGCAGAAAACATCTCGGAAACCATAGCCGAACGACTCCTCGACACACCCTACGAGCGAACTGCTCTGACAGCCTCACTCGCCTCACTCGAGCTCTCGTCTCTCATTCCGGGGCTGAAAAACGAAGACTTCATAAAATTGATATGCTGATTAATACCGTCTTTTCATGGAAAACATCAAAAAGACCTGTCTGCACTCCCGCCACATAGATCTGGGAGCACAGATGACCCCATTCGGGGGATTCGATATGCCGATACAGTACTCCGGTATAGTCGAAGAACACCAGGCAGTCCGAAATGCCTGCGGAGTGTTTGACGTCTCCCATATGGGCGAGGTAAACATCTCCGGCCCGGACGCCGAAAAATATGTCAACCACATTTTCACAAATAATGTGAGTGGCATCTCGGCCGGAAAAATCCTCTACGGCATGATGTGCAACCCCGAAGGAGGAGTGGTCGACGACCTCCTCGTCTACAAAAGAGGAGAAAACAACTTCTTCCTCGTCATCAACGCCGCCAACATAGATAAGGATATGGCCTGGATTGAAAAAAATGCCACAGGCTATGATGTTGAAATCAATCCTTTAAGCGACTCCATCAGCCAGCTGGCCGTTCAAGGCCCCGAGTCTGAGGCAGTGATGGAACAGGTACTCGGAATATCCTGTGCCGACCTGCTCTTCTACACCTTCCGCGAAGAAAGCCTCGACGGCCGACACATTCTCGTGAGTCGCACAGGCTATACCGGCGAAGATGGATTTGAAATCTACGCCGATGACGACACAATAATGAATATGTGGGACACACTCATAGCCTCCGGTCGCGCATTGCCTTGCGGACTTGGCTGTCGAGACACTCTCCGGTTTGAAGTCGGCCTCCCACTCTACGGCGACGAACTCTCCGAAACTATAAGCCCTGTTGAGGCAGGCCTTGGCATTTTCGTAAACCTTGATAAACCCGAGTTCATCGGTCGCGACGTCCTCGCAGTACAGAAAGCCGAGGGTGCCCCGCGTAAACTCATCGGGCTCGAACTTGCCGACCGCGCCATTCCTCGCCACGGCTACGAAGTGCTCAACGACCAGGAAGAGGTGGTCGGATACGTCACGACAGGCTATCGCGGTATTTCGGTCGACAAGAGTATCGCCGCCGCGCTCGTAGACACTTCCTATGCGGCCAAAGGCACTCCCTTGAGCATCCGCATCCGTCGCAAGACCTTCCCTGCCACAGTAACAGCAAAAAAATTCTACAAAAAATCCTATAAAAAATGATCTACTACAGCAAATCCCACGAATACGCCCGCGTTGAGGGCAATACAGCCTTCATTGGTATCTCTGACTACGCACAGAAAGCTCTCGGCAACGTTGTTTATGTCGATATGCCCGAACAAGGCGACGACGTGACAGCAGGAGAAGAGTTCGGAGCAGTTGAGAGTGTAAAGGCAGCATCAGATCTTTTCGCTCCTGTGAGTGGCGCTGTCGTAAACATCAACGAAGCCCTCATCGACAATCCGCGCCTTGTCAACGACGATGCTATGGCCAACTGGATTATCGAAGTCGAAATGACCGACCCATCCGAGCTTGAAGGACTCATGGACGAGGAAGCATACAAGGCTTTCTGCGCCTCCGAAACTCACTGATAGCCCATGGCACACCGATATTTCCCCCACACTCCCGACGACATCCGCGAGATGCTCGGGAAGTGTGGCATGGAGACTCTTGACGATCTCTATGCCGATGTCCCCGAAAGCCTCCGGCTCAAGCGCGACTACGACCTCCCGCAACAGATGAGTGAAAACAAGGTGAGGGAATACTTCCGTGACCTCGCCGACATGAACCGCCCGCTCACCTGCTTTGCCGGTGCCGGTTTCTACGACCACTACTCACCGGCAGTGATTCCGGCCATATTGTCACGCTCGGAGTTTCTGACAGCCTATACGCCATATCAGCCCGAAGTATCGCAAGGCACACTGCAATACATTTTCGAGTTTCAGACAATGATGTCCGAACTCACCGGACTTCCGGTGTCTAACGCCTCGATGTACGACGGTGCCACCGCACTCGCCGAAGCCATGATGATGACCGTGGCTGCATCCAGGAAAAAAGACCGTGTGCTCGTCAGCGCCACCCTCAATCCGGCATGGCGAGAAGTGATAGACACCTATGCCCTATATCATGGAGTGAAAATCGACACTGTGCCTGAGGACAACGGCGTGACCGATCTCGCCGCTCTCGGAAATATGCTCGATGGAGCATCAGACATAGCCGGAGTGATTCTCCCCACCCCAAACTACTACGGAATACTCGAAGACTACACCGGGGTGGCCGAAATGGTCCACGCTTCAAAGGCGCTACTCGTAATGACAGCTCCAGCATCGACACTCGGTGTCATAAAGTCGCCCGGAGAATGGGGGGCCGACATTGCCGCCGGCGAGGCACAGTCGCTCGGTATGCCCATGTCATTCGGCGGTCCCGGACTCGGATATATGTGCTGCACCAAGGCCTTGATGCGAAAACTCCCAGGACGTATAGTCGGAAAGACAACCGACGCGTCCGGACAACGAGTTTTTGTCCTCACACTCCAGGCACGCGAGCAGCATATCCGTCGCGACAAAGCCACTTCCAATATCTGTTCCAACCAAGGACTCATGGCACTCTACGCCACCGTGTATCTGTCGCTCATGGGTCCTCAGGGTCTCCGCGATGTCAACGACCTCTCATCGTCCGGAGCACACTACCTGGCTTCAAGGCTTGTCGAGACAGGAGCATTCGAACTCAAATATCCTTCCCGTCCGTTCCTCAACGAGTTTGTACTGCGCTACAATGGCGAGACCTCACTCAAGGACTTCATGGAAGTATCGGCAGCAAGCGGCTGTCTGGCAGGTGTCATGATTGCCGACGACGAACTCCTTGTGTGCGTCACCGAAAACCGCACAAAGGAAGAAATCGACCGCTACATATGGCGAGCCGAGACATTCTCGAAAGCCCAGACACCTCTGTTCAAATCGGAAAGCGAACAAAATTTTTAATTCGAGAAAGCAATGAATAGAAAATATTACGGAAAAGTCATATTCGAGCTTTCCCGCCCCGGACGCACCGGCTATCACCTCGACTCCAACGGATGCGAGGAACATCTCGCCACTCTTCCCGACAATCTGATGCGCCACTCTCCCCTTCGTCTTCCGGAAGTGGACGAACCGACAGTCGTGAGACACTATACAAATATGTCGGCCAACAACTTCGGTGTCGACTCGGGCTTCTATCCGCTCGGATCCTGTACGATGAAGTACAACCCGAAAATCAACGACGAGATGGCGACAATACCCGAATTTGCCAATCTCCATCCACTGCAGCCGGCCGATACAGTGCAGGGTGCGCTCAAAGCCTACAACGATCTCCAGGCCATGCTCTGCGAGATAGGAGGTATGGCCGAGTTCACGCTCAACCCCTATGCCGGAGCGCATGGCGAACTCACCGGCCTCATGGTGATCCGTGCATACCATATGAGCCGGGGCGACCACAACCGCACCAAAGTCATCGTCCCTGATTCTGCCCACGGCACAAATCCCGCGTCGGCCGCTGTGGCCGGACTCAAGGTCGTGGAGGTAAAATCGCTCCCCGACGGCACCGTCGATATCGAAGCCCTCCGCTCACTTCTCGACGACACAGTGGCAGCCGTAATGATGACCAATCCCAACACCGTGGGACTCTTCGAATACTCCATACCCGAGATTGCAGACATGGTACACGCTGCCGGCGCTCTCATGTACTACGACGGAGCCAACCTCAATCCACTTCTTGGCATCGCACGTCCTGGTGATATGGGATTCGATGTCATGCACATCAATCTCCACAAAACCTTCTCGACACCCCACGGAGGCGGCGGACCCGGTTCCGGACCTGTCGGAGTACGAGCCGGATTGGAAAAATTCCTTCCAAACCCGGTGGTTGTGCGTAAAAAACCTGCCGAAGATGACTATTTCGCACTTGACTATGAGATAGAGCATCGTGCCGAATCTCTTGGACGCATTTCAGCTTGGCTCGGCAATTTTGCCGTGGAGCTGAGAGCACTCGCCTACATTCTCTCGCTCGGCAAGGATGGTCTGGCCATGGCTGGATCACTGGCAACTCTCAATGCCAACTACGTGAAAGAATCGCTGCGCGACCTCTACAAAGTGGCCATCGACCGCGTGTGCAAACACGAGTTTGTGTTTGACGGTCTCATCGACAAGTCAACCGGAGTCACGACTCTCGACGTGGCCAAACGACTGCTCGACCACGGCTACCATGCTCCCACAATCTATTTCCCGCTACTCTTCCATGAGTCGCTTATGATAGAGCCGACAGAGACAGAGAGCAAGGAGACACTCGACGAATTCATCGCCGTGATGCGCGACATAGCCCGCGAAGCCACAGAGACACCGGATATCGTGAAAGGCGCACCACACGACTGTCCTGTGAGACGACCCGATGACACTTCGGCTGCTCTCAACCCCGTCGTCACCTATTTCGACCTATGAACACATCCGATCTTCTGATAATAGGAGCCGGCCCCGGCGGATACGAGACCGCCGTCAAGGCCGCAGCCCGAGGCCTCAGCGTCACGCTCATTGAGCGTGACGAGGCCGGCGGCACCTGCCTCAACCGAGGATGCATACCCACAAAAACACTATGCCGTTCGGCCGAGGTGATGCTCACGGCGCGGAAGGCAGCCGAATTTGGAGTCTGTATCAACGCCCCTGAAGTTGATTTCTCCGTCGTAGCAGCCAGAAAAGACACTGTGGTGGCCGAGCTTCGGTCAGGCGTGGAAACACTTCTGACCGGAGTCAATGTTGTCCGTGGAGAGGCACGTTTTATCTCACCCTCCGAGGTCGAGGCTGCCGGAGAGCTCTACACTGCCGCTCGCATCATAGTCGCCACCGGTTCAGCTCCGTCACGCCTGCCGGTTGTCGGTGCCGAATATGCACTGACAAGCGACGAATTCCTCTCGCTCGACACTCTCCCCGAGTCTGTGATTATCATTGGCGGAGGTGTCATTGGCCTCGAGTTTGCCTCCATTATGGACGCATTCGGAGTCGCAGTGACTGTCATAGAGTTCTGTAAGGAAATACTTCCACCATTTGACTCGGAAGTGGCCAAACGCCTGCGTATGGCCCTGAAGAAACGTGGCATCAGCATCATAACCGACGCCCGAGTTACTTCAATCGAGAAAGACGGAAAGGTAACCTACGAAAACAAGGGAAAAGAGAAACAGGCCCAAGCTGAATGTGTGCTCATGGCTGTCGGACGACGTCCTGTCATTCCGGCCGGACTTGTAGAAGCAGGTGCTATGCTTGACCGCGGATTCCTAAAGGTCGACGACTGTATGAAACTGCAATGGTCTGCCGAAGCCGCTCCCGCCTCAGCTGAATTATACGCCATCGGCGATGTCAACGGCCGCTGTATGCTTGCCCACGCCGCAACAGCCCAGGGTGACATAGTGCTTGGCGAGAAACGAGACCTCGGCACAGTGCCGTCAGCAGTATTCACTATGCCGGAATGTGCCATGGTCGGACTCACCGAGGAGCAGTGCAAGGAGCGCGGACTCAATGTCCGGATCGGGAAATCCACATTCCGTGCCAACGGCAAAGCCCTCGCCATGGGAGAAACCGACGGACTTGTCAAAACAATCACCGATGTCGACACCGGCCTTCTGCTCGGATGCCATATCTGTGGCCCGCACGCAGCCGATCTTGTTGCCGAAGCTGCCTTGGCTATCAGCTGTAAATTGCCGACGACATCAATAGCTGACACTATCCACTCCCACCCCACACTTTCCGAAACTCTTCCTTCGGCAATCGAAAGTATGTAAATCAGAATCGAAAATACATCTTTATTTTTTTAGCGGGTGTCTGACTATTTTAGTCGGACATCCGCTAAAAACTAAACAGGGACTGTCTCACGACAATCCCTGCTTGCTTTAAACCTTTATCTTAATCTAATACTATGAAAAACACACACGCAAAAATAATTATATTAATTGTGTTTTTCACAATACAGATTTACTATTTAATGTTTTTTAACTAAATTTCTTTTCGTCTGCGACATTTCATCTTCTTCCAACTCACAATTAAACCAAAAGAATTATTTTTCATTCCCGGTGAAACCGCATCTTCCATAACTTTTGTTCTTTTCCGATTGTTATTATTGTAAACATCGCCTGTTATGAAACGCAAAAATCTCATATTGGCTGTGGCCGTTTCATCCCTCGCTTTAGGTCTTGGAAGTTGCGTCGGATTCGGATGGTCTGTTGCTTCCGACCCATACTGTGGCCCCGACGTAGGAATATATGTCGACGGAGGCTCTTACTACAATCCCGGACCGCCGCCTCCGAGACCACTTCCTCCGAGACCGACCCCCTGGGGCGGCCCCGGATGGCCGGGCCCATGGTGAGCTTTTTAACACTTAATTATATCGCGCACGCGAACTATCCGCGTGCCACATACGTTATACAGATATAATGAGATTCTACTAAAACAACATATCTAATAAAAGAAACACAACAAGAAAATGGATTTTCTTTCAAACGAAAAACTCGTGATTGTCGGCGCTGCCGGCATGATTGGCTCAAATATGGCTCAGACAGCAGCCATGATGCATCTTACTCCTAATATCTGTCTCTACGATACCTATGCTCCCGGGCTTGAAGGAGTGGCCGAAGAGATGCTGCACTGTGGATTCGAAGGTCTCAACCTCACATACACATCAGACATCAAGGAAGCATTCAAGGATGCCGCATATGTGGTAAGTTCCGGCGGTGCAGCCCGTAAAGCCGGCATGACCCGAGAGGACCTTCTTCGCGGCAACGCAGAGATTGCCGAACAGCTTGGCAAGGACATCAAAGCCTATTGTCCTAATGTGAAGCACGTGGTGGTCGTATTCAACCCCGCTGACATCACAGGCCTTGTCACCCTCATCTATTCAGGTCTAAAGCCTTCACAGGTTTCCACCCTCGCCGCTCTCGACAGCACCCGTCTCCGCAGCGAACTGGCCAAATACTTCCACATCCCCGCCGACAAGATTGTCAACTCCCGCACATATGGCGGACATGGTGAGCAGATGGCGGTATACGCCTCCACCACAATTGTCGACGGACAGCCTCTCTCTGAAATCATAGGCACCAAGGCACTTCCCGAACAGGAATGGGAACAGATGAAGCAGCGTGTCATACAGGGCGGCAAGAACATCATTGACCTTCGTGGACGCTCCTCATTCCAGAGCCCGGCCTATCTCTCTATCGAGATGGTAGCCGCAGCGATGGGAGGCAAAAAATTCAACTGGCCTGTGGGCACATATGTCAACAACGACGACTACAAGCACATCATGATGGCTATGGAGACTACCGTCGACAAGAACGGTGTCACCGTTCATAAGGTTGACGGAACTCCCGAGGAGAAGAAGGAACTCGATCAGAGCTACCACCACCTCTGCAAGCTGCGTGACGAGGTAATCTCGCTCGGCATAATTCCGCCCATTGACGAGTGGAAGAGCATCAACCCCAATCTTTAACAAGACATAAGGTAAACTGATATGAGGTGCATCGGCTCGCAGTCGATGCACCTCATCTTTTTTTGCTTTTTTTATAGATTGTGGCTAACTTTGTGATGTCATGAATACCGAAATCACCCACCACTCCAGACTCTCCACCGCCACAATGCTCAAAGTGGCCGAGGGAGCTGCCACACCCTATACACTCATACGTCTCACCGACGACATTCCGTGCATATCCCCATCATCGCTCCATCGATGGGAGACAGTAATGGAGATGAGCGGAGCGTCGTTCTCCTATTCCGACTATATCGATGCCGGACAACAGGAAAGAAGACTCATTGATTACCAGGAAGGCTCCGTTAGAGATGACTTCGACTTCGGGCCGGCTGTGCTCGTGCGCACCGACCTGCTAAAATCGATATGTTGTAACGGCGAATTTGCCGGCAAAGACTATGCGAGTGCCGGGTGGTATGATCTTCGCCTGTCCCTTTCGCGCCACAGTCTTCCGCTCCACATACCCGAATTTCTCTACTCCGTCTCGACTAAAACTGAAAACAACAACAGCGAAGAGGCCCATTTCGCATACGTGGACCCACGCAATCGCTCCTCACAGATAGAAATGGAACGGGCGGCAACCGAACACATTGAAAAAATCGGAGCTTTGGTCACACCGTCACAACGTGTGGATGCAGATATATGCCAAGGAGAATTCCCGGTAGAGGCTTCGGTCATCATTCCTGTCAGAAACCGTGCACGCACAGTGGCCGACGCCGTCAATTCAGCCTTGTCGCAGACAACCGATTTCCAATTCAACATCATTGTAGTCGATAACCGCTCGACCGACGGTACCTCCGACATACTCACAGAAATTGCATCAAAAGACCGGCGACTGAAAATAATATCCACATCCGATATGCCCGGAACAGCCCCCGGTATAGGAGGATGCTGGAATATAGCATTGAACTCACCGGAATGCGGACGATTTGCCATACAGCTCGACAGTGACGACCTTTACAGTTCGCCACTGACACTGCAAAAAATAATTGATAAATTCCGTGCCGAGAACTGCGCTATAGTAATCGGCTCATACACTCTCACCGACATCAATGGCAACATACTGCCGCCCGGACTTATCGACCATGCGGAGTGGACCGACGGCAACGGTGCAAACAACGCTCTTCGCATCAACGGTCTCGGAGCGCCAAGAGCCTTCTTCACTCCCGTGGCCCGAGCCATAGGATTTCCCGACACCTGCTACGGAGAAGACTACGCCATGGGGCTTGCCATCTCACGACGTCACCACATAGGACGAATATACGAGTCGCTCTATTTATGTCGCAGATGGGAAGACAATACCGACCATTCCCTCTCGCCCGAACGTATAAACCGAAATAATCACTACAAGGATTTCCTTCGCACCATCGAGTTGAACGAGCGAAAAAAAATGAATCGATGAAAATCACACCACAATTCACCAAATCGTTTTTTACCACACAACTCGAGGTATGGCCTTTAGCAAGTATCAACTACACCATACTTGAGACAGCCTTGGGAAATGAATCAGAGATAATATTCGAGAATCAATCCTGGATTGCTGACAAATTTGTCGTAAGCTATCGCAAAGGTTCTCTGACAGCCGATCCAAAAGCTGCGCTCATGGGGGAAAGGCCTTGTTTTCTGTGCGGGAAATCACGTCCGTCAGAACAGTTGAAACTGGAATGGAATGACTACGATATACTTGTCAACCCATACCCCATAAGCGTTCCTCATTTCACAATAGCGCATAAGGAGCACATCCCACAGCGCATAGACGGACACATATCGGAGATGGCCAGTATGACAAGCCTCTTCGATAATTGCGGACTATTCTACAACGGACCGCTCTGTGGCGCATCGGCTCCCGACCACCTGCATTTCCAGGCCTTCGACCTGCACAATTTCAAAAACCTGCTACCCTCACTCAAGAATGGCACCGTCATATACCGTCATGGCGGAAGTCGTATAATTGTCCCTGCGTCCAATCTCACTGCTGTGCCGTTCATACTCATTGATGTGGCTGAAGACAGCGACATACCGGCCCTTTTCGACAGGGTGGTCTCGGCACTCCCTTCGGCCGATCCAGAACCTATGATGAACATAGCAGCTATCAGACATGAATCACATACACTGATAGCCGTCTTTCCGCGACACAAACATCGTCCCGCCTGCTACGGCTCGGGCGAGGGACAGCTCCTTGTCAGTCCGGCCACAGCGGAAATGCTCGGAACATTCCCGTGCGCAAGCCAAAAAGAGTTTGAGGCACTTGACGAAGAGACAATCAGAAAAATCTACGGAGAAGTGTGCGTAAACCCTGAGGTCTTTGATGAAATCATAGAAAAAATATCACAATGAGACAACCCGAAATAGCAGTTGGCATCGTCAGCCGCGACACCATAGCCTTCACCCTGTCCGGCATATATTCCGGACAAGGCACCGACATTATAACCGGGCGACACGAAGTCAGCCTAAGTCCCGGAGGCACGGGGGTGGTATGGAACGGCACGGTATATCCAAGCCTTGAATTTGTCCCGTCCTCCTACGAAGGCGACACATTTACACTCGAAGGAGTCACCATCGGCGTTGACTTCCACTGGGAACGCCGTGAGGACCAACTGTTCAGAGGCACACTACGCATCATTCCAAACGGCAGCTCGCTCACAGCCATCAACCTCATAGGTGTCGAGGACTATCTCGTCTCCGTGATATCAAGCGAGATGAGCTCGTCTTGTTCACTCGCACTTCTGCGAGCCCATGCCATCATATCGCGCTCATGGGTTCTTGCACAGATGGAGCATAAGACCGGATCAAAATCCGAATACCGTGCAAAAGGGATGGAGAACGTGAAATGGTGGGATCACGACGATCACAGCCTCTTTGATGTCTGCGCCGACGACCACTGCCAACGTTACCAGGGAGTGGGACGTGTCAAATCGCCCAACGTCCTGTCAGCCGTTACAGGTACACGTGGCACAGTGCTGACATATGACGGAGAACGTCTTTGCGACACCCGTTTCTCCAAATGCTGCGGAGGCGTGATGGAACGGTTCTCATCATGCTGGGAGGATACAGACTATCCCTATCTGCAGATAAGGCGCGACGCTCCCGACACAGCCGATTTTCCCGACCTCACAATAGAAGAAAATGCCTTGAGATGGATAGAAAACTCACCCGAGGCATTCTGCAACACTTCCGACACACGCATCATATCGCAGGTGCTCAACAACTACGACCGCGAACACACCGACTTCTACCGCTGGGAAGAGACCTATACCCAGGAGCGCATCAGCCGACTTGTCAACTCACGCCTTGAAACAAACCTCGGCGAAATCACCGACTTGATACCCGTGGAACGAGGAGGCTCAGGACGCATCGTGCGTCTGCTCATCACTGGCACAAAGGGCAAAACAGTGATAGGCAAGGAACTATTCATACGGCGTGTCCTTTCCGAGAGCCATCTGAGAAGCTCGGCGTTTACAGTCGAAAAAATCGATATCTCGCCCGAAGGAGTACCAGCGCAATTCCGTCTGCACGGCGCAGGATGGGGCCACGGAGTGGGACTCTGCCAGATCGGCGCAGCCGTGATGGGAGAAAAAGGATACAGCTCTGAAGATATACTGCGCCACTACTATCCAGGCGCGAAACTCACCATACTATACTGATGAAAACAACCCCGGCAAAACGTTCACCCTGGGCCTGGATACCCACCCTATATTTCGCCGAAGGAATCCCCTATGTGGCCGTGATGACAATTTCAGTCATCATGTACAAACGCCTCGGCATATCCAATACAGATATAGCCCTATATACCGGATGGCTTTACCTTCCATGGGTCATCAAACCTCTATGGAGCCCCTTTGTCGATATAATTTCCACCAAGCGCCGATGGGTCATAGCCATGCAGCTCGCCATCGGCACTGCTTTTGCACTGATAGCACTCGCACTGCCGGGGGATATGGCGTTTCGCCTCACCCTTGCGGTATTCTGGCTCGTAGCCTTTTCATCGGCCACTCACGACATAGCAGCCGACGGATACTATATGCTTGCTCTCAACGAGCACGAGCAGTCTTTCTATGTCGGAATCCGTTCAACATTCTACCGCATAGCCTCTGTAGCCGCACAGGGACTTCTCGTAGTCGTAGCCGGGTTTATCGAGACAACCACAGGCAACATACCGCTTGCCTGGGCCATAGTGTTTGGCATACTCTCGCTCCTGTTTGTAGCCTTTGCCTTATACCATGCATGGGCGTTGCCGAATGTGGAAAATAAATGCGCCGACCGGTCAGTCCGGGGAAAAAACACGAGTTCGTTTGGCAAGGAATTCGGACAGGTATTCACATCATTCTTTAGAAAAAAGAATGTCATATCGGCACTTCTCTTCATGCTCCTCTACCGCCTGCCCGAAGCGCAGCTTGTAAAACTCATCAATCCCTTCCTTCTTGATCCTATCGGAGTCGGCGGCCTCGGTCTGAGCACTGCCGATGTGGGCCTCGTCTACGGCACTGTTGGCATAATAGGCCTCACCCTCGGCGGTATCGTCGGCGGTATTGCCGCTGCCGCCAAAGGACTCCGTTACTGGCTGCGCCCAATGGCCTGGAGTATGTCGCTCACCTGTCTCACGTTTGTCTATCTGAGCTATGCCTCCGATCCGTCGTTACTGACAATCAACATTTGTGTCTT
This sequence comes from uncultured Duncaniella sp., assembly GCA_910586305.1. GTDB lineage: Bacteria > Bacteroidota > Bacteroidia > Bacteroidales > Muribaculaceae > Duncaniella. The sequence continues at coordinate 19,973 of CAJUGS010000016.1, forward strand.
CATTGAGCAATTCGGCTACGGATTCGGATTCACAGCCTATATGCTCTATCTCATATACTACTCCGAAGGCGAATTCTCCACAGCCCACTATAGCCTGTGCACCGGATTCATGGCGCTGGGCATGATGCTGCCCGGCATGGCGGCAGGATGGATACAGGAACAGCTTGGCTACAGGCATTTCTTCATCTGGACCATGGTGTGCTGCGTTGCTACCATCGCGGTAACATATCTGCTAAAGATAAACCCTCAGTTCGGCATTAAACGCAAATAGCCTATGAGAACAGCAGCGATTCTGGCTTCGCTCTTCGTCACCGCCTCATCCATTTTGGGCACAACCCCGACCGAATGGTATGAGGAGTCGGCAGACCACAAACCATTCGTGAGATGGTGGTGGCACGGGAGCGCTGTAGACTCATCCGGAATCACCCACAATCTCACCGAATTTGCCGACAAAGGAATCGGAGGGGTGGAGATCACCCCCATCTACGGTGTGAAGGGCAACGAAAAGGCCGACATCCCTTTCCTATCGGACAAATGGATGGATATTCTCGGCCACACAATAAGCGAGGCCGAACGCCTCGGACTGCAAGTCGACATGAATACCGGTACAGGCTGGCCGTTTGGAGGGCCACATATCAGTCCGTGTCACAGCGCTCGCAAACTTGTGACGCGAAGTGTCGAACTGCTTCCCGGCACCACTCTGAAAATGCCACTGGCCCCCGATGAAAAACAACCCGACGCCACCTTGCAGAGAGTAGTAGCCGTGACACAGGACTCGGAGCCTGTCGACATAACGCATCTCGCCAAAGGCGACACACTCGAGTGGTGTCCTGCCGGTCAATCAAAATGGAAAATATACGCCATCTACTGCGGACACACATACCAAAAGGTCAAACGAGCCGCTCCCGGAGGCGAAGGACTCGTTGTGAATCATTTCGACTCTGTAGCAGTGAGGCATTATCTCGACCGGTTCGACAAAGCTTTTGAAGGGCGCGAACACCTGAGGCCACACTCTTTCTTTAACGACTCATTTGAGGTCTATGGATCGGACTGGACCGAGAACATACTGACTGAGTTTGAGAATGAGCACGGCTATGACCTCGCACTCTGCATAAACGAGCTACTGGGCGATAACGGAGAGTCTACGGAGCGTAAGCGTGTGCTTCACGACTACCGAATGACACTCGGAAGACTCCTGGAAGAGAATTTCACCCGGGTATGGGCCGAATGGGCACACTCACATGGTGCAACCGTGCGCAACCAAAGCCACGGTTCGCCCGCCAACATACTTGATCTCTATGCCGGAGTGGATATCCCTGAGTGCGAATCGTTCGGGCAGACGGACTTCAACATACCCGGGCTCCCCGACACAGGACCCAAGCGACAGAGTGACTCCCCACTTCCTGTCCTTAAGTTCGCATCGTCAGCCGCCCATATCTCAGGGAAACAGCAAACCTCGGCCGAGGCCCTCACGTGGCTCACCGAGCATTTCCGCACTCCCATGGCCCGCTGCAAACCTGAGCTCGACAGAATATTCTGCTCAGGAGTGAACCACATCTATTTCCACGGAGCAACCTACACTCCGCCAGAGGCCCCATTCCCCGGCCGACTCTTCTACGCAGCCATAAATATGTCGCCCACAGCTTCGTGGTGGAACAATTCGTCGTCACTTTTCAGATATATCACGAGAATACAGGCATTTCTCTCGGCCGGATGGCCCGACAGCGACATCCTTCTGTATTTCCCATACGAAGATATCATCTCACGCACCGAAGGGCGTCCGCTACTCCTGTTCGACATCCACAAAATGGGACGTGTGATACCCGATATTCTTTCTATTACCGAGAGAATCACTGAGTCCGGATATGACTACGACTATCTCTCCGACAGGCTCATAGACTCACTTTCAATTACTGCCGGCGGGACACTGTTGTCACGCGGAGGCAACCGCTACCGTGCTATCGTTGTCCCTCAAGGAGCCTATATTCCACCTGCCACAAGAGCAAAACTGGACAAAATAAGCAGAGCGGGAGGCACAGTGATCGAATCCGTTGAAATCAGCTCACTTCCCGTTCGAGGCGAGTCTCTTAGACGCGGAGGAATAGACATGATCAGACGACGCAACGAGGCCGGAGGCCACAACTATTTTCTGGCTATGCTCAAGGACAGTGTGGTCAACGGTTGGGTACCTCTTGCCATCCATGCTCGCTCTGTAATGATATTCGACCCTCTTACCGGCAAAAAAGGCATGGCCGAAACACGCACCGACTCCGCTGGATTTGCCGAAGTGAAACTCCAGCTCTCCCCGGGCGAATCTCTGCTTCTGAAAACATTTCCATACTCCGTCGACGCAGAACGATGGCGATATGTTGACCACGCCGGAACACCTGTAGACATCAACAAGGGTTGGACCATAGAATTCCCATTCAGCGACCCGCCTATTAGGGAGACATTTCACACCGACTCACTCGTCTACTGGACATCCATCCCCGACGCAAGACTCACAGTCAACCGTGGCCTCGGACGATACCGCACGACAGTACACATCACCGACCCATCCATATCCGATGACTGGATACTGTCTCTCGGCAACGTCATGGAAAGCGCGAGAGTCACTGTCAACAACCGTGAGGCAGGGGTAGTCTGGTCCGTTCCCGCCACTATATCCATCGGACATCTACTTCAGCCCGGGACCAACGAACTCACCATTGATGTGACCTCTCTTGATGCCAACCGTATTGCCGACTATGAAAGAAACGGAGTGAAATGGCGGATATTCAAGGATGCGAACATTGCAAGTGTCACAGGCGTTAAAAAATTTAGCTTTGGCGACTGGTCCACCATACCTGCGGGCCTCGACTCCACAGTGAGACTCTTTCCCATATATTACGAATAATCTCCAACCCGATATGAAAATGACAAACCTTCTAATAACCTTTTCTCTGCTCACCGCATGGGCCTGTGGAAACGCTTCGGTCGAGACTGTACCCTCAGCCGAAGCCGTAGGACACACACAAGATAACGAAAAAACACTTGCTATCGTAAAACCGGGTATCGAAACACTCCGTGACGGAGGTTTTGCCGAACTCAAAGGCAAGCGGGTAGGACTAATCACCAACCCGACCGGAATAGACAATTCCATGGTATCGACAATCGACATCCTTGCCAAAGCTCCCGAGGTGAAACTCGTGGCACTGTTTGCGCCCGAACACGGAGTGAGAGGCGACCATGTGGCAGGAGAGACCGTGAAAAATTCCGTTGATCCCGCCACCGGAGTCCCTGTATACTCTCTCCACGGACGCACACGCAAGCCCACTCCCGAGATGCTACGCGACATAGACGTGCTTGTATACGACATCCAGGACATCGGATGCCGCAGCTATACATTCATATCCACAATGGGACTCGCCATGAAAGCAGCGTCTGAAAACGGAAAGGAATTCATGGTGCTCGACCGCCCAAATCCGCTTGGAGGATACAAGGTGGAGGGCAATATTCTCGAAGCAGGACGTGAGTCATTCGTCGGACAATTCCCCATACCTTATATATATGGTCTCACACCCGGCGAACTTGCATCCTACCTGCACAATCAAGGCCTCGCCGGCAAGCCCGACAGCAAACTCACAGTGATAAAGATGCAGGGATGGAAGAGATCAATGACTTTCGAAGACACCGGTATGCCGTGGGTACTGCCATCGCCACAAATTCCATACCCGACCACAGCATTTCTCTATCCGGCCACAGGAATTATGGGCGAACTTGACTATGTGTCAATCGGAGTGGGTTATACCCTCCCCTTCTCGCTCACAGGCGCACCATGGATTGACTCACAGAAACTGTCCGACCGACTCACAGCACTCTCAATTCCCGGAGTGGAATTCCGTCCGCTACACTTCAAACCTTACTTCAGCAAATTCAACGGTCTCAACTGCGGAGGAATACAGATATACATCACCGACCCCTCAGTGGCTCCCCTCACACTCATTCAGTTCTACATCATGCAGGAACTCGCGGCAATGTACCCCGACCACAAAGCCTTTGCGACAGCTACTCAGCAGAGGCTCAAGATGTTCGATATGGTCTGTGGCTCATCCAAGCCACGCGAGCTATTCTCAAAAGCCTACAGAGTCGACGACATGAAGGAATTCTGGAACAAGGATGCCATACTATTTCAAAACAACACCCTACCCTACTACCTGTACGAATGAAACTGATTTTCGATGCCGGAAGCAGCTCGATATCTTATGCTGTAATCTCACCTGATACCACCCCGTCGATTCACTCCCTTTCCCATGGCCACAATGCAGCCAGCGCACCCGAGGGCGCGCTGGCCGGAATGATAAGTGACGATTCCCATCTCAGCTCGTTAGCAAAGACTGTGAGTGAAATCGACTTCTACGGCGCGGGGTGTGCCGGAAAAGGCGCGTGTGCAAGAACCCGCGACGAGCTCACATCCGTATTCACATCAGCCTCTGTGAAAGTGATGAGCGATATGGAGTGTGCCGCCCGCGCTCTCTGCGGCACCGACCGGGGCATAGCCTGCATTCTCGGCACCGGGGCAAATTCCTGCCTGTGGGACGGGATGAAAATCACGGCAAACGTATCGCCGCTCGGATATATTCTCGGCGATGAAGGAAGCGGTGCGGTCATGGGACGCCTATTCCTCGGAATGCTCTTCAAAGGCCAGCTGCCACAAACTACCTACGAGAGATTCACCGAGCGATACAGGCTCACATCAGGCGACATCGTGCAGCGCGTCTACCGTGGCGAACGCCCTAACGCCTTTCTCGCTTCTTTCGCGCCATTCATTCTCGAAGAAGCCTCGACAACAACCGAAGTACGTGATTTAGTAATCGGAGAATTTCGTCGCTTTCTCCGATGCAACGTCGCAGCCTACCCCGAAGCATCCTCACTGCCGGTGAGCTTCGTTGGGTCAATAGCATGGTATTTCAGACAATTCCTTGCCGAAGCACTCATGGCTGAAAGACTGAGATGTGGACGCATCATGCGTTCACCACTTCCGGCACTTGCCGGAATAGAGGAATAGAGGAATAGCATCAGCCTATTCACTCGAGACCACGCCATAGCCAACAAGGCGGTCAAAGCGCGTTCCCTTGGGCCTATGGTACACCTTTACGGTATATTCGTTGACTGTCTGATACTTATTACCCTCAACCGGCCCGGTCTCACCTTTAAGACTACCGGACGGGACAGCGAGATACTGATAGTTATACGATCCCTGTTTGAGCAGGAGAGACTGTTCGTAGGCACCCGAGGCCTCGTTATAGACCATACGTGACGAGGGAGAAAACCGTCTGTCGGTTAAATCTCCGTCAATAAATATGTCATACCCGGCAAGCGGTGGCATGGCAAGAGTGAAATTAGTCATGACATAGTCAGCCTCGGTGGAAGAATCGCTGACATCAGAACTCCTCACGAGATAACGTCCGTGTTGCGTACGGTCGAAAAGATAGTCTTTCGAGGCCCTCGGATCATCGGCATACAGCATCATGTTATAGACCGGAGCATCTCTCTCTATTCGTTCCACACCCATACCAGGATAGTTTGTAGAGACTGTCTCAAAGCGTCTGTATTCATTTCCGGCCGGAAATATCAATGGCCGCAGATGCTCGTATATCACCTCCCGGCTCCCAAGACGCTGTGGACTGACAATGACAGTCTCTGTGTCCGGCCGACCGTTCTGTGTCACCACCACTTTCAAATCGTTGAACGGATCCTCGGGATTAAGATAACGAGTATCCACCGTCAGACCGAGCTGCTGGTGCGCAAGATTGGTGTCTATGTCAGTACGTGTGGTCACATCAGCCTTGATTCCGACAGTATTGTCCGACACATAGAAACGGGCCTGAAGGAGAGTCTCCTCAGGATCGCTCTCATCATATACCTTCACCAGATAATTGCCGGGCTGCGTGATGCGCACCTGCTCGTTTGGCAGAGTGATTGTATAATGCACATAATGCACTATCGTGGCCTGCGAATAGTCATAATCCTCAACGGTTCCCTCGTTGAAACTGTCGAGGAATTCCGAATCAACCAGACCTTCGGGCTGCCACAGGGCATCGCAGTGCACAAGCGAATACCTCATATATCGTCTGTCGTCCGAAAGTTCGTCAAACGATATGACTACCCTGTCGGCCGGATTATGGAGGTCAATCACAGGCTCACCCATCTCTGACCCGGCAAAGACAACCTGTAGCGAATGAAACGACGGAGCAATCACACCCTGCGAGGTGTCAACCGTCTCCATGGCCCATGCACAGGACGCAATTACGGCAACATAAAGACTCAGAATCAGCCTTCCGGACCTCATACCATGTCCTCTATTCGACGATGCAGAATCACGACAGCATCGGAAATAAGGTCAATGCATGGCTTACGTCCGGGCTTTTTCAAGTCGGAACAATCCACCGCACCCTCCATTGCTATAAAATCGTCGATAATTCCACCTGTAAGCCGGTAGAGTTCCGGTCGGGGACGCGAGCCTGTGAGTCCGAGCACCATATTGGCTCCCGACACTGCGCCACACACATATCCCCTGCCGCCATAGCCCGAGCCAAAGCCTTGTGCCGCAAGGACGGCCGTGTCCACACTTTCGGATGGCACCAAATCGTCAAACGCCAAAATGACACACTGCGCACAATTGTAGCCTTCGCGACGCATGGCTCTTGCACGAGCCACGCGTTCCTCTTCTGTATATTTTTTCTTTACCATTCTATCGGTTTTTGTCCGTGTTTTACAAGATAATCGTTTGCCCGCGAGAAGGGACGGCTTCCGAAGAACCCCCTCGACGCGCTCAGTGGCGACGGATGAGGCGATTCAATCACACAGTGACGCATTCTGTTGATAAAAGCACCCTTCCGTTGCGCATATGCTCCCCAAAGGATAAAAACAAGACCCTCCCGGTCTTCGGCCAGACGGCGGATGGCTGCATCAGTGAATTCCTCCCAGCCATGTCCCTGGTGCGACCCTGCCGAGGCGGCACGCACAGTTAGAGTGGCATTGAGCAGAAGAACGCCCTGACGGGCCCATCGCGACAAATCGCCCGACACAGGAGGATTTATACCGAGATCGGTCTGTAGCTCCTTATATATGTTCTGAAGAGAGCGCGGAATTTCAACTCCTGGATTCACGGAGAAACTCAGACCGTTGGCCTGGCCGAAACCGTGATAGGGATCCTGGCCGAGTATCACGACCCTCACATCGCCAAACGGACAAGAATCAAAAGCAGCAAATATCTTCGAGGCCGGCGGATAAACTGTAGCCGACCCATACTCAGACCTCACGAAATCAGTAAGTTTCTTAAAATAGTCCTTGTCCCATTCAGAAGCCAGGGCCTCTTTCCAGGAATCTTCAATCCTCACATTCATAAAATTAGAGCTTGTTATTTTGCAAAAGTACAAAAAAATGTCTAATTTTGCACCCGAAACATCAAATGTTCCCGTAGTTCAATGGATAGAATATTGGATTCCGGTTCCAACGATTAGGGTTCGACTCCCTACGGGAATACAACCAAGCGGCTCTTAGGCCGCTTTTGTTTTACCATGTCCACGCCTGTCCTAACCGCCTGCAATCCCATATCATCATGTCCACACCATAATATAGTGACAAATAATTGTTGGGCAACGCAAGAAGCTAACGTTGGATATTACCACGGAATTTTGTAATTTTGCACATTCTAACCACAACCCCTCTTATCATTATGGGATTTTTCGACCTGTTTTCACGCAATAAGGAGAAGAAAGAAACTCTCGACAAGGGACTTGAGAAGACCCAACGTGGATTCTTCGACCGCATCTCCCACGCTATCGCCGGCAAATCGACTATCGACGACGACGTGCTCGACAATCTCGAAGAGGTCTTCGTGACCTCCGACGTTGGTGTCGACACCACTCTCCGCATCATTGACCGTATTCAGAAGCGTGTGGCGCGTGACAAATATGTCGGCTCGTCCGAGCTCAACCGACTGCTCTGCGAAGAGATTTCCGAGATGCTCGCTGAGAACGACAACACATCCTCGCTCCCCGACTTCTCTCTTCCTGAAGGCAACCGTCCGCACGTGATTATGGTGGTGGGTGTCAACGGTGTAGGCAAGACGACTACCATCGGCAAGATGGCAGCTCAGTTCAAGAACGCCGGCAACAAGGTGATGCTCGGTGCAGCAGACACCTTCCGTGCAGCAGCTATCGAACAGCTTGAAGAATGGGGACGTCGCGCCGGAGTGCCGGTGGTGAAGCAGAAGATTGGAGCCGACCCGGCCTCCGTGGCCTTCGACACCCTTCAGAGCGCCATAGCCAACGATGTCGACGTAGTAATCATAGACACAGCCGGACGTCTCCACAACAAGAAAGGACTCATGGACGAGCTCACCAAGGTGCGCAACGTCATGCAGAAGCTCGTGCCCGACGCTCCCCACGAAGTACTCCTCGTGCTCGACGGATCTACAGGACAGAATGCTTTTGAGCAGGCCAAGCAGTTTGTGGCAGCCACACAGGTCAACGAGCTTGCCATCACAAAGCTCGACGGCACCGCTAAGGGTGGCGTAGTCATAGGAATCAGCGACCAGTTCAATATCCCGGTAAAATACATAGGACTTGGAGAGAAAATCGAAGACCTGCAGGTTTTTGACAAACGCGCCTTTGTAGAATCCCTTTTCGGTAAAAAAATCTGAACGGAATGGCCGATAAGATTGCAGTCATATCACTCGGATGCTCCAAAAACCTCGTTGACTCCGAACGTCTCATGAGGATGTTTGCCGATGTCGGTTATACTGTGACCGACACCGCTGACGACGATTTCTTCAAAGGCACCGGACGCCGCCACATCGTGGTCAACACCTGTGGATTCATAGGCGACGCAAAGGAAGAGAGTATCAACGAGATTCTGTCATGGGGCGAACTGCGCAAAGACGGAGGTATCGACGGACTGTATGTGATGGGATGTCTGTCACAGCGCTATGCATCGCAACTCCCCGGCGAGATTCCCGAAGTAGACCGCTGGTATGGCAAGACCGACTGGGCCGGACTTGTCACCGACCTTGCCCGTCGCAATCCGGGAGCTGCACCCTACGACCGCCTGCTCACCACCCCTCGCCACCACGCCTACCTCAAGATAGCCGAGGGATGCAACCGATTCTGCGCCTTCTGCGCTATACCGCTCATCACAGGCCGATACAAGTCACGCCCTGTCGAAGAGATTGTGGCCGAGGTCAGAATGCTTGTCAGCCGTGGAGTCAAAGAGTTCAACGTAATAGCCCAGGATCTAACATCCTATGGTATTGATCTCTATGGCAAACAAGAAATAGCACGCCTTGTCAACGCTATCGCCGATGTGGAAGGGGTGGAATGGATCAGACTGCACTATGCGTATCCCAACGAATTTCCGCTCGACCTGCTCGACGTAATGGCATCACGGCCAAACGTGTGCCGATACCTCGACATAGCCCTTCAGCACGTATCAGACAACGTCCTGTCCAATATGCGTCGTCATATCACCAGCGACGAAACCAAGCACCTGCTCGACGAGCTGCGCCGTCGTGTGCCGGGCCTGACACTGCGCACCACACTGATGGTGGGCTTCCCGGGCGAGGGCGAGAAGGAGTTTGAGGAACTGATGGATTTCGTCCGCGAGCAGCGGTTTGACCGCATGGGAGCATTCGCCTACTGCGAAGAAGACGACACCTATGCAGCACTCCACTACGAAGATTCCATATCGCCCGAGGTGAAACAACAGCGCCTCGACCGACTCATGAAGCTCCAGGAAGAGATTTCAGCCGAGCTACAGCAGTCGAAGGTCGGACGTGTCTTGAAGATAGTCATTGACCGCGAGGAGGACGACTACTACGTCGGACGTTCCGAGGCAGACTCACCCGAAGTTGACCCGGAAGTACTTGTTCGCAAATCCCGCCAACTGGAAAAGGGAAGGTTCTATAACGTTAAAATCACCGATGCATACCCCTTTGAACTCATAGGGGATCCGCTGGAAGATGAAACTGATAACTGACAAACAAGCCGAGGCAGTAGAACTGTGCCTCAGACACAATATGCCGTTTGCACTCTTTGCCCTTCCGGGCGAAAAAGAGTGCCGTTTTTTCGCATCACTTCCCGACAAAGAAGGCGAATGCCATGCTTTCCGCGACGACGACGCAAGCACCGATACTGACAATACATTCTTCATCAGCTATTTTAACGGCGACGAACCATACGTGGCCGGAATACGCCCACGGTTTGACGAACACACAGTAGCCGAGGCCCTTGCCGACGGGAATATACTCCCCCCGACCGACATCTACCCCCACCGGATGTCAACCCGTCGTGAAAGCTATTCAACCGCATTCACCCGCATGAGGCAGCGACTCCGCACCCATGGTGGCAAGGTGGTTCTCTCTCGCCATGAGACTCTCTTCTCCACCCGTCCGCTGCTTGACGTCGCCGATGAGTATATGGCCTCCGACCCGCTGACCTTCCGCTACATCTGCTACACACCCGAGACAGGCCTGTGGTTTGGAGTGACACCAGAGCTGCTTCTGGCAACAGACACCGCATCAGGCACATTCTCCACCATGGCACTCGCCGGCACACTTCCGGCCTTGACAGACGAGGAATGGGATGACAAAAATCTACTCGAACACCGCTATGTGGCCGACTACATCACCACAGCTCTCTCAGACCTGGGACTGAAAGTAGACCTCAGCCCCACAGAGGAACTTCACACAGGTATTGTGAAGCATCTTTGCACACCCGTAAAAGCCACCGGGACAGCCGACCCTATGAAAGTAATCTACAGCCTCAGCCCCACCCCCGCCGTTGCAGGAATGCCGCTTGAGATTGCGATTGCCGAAATCGACACATTCGAGAGCCACCGCCGCCGCTGCTATGCAGGAGTGGTGGGAGCACGTATTGACGGTGATTTCCACGCATTTGTCAACCTACGCTGCGCCTTTGCCGCCCATGCCGACTTCCAAAAGTCACACGGATGGCTCTACAACCTGTATGCAGGAGGAGGACTAATGCCCGATTCCGAAGAAGAGGCCGAGTGGAACGAGACCGTAGCCAAAACAGTCATACTCTCGACAATAATAAAATGTGACAATCCGTCGGCCAAGGAATATGACCTTCGCGACGCAGTGTTCACACCCTACAACCACGAGCCACCTTTATTATAGTAAGAACAGCTATAATCCTCAGCAAAAATGTCCACGCAAAAAGGAAGTCCGTTCCTCGTCATCATAACAGCAGTCACCGTCATTATCATCGTATCGCTCCTCCCACTCTCCAGATGGACCGATGGCCGGGTGAAGGATTTCTCGCTCTTCTCCGACATACTCCACGAAGTCGAGGTCATTAAAGACATTGCCGACAACGAAGAAGAAGCAATCGATCCCGAACTGATAAAGGCCATGAAAGAGGAAGAGGAGAAAGAAAACCGCAACCCTCTCACGGCCAGTGACTCAGTGCTGTCACAACCCATTGACACAATCATAGCTCCGCCCAAGCCTTCGCGCAACGGAGACCTCGTGATGATCGAAGACTACACCACCGATGGTGTGGGACTCATACAGTTTCGCCACGCAATCGAAAGCGGCTCACTCGCACGAGTTGCTGTGGTGGGAGACAGCTATATCGAAGGCGACATCTTCACACAGGACCTTCGCGAAAAACTCCAGACTGCCTATGGAGGCTCAGGCGTAGGATATATGTCAATGCATAGCGACTTCCCCGGGTTCCGCCGCTCGGTCAGACAAGGTGGGAAAGGATGGAAGACCGTCATGGCCAACAAGAAAGCCGATCCACGATACATAGGTATCGCCGAACAGTATGCAGTCTCCACGACCTCGGCCAACGCCTCCTACGAAGGCACCTCGGCATTCTCCCACACATCCGGATGGGACAGAAGTCTCTTTCTGTTCATATCCCCGCAGAATTCCGTAATCAATGTTAAAACCAGCGACGGAGATTGGGAAGAACGCAATATCACAGCCTCCGATTCCGTTCAGTGCATAGAGGTTTCGGGTCCCACATCCCGATTTGAACTCAAGACCGCAACTTCAGGCCTCATAGGTCTCGGAGTGTGGCTTGATGCAGCAAAAGGAGTGAGCCTCGACTGTATGTCCTCGCGCGGCTTCTCAGGCGTAACTCTCACCAAAATCAACTCCGGACTTTGTCGCCAGATGGCTGAATTCGTGGACTACAACCTCATAATACTTGAGTTTGGCATAAACGCCATGTCATCGTCACAGAAAAACTACTCGGTCTACTCCTCCCACATGGTGAGGGTAATCAACCACATCCGCGCCTGCTATCCGCGTGCCGACATCCTCGTGATGGGCGTGGGCGACCGTGGTGAGAAACGTGGCGGAACCGTGGCCTCAATGGCCACAGCGCCTGCAATGATATCGGCTCAGCGCGATGCCGCCCGCCGTGCCCACTGTCTCTTCTGGGACACACGTGAAGCAATGGGAGGCGAAGGAGCAGTCGTGGAGTGGAGCAACGCCGGACTCATAAACAAAGACTACATCCACATGACCCACAAGGGAGGAGCACGCCTTGCCGACGAACTCTTCAGGGCCATACAAAACAACTTGCAATGAAACTAATCGATATCCGCAACATATTTCTCCCCATTTTAACAGCATTCCTCACCTCAGGCCCGATCGGCGCACAAGTGCCGGCCTCAAACGAGCCGGACGAGGAAGAGGTGATGGGCGAAGAGATTGTATCGGACGTGGAGGATGAAGAGCGCGAAGTGCGCGACGACATCGTAATCATCCCCGACGAAGCCGACGACATCGACATACCCATACCGGATTTTATAAAGAAATCCTACAACAATATAATATACAATGGAGCCGACTGGTCGCGTCTGAGAAAAGCTTTCACATCATCGGCCACCGACCCGGTGTCAATCGTACACATAGGCGACAGCCACATACAAGCCGACTTCTCCACCGGAACCACGCGGGAACTCCTGCAATATGACTTCGGCAACGCCGGCAGAGGACTCATAGCTCCGTTGAAAATGAGCGGGACCAACCAGCCATCCGACTACACGTTCCAAAGCACAGGATCCTGGGTGCCAAACAAGCTCATGAGCTCGTCATGGAAACAGACTGTCGGCTTCACGGGTACGTCCGTGCGCCCGGTGACATCAAACGGCCAACTCACATTCGCCACATCCGACCGTGACGACTACAACCCATTCTCGTCCGTCATCATATTCCACACAGGCCGACTGACAGTAAACTCCGTAACTAATGCCGCCGGGGTGAAACTGAGCCATCGTGCCATCCCGTCACACGACTACACACAGATTATTCTCCCGTCACAGGAGACGAGTGTGACGGTCAATTTCTCTTCGGCAGGCGACCTCACAGTGTTCGGCGCATCGCTTTCCGGAGGACGCCCCGGAGTTTACTACCACGCCATAGGCAACAACGGAGCGGCCTATGAGACATACAACCGCATCGGAAATGTCGGAGCCGGAATAAGCCCCCTCAAACCCGATCTCGTGATTATATCGCTCGGCACAAACGAAGCCTTCGGCAAACTCGACACCCGGGCCTTCACCCGTTCAGTAGACCGACTTGTCAAGAACATACGCACCGCCAACCCCGACGCACTCATCCTGCTCACCACTCCACAGGAGTGCCAGAGATCAGTCACGACAACCAAGAAAGTCAGGGTCAAGACCAAAGCGCGCAAAGGACGCAAAGCAAGATACAAGACCGTCAACCGATCCAGCCGCTCATATGCCGTCAACAAAAACATAGCCCCGCTCCGCCAGGCCATAATGGACTATGGTAAAGAGAACGGTATAGCCGTCTACGACTGGTACTCCGTGGCCGGAGGAAGCGGCTCAAGCTCCATCTGGATCAGCAACGGACTCTTCGCAGGCGACCGCGTACATCACACACGCAAAGGCTACAACCTCGAAGGACGACTCGTCTATGAGGCCCTCCTCGATGCGTTGCGTGAAAACAGATAACACCACACCCCCACCACTAAGAAATTGGACCAGTTAATCGACAAGGCTTCAACCCTCCTGACCGAATGCTCCAATCTTATGGAGCACATAAATATCGACCTCTCAAAAGTGGTCGACACGATGACCTACGACCCCCGGCAGCCTCTGCTGTTCAACACCGGACTATTCATGTTGCTGTTTGTGGGCTTCATTGCCATCTATCGGCTCATGCGAGGATGGCGCACGGGGCGAATGGTATTCACGATACTCTTCTCACTCTATTTCTACTATAAATCCTCGGGAATCTGCTGCGCCATACTCGCCGGAGTGGCTCTCAGCGACTACATCCTCGGCCTGTGTCTCGGACGAGCCTCCGGTCTCACAGGCACGAGACGCACAGTGGTGATGAAACTGATAGTTTTTGTCAACGTATGCGTAAACGTCGGTATGCTTTTCTACTTCAAGTACTTCGGCTTGATTATAGACACAATAAACCGTTTCTTCACCACCCACATCGACATCATAAACGTCATACTGCCGGCCGGCATCTCTTTCTTCACATTCCGGTCCATAAGCTACATTGTCGACATATACCGCGGACAGATCACACCCTGTCGCAACTTTCTCGACTATCTCTTCTTCCTCACCTTTTTCCCTCCGCTCCTTGCCGGTCCTGTGGTCCGCGCAAAAGATATGCTGCCGCAGATAGCGGGCAATCACGAAATCACACGCGACATGGTGTCAGAAGGCGTATTTCTCATAATCACCGGACTTGTCAAGAAGATGGTGATAGCCGACTTCATCTCGGGCAATTTCGTTGACCGCGTCTTTGACAATCCAGCCCTCTATAGCGGTTTTGAAAACTTCATGGCCTCGATAGGATTCACCATCCAGCTCTACTGTGATTTCTCTGGCTACAGCGACATGGCTATTGGCCTTGCCCTCCTTCTCGGATTCCGATTCAAGGAGAATTTCAACGCGCCGTTCAAGGCACAGAACCCCACGGAATTCTGGCACAGATGGCACATATCGCTCTCAACCTGGCTGCGCGACTATGTCTACATCCCCCTCGGAGGCAATCGTTGCTCGCGTCCACGAGCCTATTTCAATCAGTTTATCACCATGGTGATAGGAGGCTTCTGGCATGGAGCATCGTGGATGTATGTCATCTGGGGCGCAGCACACGGAGCACTTCTTGTCATACACAAAAGCCTTGTGAGATTCCTCCCCGCCACAGTGTCAGAAACCATCGTCACCGACACGGGCGAAGTCACCATTGTCACCGTTCCGGTCCGCCGGTCCCCGCTATCGCGCGTATTCAACATGGTGCTGACATTCCTGTTGATGACAGCCACTTTCATGCTGTTCCGTTCACGATCAATGGACGATTTCTATATGATGTGGCACCAGATACTCAATGACTTCCATCTCTCTGTTGCGCCACAATTTATCGGAGGCTACCTCACAATCGTCATAGCCATGACAGCCGGCTACTTCCTCCACATAATTCCGTCGCAATGGGGGCAACGGGTAAGACACACGTTTATGGGCGCGCCGTTATTGCTACAAGCCATTCTGCTTGCGGCAGTTATTATAGCAGTGATTCAGGTGCGTTCAAGCGATATTGTTCCATTCATCTACCTCCAGTACTGACACCCGCTGCCGGAAATCCGTCTCACATATTAGCCTTTATATAGTCGGCAATTGTGAATTCAGTCTGATAGTCCGATGCAACACCGGGCACAAAGTCAAAAGCGTTTAACGATGAGCGTTCCTTCCCGCTGCATACTCTGTTGACAAACCCGAAAATAGTATACAGACGGTCCTGCATTGGCGAAATTGCAATGGAATGATCCGAACCGGCAAAAGTATAGAACTCACACGCCACCCCGACTCCGGCAAGCGAGGTCGCTATAGCCCGAGATCCGCACAATGCTACTCCGCCTACTCCCAGTTCGTCATAAGGAACATTCCGGTCGGCATCTCCGTGAAAAAGCATCATCGGACACGGTTTCGATTTCCAGGCAATATCTCCTTCGGTGCATATCGCGCCTGCAAAAGAAACCACGGCGGCATAATTGAACCCTTCAGGGAAAACACCGGCAGGCACACCACCGTTGGCAAGCACATACTCAGCCTGCAAAGCTGTGATAGCCCCCGCACTCGACCCCGATGCAATTATCTTGGCTGGATCTATCCCCCAGTCTCCTGCATGGGCAAGGACAAAAGCGGTAGCCTTGTAGAAGTCGGTCACAGCATCGGTCACAGCACCCTGCACGGCCTTGGCAAACCCTTCAACAGACCCCAGCTCGCCGGGATTCGCTTTTGCAAGCGACGTCCGGTAGTCTGTCGAAATCACCGCAACACCACGGCTGCACAGGAAATCAAAATACTTCTTGTAACTTTCGTTATCCCTCTCACCACCTTTGAATCCACCACCGAAGGCAAATATCACAGCCGGCTTGGCCGGCCCATCCAGACAGCATCCCGGCATATAGACATCCATACGCAGCGTATCCCCATTGACCACAGCAAAATCATATGTAGCCGAGGTTGCTCCGCGCATCGAAACAACATATATCAGAAGGCCCAGCAACAGTGACAATCGTTTCATATCATTCTATTTTATTTTTTGCAAATATAAGTTGTATATTGGAAATAATGCGTATATTTGAGAAAAATTTCACTAAATCATCAAAAAAACCAATATCTTCTTACCCATGCTAAGACACGAAGACCTCGAACTACTTCGCTCAAAAGGAATTAGCGAAGCCGAAGTTGAAGCCCAGCTCAAACGTTTCACAACAGGATTCCCATATCTCAAGATTCAGGATGCAGCCCGCGTAGACGCCGGCATATTCCGTCTTTCCGACCAGGACATTAACGCAGCCCTCGAACGCTGGCGCGAATATCTCGCCCATGGCGGTGAAGTGTGCAAGTTCGTACCCGCATCCGGAGCCGCATCACGTATGTTCAAGGCTCTGTTTGAATATGTCGATGGTGGCACAGACGAACTCAAGGAAGGCTCTCCGGTGGCCGTTCTTATAGCCAACATCAGCAAACTTCCTTTCCTACCCGAACTCCGCGCCACAGTGGAAAAACTCTACGGCAAGGATCTCGACACCCTTCTTGCCGAAGGCCGCAAACGCGACATCATCGCTGCCATTGTGCTTCCCGAAGGCATGAACTACGGAGGACTCCCCAAAGGACTTCTCAAATTCCACAGCTATCCCGAAGGCTCGCGCACTCCCATCGAGGAACATCTCGCTGAAGGCGCGCAGACAGCAGCCAACTCCAAGGGCGTGGTCAACCTTCACTTCACCGTTTCAGCCAACCACCGCAAACTCTTCGAAGAGAAACTCAATGAGGTCATCCCGTCAGCAGAAGCCCGCACCGGAGTGAAATTCAACGTCTCCATGAGCGAGCAGAAGCCGTCAACCGACACCATAGCCGTCAACCCTGACAACACCCCCTTCATCGAAGACGGTCACCTCCTGTTCCGTCCCGGCGGTCACGGCGCTCTCATCCGCAACCTCAACGACATCGACTCGGCCGTTGTCTTCATCAAGAACATCGACAACGTCGTGCCCGACTCCAAGAGAGCCGACACCATCCGCTATAAAGAAATCCTCGGAGGACTTCTTCTCGAAGTTCACGACCAGATAGAGGAAGACCTCATCGCTCTTGACGAGAAGGTCTACACCTCCGACGACCTCAAGAGAATGGTCGACTATCTCAACAATGTGCTCAACGTGCGCGACGCAGCCCTCGAGAATATGGACGACGATGCTATCGTTGAATATCTCAAGAAGAAATTCAACCGTCCCCTCCGTGTCTGCGGCATGGTGCGCAACGAGGGCGAGCCCGGCGGCGGCCCATTCATAGCCTTCAACCCCGACGGCTCCACTTCGCCACAGATTCTTGAGAGCAACCAGGTGGATTCCTCCAACGAGGAATACATGAAGATGATGGCCTCTGCCACCCACTTCAACCCCGTAGACCTCGTATGCTACATAAAAGACATCCACGGCAATAAGTTCGATCTTCCCTCCTACGTCGACCCCGCCACCGGCTTCATCTCATCCAAGTCAAGCCACGGAAAGGAACTCCGTGCAATGGAGCTTCCCGGCCTGTGGAACGGCGCAATGAGCGATTGGAACACCGTATTTGTCGAAGTGCCCGTATCGACATTCAACCCCGTAAAAACTGTCAACGACCTTCTTCGTCCCGCCCATCAGGGATAAAGTAACACCGGGGAAAAAGATTCATGAACCTCAAGGGGCGGGAGATTTGTCAAAATTCCCGCCCCGGGTTCTAAACCTTTGACACCGTCTCGATTGTTTACTATATACTATGAGCAAGAGAGATGATATAATGAAGATATGGCGTGAGAGCTTCAGCGACAGCAAAGAGTATGTCACAATGTACTTCGACAGCGTGTATCGCGACGAAGACGCCCTCACACTCACCGACCCCTCCGGACAGACCGTCAGCAGCCTGCTCCTGCAGAGGTATGAAATGAAATTCCAGCAGACACTCCACCCCGTAGGCTATATAGCCGGGGCTGCAACCGTCCGCCGACAGAGAGGCAAGGGATATATGTCGGCACTTATGGCCGATACCCTGCACAAATCAGCGGCAAGAGGAGATATGCTCTGCACCCTCATTCCGGCGCGCAGCGCGCTCTACTTCTACTACCGGAGATTCGGCTTCTCTACCATATTCTACACCAAGGAACAGCGTTTCACATCGCTCCACTCATTCCCTGTACGTGGTGTCTACGAGTCTCTTGACGATCCCGTGTCAGAGGACATATGGCAAGCATTTGACCGCTTCCAGAATCTCCGCCCGTGCTACATACAGCACTCCAGACGCGACTTCGAGAATATCCTGGCCGACCTGCGAATGGACGGTGGCGACTTCGTGGCAATAACATCCGACGACGAAGACCATGGTCCACGCATAGTCTCAATGGCCTGGGCTGTACCACGCCAGGACCTACTGCTGGTCACCGACGTGATGGGCGAAAGCGACGACGCCCGCACGGCAGCTCTCCAAGCCCTGCGCCGCCTGCACCCCGACACCCCCTTCCTGCTCTACGGAAGGCCCGGCGACTCCATGGGCGGACGCCTCATGCCACGCGGAATGGGGCGTGTGGTCAACGTCTCGCTCCTTCTTGCGGCAGTAGCGGCAGCCCACCCCGACCTGCGTTGCGCCATCAGGGTAAACGATCCGATTCTCTCCGACCTTAACTCCCACACATTCGTGGTAGCCGACGGCCTTTGCAAGACCGACGACGGATATAAAGGCCGGCTTGACTTCGATGTTAACATCGAAGTTTTCGGCGAGATAGCTTTCTCATCGCCTGCAATCGGCGACATCATACGCTTCCCGGCAGAAAGGCCAATGATAAGCCTAATGCTCGACTAAAAAACGATAAAACGTCAAATATGATAATCAACTCCGCACGATTCGCCATCTCCAACTCCACACATTCCAAGTGTCCCACCGACAAGCACCACGAATATGCCTTCATTGGCAGGAGCAACGTGGGCAAATCGTCGCTCATAAATATGCTCACCGGCCACCCGCGCCTCGCAAAGACATCGTCCACCCCCGGAAAGACACTCCTCATAAACCACTTTCTCATAAACAACGAGTGGTATATTGTCGACCTCCCCGGCTACGGATTCGCACAGAGGGGAAAGGAACAGCGCGAACAGCTCGAGAAGATGATCAGAGGCTACATACTCAAACGCACACAGATGACCAATCTCTTTGTGCTCATTGACTCGCGCCATGCCCCGATGAAGATAGATCTCGACTTTTTCAACTGGCTCGGTGAAAACGGTGTGCCGTTCTCCATAGTCTTCACCAAACTCGACAAGCTTGGAAACGATGCAGGCAGACGCAATGTGCAGAAATACCTCAAAGTACTCATGGAGACCTGGGAGGAACTCCCGCCGGTATTCCTCACATCGAGCGAAGACAAACGCGGACGCGAAGAGCTGCTCGACTATATAGACCAGCTCAACAAACTTCCTGTCGAAGAATGAACCATCCCGGCCTTAGGAGCGTTGTCTTTATAAACACAAAAAACTTCATGACCCATGGATAAGAAGAAAGAAAAAGACACCGGCCTCAGAGGCGTGGATGTAGATATCGCCAACGGTGAAAAGGCAACCCCGAAAATGGTCGAAGAAGATGTACGCGAGCTCAACAACAATCCTCGCGACAACGACATTGACGAATAAAACTTAGGAACAGTATCGAAGCTTCCTCCGGGCTGGACGGCATATGCCGCACAGCCCTTTGTTTTTTCCACCCCGCCCGGCAGAATACTACCGGACGTCACCATACCATATCTTAAAAAACATTAAATCGCCACAGATTTAGGTGGCTCCATGCAGTCCTTTGACACTTTTTCCATCTATTGATTATAAATTTGTATCAATGGACCTCAGACATCTTGTCAGGAAATGTCAAAGTGGTGATAAAGAAGCCTTTGGGATTCTTTATCAGACATATCGCATACCAATGCAACAGATTGTGTCATATTATGTCCATAATTCAGAAGCGGTATGGGATATTCTACATGACGGATTCCTTATTGCCTATGTTTCCATCAATTCCTTGAAAAACACTTCAAAAGTAGAAGCATGGCTCACGTCAATAATGAAGAATCTGTCACTCCAGTATCTGAGAAATGAATCCAATCATATATCGGTCCCATTATCCGAGGAGTCTGTCGCCGACTATTATGACAACGAAAGCCATCCGCTGCCGGAACTGACATGGGAAGAACTTGACAGTATCATCAACCGGCTTCCTCAAGGATATGGCAAAGTTTTTCGGCTGGCAGTCCTTGACGGGATGTCACACAAAGAAATCGGAGCGATGCTTGGTATAGCGCCACACTCGTCATCATCGCAACTCGCTCATGCAAAGGCAATGATGCGCCGAATGATAATAAAATACAAAGTTGAAATCGGTGCCATGTCGATAGCAGCTATAATACTACTTGTTTGGAACGGATTATTCAGATCCAGAAATGAGGTATTGTCAAACCAGGAAATAAGCAAAAATAGCGACAAGGAAAATCAAATATTCACCGACACTATAACTGACACAGAAACCGATCCGGACAGTGGACCTAATATAAAACAAATCATACAAAAAACGTCTTATCCCAAGTTAAAGTCACAAGAAAATATAGCAACAATTACCGAGTCAAAAGACAGTGTATCAATACACATGAATGACACCCTGGCTAACGACACCATAAGGATAAAACCAGGCATTATTGACAATGGAGAGTTTATAGCAACCGAAGATTTGTCTCCCTTAGGCTCAGACAACCCACACGACTGGGCTTTGTCTTTGGCATACTCCGGTACGCTTGAACAAAACAATTACGACAAATACCGGATACCTAATCCGGAGATACCAGATGTAGAAGGTTCCGCCAATGAAATAGAAGTCACGGAAAAGACACGTCATTATATGCCGTTGGTTATCGGACTGTCCGTCAACAAATCGCTTTCATCACGCTGGAGCATCGAAACCGGTCTGCGTTACACGTTCCTGCGGTCAGATATTCATTCGGAAAGCGAATTGATGAACAAGGAAACAATCCAGCGCATCCACTACATAGGAATCCCCCTTAAATTCAACTATTGCATACTCACATACAAAGACTTCTCACTGTATGGTCAAGGAGGCGGTGCGTTGGACATTCCTGTTTATGGCACTCAATCTATTTCGGAATATTCTCCGAAATTTGGGGCCACTAATAAAGATGCGCTCCACATTAATGCTCCCTTGCAATGGTCTGTGGAAGGTGGCCTTGGTATTCAGTATCATTTTACTCCGTCGCTCAGCATATATACCGAGCCATCGTTACGCTATTATTTCAATCCGGCCTCCGACATCAGAACAATACGTCAAGAAAAACCTGTGGAATTCACAATTCCTATCGGATTGAGACTGACAATGTAGAACAGAATTGAAAAAAATGATATGGATGATGCAGTCTTTTGATGACAAATGCATCTATAGGTTGTCAACAACGGAACAACATCATCAAAATCAAATCAAACAAAACCAATGATAAATACTCTCAAAAACATCAGTTACCTGTTTGTCCTACTGATATTTATCTCCTGTACAGATGAAATCGAAGCGACAAACCCTCCAGTCTCAACACCAACACCCACATCCGGCACATTGCCTGTGCTGTATATCGATACTGAAAACCGTGACCCAATCGTATCTAAGGAAATCTATCTAAACGCTTCTTATCGACTTGATCCGATGGGAGCGGAAGGTGTCGAGCCCCTCGGCACAGAAGCAAAACCTTTGCCCATGCAGATACGTGGCAGAGGCCATTCGTCATGGAAGGGCGCTAAAAAACCTTACAAAATCAAACTCGGGAAAAAGACCGCAATAATGGGTATGCCTAAAAACAAACATTGGGCCTTGCTGAAACCGACCGAAAACACCGTTGCGGGATTGCAGTTGGGAAAACTCATGGGAATGGTTTGGACTCCGAGCTTTAGACCAGTCGAGGTCGTATTGAACGGTGACTACATCGGGCTTTATTTCCTCACCGAAACCATACGCATCGACGAAAACCGTGTAAATATCCATGAACAGCAGGACCGGGAGACGAATCCCGATTTGATAAAGGGGGGCTGGCTTGTTGAGGTTGACAACTATCACGACGAATGTCAGATTACCATTCCTGAAAACAGCAAATGGAACCTTACGCTACGCTATCATTCTCCGGAAGATTTGTCTGACGCCCAATTGCAATGGCTTACAAACGAGTTTAGGTCAATAAATTCAGCTATATATTCTTCCGACAAGACCTCTACGGAGTGGGAGAAATATATCGATGTGGAAAGTATGGCACGTTTCTTCATCCTGCAGGAGGTCATGGACAACCCCGACGGATTCCACGGCAGTTTCTATCTTCATAAAGATTTGGTCGACAACGCAAAATGGACAGCAGGACCTATATGGGATCTCGTATGCTATAATCGAGAAAAAACAGATTACACATTCCGAATGAAAGTCCATTATGGATTCACCCCTCACTGGATAGGAGAAATCATACAGTATGACAGCTTCTGCAAAGCTGTAAAATCGGTCTGGGAAGAAATATATCCCGAAAAGATATCCAATATATACAGTTATATCGACAACACCGTGCTTCCACTGGCAGAAGCATGGAGATCCGATTGCGAAAGATGGAATGAAGATCCCACACAGACAGCCTCTCTTAGAGCCGAGCGCATAAAAAAGGCTCTGCACCGCAATATCGAATGGTTTGACAGCCATCTGCCGGTTAGTCCGTTTTCCTCACACCAACTCTTGCCTAAAGACGATTCCCAGATACCGGTCACAGTATACAACCTTCAAGGCCTCTTGATAGGAAAATATCAAAACGAGGCAGAGGCAATTTCAAATCTAATGAAAGGAATCTATATCATAAACCACCGAAAAATCAAAATTGAATAATATGCAACAACTCATCTTATCATTTGCGACAGCCCTTCTGACAGTTTTGGCACTTGCATCATGCTCGGCATCGGAAGATGTGACATTTAAGTACCCCTATCTATCCATGCTCAGCAACACGGAATGTCTCAACGTCATTGATGCAGAATCTGCACAAAGCCGGGCTGAAAACGGCAATGGCTATTTCGAGATGGTATTGGAAGGCACTACCGCCAAATGCAAGTTCATTTCCCTTGATTATCCTTGTGATTTTGAAAAAGTAAATGTCAATGTCACCTACAATGAAGGCACGCTTTCAATCGTAGAATATCACTCATCCGACAAAGCAGACTGCCGATGCGAAACCAATGCCGCTTTCTCTATCAAGAACATCCCGGAAGAAGATTTCATTCTGAAAATCTACCATGGCGATACCACCGGTAATTTCATCGAAGAAACACCTAAATATACCGGTAGATTTAATATCCTGAATGGTTCAATCACAATTCCATATCAGATATAAGCAGCCCTATCATTTTAAACAGCACGCACTTGTTCAATCACTGCTATTAAAGCAGAATCCGGCCCCCGACTGAGATTGCCAGTCGGGGGCCGGGACATATCACATCCGGTCTGCCCACGGATATCACTTCCTGTATTGGGGAAGCAGCGGCACAGGATACTTGCTGAAAAGCACATCCACCGCCTGGGCTATACCCGCGAGATTGCGAAACTGAGTGTCACCATCGTCAAGAATAGTGGCCACCGACGATGAATAGAGAGGCACCTTGTCAGCGATATTCACCATATCCATCGTCAGCACACCCTCACGATATATACCTGTGATCACCTGTGCATTCGAATAATATGCGGGCCAGTAATATCCCCTCGGATACATGAACCACGGCCCGTAACCTCCATAATACGGGCCTCCGTAGGGATAACCTCCGGGCGGTATGAGAGGCTCGGTGGCAATCTCCTTTTTCACAGTCAGACCGATGTTGATGAGCAGAGGCGACGACGCATCCTCGGTGTATCCGCGCTCCACCATCTGCTCGCGTATAGCCGACGCAATGTTATAGTATGTCACCATAGTCATTCCGGGAGGAAGCTTACCCTCTCCGGGAGTAATGATACGAAACGTGGTGTAGGCTCTCAGGTCGGCACCGTTGTAGACCGTGTCCTGCACGAGACTGTAGGGCGAACAACCCGCTAGCACAAACAGACACAACAGCCCGAATAAATAGTTTAGTTTTTTCATATCCAATGTCTTAGGGGGTATTGAATTCTGTATTTAGAACAATCTCCGGCCTCGTTTTGTTGAACTAAACTATCTTTAACGGTTCAAATTTGGTAAATACGTGACAAAGATATAAATTTGGCGCACAAACCAGCCTAATCCTGAAAAATTGTTAAAACAATGGAACACATTACTGACTATTTCAATTCTCTGCTAAAAGAATATGGCAGTATAGACATAGCAGAAGCAGAGTTTAAGAAACAGCTCCATGAGGCTCCCGAACTCAAAACAGCCTATAAGGAGTGGTGTCATGAGGTAGGCAGTAGCGAAAAACGAGGATTCATGGATTACTGCGAAGAATACTTTGACTCTCAGGATACTATTTGGGAAAATCTTAAAAACGAATATGACGATTACTAACGATGTCGCTTCCATCCGCCGGTTTCCGGCTGAATGGGAAGACCACCGGACGGTAATGATGGCGTGGCCCCACGCCGACACCGACTGGAACTATATGCTTGATGACGCACAGAATTGTTTCTTCAACATCATCAGCGAAATAGCAAAAAACGAGAAGGTTCTGATCGTGGGACCCGAACCACTCGGCGACAGCTATATGAGAGAGCTTTTCGACCGCGAGGCCACACAGAATATCATTTATGCGGAAATACCCACAAACGACACATGGGCACGCGATTTCGGCCCGATAACAGTTGAAAACGCCGATGGCTCGCTCTCTCGCCTCGATTTCACATTCAATGGCTGGGGCGACAAATTCGAAGCCGCAAAAGACAACGCCGTAAACGCCGCGCTTGCCGGAAAAGGACTCCTCGACAACGTGGAGAAAATCGACTTCATCCTCGAAGGAGGCTCCATAGAGACCGACGGCCACGGAACCCTCCTCACAACATCACGATGCCTGCTGGCTCCGACACGCAATCCGGATATGTCAAAGCAGGAAATTGAGGCTCTTCTTTCACGTCTGCTTGGAGTAGACCACATCCTCTGGCTCAATCACGGCGCACTATCGGGCGACGACACCGACTCACATATCGACACACTGGCGCGCCTCGCCCCTGACGATACAATAATATACACCGGCCCCGGCGACGAGACAGACACCGACCACGAAGAGCTGAAATTGATGCGCGACGAACTCCGGGCGCTGCGCACCCGCGAGGGAAATCCTTTCAACCTCATCGAGCTGCCACTCCCCGACCCCGTATATGACACCGACGGAATGCAGCTCCCTGCCACGTATGCCAACTATCTCGTAAGCCCAACACATATCTACCTGCCCGTCTACGCCCAGCCCGCCAAAGACCTCCTGGCACAGCAGACATTGAAAATAGCGTTCCCCGGCCATACGATTGTCCCCATCGACTGTCGAGCACTCGTGTGCCAGCACGGATCACTTCACTGCGTCACAATGCAATTACCACAGAAAAAATGAAAGTAGGAATCATCCAGCAACACAATACACCATCGGTGGCCGACAACCGCCGACGTCTTGCCGAAAAAATCACGAGTCTTGCCGCCCAAGGAGCCGAGCTCGTGGTGCTTCAGGAACTTCACGACTCACTCTACTTCTGCCAGGTAGAAAGCGTAGACAATTTCGACCTCGCCGTGCCTATACCCGGGGAAGCCACCGAATTCTACAGCGAAGTGGCACGAAAATGCGGCATAGTTCTCGTCACATCGCTCTTCGAGCGTCGTGCGCCGGGTCTCTACCACAACACCGCCGTAGTATTCGAGAAAGACGGCTCGATGGCCGGAAAATACCGCAAAATGCACATCCCCGATGATCCAGCCTACTACGAAAAATTCTATTTCACCCCAGGCGACATCGGATTCACGCCCATCGACACATCCGTCGGACGGCTCGGAGTGCTCGTATGCTGGGACCAATGGTACCCCGAGGCAGCCAGACTCATGGCCATGGCCGGAGCCGAACTCCTCATCTACCCCACGGCCATAGGCTGGGAAAGCAGCGACACCGAGGCCGAAAAGGAGAGACAGAGAGAAGCCTGGATAACCGTACAGCGCGGCCACGCCGTAGCCAACGGCCTACCAGTTATTACCGTCAACCGCGTGGGCCACGAACCTGACCCATCACAAGCCACCGGAGGCATCCTCTTCTGGGGATCAAGTTTCATAGCCGGCCCGCAGGGAGAGTTTCTCTACCGTGCTCCTGACGACAGCGAGACAACAGCCATAATAGATATCGACATGAAGCGCTCCGAGCAAGTGCGTCGCTGGTGGCCGTTCCTGCGCGACCGCCGCATAGAAGAATACGGCAAAATCACACGCCGCTACATCGATGACTGAAACAGCGCCATTCACCACCACATCGGGCCGATATCTCTCCACACTCATCGGACTGTGGCTCCCGCGACACGGATGGAAGATAGCACTCCCACTCATAGCGGTTGCCGCGGCAGGCATCATACTCCCCGATGCGCGACTCATACTCGTGGCACTCATGCTGCTTTTCATAGTCATGCCGATGGGAATGAGCTTTCTGTACACCTACTATATGCTCACCCCCGAAGCACGAAGAGCCATTCTGCCAAAGCAAGTCATGATAGCACCGGGAGAATACCTCCGCCTCCACTATCTGCCTTCCGAAAAACCGGAGACAGAGAAAACAGACGAAACAGACGAAACCGCAATCGATACATTTCCCGTCCCTGCCGACGAGACAATTCCATGGACAGATATACGACGTGTGAAACTCACATCATCGGCCATCGTCTACATCCTCAACACCAAAAGGCTCCAGTTCATCCTCATTCCCTCCTCGGCCATTCCCAAAGGAGCCATACTCACAGTCTGACCGGCACTTGACGGATAACAAAACAGTGCTGTCCCGGCAGGCGCTTCTTGCGTCTTTGCCGGGACAGCACTATTTATATCATAATTTCGGCGGAGTACTCAGATGGCAGAGTTAATCTCTTTAATCCTCGTCATCCTCATCAAGGAAATCAAAATCCCATCCGTCCTCCGAAATTGACTCGGTAAACTGGGCAAGATCACGACCCTCACGCTTGGTGGGACGCCCCAAACCTTTACGGCGATCAATGAAGCCCGATATTCTCACGATGTCAAGCAAGTCAAGCTCGCTCTTCGGAGTAATATTCTCCATATAGTCAGGCACAAGCTTTGCACCAAGACGGTTTTGGGTGAGAGCCTTGACACGGAACGAATACGTCACCGGAGGTTTTCTCACATCCACCACATCACCAACCTTGATGGTGCGCGACGGCTTCACAGCCACACCACCCATGAGCACACGGCCCTTCTTGCAGGCCTCAGTGGCCACGGTGCGGGTCTTGAACACACGCATGGCCCACAGCCACTTGTCGACACGGACTTCGTTCATAGCTCCTACTTGTTGTTGAAATTACACATTGCGGTCTGTATGCCGGCAAGACAGAAAGTCTTCACAGCATCCACCGCCACATTTATTCTCTCAGGCATAGCCTCCATCTCAGCAGGGGTGAACATACCGAGCACATAGTCAATCTGCGCACCTCGCGGAAAGTCGTTACCTATACCGAAACGCAGACGCGGATAGGCCTGTGTGCCCACCATCTGCGCTATATTTTTGAGTCCGTTATGGCCGGCATCGCTTCCTGAGCCCTTGAGGCGTATGGCCCCGAAAGGAAGTGCGCAATCGTCGACAATCACGAGCACACTCGACACATCGATTCCCTCCTTCTGCATCCAGTACCTCACGGCATTGCCCGAAAGATTCATGTAAGTCGAGGGTTTGAGTATAACAAGCTGGGCGTTCTTCACCCTGCAGCGAGCTATGTCGCCATAACGTTCGGTAGAAAAAGTGGCATTGCAGCTCCTGGCAAGCGCGTCGGCCACCATAAAACCCGCATTATGGCGGGTTCCTTCGTATTCCGGACCAATATTTCCGAGCCCGACTATAAGAAACTTCATAATCTTCTCACATATATGCACATAAATCACACAGATTTCCCCTCCGCCGATGGCGATGAGAAAATCTGTGGAATAAGAGTTTCAAGCCGAAATGGCTGTCGTCCTTGATTACTGGGCGTTGGCCTGTGCACCGCGGGCGGCACGGGTAAGAGCCACAGCGCAGACAACGGCATTCTTGGCGTTCATCAGCTCGAGACCGTCGAAGTGGAGGTCGCCGATCTGGAGAGTCTTGCCAAGACCGAGGTGGTCAACGTTGATCACAACGCGCTCGGGAATTTCGGTATAGATAGCCTTAACCTTGATTTTCTTCATGGAAAGGTTGAGCTTACCACCGGCCTTCACACCTTCGGCGTGGCCTTCGAGCTTAACGGGCACGAGGATGGTGACGGGCTTCTTGTCGTTCACCTCAAGGAGGTCCATGTGGAGGATGGTGTCCTTAACGGGGTGGAACTGGATGTCCTTGAGCACGGCCATACGCTTTTCGCCGTTTACAGTGAGCTCGATAGCGAAAATCTCGGGGGTATATACGAGCTTGCGGACTGCGTCCTGAGACACTACGAGGTCGGTAGTGATGAGGCCCTTGTTGTTGCCGATCTCAACAATCTTCTCGCCGGCCTTAAGAGTACCGTTGTAGGGAAGGTCGATGATTTCGCCACCGTTGAGGACAACGGGGATCTTGTTCTCCTTGCGGAGCAACTTGGCAGCCTTCTTACCGAGGTCGGTACGGGGCTCTGCGGTCAGCTGAAATGTCTTCATTTTCTGATTTGGTTTTAATTGTGTTACTAAAAATTAAGTTGTTGGTTGAAAGCTCCTTAATTTCCCATCACACGGGATGCTAAAAAGCGGTTGCAAAGTTACGCAAAATTCCATTGCGAAACCTCATCTGTTAGAAAATTTTAACAATATTCATCCCTCGGCTACAATATTGTCCTAAACGTTTTTAGAAAAAATAAAAAGGAAGTAGAAACTAAGGCAGAAAAACTACCTTATAAATCCTCTCCATTCGCACGATTGTATTCATTATCATAGAACATGGTTATGTAGTACTTGTCGTATATTTCAGAAATCATAAACCATACGGGCTTTTTGGAACATAAATCAATCATATAATCAAATGACATATTAATTAGCGCATCTTGCATTTCTTCTGTTGGATTCGCAAGTTCTTCTGCCGTATATTTCTCCAAGACGATAGGCAATAATTTTTCTCGCAATAATGTCGTATCTAATAATTCTGCTGGTTGCTGATAAAAGATAGCCTGATATCGCTTGTTTTCTACACTCATTTTGTAGCATATGTCTTCATCATCAGGTATAAGTTCATTACCTAAAGACATATATTTTGGATTCTTTCCAAATTGGCGACACAGATTATTGAATCTGATTTGAATTGAGCGTTCATCGACAGGATTAGCATCACATATCATTATCCGGTATACCTTATCGCCATTTGTTGCTATGTGAAGATTTACATCCCTACCATTAAATACTCCCTCCAAAACATCCTTGTAATAGGAATTGGCACGAAAACCCTTTGCCTTTAGCTTTTGAATCATGACGGACTTACTGCCATCAACAGGGATTCCAAGAAACTGTGTTACATCTTTTTGAGCGTATGCAGCACAAATGGTAACTAAAGACAAGATAATGCCAGCGATTGCCTTTTTCATATTCTAACTAAAACGCACCACAGTTACCATAAGTGCAATTAAAAATTTAGAAGCGTGGAACTGTAATGCCACGTCTTAATGCGAAGGTGGTAGGAATACCTTGATGAGCAGATGTGGGAATAACAGCCCCACGCATATGCGTGGAGACTATTACGCCATCTCTTGCTCATGTGAATAAAGTTTCCTACGCTTTTCGCATACAAGAAGAAGACATAACGCCTCTTTTTTTCAAAATGTCTTTATGGGACTACTCCCAATCAACGGCAAAGTTACGACTTTTTGCGGTGAAAGTCAATAGTCTAATCAAAAATAAGTTAGGTTCTATAAAAATATATAACCTAACCTAAAATATATGCAGGGCAAAAGAGAAATGCTTCTATCAGTTTTTCTTTTCACCAACCCTTATCTCTATCCCCATTATTGACCAATGAAAAAAGAAGAACAAGGCAAACAAATAAAGATAACGACCGCAAATTATCTATAAATGCCTCTATTTATTTTCATCCAATTATCTAAATAGTACGAATTTAGTACAATTGCACGCAGTTATACTATTGATACTCAACATAAATATATCTTAGACTAAAATTGAGGTTTAATTGATTTGTAAATTGCCGAGGTCAAGTGATGAGGAATACTCTCTGAACAACTGGTCAAAGGCAGGTACGGAAATATCCGGACGATTAAAACGGTTTCCTATCAGGCATCTTGAAAAGACTTCGAGAAACGGCATCATGGAATCCTTTGGAGCGGCATTATATATGGAGTCCAATGCAAACCAATCGCCCCTATTCATTGCAGCGCCTATACGCTCATCATATGACTGAGCCGAACTGGCCAAAGATAAAACAATGACAACGACATAGAAAAACAGTTTTCGCATAATGGATTATATCTTTGTAATAAGACCAATAGCAAAGATAGTGAATAATCCATAAAAAAATCAAATCCTCCTGCATTATTGACTCTTTCTGGCTTAATTTGAGTTCCGTAAGGATTTGTAACATATGCTTTTTTTCATTATTTTTGTCAAAATAAGTTTTTACTGAAAAAATACCAAATACAGATTCCATGAACAGACTAACGTTAAGACTGATTATTTTGACATTAATCTGTCAACTCCCCCTGATATCTCACAGCTTCTCGAGATATCGCAACAATTCTTCTCATAACACCCAAAAAAAAGAGAATACTCGTCTGATTGTAACAACAGACCTTGGTGGAAGTGATCCGGACGACATACAGTCAATGATTCATCTCCTTGTGTGTTCAGACCGTATAGATATTGAAGGACTGATAAGTTCTGAAGCTTGGGTAGATGATCCTGACAAGACAGACAAACTTAGAAAGACTGTGAATGATTTCATAGAAGTCCTGCCCACCTTGCGCATTCACTCTTCCGATTATCCGTCTGCCGAATATCTAAGATCCATCGTGGCTCAAGGACAAGACAAGCCACATATGGACGGAGTGGGAGAAGGAAAAGACTCTCCGGGCTCGGAAATGATTGTTGCAGCAATAACAAACAATGACAAACGTCCGTTATGGATTGCCGCATGGGGTGGAATGAACACTGTGGCGCAAGCTTTGTACAAACTCAAAAATACTACCAACAAAAAGACTTTCGGAAAATATCTGTCTAAACTCAGGGTATATGACATACTCGGACAGGATGATGCCGGCGCGTATATAGCAAAGAACTATCCCGACCTTATCTACATAAGAAACAAAGAAGTATACGGATGGGCACCAAACGACCAGTGGACAAAAGACAATATACAGAATCGTCTTCCACTGGGAGCCCACTATCCAAACCGCATATGGGCGACCGAGGGGGATTCACCGTCATTCCTTTATGTCTATTCCAACGGACTGAATAATCCGGAACATCCTGATTACGGAGGTTGGGGCGGACGATTTTCGAAAGATAAAATCAAGAACATACGAGGGATGGACTTCGTGGAAAAAAGTGGCAAAAGCGAAGCTGTTTTCGACGACTATTATATGATTGGAAGTGCGCCGGAAGGAAATATGGCAATCAAGAAGTGGGAGAAAGCAATACACAATAATTTTGCCGCAAGAATGATATGGAGCCAGGAAAAGAGCTTTGACAAGGCCAACCATCACCCCGTGGCTGCTCTCAATGGAAATACAGACAGAGCCACAGTATATATGTCGGCAAAACCGGGAAATACAGTACGTCTGTCTGCGTCCGGTTCATATGACCCGGATGGCAACGAGCTTGGATACTCATGGTCGGTATATGAAGAGCCATCCGACTATGAAGGCAAAGTGGTGATTGAAGGCTCAAATGAAAGTGAGTGCAGGATTAAGATACCAACGATGGCGAAAAAAGCAAAAATACATATCATTCTTGAAGTGACCGACAACGGCTTCCCAAGACTGACCTCATATCGAAGAATCGTAATCACAACGAAATAGACTTTGTGAAAATTCAATATCTACGGTAAAGGCTATCTCACCATTAGCGGAAGAGATAGCCTTTACTGTAGATATCAGTCTAATTTCCTACCGGTTGAAACCGGTCACTGATGTGTCGCGTTATTGGGCCTCCTCCGGCAGCATCGGAGCCTTGTTGCCACCATCCAGCATAGAGGAGTTGACAATCTCGGTAGTGAGAGTCTCTGCACCCGGGGCACGTGACACCAGAATCTCGTCGCCGGGTGCCACCGTGGCATCCATGATAAGCTCGGCCATCACATCCTCGAGATATTTCTGGATGGCGCGCTTCAACGGACGCGCGCCAAACTGCGAATCATACCCCTTGTCGGCCACAAAGTCGCGGGCCTCGGGAGTGATAGTGATTTTGTAGCCGAGATCCTCCACACGCGAGCGGAATCCGGATATTTCTATCTCTATAATCTTGTAGATCGCTTCCCTGTCGAGAGGCGAGAACATCACGATATCATCGATACGGTTGAGGAACTCCGGAGCAAACGCCTTGTTGAGCGCCTTCTGGAGCACACCCTGCGAAACCTCCTTGTCGGCCGCCGGACGGGCGTTGAAGCCTATACCTCCCCCAAACTCCTTGAGCTGGCGTGAGCCGATATTGGAAGTCATTATTATTATAGTGTTCTTGAAATCCACACGACGGCCGAGAGAGTCGGTGAGACGGCCCTCGTCCATCACCTGGAGCAGCAGGTTGAACACGTCGGGATGTGCCTTCTCTATTTCGTCGAGAAGCACGATGGAATATGGATGACGACGCACTTTCTCTGTGAGCTGTCCTCCCTCCTCATATCCGACATATCCCGGAGGCGCACCGACAAGACGCGACACGGCAAACTTCTCCATATACTCCGACATATCGATGCGGATGAGCGACTCGGAGGAGTCAAACATATATTCGGCCAGCTTCTTGGCAAGATGGGTCTTGCCAACGCCTGTGGGACCAAGGAAGAGGAAAGTGCCTATAGGTTTGTTGGGGTCCTTGAGGCCGATGCGGCTGCGCTGGATGGCGCGTACCACTTTGTCGATAGCCTGGTCCTGACCTATGATACGTCCCTTCAAGGCCGGATTCATCTCCTTCAGTCTACGTCCCTCGGCCTGTGCTATGCGCTGCACCGGCACACCTGTCATCATGGCGACAACCTCGGCCACCTTGTCCTCGTCTACAGTCTCGCGCATAGAGGCAAGCTGCTCGTGCCACGAAGCCATCGCTGTGTCAAGCTGCTGCTTGAGTGTCTGCTCGCGGTCGCGGTAGGCGGCGGCCTTCTCAAAGTTCTGAGCCTGGGCGGCACGGAGCTTTTCGGCAGAAGTCTCGGCTATCTCCTGCTCGAGCTTCTCTATCGACTCGGGCACGGCTATGTTGGTGACGTGTACGCGCGAACCGGCCTCGTCAAGCGCATCTATGGCCTTGTCGGGGAAATTTCGGTCGCTCACATAACGCTCGGTCAGCGCCACGCAGGCATCAAGAGCCGCCGGAGTATAGACGACATTGTGATGCTCCTCATATTTATCCTTTATGTTGTCGAGAATGGTGCGGGTCTCCTCACGGCTGGTGGGTTCGACCATCACCTTCTGGAAACGACGCTCGAGAGCACCGTCGTTCTCGATGTTCTTTCTGTACTCGTCAAGAGTAGTGGCTCCGATACACTGTATCTCGCCTCGTGCCAGAGCCGGCTTCAGAAGATTGGCGGCATCCATGGAGCCTGCGGCATTGCCGGCACCCACTATGGTATGAAGCTCGTCGATAAACAGAATGATGTCGCGGTTTTTCGACAGCTCGTCGAGAACGCCCTTGATACGCTCCTCAAACTGTCCGCGATACTTGGTACCGGCCACGATAGAGGCCATGTCGAGCGACACCACACGCTTGTCGAAAAGGATTCTCGACACCTTGCGCTTCACTATGCGGAGAGCCAGGCCTTCCACAATAGCCGACTTTCCAACACCCGGTTCGCCTATGAGCACGGGGTTATTCTTCTTGCGGCGTGAGAGAATCTGAGCCAGACGCTCTATCTCCACCTCTCGGCCCACAACAGGGTCCAGACGACCTTCCTCGGCCGCAAGAGTCATGTCGTTGCCATACTTGTCGAGCAGCGGAGTGTCATTTCCCCTTCTCGCTGCAGTCGGACGGTCGCCACGACGGGCCTCTCCACCGCTCGAACGCGACGACGAGGATGGAGGAATTGGACCTGGAGTTCCGTCGGCCTCATCCTCTTCATCGTCATCATCGTCGGCATAAGCGCCGCCACCCATCGACGGAGCAGCTCCACCCTCCTGTCCGTTAAGCAGACGGTAGAGCGACTCATAAGTGATACCGGCCCTACGGAACGGCTCCATAAACTCGGAGTTCTGGGCATCGGAATTATGGAAAATGGCGAGCAGAAGATGCACGTCGTCAACCACATTGCTCTTAAGCATTCTCGCCTCAAGCACACTGAGTTTGATAATGCGGCTGGCAAGGTCGCTCACCGCGACATCGTTAACTGCCACACGGCCCGAGTAATCGCCTTCGGCAGCGGCATTAAGCAGAGCTGTGTCAAGTGTCTCGCGCAGCTGCAGTGCCGACGAGCCGTGGGCCGAACGCTCCATCAGACGCGCCGGATCCGAATCTATATTCTTGAGGATTGAGAGCAACAGATGCTCTGGCATGACATACCTGCTGTTATGGCGGGCGGCCTGCACCGGCGAATCGCTCACTACATCCTTGAATTTCTGTGAATAAACTGTTTCCATCAATATTTTTTACCTTTCTTTATACGATGTTATGGTTACAAAGATAACAAAAAGTATGCCAAAGTTGTGCGCAATGATTGAAATTATTGCAAGAATTAGTTAAAATGTCAAACATTCAACACCGTATGAATGTTAAAAAGCAAAAACAAAGCATATACCACGTCACAAATGAAACATCTCATACTCCTGCGCCACGGACAGAGCGAATGGAATCTGTCAAACCAATTCACCGGCTGGACCGATGTAGACCTCTCCGATCTCGGTCGCAAGGAGGCAGCCGTGGCCGGAGAAAAAATCCTCAGATCCGGTCTGCTACCGTCCTACTGCTTCACGTCATATCTGAGACGTGCCATACACACCCTCGACATAGCGCTCGACACAATGCACCGCGACTGGATTCCGGTGGTGAAGGACTGGCATCTCAACGAACGCCACTATGGCGCGCTGCAGGGACTTAACAAGGCCGAGACAGCCCGGAAATACGGCGACGAACAAGTTCACGAATGGCGCAGGAGCTACGATGTTGAACCTCCGGCCCTCACACCCGACGACGAACGATATCCGGGGAACGACGAACGATACAGCCTCCTCACACCCGACGAACTGCCACTCACCGAGTCGCTTGCCTCGACCGTGCAGCGTGTACGCCCCTGCTGGGAAGAATTGATAGTCCCGGCCCTACGTCTCTACGACAATGTCCTCGTGGCGGCGCATGGCAATTCGCTGCGCGCCCTCGTGATGATGCTCCTCCACCTTACGCCCCATCAGATTGTCGACGAAGAGATACCCACCGGCACCCCGAGAGTCTTCTCACTCGACAATTCTCTGAGTCCCAC
Organism: uncultured Duncaniella sp.; assembly: GCA_910586305.1. Lineage (GTDB taxonomy): Bacteria > Bacteroidota > Bacteroidia > Bacteroidales > Muribaculaceae > Duncaniella. Next base: position 56,353 of record CAJUGS010000016.1, read on the forward strand.
ATCCGACCGCTATCTCTGACACGCGGCCATCCACGGCAAACGTGTCAGCTCGACATCATCTCCATCAGCTCGGAGGCATATTGCCGGCCAATAGGAAGAATTGCGCCGTTTATGAGCACAAGTTCCTGGCGGTTGAAACTTTTCACCTTTGACTTCGAGACAATGAAAGAGCGATGTATGCGCATAAAGGAATCCTGAGGCAGCATTGCGAATACATTCTTCAGCAAAATTCTGGAGATAATGCAATCGCCGGAGATTCTGAATATTTTCGAGTAACTCTCCACCGCCTCGACATATAGAATATCGTCTATTGGTATACTTATGCTACTGTAATCCTGCTTTACAAGAATGCATTGCGTGGAGGCTTTCAGACTTTCCCTTCCTATTCGTCGCAAAGCCTTTGAAAAAGCCACTTGAAAACGACTGAAAGAGAACGGTTTGTGAAGATAATCCACAGCATCGAGATCAAATCCCTCGATAGCGTATTTCAGATATGCCGTCGTGAATATGAAACAAGTGTTCTCGGGCAGTTTCGACGCTATCGTCAGACCATTGATGCCATCCATCTCGATATCGAGAAAAACAATATCCGGCCTGCTGCTGTTCACCACATCCAGACCGGCGTGGGGATTGGAAAATTTCTGTAACTCAATGTTGCCTATTCTACGGCAAAAAGTCTCTATTATATCGAGTGCCAAAGGCTCGTCGTCAATGGCCACACACTTTACAGCACCACTCATGTTTTGCTCAGATTAATTTTAAGACACACCTTGAATACACCGTCCTCTTCCTTGATATCAAGTGTATACCTGTCAGAAAACAACCCCGACAACCGACTCCTGCAATTGCTAATGCCGACAGGCATATCCTTACGGAACTGGTCGGAATACCTCATTATACAGTTTTGAGTCTCAAAAAGCAACACCCCGTCATTTAGACGCAGCCTTATCAGAATCTCACAGTTCCGACTCGTAGAGGTGCCATATTTGAACGTATTCTCTACAAATGTAAGAAAAATCATGGGCGGGATATTGGCCGACTCGTCGTCCACCGAACAATCACGTATCACTCTGGTATGCTCATCCAGTCTGATCAGCTGCAGGTCTATATAGTTGTTTATATAATCTATCTCATCTTTTATTGTGACCCAGTCGCTGTCGGCTGTGACATACGTATACTTCAGCAACTCAGTGAACTTGATAAACGCATCCTCGGCTCTCTGAGAGGTGCCTATCACAAGGCTGTATAAGGAATTCAGAGTGTTGAACAGAAAGTGAGGATTTATCTGCGCCTTATAGAGAGCCAGCTCGGCCTTGTCTCGCTGATTCTCTATTTTATTCTGCAACAAAAGCCTGCTATACAGTTCCTTTATGAAGGCCACTGTAAGCGAATAGCATATCACCACCGAGAACATGAGCCACACGGCTATGGTGATATTATAGTTCCTCACACTGGTCTGATACTCGCTCATTGACGGTATCACAAAATCCACGTCGGGCAACGGGAACAGTGTGACAAGATAGGTCAACAAAAGAAGCACCGACGCAATACCCGCAAGCTTACCATAGGACTTGACCAGAATGAGCTGTGGCAGGCGCAAAGCCTTGGTGGCAAAATAACACCCGTAAAGATAGGATACGGCCACACAGGCAAAAGCAGGAGAAATTCTCCACCAGTACTTTGCCGGACCAAGAATTATCAGGAGGGGCATGATACAGATGCAGAAAAACAGATCAATGATTAAATTAGTCCTGTGTTCCAATGATTTCATGGCGCAAAATTAGCCAATCTTTCTTTTACAGACAAATATGGCCGAGACCCTTCATTGACACATTTCGTCTGTCTATTGACATCCCTGGGACAATCGGAAAATTTTTCCGAATTTTGCATCCGATTCAAAAACCCAATCGATGAAAACAAGACACATTATTTTCACGACCGTCATTGCCTCGGCATTGTCGTCATGCAACGGCAACCCCGAAAAGGAACAACAGTCACTCTTGGAAATATCCAAACACGAGCTTGTCACCGCACTGGGCGAACGCGACCAGTTGCTTTCACTGGTCAAGGAAGTCTCGGAAGGTCTGGAACAAATCAAACAGCTCGAAAACATGATGTCTGTAGCCTCAAGCCTCCCGAATGAAAACACGAGACGACAAGCCATGATACTTACAGACATCGCAAGTCTGAAAGAACGTATCCAGCAACGAAAAGCAAAGCTACGAGAACTTGAGGAAAGACTGCATAACTCGACCATCAACAACAAAGAACTCAAAGAGACAATTGAGGCGCTCAGAATGCAGATGGACTCACAGATCGAGGAAACAGAGTCGCTCAGAAAGCAACTGATCGCAGCAAACGAACACATAGGGTTGCTCAACAGCACCGTTGACTCTCTCAACACGACTGTCTACACCGTGACCGACGAACGTAATGCCGCACAGGAGAATTCGACCAGACTCGAAAACGAGCTTAACACCTGTTACTATGTAATCGCTTCAAAATCCGATCTGAAAAAGCACAGTATAATCGAGTCGGGCTTCCTTCGCAAAACCAAACTCATGAAAGGCGACTTTGACAAGGGGTGCTTCGTGACAGGCGACAAACGGACACTGACCACCCTGCCATTGGGTACAGACAAGGCAAGAATCCTGTCAAACCATCCCGGCTCTTCCTACAGGATGGTCGATGAGAACAACGGGAAAGCAATAATTATAACAAACCCCGACGAATTCTGGAGTCTCACCAATTACCTTGTCATACAGAAAAATTGAGAGGCGGAGCAATGGACGCTCCAAGAATACATCGGCAGATTAGCGGGATTTTTCGTATCTTTGCAGATGTATGAGAAAGATCAGCAACGCGACAGTCCAGCGCATACTCGAAGCGTCGGACATTGTTGAAGTGGTAAGTGACTTCGTGAGCCTCAAGCGCCGTGGAGCCAACTGGGTGGGATTGTGTCCGTTTCACAACGACAGATCCCCCTCTTTCTACGTCTCCAAGGCCAAAGGATTATGCAAGTGCTTCAGCTGCGGAGAAGGCGGCAGCGCTGTCAACTTCATAATGAAGCTCGAGCAGCTCACCTACTATGAGGCCCTCAAATATCTCGGACGCAAGTATAACATCGATGTAGAGGAACGCGAACTCACTGACGAGGAGCGTCGAGCAGAGACTGCCCGTGAAAACATGATGGCAGTCAATGATTTCGCAATGCGATTCTTCGAGAAGACCATGCTTGAGTCGGACGAGGGACGTGACATAGGCCTGAGCTATTTCCGATACCGCGGCATATCCGACCAGATGATCGGACGTTTCCATCTCGGATTTGCCCCCGAAGAGCGTGACGCCCTCTACCGGAAGGCCACCGGGCGTGGTTACAGCGAGGAGTATCTCATAAGCACAGGACTCTGCAACAAGACTGAGGACGGAAAAATCTACGACCGATTCCGCGGCCGCGTCATATACCCCATTCTCTCCCTCTCCGGAAAAGTGGTGGCCTTCGGTGGCCGCACTCTTCGGAAAGAGAAAAACATAGCCAAATATGTCAACTCGCCCGAGAGCGAGATATACTCCAAACGTCGCGAGCTATACGGTCTCTATCAGGCCAAACAGGCCATATCAAAAGCCGGCAAGTGCATAATCGTCGAAGGTTACATGGATGTCATCTCCATGCACCAGGCCGGTCTATGCAATGTCGTGGCCTCGTCAGGCACAGCCCTCACCGTGGAGCAGGTGAGACTCATAAAGAGGTTCACCAACAATGTCACCCTCATCTATGACGCCGATGCGGCAGGTATCAAGGCCTCACTGCGAGGTATCGAGTTGCTGCTACAGGACGGAATGGACATCAAGGTGCTCCTGCTTCCAGAAGGTGAGGATCCCGACTCGTTCTCACAGAACCACAGCTCCACAGAGGTGGAAAAATTCATCGCCGACAACGAGACCGACTTCATAACCTTCATGGCAAGAATTCTCATGAAGGATGCCTCCGACGACCCCGCAATGCGTGCAAGGGTGATAACCCGTATTGTAAAGACCATAGCGCTTATACCTAACGAGATAACACGCAGTGTATACATCCAGGAATGCTCGCGCATCCTGTTCATTGCCGAGGACGTGCTTCAGCGCGAGGTGGGTAAAAGCTTCAACGAACTTGCGCTCAAGAGCCGCGAGGAAAAACTGAGGGCCGAATCTCTCACCACGGTGCCAGGCAACGCTCCCGACGGCACACAGACACCGCAAGATGAAGCAGCCGAGACTCCACCCGAACAGCCACAACCCTCGCTGTCGCGACCCACAGGCCATGCTTCGGAGCTGAGACCGTTCGAGATGGCACTCATGCAACTCGTGGCCCGATATGGCAACTATGCATTTGCCGAGGGTGTGGACGAGGATGGCAACGCTGTCCCCATCACCGTGCTCGAATATATCACGGACGATATGGCCGCCGACAGCATCACACTCTCCAATCCCGACCTCGACCTGTTCTTCCGCGAGGCCAGGCAACTGAGCCGTCTCACATATGCCGACGACCTCCGCCACGAAGAGGAACGCCTCACCAAGGTAAGAGCCGAGGAATTTGCAAAGGGGGTTGAGGAAATACGCGCCAAAGCCACAGACGTGGGCAGCATATCGGCAATGGAGAAGTCGCTCACAGAACGTCTTGACGCAGCCTACACAAAGGGGTTGGAGGATTTCTCGGTGAGCTATCTTTCAAAACTCCTCTGTTTCTCGGCCGACGACACTATCAGAAACCTTTCGACAGAAATGGTGGTGGAGAAGCACATACTGAGCAAGATGCACACAAAATACGCCCACGTGGACACAGAACAGGAGCTTCTCGGCGATCTTGTGCCACGCGCGCTGCACGAATTGAAAGATGCCATACTGTGGACGCGAATCAAGGAAATCCGCGCCGAACTATCAACGTGTGCATCCTCCGACTACGACCGTGCGCTTTCGCTGATGGCGCGAATACGCGACCTGGAGACAATGCGTTCGGGCCTCGCTAAACTGATAGGTGACCGCGTGATCGCACCAAAAAAATAATACAATCCCACACCTTAAAAAATCAGGCCGCCCCAGATTTCGAGACGGCCTGATTAGTTATTATAGCAGCAAATAGCTTATCTGATTATTTTGACGGTACGAGCTGTTGTGGCAGTATATACTCTGACAATACAGAGTCCCGAAACCTCACAGCCGACACTTGTCTGCATCTGACCTCCGGCATCATGGGAAGCTATCATTCTACCATCGACAGAATACACCTCAACACGGCTTATTCCTTCAGAGGCTGTTACGTCGAAGCCACTCACACCGGCCTCTACCTTGAGACTACCGTCGGCCACACCTGCAATACCTGAAGTCTTGTCGGTGACAAGCACATTGTCGACAGCAAGGTGGAGATCCATCATGCCTATGTAGTACCATCTCAAACGTATGGTGGACACATCACTGTCAATCATATCTCCGAGGGTGAACGTGGCAGTCCTGGTACCGAACACGCCATGTTCGAATCCAGGCTCATAACCGATGAGTTCACCCGCCGGATACCACTCACCATTGTTGTCGGGCATAAGCTCCACCTGTGCGCTCGAGTTGTATCCGTCTGTTGCATAGTCATAGGTAAACGACACTATAAGGCTGGAAAGGTCACAGCCCTTCACGTCAATCGAAGGTGTCACGAGAGCACTCTCAAGGGAGAAGAATCCGGTATTAACACAGTCAATTGACGCAAAACAGCCGTCAAATCCGTCACCTTGCACACCGAGTCCGTTCGGATCGTTAAATTGCCACAACAAGTTGTCGGGTGTATTATCCCAAAAATTCTGTATGGTCCAGTTGGATGGAAGGAACCCAGCGTTGAAATCTTCGGCAAAAGGCAGAGAGAGCGGTGCGGCCTCGCCATTGTCGTAGTCCAGGCAGGCCGGATAGGACTTCTCGCCATCCTCAAACACAGCCACAACCGAGTAACGGTACTTGCCTGAAGGAGCGTTTTTATCGACAATCACACATTCTTTCAGATTACCGGCTATGTTGGTATCGCCTCTCCAGACCTCATAGCCTTCCACCTTGAACTCGCCACTTTCAGGATTATCCCATGTGAGTCTAACATCCTCCCCTTCCGGGACAGCCTTGAGGTTGCAGGCATTGAGGCGTGTTTCTATAGCCACTCGTTTGTGAACAGGTTCAGACTCGGCATCCGGATCCACATAGACCGCTGAGACACTGTAATCATAGATACCCTTGTTGTAGCCAGAATACTCCACCATTGTATCCTCGATCATCATACCCGCACACACTCCGTCGCAATATACATTGTAATAGGCCGGTGCAAACGCACCCTGTGGAGCGTCCCACTTGACAATGATAGAATATGTCTCATAAAGATCATCGTATACAACCTCGCATCTCACATCGGAGGGAGGAAGAATCTCTATCTCGGCAATTTCAACCTCTTTGGAGGCTGCGAGCGACAGTTCACTGCCAGACTCGGCAAATACCTCATAAAGGTGCTTACCCGGTGTTTTGACACTGCGGTCGGTAAACTCGAGGCTCTTAATATGTTCACCTATCACTTCCCCGTCGAGCTTTACGGTATATCCCTCGACAATTCCGGAGCCACTACGAGAGGCATAGGCCTTGATATCATCCAAAGCCCAGAGCAGATGCACTGATTCTCCCGTATCGCTCACACCCTGGAAAGCGACCTTGACATCGCCGGCTCCCTTGAGCGGAAGGGCAAGGCTGTGCCATCCAAGCAACGGGTCCACCCCATTGCGTCCATCCCAAAGCACGTCCCAACTGACACCGTCATCATAACTTGCCTTTACATAGTAGTGATCCGGAAATTCCTCAAAGCTTCCCCACTCGAGAATCTTAGGATCGAGGTAATAGTACAGTTCGAGATAGGCTGCATCCTTCATGGAAGGCGTAATCAGCCACTCGTCCTGGGCTGAATTATGGTCGCCGCTCATGAAGAAAATATCGTAGTATAACATGGCACTCTTTTCGCCGGAACGGATATAATCGCGATAATTGCCTGTCTCGATGAGATCGCTCGGGAAATTAAACCATGAACATATGTAATTGTAATTGTTGGTGACCTTTGCCGACCATCCTTCGGCCGGAAACTCAGCCTCCTCAAATCCACAATCAAGGAGGGCGGTTCCAGCATCACCATTAGCCCAGTTGAGATTTACTTTTAACCCTTCCACATGGGCAGTCAGCCCAACAGGTGGTTCAGGAGCACCAAATGCTGTAAGCGCAGTACACGCCGCCATTGTGAACAGCGACATCATCTTCGCAGCAGAATTGCAAAAATACTTCATAACTTGTTCAATGTGTTAAATAGATTGGTTGGATGCAAAATTAATTAAAAATTCCATATACACCTAAACATTGTGTTAAAAATTTCAACATTTATCTTATCAAAATATCTAAACGAATTCTATGAAGTAAGCTAAGGATCCGTCTACCGGAAAAGTATTGTGATGCACAGAATCCTGTCTAAGAGGGTGTTTCATAACGATTGTTAATTTGTGGGAAGTCTGTTTAGGAGCAT
>CAJUGS010000017.1 GCA_910586305.1 uncultured Duncaniella sp.
CGCGTCGCAGTCCGGCCTATCCGCCGCCTTCGCAATACTCCCGCGAGGAGGAGCGACGCCAGGAAATGCTTGTGCGCGACTACATCAACTCCCTGAAGAGGCGTGGGATAATTGACTGAGACCGCCCTCCTGTCTCAGCTGCCGAGTATAGTCGTAGAGTCTGCGGTAGAATGGGTGTGAACCCGTCAGGGTGGGAGAGTCGCCTATGATTATCAGCTTCATGCGTGCTCGTGTGATGGCCACGTTCATGCGTCGCAGGTCGCGCAGAAACCCTATGTTGCCTTCCTCGTTGTTTCTCACGAGCGAGATTATTATAACATCTCGTTCCTGGCCCTGGAACCCGTCCACCGTGTTGACAGATATGAGGTGGCGGAATGGTTTGTACCAAGGCTGCTGTCTGAGGAGCCGTCGCAGATAGTGCACCTGTGCGCGGTAGGGCGAGATGATGCCTATGTCGATGCGCTCGTCGAGAATCCTCTCGCGGCTTATGCGCGAGAGATAGGAGTGCAGAGTGTCGATTGTGAGACGGGCCTCGGCCTTGTTGATGCGTCCGTAGCTCTCTCCGGCCAGAGCCTCGCGGAAATTGTCGGTAGGGGAGTCCTCTCCCTCATCCGCGTCGGTCACAGTCACTTCGGCTGTATCCACCCACTCCATGGGTATGTCGAGGTCGAGGATTCCGCGGTGTCTCACCTCGGGCGAGGCCACGATGCTTCCGGCATAGAAGCTCTCGCTTGAAAACCTCATGATTTCCTCGTTCATTCTGTATTGTGTGGTGAGAAGTGTGACGCATTCCGGATGTGTCTCCACTATCCTTTCCATTAGCGAGCGTCCCAGTCCTCCCCTCATTGCCTCGATTGATTTCACCGTCGGTGGCAGCTGGCAGTGGTCGCCGGCGAGAATCATGCGTGATGCCCTTCTCATCGGTATCCAGCAGGCTGCTTCGAGAGCCTGGGCGGCCTCGTCGATAAAGACTGTGGCAAACTTCATTCCCTCCAGCACACGGCTCGCGCTCCCCACGAGAGTAGAGGCTATGACGTGGACCGACGAGAAGATGTCGGCATTGATGCGTATCTCGAGCTCCGTGGCGCGGCTGCGCAGACGGCTCATCTTGCTGTGCCATTGGTCTGTGCCCCTGCGTCGCGCTCCCTGTAGCTCGCGTATGCTCTTGCGAATGCTCCAGAGGGTGGGATAGTCGGGATGGTCTTCAAACCTCCGTTCGTAGGTGAACGACAGCATCTTGTCATTCACACGCGAGGGATTTCCCAGTCGGAGGACACTGATACCTCGGTCCACGAGTTTCTCCGATATCCAGTCGACGGCCATATTGCTCTGGGCACACACCATCACCTGGCTCTCACGGCGCAGTGTCTCGTGTATGGCCTCGACAAGGGTAGTGGTCTTTCCTGTGCCGGGAGGGCCGTGGACTATGGCCACATCCTTGGCGCGGAGCACCTTGTTGACTCCATCGGCCTGCGATGCGTTGAGGTAGGGAATACCCACCGGGCCGATGGAAAACTCGGCCGCCTTGCGCCGGGAGCTGAAGAGGTCGCGCAGTTCCCCGAGCCGGCCTTTGCTGCCGGCCACAGCGTCAAGAGCCTCGAACATCACGCGGTAGGAAGTCTCGTCAAACGATATCATCACTCCAGCGGCTGAGTCTGGCGCATTGAGAAAACCGAGGTCGGCACCGTCGGCCACGGCCACCACCATGCGGTCGCCGTCGACATAGCTCACTGTTCCGGCGCAACGTCGCGCCGGAGGCTTCCCGGTGCCTTCGGTTGTGAAGAACATCACCGCGCGCCCGTATTCGAACTCGTGTTCCTGCTCAGGGTCACCTCCGTCGGCACGAAACACCTCCACCACGCGCTGGTTCAGGGAATTGTAGTAGCACTTCCCTGCTCTGAGCGGAAACCATGCGCGCCCTCTCTCGGCGAGGCGCACGAGCCCTATGCGGTCGGTGATGCGGACAAACGAATCTCGCTCGGCCTCATATTCTATCCGCAGCAGGCGGCGCAGGTTTTCTATGTGTGAGAGGGGTGTATCCATCTGGTCTGGGGTGTTGTCGGTTGGAAGATGCAAAGTTAGCCATTTTTCCCCGACACCCGTATATTTTGGCCGAAAACTGAAAAATGAGTAATTTCGCACTCTGAAAAAGATTATGAAACATCTCTTGCACCATCATCCCTCTCCCCACCGCAAGGTGGATATGCTCCACGGCCCGCTCTCCGGAAAGATTCTCCTCTTTGCTATTCCGCTTATAGCGAGCGGCATTCTCCAGCAGTCGTTCAATGCGGTCGACGTGGCCGTGATAGGGCGCTACTCCAGCAGTCACGCCATAGCAGCGGTGGGCAGCAACGGTCCCATCATCAGCATCCTTGTCAACCTCTTTCTGGGCATAGCCGTAGGTGCCAATGTGGTTATAGCCACCTATCTCGGCCAGAAGCATTTTGAAGCCGTGCGCCGTTCGGTATCAACGGTGATGGTCGTGGCCGTAGTCTCCGGATTCATTCTCCTCGGACTCGGCACCACCTTGGCCCGTCCGATACTCGAGGCCATGAGCGCGCCCCCCGAGGTGATAGGGCTTGCCACGCGCTATCTGCGCATCTACTTCTGCGGTATGCCTTTCATGATGGTCTACAATTTCGGCTCGGCCATAATGCGCAGTGTCGGCGACACTCAGAAACCTTTCTACGCCCTCCTCGTGGCTACTTTGTGCAATCTTGTGCTCGACCTGCTGTTTGTGGCCGTCTTCGATATGGGTGTCGACGGCGTGGCCTGGGCCACTGTGATATCCAATGGCCTGAATGCGGCAATCATGGTGTGGTTCCTGCTCCGGGAGGAGGAGCCGGTCACTCTCGACATCAGCCGATGGCGCATTTCGGCTCCCGACCTGCGCAAGATGCTCCAGATAGGCGTTCCGGCCGGAATGCAGGGAATGGTGTTCTCCATTTCCAACATATTCATCCAGGCGGCCATCAACAAGTTTGGAGCCGAGGCCATAGCCGGATCGGCCACAGCTCTCACCTACGAGACCTACTGCTACTATATCGTGGCGGCCTTCAGCCAGGCCACCATAGCTTTCACAGGCCAGAACTATGGTGCGGGCCTTGCCTCGCGCTGTCGCCGGGTCGTGGCCGTCTGCATGGCCTACAGCATAGTCATATGCGGTGTGGCCAACATCCTCATAGTGTGGCAGGCCCATGCGTGTTTGAGCATATTCACTTCCGATCCCGAGGTGATACACTACGCCGTGCTCCGATTCCACACAGTGCTGCTCTATCAGGCGCTTGCAAGCACCTACGAGGTCTCCGGAAGCTACATGAGAGGTCTCGGCTACTCGTTCACACCCATGATTCTCACCATTTTCGGCACCTGTATCCTCCGTCTCGGATGGGTGTGGCTCTTCCCCAGGATTGACAACAGTTTCACCATGCTGCTCAACATCTATCCTGTCACATGGGTTGTCACAGGTACCGTGGTGATTGGCGCGGCCTTGTATGTGCAGCATCGTGTGTTTGGAAAGAAACCGCTCCAACCGGATGAGTCCTGACGGTTGGAGCAGGTAAATATGGGCAAAAAAAAAACGCTCCTTTCTGTATGGAAGGATGCGTCTTGTCTAAGTCAACGTACTGCTACCGGGGCTGTCCGGGCTGTATGTTACTTTTGTTCAGAGTTCTTTACCTCGTTGAGATAGAGCTCGGCACGTACCATGCAATAGCTGGCGGTGCGATACAGATCGGCAGCTTTCTTCAAAATGTTAGTCATAACAAAAAGAATTAAATAAAACCTAATAACCTTTTTATCCTTAAAACGCTGCAAAGTTACAAAATGTTTTTAAACTATGTTTTATAACATAAGAAAAATTTTTCAGAAAGTTTTTCCTTTTTGTTGTAAGGCTATGATACAGATAAATTTATAGCAGGTCCACACCGACGCTTTCGGAGAGCCTTCCGACGGATACCGTCTGTCCGTCAACTGTTTCTGGCCCCGTGGACGGTCAAAATACGGGTTTCGCCACTGCCTCCGGGCCACGTTGCAATATAAGAGTGTGGTCACACCGGTGCCGGTGTGACCACACTCTTATTGAGAAAAAACGAAACGATTTCCGGACAGTGTCTCAACGCTTGGAGTTGAGAAGCGCAGGAGTGGGATTGGTGTAGTTGTCTATGCCGAGTGACACTTTCTTTAGCTCGTCGAGCGTGTGGACCACCGGTAGAGCCTCGTCGGTGAGGGGAAGTCCGGAGAAGCCGGCGAAATAGAGCAGACAGGCGTCTTTCCACCACTGTGCGTCGCGGGCCTGGATGACGAGGCGGTCGCTCACGTCCTGCCAGACAGCCTTGTCGACCCACGGACGTGCCTCGTCCCACACGCGCTGGTACTCACCCACCTTTTTTGCTCCGCGGGCGTAGCGGTGACACAGCTCTTCCCACAGAGTTCGTCCCGACTTCATGCGATGCTTCCAGGGGACGTGGTGAAACCACAGCAGCAATTCCTCGGGACACTTGTCTATGTCGGCCAGGCGTGACCGCAGCGGTTCGGGATACTGCTCCACGGCATTGCTTCCCGAGGGAGTGCGGTCAAATCCCAGCCCGTCACTGTCGGCACGGTGATAGTAGCCGGGGAGCCAGTCGGGACGAGCTCCCTCCACGTCACACCACGGCTCCGGTCCGTAGTGGTGGCCGAAGGCGAAGATGTGGTGGAGCCCCAGGGGCATCATGTAGTCTGTGACGGTCTCGTGGCTTGAGACCATCATCTCCGTCAGGGCCTCGCGTATGCTCTCGGGCGCGTCGGGAGTGAGCAGTCGAGTGTCTATCCACTCGCGGGCTATTTCGGCCGGTGAGAGCGACGGATTCCAGGCAAGCCGTCCGAATGCGTGTAGGTTGGCATCGGCCATCGGATTGCCGGTCATCACGGCCTCATCTCCTATATTGGCCACTCCGGCCACGGCTGTGAGACCGTCGGGAGAGACGTAGCTGAAAAACTCCTCCCACATCGGGGCGAGGAAAGCCAGGTGGTTGGAGTGTCCGAGATACTCCTGGGTTATCTGAAACTCCACAGTCTGCGGGGTGCGTGGCATTGCCCCGAAGAGAGGGCTGTAGGGTTCGCGTGGCTGGAAGTCGACAGGACCGTTCTTGACCTGCACTGTGACGTTTGGTTCGAATTGTCCGTCGAGCGGCTGGAACTCCATGTAGGCCTGCTTGGCACGGTCGGCATCGATGGGCGAGTAGACAAAGGCGCGCCACATCACCTCGCCTCCGTGGCTGCGCAGGGCGCGGGCCAGCATATTGGCTCCGTCGGCATGGCTTCGTCCGAAATCCATCGGTCCGGGCTGGCCCTCGGAGTTGGCCTTCACGAGGAAACCGCCGAAGTCGGGTATGAGCGAGTATATCTCGTCGGCCTTGCGCTTCCACCACTTCTGCACGTCACGGTCAAGAGGGTCGGCGGTGGGCAGGGAGTCGAGGCCCATGGGAGTGGCGAAATTGACCGACAGATACACCTTTATGCCATATGGGCGGAAGATGTCTGCCAGGATTTTCACTTTCTCCAGATAGGCTCTCGAGAGCATGAGGGGCGAGGCATTGACATTGTTGAGCACGGTAGCATTGATACCTGCCGAGGCCAGGCGGCGTGCATATTCCTCATAGCGAGGACTCACCACCTCGGGGAGTTCTTCCCATTTCCAGAGTGAGCGTCCCGCATATCCGCGCTCCACGGTGCCGTCGAGATTGTCCCAGTGGTTGAGGATGCGTGTGGCGAATTTCGGTGATGTCGACAATGTGGTCCCGTCGGCCACTCCGCCATAGGCGAGATGCATCGCGCCATACAGCACACCGCGTTCGCCGTGGGCCGTGAGGGTGTATGTGTGGCCCGAGCGACTGATGGTGTATCCTTCCGGCCCGAGTTCTTTCGCCTTTGCTATTTTCACGCATACGGTGTCGTTGGCGGGGAGAGCGCGTAGTTCGCCACAGGCCGTGGAAAGTATGGAGCCCGGTTTGCCCGACGGCGCGTTGACCGTCGCGCCCTGCGAGCAGAGCGCGACGGCCAGCGCGGCGGCTGAGAGCAGTCTATTCATTGTCGAGACCCTCTATCGTTTGGATTTTGCCGTCGGCATCGTGCACGAGTTCGCACACCTTGAGCGATCGGAGCCACGAGCGTCCTCCCGAGGGGGCTGCATCGTGGTGGAACAGATACCACTTTCCCTTCCACTCTATGATGCTGTGGTGGGTGGTCCAGCCTACTACGGGGGTGAGTATGACACCCTGGTAGACAAAGGGGCCGTAGGGGTTGTCGCCGACAGCGTAGCAGAGCAGGTGGGAGTCGCCGGTGGAGTAGGAGAAGTAGTACTTCCCGTTGTATTTGTGTACCCACGAGGCCTCGAAGAAGCGGTGGGGATCATCGGCGCGGAGGGGCAGACCGTTCTCGTCGACCACCTGCACCGGGCGAGGTTCCTCGTCAAACTGGAGCATATCCTTGGAGAGGCGCACACAGCGGCTGGGCAGGCTTGGTTCGGAGCCTTCGGGGAGTATCGCGCTCTCGAGGGCCTTGTTGTCGCGGTAGCGCTGTATCTGTCCGCCCCAGAGGCCGCCGAAGTAGAGATAGTACTCGCCGTCGTCGTCATGGAGCACACAGATGTCTATCGAGTAGCTGCCCCTGATAGGGTCGGGCTGCGGAATGAATGGACCTTCGGGACGGTCGGACACCGCCACTCCCATGCGGAATATGTCGTTGCGGTCCTTGAGGGGGAAGTAGAGATAGTATTTTCCGTCCTTCTCGGCACAGTCACAGTCCCAGAGCTGTCGTCCGGCCCAGGGTATGTCGTCGATATCGAGTGCTTTGCCGTGGTCGGTCACGAGGCCTGTCATAGGATCGCCGTCGATGGAGAGGACGTGCATATCTCTCATGACATACTGGTCGCCGTTGTCGTTTTCGACGTTTTCGGCCTGGATGTCGTGTGAGGGGTATATGTATATGCGGCCGTTGAATACGTGTACGCTGGGATCGGCCATATAGTCTTCAGGGAAAAGGTATCTCTTTTCAGTTTTCATGATGAATGCAATAATGGTTGTTTTCTTCTTATTTTTCCTGCCTCATTCATTTGCTGAGGTAGGTGTTGAGGAATGGCTTTGGCTCGTTGGAGCGGGAGAAGAGGAGGGGATATTCTGTGCGTCCTCTGACGGGCCAGTTGTTCTTCCAGGAGTCGCCGTCGGTGACACCCCATGCTGTGACGCGTGTGATCACGTCCGAGTGGCGGAGGAACATCTCCATCATGCGTCCCATGCGGTCGTTCCACTTGCGGTCGATATCCTCGGGCAGTCCGTCGGGATAGGGGTTGAGCATCTTGTTGTAGGCGGCTGTGTCGGCCACGTTCGCGCCGGTGTTGACGGTGGGGAGGGCGCTCATGTCCCACTCGGTGATCATCACTCCGACTCCTGTCTTGCCATACTCCACGATGGATTTCTCGAACTCGTCGAAGTCGGGGTAGTCCATACCCATATGTCCCTGCATTCCTATTCCGTCGATGCGGATGCCGCGTTTGCGGAGGTCATTTATGATGCGGATATAGGTCTCGCGTTTTGCGGGAGAGGCCATGGAATAGTCGTTGAGATACAGCTCGGCTTCGGGGTCGGCCGCGGCGGCACATTCGAAGGCAAACGGTATAAACTCCTCGCCCAGAATGTCGTAGAAGGGTGTTTTTCTGTATGTTCCGTCATCGAGGATTGCCTCGTTGACCACGTCCCAGCCGTGTATCTTGCCCTTGTAGCGGGTCATGACTGTGGTGATGTGGTTGCGCAAACGTTCTTTGAGAACATCTGCGGTGACGTATTTGCCGGTCGAGTCAACCGGGAACCAAGGTGCGAGCTGCGAGTGCCACACAAGGGTGTGGCCTATGATTTTCATGCCGTGGCGTGTTCCGTAGTCGACGAAGCTGTCGGCGTCTTTCCAGTCATACACCCCTTCGGCGGGATTGATTTTCTCGCTCTTCATGCAGTTTTCGGCCACGATGGAGTTGAAGTGAAGCGAGACGAGCGAGTCGGCGGCATGGTCTATACCGTCGGTGCAGGCGGGGGTTACGGCTGCACCTATAAGAAACGAGTCTTTGAAAGCGTCCTTCAATGTCGGGACATCCGTCGCGGCAGTCTGTTTCTGGGAAGTGGAACAGGCTCCGAGCATCAAGGCTATGGCTGCGACAGGAATCAGGCATAGGTTTTTCATAAGAATGTTTTTTCAGGTGTTTTAGTTACTTTCTTTGGTGTTTTATTTGTTACGTGATTCAATTTCTTCGTTGATTCGGTCAATCACATCGTCCTCAAGTTCATAACGCGAGATTATGAACATGGCCAGGATGAGGAGTATGGCCGGGATTACCGCTACGAGCCAGAGTATGCCCTGTTCGGCAAACGGAGTCTGTGTTGCGGCATTCTTGTCAAATCCCACGAAGGCGAGCACGAGTCCGGGCACCACGCCGCCCAGTGCCATACCGGCTTTGTAGAATATGCCTGTGAGGGCGTTGACTATTCCTGAGATGCGGCGTCCGTGGGTGTACTCTCCATATGAGATTACCTCGGGAACGAGTGCCCACATATATCCGGTGGCTACGATGACTCCTGTAGATTTGACGAACTGTGCGGTGTAGACGAGCCACATCTGTTCGCGCAGGGCGGGAATCATTGATATGGCGTAGAGCATTGCCATGCCTGCTATGGCTGTGATGAGGAATATGTAGAACATTCCTTTCTTGCCTACTATTTTCTTGATGGCCGGAATCATGGGCATGAATATGAAGGCCGGGATGGAGCCGAGTCCCATGAAGATGGAGAGCTCGTCGGCGCTGCCTCCGAGGTTGTAGTTGATGTAGTATGCTCCGGCTGCGTTGCCTACGGCCATCATGGCGAATGCTGTGACGAAGAAGAAGGCGAGGATGCGAAGCGGACGGTTGTGCACAAACTCCATCCAGAGGTCGGAAACTTTGACATTCTCTGTCGCGCTCTTGTCCATCACGACTCTTTCGCGACACTGGGAGAAGCAGAAGAAGAGGAGTGCGAGACCGATGCATCCGTAGATGGTCATTGTGGTGAACCAGGCCGAGTCGTCCATGGACATATCGGTGGTCTCGGTGGGATCGAACATCTTGAGCACCCAGGGAATTCCCATACCTACGGCCAGACCTCCCAGATTGGCCATGAACATACGCACGGATGTGAGTTTGGTGATTTCGTCGGTGTCGCGGGTGAGCGATGCGTTGAGGGCACCGTAGGGTACGTTGACGAGTGTGTAGCACATGGAGAGTCCCACATAGGTGATATAGGCATAGAGGAGTGATCCGGAGAATCCGTTCCAGAAGCATAGAATGGCGAATCCGGTCAGCGGTATTCCTCCGAGTACGAGGTAGGAGCGGTATTTTCCAAGCTTGGGATCGTGCTTGTCGACGAATGTTCCTACGAGGGGGTCCCAGATTACATCGACTATTCTGACTATCAGGAACATCACGGCTGCAACCGCTGGGTCAAGGCCGTAGACGTTGGTGTAGAAGAACAGCAGGTACATACTGATGGTCTGGTAGATGAGATTCTGGGCCAGGTCGCCCGAGCCGAATCCTATGCACTGAAGCATTGAAAGTTTGTGGAATCCCTTGGCTGCACGGGCTTCCTGAGATGAGATGGCAGCTTCCATTTTTTTATTGATTAAGGTCGTTGTAGATTGATTCGGCCACTCGTGAGCCGAGGGTTTTCTTGTCGAGGGGGTGGATGTCGTTCCACTCGCCGAGGTCGGCATTGGGGATGAGGGTTGCCGCCGGGATTGTGTGGCACATATCGCGCTGCACGTCGCGCATCTTCTGCCAGGCGGCCTGTCCGGCCTTGTCGGACGGGTGGAGGAATCCGGCAAGTTCTACGACGTAGAACGGCATTTCACTGTTGCCTGAGGCTTCGCGCCAGCATGATGTCAGGGCGGTGAAGAGCGGTGCGTAGAGGTTGGAGCGGTCGACGTTGGACTCTCCCTGGTACCACACGGCTCCGCGGACCGGGTATTTGATGACGGGGGCTATCATGCTGTTGTAGAGCACTGACGGGAGGTAGCACCAGAACATCATGCCTGGTCCTTCGGGCATTTCGGCTCCGCGGTGGTATCTCCACTTGCCTTCGAGAGATATTTCGTCGGGCTCGGTGAGTCCGTAGCGGGTGTGAGGGGAGGAGCCGAATATTATTTTGTAGGGTTTTTCGGGTACGAAATGGGGCTTTCCATGCTGCGATATCAGCTGTATGGTCACATTGTTTTCTCCCTCGCGGAGGAGTCCGGCCGGGATGTGGTAGATGCGCGGTGGGTATTGATAGGATGTGAAGCCTACCTGGCGTCCGTTGACCCATACGGAGTCGGCATCGACTATGCAACCGAGGCGCAGTGTGGCCGGCTGTCCGGCTTTGTCGGCACTGATTCTGAACGATTTTCTCAGCCAGTGGGTGCCGTTTGCCGGTTTCATTCCGTCGGTGCCCCAGGATGTTGAGAAGAGGTCGATCTCTTCCCAGTCGCTGTCGGAGAGTGACGGTGAGTAGTATTTTTCCTGTCGGAGGCCGGGGTCGGACTCGCGCAACACGCGGTTCCATTCCTCATAGTTGCGGTTCTCCAGGGTCTTCACAGCCTCGCGGTAAGCGGGGTCGGAGTAGATTGATTTCTTGTTGATGCAGAGCGGGAATGAGGCGAGGTGTGAGTCGGAAACCCACGACTCTACGGGTGTGCCTCCCCAGGAGGCGTTGACGAGGCCTACGGGGAGTCCGGTCTTTTCATGCAGTGCTCGGGCTGTATAGAAGGCCAGTGCAGAGAAATTGTCGCCGTCCTGCGAGGCGCTTTTCCAGGAGGCCGACGGGTCCACATCGGTGCGCGCCGGTCCGAATTCCACCTCTTTGGGCACTTTGAACTGCCGTATCACGGGGTAGACAGAGGCCTGGCTCGGGTAGTTGCGGTAGTCGTCCTCAAGCAGGTCCATGACACGGGCAATGGGGAGTTCCATGTTGGACTGTCCGGAACACAGGAGCACGTCGCCTACGAGTATGTCCTCGAGTGTGATGTCTCCGACGGTGACCGAGTGGGTCTTTCCGGTTTTGAGTGGCGGGAGTGTGATAGTCCATGAGCCGTCGGTGTCGGCCACGGTGTCGGCTGACTTGCCTCCTTTGATTTTTACCTTTACTTTCTCGCCAGGATCGGCGGTGCCCCACAGGGTGAAGGGGTGGTCGCGCTGTACCACCATGCCGGAGGATATTATGGCCGGCAGTTTCACGGCCGCTACGGCCGACGTGGCTCCGAGCAGCAGCGAGATGGAGAGGGTGAGTATTTTATTCGTATTCATATAGTTTGACATGAAGTATTGAAAAGTCGTCGATTCCTATGCGCACGTGGCGGCCCTGGTGGGTTTCGTCGCCGTTGAATGTGCGCAGTGTCGTGAGGGATCCGTCGGGGCTGACGGCTACTTCTCTGACCGAGGCGAGACCTATGCGCGGTCCCTTCCAGCTTGATGCGGCTGCTGTCTGCTTGCGGTCGGCTGCGGCGTTAAGGAAGCCATCCTCTCCGAGATTTGCAGCGTCGGAGCGGTCGGCTTGCGCAGGTTCGAAGGCAAGGACTATGCCGGTGCCGGCAATGATGTATTCCATGGGGCCGAGCGGAAGTATGATTCCTCCGGCGGCAGGCCAGGTGGAGCCGTCGCTGGCTCGTGGATCCCAGGGGAGTGTGAAGTAGTGCGAGGCCGTGATGCGGAGGCCGTCGCGAATGATGGTGCGGGTGGTGGAATCGGCGTCAAAATATAGTCCGTTCATGTCTTTTGAAGCTATATGTGAGGCCATCAATGGTGTGAGAGACCGGAGCTTTATGTAGGCTTCGCGCCTGGTCGGATCTGGGCTCTGTCTGTTGTAGGCGAAGGGTGAGAGGCCTATGGCTCCTTTCTCGCCGAGGACATAGCAGGCCTGTGGTAGATTCTCGGGGCCTGCCTTTATCTCGGGAATGAATAGAGGATTGTCGGGGGTGGCGTATGACTCCACCCAGCCGGTGAATCCGCGGTCGTAGAGGTCGGGTGACAGGAAGTCGATTGTCGGGGCTGCCGCGTGCCAGATGTCCTTGAGGTGTATGAGCGGTCCGGCCGATGGGTATTCGCCCGGCATACGTCCTCGGGAGTTCATGGCGGCGTTGACATAGAGAGGCATTGTGGGGAATATCCTGCGGGCTTCCCGTGCCAGACGCTCCACATAGAGCGCGTAGTTGTAGGCCATGAAAATCTCGTCGGTGAATATGTCGGCTCCGAATACTTCGGTCCATGAGCCGCCGGTCTTCAGTCCGTTGTCGCTCCACTTGCGGAGCAGGAAGGGATGAAGCGAGGCTTTGTTTTCAGACAGATGTTTCATCAGGGCCTGTGGCACATCTTTGCGATATTCTTTCTCGGCCAGTGGCGAGTGGTCGCGCGGGTCCTCAAGCATACCTATCTCATTTTCGATCTGCAGCATTATGACTGTGCCGGCTGTGTCGGTGTCGGCTATGTGGCGCAGGAGCCTGCGGAAGGCGGCTGCGTCGGCCTCATAGACGTCGGGTGAGAAGGCCGATGCTATTTCGAGCGGTTTGCCCGAAGCCGTGCGTGCACGCGGATATGTGGCTGTGTCGCGCTTGAACCATTCCGGTGTGTAGCACGACATAGAGTTTTTCCATGCTCCGAACCACAGGAGCACTACTCGTAGCTTGCGGGCGGCGGCGCGCGAGATGATGGTGTCGACCTGGGAGAAGTCAAACTGTCCTTTCTCGCGCTCGATGAGTTCCCATGATGCCGGTATGAGGACTGTGTTGAAGCCTGTCTCGTCGGCTATGCGTATGGCGTCGGTTATGTCGGTGTCGCATGAAGCCATGGAGTTGCCCGTCTCTCCTCCGATGATGAAGAAGGGTTTTCCGTCGACTTCAAGCTGTGCCCTCTCCCCATGTCGCACGAGCCGCGACCCTGTGCGGGCCGAGACGGCAGTTGCTGAGAGGAGTGTGATGAGGAGTGTGATGACGAGACGGTTCATGGCTGTTATTGATGATGTGGTGAATTCATAGAAAGCGGGCGGGCCAAAATCACGGGATTCAGACCCGCCCACGGATAGCTACTATGAATTCAGATAATGTTTTTTACCTTAGAAATGTTTTACCTATTTGTCTTTGCCTGTCTGTGAATAGTCGGGGCTTGTGAACTCTTCGCCGAGGTCGCGTCCTGCGATTGCGTCGCATACGCGCTTGTAGGCTATCTTGCGACCGTAGTTGGCATCGAAGATGTTTGGTTCGTCGCCCTTGAGCCAGTATTCATGCTCCTCGGGAGCGTCGGTGAGACTCCAGATGGTGATACCACCCTGCTGTGCCTCGGGGACGTTCTCGAAGTAGGAGGTAAGGATCATGTGGAATACTTCGCCCTGGAGCTCGTAGTCGGCGAGGGTCTTGGCCTCGGTGCCGAGGGCTACGTCGAGCTCGGTGATGCGCACTTTCTTTCCGGTGGCGGCGAGTTCCTTGAACATCTTGTCGACCTGCTCCTTGGTGATGTTCTTCTGCACGTGCATCTGGGTGCCGATGCCGTCAACGTGGCCGCCGTTGGCGTCGATGTACTTTACAAACTCGATGAGGGCTGCGCGTTTGCGGTCCGATGTCTCGAGGTTGTATTCGTTGACGTATAGGTCGGCGTTGTTGGTGGAGTACTTGCGGGCAAATTCGAATGCTTTGGGCGCATATTCCTTGCCGATGTAGTAGCCCCAGTAGAAGTGTCCGTTGCCTGCATCGTTGGCCCAGTTGAGTGTGAGTCCGTCCTCACGGGTCTCGACGGGTTCAGAGTCGCCTGACATCCATCCGCCGTCGATACCTCGCCACTTGGAGTCGTCGCCGATGGGCTCGTTGATGACATCCCATGATGTACACTTGTCGCCCATGTGGGTCATGGCTTCCTTGATCCATGCTTCCATGGCATCGAGGAGAATCTGCTTTTTCTCTTCGGGAGTCTTGATTTTGTAGACAAGAGACTGGGCGCGTTTTTTGACAATGTTCTGTTTGGAGAATGGTGTGGTGGAGACAACCACGTTGTCGATATAGTAGGTGTTAGGCACTGCTGCTATGTCGAAGTTGAGGCCTGTTACCTCGCCGTCACGGTTGCCGTCGGCGTTTACCACCCATTCGATGCGTGTCCACGCGGGTGTCACTGTCTGATCGCCCTGATAGTAGGCCTGGCCGGTGGTGGAGCATCTTACGGAGCCTTCGCCGGCTGCTGTCTTGATGTAGTATGACACATAGAATGTGGTGCCGGAGATGATTTCCTCTCTGAGGTCGGAGTGGATCTGCATCTTCCACTGGTTGGTAGGCTCGGACATTTCATTGACGATTTTCATGCAACCCTTGGCAAACATTCCTTCGTCGGCATCCCAGTCCTTGCCTGTGCCATTCCATTGTGCCCATCCCTCGGTGTCGTTGTCGAATGTACCGTTGGGGATGAGGTTGGGACGTGTGGCATCGGGGTCGGAGGGAAGATCCATCTTTTCGCCAAATTCGATGTCGTCGACAAGATAGGTTCCGGCCACGGCGCCGAAGTTTATGATGACACGGTCGGGCGCACCTTTCGTGGCTTCTTCCTTAGGCTGGAATTCAGCCTCGCAGAGTGTCCAGTTTGTGCCGACGTTGAATCGGGCATAGCAGCCCTGGCTACCATAGGAATTGCTGTTCTGATACTGTATCTGCATTGTGCCGGCGGGATTGTCACACTTGGCATAGAAGCGGATTTTGTAGGTCTTTTCCAGGTCAAACGGCGTGGAGCAGGTGTAGGCGAACTGGGCTCTCCATTCCTGTCCTTCACCGCCATCGGCGTTGTTGACGAGTTGTGCGGCATATTTGCTGTCGTGACCTCCCTCGACTACGGATGCGGAGGGGCTCTGTTCTGGCTGGCCCCAGCATCCCCAGTTTCCGGTGGTGCCTCCTTCGAAGTTGCTATCGTCGGCCTGGAGGATATTGAGTATGTCGCTGTCGGGTGTGCCTACAATCTCGATTTCGGGCGCGATGAGCGAGCGCATATAGTTCTGCTGCTGCTGTGTGTGCCAGAGGAGGTTGTGGCCGTGTATAGGCAGGCCTGTGTTGAGGGCGAGGAATTCGTCGACTTTGCTCCAGTTGAACGCGCCGTTGGAGGCTACGATGCTCTGGTGTTTCATGGCGTTGCCGAATGTCACGCCCTGGAAGTTTTCGTTGACTGTGGCTGCGTATTCTTTGATGCCGAGGTAGTTGTCGAGTCCCATTCCCACGGTGATCGGTGTGTTGGGATGGTATTCGGCCATGTAGTTCTTGATATAGTCGTATTTGGCTATTTTCTCGGCCAATTCCATTGGGAGTTCGGTGGGCTTCACCGTGGGGTCGGACCCCTTCCACTCCATGACGTTGTCGTCGCAGGCGGAGAGGCCGAGCATCAGTGTTGCCGCGATGGCTGGTATATATATTTTGTCGGTTTTCATGAGTTGATGCGATTAAAGGGGTTATTCCTCGGTTTCATTGTCTTCCTCGTCGGGGAAATCGGACACTGTGAATTCCTTGCAGGGTACGATGCGCCAGTTGTCGATGTAGAGACCCTGGTTGAAGGGCTGGGAGGCGTAGGTATTGCCGTCAGTGTACTCTACATCCTTGTTGACGAAGAACATTCCGAAGTTGCGGTAGGAGGCTGCGTTGCGATGGTTTACAACGTCCTGGAAGACGTAGCCTTCCTTGATGTTCTGGTATATGCCGAACGATGTGACGGGTATTGTGACTGTGACCCATCCGTCGGTCTTGAATGGTGTGAACTCTCCGTCCTTCAGCCATGGTATCCAGCATACGGCGTAGGCCGAGCTGTAGTCGGCTGATGTCTCGCTGGTGCCGAATCCGTAGTTGGAGAGGTTGTTCTGGAGTGTGAACTCGAGGAGGCCTGTTGTGAGCGGTTCGGGGCAGTAGACATCAAACTGGAATGCGATTTCTGTTGTCGATGTGTTCCAAGGTATGAGGTCGTACATTCTCGCCCAGTCGTCGGTGGGTTCGTCGTTACCGGCTGTGAACCATCCGTTGCCCTGCGCGTTGGCCTTTATGCCTCCGTTGGCGAGCACGCTCGCCGGTATTGCCGGAATGCAGAGTCCGCGTCCGGATGCTGCCGGGTCGTCGACGCATTCGGCGGGGTCGTAGGTGGCGCTCCAGTTGCCGAAGACTCCTGCTCCGTCGCAGTCGAGTATCATGCCGCGTCGCTCGTTGAAGTAGGCGGGCGACTTTGCTACTCCGTTGGCGTTGACGGCTTCGATTGATCCGCCTTCGGTGACTCCGGCCGGCATTGTGAATGAGAACCATTCGCCTTCTTCGTTGTCACACTGGATTCCTTCGGTGATCTTTATTCCTCCCGGGAGGGTGATTTCGGTTGTCTCCTGGAATCCTGTTCCGTACACGGTCACTGTCTCTCCGGGCTGCGGGAGGGTGTTGGATACCGATGTTACTGTCGGGCTTGCGGCTCGGATGGTGAGGTCGAATGTGTATTCTGCTCCGTCCTTGACGAGGCGTATCTTGTCGCGGAGTTGGGGGTCGCAGTCGGTGATGGGTGTCTTGGCGTTTACGGTGACGAGCATTGACTTGTCGCTGACGTAGGCGCGGTTGAAGTATGTGTCGTATCCGTTGATATAGACTTTGCGCACTCCGAAGAGTCCCTGTCCTTCGATGCGTATGAGCTGTCCGAGGCGGGCGAAGTCGACGGGACGGTCGGGCACTGAGGATTTGTAGTCCTCAAGGTATATCTGTGTCACCTTTATGGGTGAGTTCTGGGCATCGTCCTCGAAGTAGGCATCGTCGTCGTTGCACGATGTCATTCCGGCTGCAAAGAGTGCGATTGCCGGGAGGATGAAATATTTTAGTTGTTTCATGACTTGATTCTCTTTGAACTGGTGTGATTAGTTGTAAAGCTGTGCAGCGGTGACTTCTTTTTCGCCGAATTCGTAGGCCACGGGTTCGCCTCCGAGTTTGGGGTTGCGTGTGAGGTCGACGTCGCTGAATGGGAATGTGAATCGTGCCTCTGTGGCTGTCGATACTCCCTTGCCTTCTTCCTTGAATGCATACTGACTCGGCTCGGTCTCGTCGAACTCGTAGGAGCAGTTGCGGTGCTGTGAGTTGACGTAGTTGAGCACTTCCTGTCGCTTGTAGTATGAGCGTCGGAGGAGGTCATACCAGTATTGTCCTTCCATTGCAAGCTCTATGCGTCGCTCGTAGTGGATGTCGTCGTAGGTGATTGTGCGCTTTGTTTCCATTCCGGCACGTGTGCGGACGGCGTTGTAGTAGGTTAGCGCGGTCTCGTCGGATGTTGATGCGTTGTTGCCCATCACGGCTTCGGCGAGGTTGAGGTAGACTTCGGCGAGTCGCATCATGTAGGCGTTGGCTCCTGAGTTGTGGAGGTAGGTCTGTCCGTTCATGGCGTGTGTGCCGTAGACGTGCTTGATGATGTTGCATTGTTCGCGTGCTTTTTCGCCTATACCGTCACCGTCGGTCGGGTATGTGTATCCTCCGAGTTTGGGGTAGCTTTCGCCATAGGTGCATATTGTGGCGTGGCGGCGTTTGCGATCCTTTGCGTCGTAGGTTTTTACGAGGTCGTAGGATGCGAATGTCGATCCGCCCCAGTTGCCGTCGGCGATCATTGTTGACCATCCGAAGAATGCTGTCATCTGGTTGTTGCAACCGAATCCCATGCCGCCCTGCGGGTCTCCTGCCATGAACTGGAGCTGGAATACCGACTCGGAGTTGTTGTTCTGTGTGGCGAGATTGAAGAGGTCCTCATAGTCGTCCATGAGTTTGAACGGGCCTTCGATGCATTTGAGCGCGGCCTTGCGGGCGAGGTCGAGGTAGTAGGGGTTGCGTGTGGCCCGGTTGTAGTCGGTGGCGATGTTTGTTCCGTCGTATTCTCCCTCGGTGGTGAGTCCGGCCATGGAGAGGTAGATGCGCGAGAGGAGTCCGTATGCGCTGTATGAGTTTACGCGTCCGGTCTGGCTCTGTGTCTGCGGGAGGTTGGCTGCGGCATACTCGAGGTCTCGTATTGCGAATTCCATCACGTCGGTCTGTCGGTGGGCCGGGCATATGGCGTGCTGCTGCTGGTACTTGGTGTCGGTGTAGAGGATTGCTCGTCCCCAGATCGAGCCGATGTACCAGTAGGCCACTCCTCGCATGAAGCGCGCTTCAGCCATTCCCTGTATCTTGGCTGTCTCTGAGGGGCCTGAGCTTGCCTTTATGGCGTTGATGACGTTGTTGCTCGAGGATACTACGAGGTAGAGTGATCCCCAGGCTTCTTCGAGGCCTTCGGTAAGGGATGTCTCGGTGAAGTTGCAGTAGAACTTCACGTAGTCGGAGTATTGTGCGGTGATGTTGTTGGCGCGTCCGTCGCCTACAGCCCAGGAGAATTTATTGTTGAAGTTGTTCCAGCAGTAGTTGTATAGTGGGTATACGGCTGCTGCCACAGCCTCGTCGTTGTCGTAGAATGTGTCCTCGTTGGCCTGTGTCGTGTTGGTCTGTTCAAGGAAGTCGGAGCATGACGACATCATGAGGAGACCGGCCAGGGCTGAGGTAAGAAATATATTTGATTTCATTGCGTTTGTTCTGGTTGAAGAAGTTGGGAGATGTGTTTAGAACGATACATTGAGTCCCACGGTGTAGATGCGCGGCGATGGGTAGCGTCCGTAGTCGACTCCGTTGAGGAGTGCGTCGCCGTTGTGTGCTCCTAC
Source organism: uncultured Duncaniella sp. (assembly GCA_910586305.1). Taxonomy (GTDB): domain Bacteria; phylum Bacteroidota; class Bacteroidia; order Bacteroidales; family Muribaculaceae; genus Duncaniella. The sequence continues at coordinate 18,741 of CAJUGS010000017.1, forward strand.
TTCGGGATCGAGTCCCTTGTATTTTGTCCAGGTCTTGAGGTTCTGGAGGTTGCAGTAGATTCGCACGTTCTCGAGATAGGCCTTGCGTACAATCTGCCGGGGGAGTGTGTAGCCCACGGAGATGTTCTGGAGGCGTATGTAGGATGCGTCTTCTACGAGACGGTCGGAGACGCGTGTGTAGTTGTTGTTGGCATCGCTTGCCTGGATGGCCGGCATGAGTGTGGATCCGGCGTTTGTGACGTGGAGGTTGCGGTAGTCACCTTCGGGTCCGTTGGGGTCGATCATCTCTACGCGGGCATAGTTGAGGGCGTCTTTGGTGACGTTGGAGTTGACACGTGGGTCTTCGATGCGGTAGCGTGTGAGGTTGAGGGCCTTGTTGCCGTAGGCTCCGGAGAAGAAGATGCTGAGGTCGATTCCTTTCCAGGAGAATGTGTTGCCGAATCCGAATGTGAATTTCGGTTCGGGGTTGCCGATGAATGTGCAGTCGCCTTCGTCGATAACGCCGTCGCCGTTGACGTCTTCAAAGATGTAGTCGCCTATCCATGTGGATGATGGGCTTATGGTGTTGCCCTTGGGTATGGCCACTTGTACGAGCTTGCCGTCGGCATCGTGGCGGTAGAAGTCGGTGGGCTTGTCGAATCGGCCGATGACTTTATATCCCCAGAACTGTGCCACGGGCTGTCCTACCTTTGTCATTGTGATGTTCCAGTTGGTAGATCCCGGCTGCATGGTGCGGACGAGTGTCGCGCTCTCGGTGTCGAGCTCGCGCACCTTGTTGCGATTGAGCGAGAAGATGACGTTTGTGGTCCACTGGAAGTTGCGGTTTGTGATGTTTGTGGTGTTGAGTGTGAGCTCTATACCCTTGTTTTCGAGCGATCCCACGTTCTGCCACGGGTTGGCAGGTCCGTCGGAGCCGTATCCGTTGATGTAGGCCGGCATCTGTACCTGCAGAAGGAGGTTTTTGGTGCGTTTGTAGTAGAGGTCGGCTGAGAATTCGATGCGGTTGTCGAGGAATCCGAGGTCAAGACCGAGGTTGTATGAGTAGGTTGTCTCCCACTTGAGGTCGCTGTTAGGTGTGTTGGCGTTCATGACACCCTGTCCCCACGGTGTGGTCTTGAAGTTAAGGAGTCCGATTGTTGCCCACTGGTCGACGTTCTGGTTGCCTGTGGCGCCCCATCCGAATCTCAGCTTGGTGTTGTTCATCCAGTGGATGTCTCTGAGGAAGCTTTCCTGGCTTGCACGCCATGCGAGTGCTACCGATGGGAACCATCCCCATCTGTTCTGCTTGGTGAAGCGTGAGGATCCGTCGCGGCGTATTGTGGCTGTGAGCAGGTAGCGGTCGTCGAAGCTGTAGAAGACGCGTCCGAACCATGACAGGATGGAGTTGTGGAATTTTGATCCGTTTGTGCGTGATGTGCTGTTGTCGCCTGCCGAGAGGTCGGGGGTGGTGTTGGTGAGGAATCCCGATGCTGTGCCTATCTGCTGCTCCCAGTTGAAATGGCTCATTTCGTGGCCGAGCATTGCGTTGACGGAGTGTACCTTGTTGAATGTGACGTTGTAGGTGAGGATGTTGCGCCAGCTCCAGTATTTGGTCTGTGTCTTGGTCCAGCGTGATGAGCGGATTTCCTGTTTCTTGAGTCCGAACTGGTAGTCGGGCTGGTAGTAATAGTAGTTGTTGTAGTTCCAGTCGCCCGATACTTCGGTCTTGAGTGTGAGGCCTTTGTAGAGTGTGGCCTCGAGGAATGTGTTGAGTCGGAAGTTGGTCTTGCGGTTGTTGTTTGTGATGAGTGATGCGAGACCCACGGGGTTGTCGGGCATCCAGACATCGTCGGGACCGTCAAAAGATCCGTCGGGTGCTGTCACTGCCACTGTGGGTGGCTGCATGAGTGCCGCGAGGATGGTGTTGTTGTCTGTGCCGACGTTCTGCTTTGTCTCGGAGAATGAGAAGTTTATGCCTCCGCGAAGCCATGACTTGATCTGTGTCTCGAGATTGGAGCGCAGTGAAAGGCGGCGGAAGTCGGAGCCGAGTGCGATACCGTCCTGGTCCATGTAGCCGCCTGAGAATGCGTAGGTGGTCTTCTCGTTTCCGCCCGACACCGATAGATTGTGGCTTGTCATGAATGCTGTGCGGAAGAGCTCGTCCTGCCAGTTGGTGCCTTTTCCGAGGAGGTCGGGGCGTACGGACCAGCTGTACTGCGGTGTGATGCCGAGTTCGGCTCTGTAGTTGAAGAGTTCGGCGTACTCGCGGAGGTTGATCATGTCATACTGCTTGGGCATCTGCTGCCATCCCACGTAGCCGTCGTAGGTGACGGTGGCGTTGCCGGTCTGTCCGCGTTTGGTGGTGATCATTATGACACCGTTTGACGCACGCGAACCATATATGGCTGTTGCGGATGCGTCCTTGAGGATGTCCATCGACACGATGTCGGAGGGGTTGATGGTGGAGAGGGGGTTGGATGTTCCGTTGTCGTCGGCTGAGGAGGCCTCGATGACCACTCCGTCAATGACGAAGATGGGCTGCGAGGTGGCGTTGAGCGAGTTGATGCCTCGGATGCGGATGGTGGATGCTGCACCTGGTGTGCCGGAGTTGGCCTGGATGGTCACACCTGCGGCGCGTCCCTGGAGTACCTGGTCGATACTTGTGGGGACTGATTTCTTGATGGCTGCGTCGCCTACTGAGGCCACTGATCCAGTCATGTCGGATCGTTTCATCTGTCCGTAGCCGACTACCACGACTTCGTCGAGTACTTCGGCGTTTTCCTTAAGGGTTACGGTGATGTTTGTGCGTCCCTGGATGTCTATAGTCTGTGTGGTGTAGCCCACATAGCTCACGACGAGGGATGCTGTCTTTGGTACGTTCAGCCTGAAGTTACCGTCGATATCGGTTGCGATACCGTTTTGGGTGCCTTTTTGCTGCACTGTTGCTCCGATGAGCGGATCGCCCGCTTCATCGAGCACGTTTCCCGTCACAGTTATGTTCTGGGAAATTGCCCATAACGGAGTCATGACGACTGCGAAAAGCATTATGAGCCTTAAAAAGTTTGTTGCGCACTTCATGAAAATAAATAATGGATAATTGGGTAGAAGGTTTTAGGTTTTGGTTTTGCTTTTGCTTTCAGGTTTGTTCAGATGGTAGTTTTTCTTTGTGTTTTTGTGGCTTCGCTTGGCTTGGCCGGGTTTGATTTCTGGTTATTTGTTTTCACGTGTAGTTTATGGTATTGTCGCCTCGCTCCGGAGGGGCGGACGGACGTTACAAAGTTAGGGTAATTTTGCCTAAATAATCCTAATTTTCGGTGCATAAATCTAAATAGACGAAACACCAACTGTTGAAAATGAAACATGAATCACTTTGAAACGATACAAATATGTTGTAAAACATAAAATTAGAGTCTGAAAATGAGCGTAAAAAGTTCGGTTTAATGAATTTTTGCTAACTTTGTGATAAATTAGTCCGACAATACCATGAGCATAGTTACCCGATGTCTACTTATTGTATTTTCAAGCCTTCTTTCAGTCCTTTCGCTGTCGGCCGGGACCGGGCGTTTTTTCACGCCCGACAACGAGCTGTCTTCCTCGCTTGTCAACTATATCATGCAGGACCGCGAGGGGTATGTCTGGGTGGCCACCGAGTATGGTCTGAACCGTAGCGACGGGACCGGGTTCGGAGTGTATCGCAACGATCCGTCTGACTCGACATCGCTGCGCCACAACTATGTGCGAACCATCCATGAGGACAGCAGTGGAAGACTGAGGGTGGGATGTATCAACGGCCTGATGGAGTTTGACCGTGCAACCGACTCTTTCCGTGACATACCTCTCTATGACCGCGGACGCCGTGTGTACCCTCACGTGGCTTCCATGCTGGAGCTTTCCGACGGCAGTCTCTGGGTTGCTACCCTTGGCAACGGTATCTTCAAGGTGGATTCATCGGGGCGTAGGGCCGACAGGCTTGACAAGGTGTCGAGGATTGTCGGCAACGATTATGTGACGGTGTTGTGTGAGGATGACACTCATGCTGTGTGGGTGGGCACGGAGCGCAACGGGCTGTGCCGCTACTATCCGTCGAGCGGGGTGGGGCGTAGCTATGGCGAGGATGAACTGCCCGGAGTGAAGGTGTCGGATATCACGCTCAGCCCGAGGGGCGACGTGATGGTGGGACTGCTCGATAACGGCGGAGTGGCCGTGTATGACCGCGCGGCTGACCGGTTCACCCTTCCGGTGGCCTCTCTGGCCGGACTTCCTGTGAAGAGTATCGCCTTTGTGGAGGATGATATGCTCGTGGCTACGGAGGGCAGGGGTGTCAAGCGCCTGCGCGCATGGACTGTTGAGGATTATCTGCTCGATGACCCGGCTGTGGATCTCGCCAAGGCCAAGGTGCACCATATAATGAAGGACCGCGACGGCAATCTCTGGCTCGCAATATTTCAGCAGGGTGTTTATCTTTCGGGCCACCGGCGTGTGAAATTCGGATATATGGGTTGTCGTCGCAAGGACAATCCCATAGGCGAGGGGTGTGTGATGACGGTGTTCGGCGATTCCCGCGGTGATGTGTGGGTGTCGTGTGACAATGACGGTATCTACCGTGTCAATGATGTGACCGGCGAGCGTCTGGCCCGGTATCCTCTTGCCGAGACGGCTCTGAAGTTTTTCGAAGACCGTTTCGGACGGCTGTGGGTGGGCACCTATGGGGGCGGACTGTTGAGCCTCGACCGCTCTACGGGGCGCCTGTCGGCTGTAGCTGAATTGGCCGGGACAAGGGTCTATGGAATAGACGAGGACGAGAAGGGCGCTATATATGCGGCTACGCTTGGCGACGGAGTGTTCCGTCTCGACCCATCGGGAGGTGAGGCAGTGCAGTTCAGGGCCGGAAAGGGTGGTGCCGGCGATCCGGCAGCCTCGGTGCCGAGCGACTGGGTGAATGATGTCCGTATAGACAGTCGTGGACGTGTGTGGCTGGCTACTTATGCCGGAGTGATGCGTCTCGATCCCGTGTCGGGTACCATCTCTCCGGTGAGAGGCCTCGAGGGTGTTATAGCCTATAATATTGAGGAGGTTCACGACGGCCGTATATGTGCGGGCACAGTGGGTGGACTGCGTATCATTGATGCCGATAGAGGGAAGATCGAGAATGTCACGATGGCCGACGGACTGCCAAACGACGTGGTGTGTGGCATTGTCGAGGATGCGTCGCACAATCTGTGGCTCAGTTCCTATCGCGGTATCTCGCGCTATAATCCATCGACCGGGCGGGTGATGAGCTTCGACTCGGGCGACGGGCTGCAGGGCAATGAGTTCACACACGGTGCCTTCTGCTCGGCTCCCGATGGCAAGATATTTTTCGGAGGGACTTACGGAGTCACATCTTTCCATCCCTATGACATCAGCGAGGATGCGCGCCGCTATATGCCGAGGATAGTGAGATTTGATATTTTCGGGGCTCCGGTGAATGCCACGACTCTTTCTGACGGACGGAGTGTGGTGGATGGCGACCTGTCGGAAGCGCGGGAGGTGACGCTCGGTCCGTCGGACAATACTTTCACCGTCCACTTTTCCACGATGACTTTTGACAATCCGGACAAGATTGTCTATTGCTACCGTATCCCGGAGCTTTCGGCGCGATGGCTCAACACGGCTCCCGGTACCAACAAGGTGACATTCAACAATCTCTCTCCAGGGACATACACATTCCAGGTGAAGGTGGATGGCGATGACAGACCCGAGGGGGTGACATCGCTCACAGTCACCATCCTCCCCCCGTGGTATCAGTCGTGGTGGGCCTTCGGTATATACCTTCTGCTGTTCCTTCTGCTTCTTGCCGCCACTGTCCACTATGTGCGTATGCGCAACCGTGAGCGCCAGGAGAAGCTGGATATCAAGAAGATGGAGGAGATCAATGAGGCGAAGTTGCAGTTTGTCTACAACATCACTCACGAGATACGCACTCCCATGACTCTGATCATTAATCCGATAGAGAAGCTCATGGCCAATTGTCGCGACAATGCCCTGCGCCCTGTCTATACCATGATATTCCGCAACTCACAGCGTATACTCAGTCTGCTCAACCAGCTCATGGATGTGCGCCGTCTCGAGAAGGGGCAGATGCGTATGCACTTTTCGGAGACCGATATGGCCGGTTTCATACGCGACGTGATGAAGCCTTTCGAGATATATGCCAGGGGAAAAAATGTGGAGCTGAGGTTCGAGTGTCCCGACAGAAAGGTCGAAGCATGGGTTGACCTGTTCAATTTCGACAAGGTGCTTATGAATCTTCTGAGCAATGCCTTCAAGTATACTCCTTCGGGTGGCACTATCACCGTGGGGCTTTCGGAAGGGGTGGATATGGCGGCTCAGCCTCCGCTCGACAGATGGGTGAGAATCACTGTGGCTGACACAGGGATAGGGATAGATCCGTCACAGATGGGTAAGATATTCGACCGCTTCTACCGTATCGAGAACAGTGTCACGCAGTCGAGCTTCGGTGCCGGTATAGGTCTGCACCTGGTGCATTCGCTTGTGAGCCTGCATCATGGCACTATAGATGTGCGCAACAATCCCGGCGGACGTGGCTGCGAGTTCTCTATAACCATTCCTGCCGGGAGTGACCATCTCACCTCGGAAGAGCTTGCACGTACCTGTGAACCCGAGAGTGTACCCGTAGAGCGTGTGGCCGGTGTGGCTGCCACCGTCGGCGAGGAGCAGCAGGCTGCCGACTGTGAGCAACGGCCTAAGACCAGGTCGCGTATTATGGTGGTGGAGGATGACGCGGAAATACGCGGCTATATCAGCCGTGAGCTTGGCGATACGTACACGATAGTAGCTTTCTCCAATGCCGAAGAGGCGCTCGAGGCTGCTCTGACGGAGTCGCCGATGCCCGACCTGATAGTTTCAGATGTCATGATGCCCGGACTTGACGGTATCACGTTTACCCGTAAGGTGAAGAAGGGTTTCAATACCAATCATATTCCGGTGATTCTTCTTTCGGCACGCTCGCGTCCCGAAGAGGTGCGCGAGGCCCTGGAGAGCGGTGCCGACTACTATGTTGTGAAGCCGTTCAACACCGAGGTGCTCAAGATGACCATTGCCAGTCTGCTTTCCAACCGCCGTATGCTCAAGGTCAAATACAGCGGGTCGCAGGACCAGGAGGACAAGGTGGAGAAGATAGAGCTTAATTCTCACGACGAGGTGCTGATGAACAAGATTATGGCCGTGATAAACGAGCAGATTTCCTCGCCCGAGCTAAGTGTGGAGAGTCTGGCCGCGAGTGTGGGTATAAGCCGAGTGCATCTCAACCGCCGTCTGCGCGAAATCACCAACCAGAGCGCGCGCGACTTTATCCGCAATATCCGTCTGCGCCAGGCGGCCCGACTGCTTCGCGAGAAGAAGCTCTCCATAGCCGAGGTGGCCTATGCCACAGGCTATTCCAACCCGTCGCATTTCTCGGTAGTTTTCAAGGAGGTTTTCGGCACCACGCCCCGCGCTTATGCCATGCAGACCGACAATGAAGAAGATGCAGCAGAAAAGTAGGATGAATTACGAATAAAATTATTATCTTTGCCACCATATAAACCAACCACTTCATTATGAGCCACTGTTGCTACGATTTTGATACTGAGATCAACCGCCGGGGCACCGGCGCCATGAAAACCGACGCACTCACCACTTTCTTCGGCCGTTCTGACATCGAGGGGCTCTGGATTGCCGATATGGACTTTGCGGTGTCGCCCGAGATCACCTCGGCGCTGGCCCGCCGTTTCAGCCATGCCATCTATGGCTACACAGCTGTGCCCGACAGTTATTGGGAGTCGATAATCCACTGGCTTGACCACCGCCACGACTGGAAGGTGAAGCGAGAGGAGCTTATCTATGTCAACGGCGTTGTGAAGGGCATAGGTTTTCTCATCAACTATTTCACCCGTCCAGGCGACAAAATGCTCATACAGCCTCCTGTCTACCATCCGTTCAGAATGCTCATAGAGGGCAACGGCAGGCAGTGTGTGACATCGCCCCTGCGCAGGACAGCCGATGGCTATGAGATGGATCTTGAGGATCTTGAGGAGAAGTTCCGCACGGAGCGTCCTGTGGCCATGATACTCTGCAATCCCCACAATCCGGTGGGCATACAGTGGTCACGCGAGGTTATGGCCCGGGTGGCTTCGCTGGCGTCCAAGTATGGCGTGAAGGTGATTTCCGATGAGATACACGGCGACCTTGTTCTCTACGGGCAGCCCCATATCCCGTTTCTCGAGGTTTCTCCCGAGGCGAGGGAAGTGGGTATCGCTCTCGGCGCGCCGTCAAAGACATTCAACATTCCCGGCCTGTCGAGCTCGTGGATTGTGATAGCCGACAGTAAGTTGAGAGAAGGATTTTTCAAGTGGATGGAGTGTAACGAGTTTTCCGAGCCTACTTTTGTGGCCACTATCGCCACTGAGGCGGCCTACCGTCACGGTGAGCCGTGGCTTGAGGCAGCCACCAATTATATAGAGGAGAATATTGCTTTCGTGGAGGATTTCTGTGCCCGCAATATCCCTGAAATCAAGGCTGTGAGACCCCAGGCCTCGTTCCTTGTGTGGCTTGACTGTCGCGGACTGGGTCTTGAGCACGACGAACTCGTGAGTCTCTTCGTGGACAATGCGCATCTCGCACTAAATGACGGCGCGATGTTTGGCGAGGAAGGCTCGGGCTATATGCGTTTCAATGTGGCCTCTCCCCGCCATGTCGTGGAGCGTTGCCTCCGTTCGCTCGAAAAGGCCATACACAATATGGCTGTCGAGGTGGTGTAGTCCGCACAGACATAAAAATAATAAACCGGTGTTGGCGGAATCGTAAGATCCGGCTCACCGGTTGTTTTTTTATATCTGCTACCGACCGTAGGAGGGGGGTGCACGATATTCCAGGACTGTGACTTTGCTGTCAAGGTAGGTATAAAAAAAATGAGGGGAGTTTCACAACTGCCCTCATGCTTTAACCTAACTTTTTGTTGACTTTTTCTTTGTGATAGTAGCTATATGCCACTGACGCTAAATTCTGTACAAAGATATGAAGAATATTTCACATCACGCATATTTTTATGGTTAAAATTTGTGAACGTAATTAAATTTTATGACATTTTGACATTAAAAGGGTCAAAAACAGGTGTTTTAACATTGTTAAAGTTCATTTTTGGCAAAATTTGATTTATTCAAATAAAGGTGTTATATTTGCGTGACAAAGAATCAGATCAATGGAAAAAATCTCCGCCACCATTTTGGCTTTCAATGAAGAGAAGCGCATAGGCGCTTGTCTGGACTCGTTGCGCGATATTGCCGACGAAATCATCGTGGTCGATTCTTTTTCCACCGACCGAACGGTGGATATATGTCGTGAGGCCGGGTGCAAGGTGATACAGCGTGCGTTTGACGGCTTCGGTGCCCAGCGGCAATATGCCACTTCTCTTACGAGCCATAGGTTTGTCCTCTCTATTGATGCCGACGAGGTTGTCTCGCCTGCGTTGCGCGACAGCATAGTGCGTCTGAAGGAGGCCGGATTTACCCACCGGGTCTATAGAATCTCCCGTCTGAACTTCTATTGCGGATATCCTGTGAAGCATTGCGGATGGTATCCCGACTATCATATACGTCTGTTTGACAAGAGGTATGCCAACTGGAACCTTCGCGATGTGGGCGAGAAGGTGATTTTCCGCGACTCTGTGCGTCCCGAACCTCTGGACGGTGACATACTCCACCATCGTTGCGACTCGCGCAGCCAGTTCAGGGAGGTGACACGCAATCACGCGGGTATAAAGGCCCGTATTCTGGCCGGACGTCCCGACAGTATCCCGGTTCTGTCGCCTTTCATACATGGCTTTAAGGCTTTATGGAAGACATATATCAATGACGGTGGCATACTTGAGGGTAGTGTGGGGCGTGATATTGCCATGGAGTCCTATCGAGCCGAGTATCTGGCCTATTCGATAGCACGAAGACTGAAAATGAAGAAAAAGTGAAGACCGGGCAGTCGCTCTCTTTGACGGAGGGTGGTGAGAGTCCGGATGAGATATAACATACCGTGTACACCGAGGCGCGAGGCGCGGAGGTGCACACGGTATGGTTTTTCTTGGCCGCTCGTCGTCGTCAGAGGGCGAGCTGGAGTATTTTTTCGGGAATCTGTGTGTTGTCGATCATTGGTGCGAACAGTTGTGATCCGCTGCCGATGGCGTAGACCGGCACCGGTCCGCCCGAGTGGCCGTTGGTGGTCCATCCGAGGCCGGTGAGACCGTCGAGAATTTTGAAAATCCGTTCGGTGAAGGTGTCAAACTGGTTGTAGAGTGTGGTCTTTCCGCCAGAGAGATCTCCCGCCATACATTTCTCGAATTCGGCCTTGAGTTGTTCGGTCTGCTCTTCGGTGACCGGCACCGGTCCCCAGAATCCGAGGTTTGCGGCGAGATATTCCTTCATGTCGTCCCATTCGTAGATGCGTCGGCTGTCTCGCAGAGAGCGGCAGTAGTCGGCCAGACGGTCCTTGGATACGCGCTGGTGGTCGAAGTAGCCGAGGTGGAGGTCGTAGCCCACGGTGTTGTTACCAAGTCCGAGTCCGCCTGTCTCGTGGTCGGCTGTCACTACTATGAGTGTCTCGTCGGGATGTGCGAGGTAGAAGTCGTAGGCATGGCGTAGGGCCTGGTTGAAGTTGAGTGTCTCCTTTATGATTGTTCCGCCGTCGTTGGCGTGTCCTCCGTAGTCGATGTTGCCGCCTTCCACCATCATGAAGAATCGGTCGGGGTGTGTGCGCTGCATATGGTTTAGGCCTGCAGCTGTCATTTCGGGAAGGGTCATTGCTCCTTTTACAGAGTCGATGGTGAATCCTATCTGCCATGCGGGAAGGTTTTCGGGGTTGAGTAGCAGCACTTTGTCGGACTTTGCTGCGGCGAGTTCACCCAGGCCGTGGACTATTTCCACGCCGTTGGCCGCGAAGGTGTCGAGCAGGTCGTTGGGCTTTCCTTCCTTTGTGTAGGTTCCACGCAGGGTGGATCCGGCGAGGAAACTGTAGCCCGAGGCTGCGGCCTGCTTTCCTATTTCGTAGTACATTCCGCGGTGGGGTACGTGGGCGTAGAAGGCACCCGGTGTAGCATCGTCGATAGGCACTGATGTGACGAGGGCTATGCCGTAGCCTCTGTCGGCCAGGCGGCGAGCAATCGAGATGACTTCGGTGCTGTCGGGCGTCATTCCAAGCATACCGTTTTTGGTCTTGTGGCCCGAGGCAAGCGCTGTGCCTGCCGCTGCCGAGTCGGTGACGGGTGACGACGCGGAGTAGGTGGTGGCCAGTGATGCTACGGGAAATTGCATCATTAGGATGTGGTCGGTATTGCCGAGAATGGTGCGGTTGTAGGCTTCGGTGGCCATTACCTGTCCCATTCCCATTCCGTCGCCGATGAAGTAGAATATGTAGCGTGGCGCGGCGGCGAATGATGTAGCGACTGTGATAATCGCGAGCAAGAGTGTGATGATGCGGTGTTTCATGGTCGTTGTATCTTGGGATTATAAATTCTATTGGGAGTTGAAGGCGAGAATCTCGTCCATGGGATGGCGGGAATTGGACAGGCGCGGCACTTTGCGCTGTCCGCCGAGTCGGCCGGTTGACTTGAGCCATGCGTCAAAAACGCCGGGACGGCCTTTCACGATGGATAGGCGGTCGAGGAATATTCCGTGGGCTCTTTTGGCTTCGTAGTCGGAGTTTTCCTGTTGTAGCGCGCGGTCGAGACGGTCGGCAAAGTCTTCGAGCGAGTCGGGCTCGCGGTCAAACTCTATGAGCCATTCGTGACGCCCGCGGTGGTTTCCCTCGGCGTAGACCGGCGCGGCGGTATAGTTGGCCACCGATGCACCCGTGTCGTGGCATACCCTCGCGATGGCTGCGTCGGCATTGTCGACCATCAGTTCTTCGCCGAAGGCGTTTATGAAGCTTTTGGTGCGTCCGGCTATAGAGATTCTGAGCGGGTCGATGCTCTCTATGCGCACGGTGTCGCCGAGCGGGTAGCGCCAGAGTCCGTTGCAGGATGTGATGACGAGTGCGTAGATTTTTCCCTCTTCGACTTTCCAGGCCGGGATGAGCTTGTCGGAGCCTACTGGCTGGAATTCATAGAATGTGCCTGTGTCGAGCATGAGGAGGAGTGTCTCCGAGTCTCGTGAGTCCTGCACTCCGAAGAATCCTTCGGAGGCGTTGTAGCAGTTGATGTAGCGCATTTTTGCCGGGTCGGTGATGCGTGCATACTCGTCGCGATAGGGGGCCATGGCTATACCTCCGTGGAAGAACACCTCGAGGCGAGGCCAGACGTCGTGGATTGTGGATGCGCCTGTGTGGTCCAGTATGCCTCTGAGTACTGTGAGAAACCATGACGGTACACCCGATATGTTGGTGATGTCCTCGTTTGCGGCGGCCTTTACGAGAGCCGGGAGCTTTGTTTCCCAGTCGGGCATGAGCGCTATCTGCCGCGACGGCACTCTGATGAGGTTGGCGAGAGGGTTGATGTGTTCTATGAGGTTGGCCGAGAGGTCGCCCACTCTGACTCCTTCCGGCGTGGCGAGTTCGGTGGCGAAGCTTCCGCCGAGTATGAAGCTCTTTCCGGAAAATATGCGGCTGTCGGGGTAGAGGTTTAGGTATGAGGCGATGACGTGTGCTCCTCCACGGTAGTGGCTGAGACGTAGCGATGAGTCAGTGACGGGGATGTATTTGCTCTTTCCGTCGGATGTTCCCGACGACTGTGCGAAGCGTCGGGTGACCCCGGGCCAAAGGATGTCTTTCTCTCCATTCACCATTCTCATCACGAGTGGCCTGATGTCGGCATAGGCCGGTGGCTCTGGTATGGCCTTGCGGAATGAGTCGTAGTCGGTCACCTGTGTGAGGCCGTGTGTTTCTCCCCATAGAGTGTGGCGTCCGTTACCGACGAGCGAGCGTAGCACATTGAGCTGCACCTCGCGGGTTCTTCCCTTCCAGGCGGCGGCTGCAGCCGATAGGCGGTCGAAGTATAGCTTTGCGAGAGGCGTGAAGTTGAGCATTACAGTTCGTCGGGATGCTTGAGATAGTATTGTTCGAGGAGTGGGCCGATGTTGAAGTAGTATCCTCCGGCGTCTTTTCCGGCCGGATCCTTCACGGTGATGTATTCAAAGGACGGGTCGTAGAACACGTGGTCGGCCACGGTGCGGTTCATCATGTTCAGGAGCACGTATTCGTGTTGCGGTTCAATGACATACCATGCGTTTTCCTCGTCCTCTCCTGTGCCGGTGGAGACGATGGCCATGAGTAGGTAGTTGAGCTTGTATTGCCAGATGTTGGCGAGATTGTTTTTGCCCTTTCCGCGCAGTGCGTTGATGAGCATCACCATTTCTCCGAGGTTGAAGGGGTTGTCGGCGAGCGCGGCTTCTGCATATACAATGACCGAGTCACACTCCTGGCGGGTGAGTTTCTTGGCTTTTGTCAGTGTCGCGGCATAGTTGAGCGATCGTTCGGAGGAGCGGTAGGGGTCGTAGTCTTCCTGGAATATGTAACCGAGGTAGAGACGGCGGTATTTGTCGATTTTCATCGCCGTGTCGTTGCGCTGAAACTCTTTCATGAGTCTCGGGTAGTAGTAGGGCGAGGAGTGGTCGAGGGTCTCGCGCTTTATCTGTTCCATGTCGGGCTTCTCGCGCTTGAGCTGCGGGAGCACCTGTGAGCCGGCAGAGAGGCCTGTGGCAAGCAGGAATGTCAGTGTGAGGATGTGTATGATGCGATGCATAGGATTGATTCGGTGAGAGTTATTTGTGTGTGGGTGTTCAGGATGGCCACGCTGCAATCAGCACTGCCGCCGCTGTGCCGATGATGCTCATGGTCACCACGACCGGGAGTCCTTTAGCACAAAGATAGTTTAAAAATTTGGAAGTAGGAAATTCCAGTATCTTTCCGGCAGGTGTTTTTGCAAATGCTATTCCTCCGAGCACGGCTCCGATGAAGGCTCCGGCCACCATCGCGGCGTGGGACGAGGTGGCCAGTCCGACGAGCATTCCGGCCATTGATGCTCCGCAGATGTATGGTGTGCCGATGCGCGAGCCGTTGATTGCCGGCGGCAGTATGAGGCCGAGGGCTACCACTATGAGCATTGCGACTGCCCAGAAGATGTAGCTTGAAAGCGGTAGTGTCTCTCCCGGCAGTAATCCGGTGGCACACAGTCCGAGGAAGGCTGTCACGGCGGCATAGGTGGCTCGGCTGAAGGAGAGTGTGGCCGCGCACAGCAGGAGCATTATTGAGATGATGGCGATAGTCATGGGTGGCGGTGATGTTGTTGTCTATAACAACGTCCGGTGTCGGACAAATGTTGGGCTGTGGGAGAGTGGAGGCGGAATCAGACAAGATAGCCGTATTTCCTCATCCTCTCCTTGAACGCGGCGAGATTTTCCTTTTTGACGAGGAGCATGAAGCCTTCGGCGGCCACAGTGAGTTCGCGCAGACGGGCGTCGGATGTGAGGATTCCGACGAGTTCCCTGTCGGAGGAATCAATCTGATAGGCCACAAGCTGCAGGCTGGGCGATGTGATGTGGGCGCACTTGTGGAGAAGATCGTCAAGAAAGCCGGTCCACACTGGTGTGATGGTGTCGCCGACGAGGAGCCGGAAGTTGGATATCTTCCGGTCGAGATCGTTGGGTGTGATGCAGCCTTCGAGGAATTTCTCGGCCGAGGCTGAGAATCGGTGTTCGCCCACAGGGACGAGGTAGTCTCGTAGGATGGTCTCGTAGGGGTTGTTGTCGCCGAGTGTCATCATTATGAGTCTGTCGGTGTCAAACTCAAACATAGGCCCTTTCGCATCGCCGGCTGTGTCGTAGTCTTCGGTGAGTCCGAGAGCGTAGCGTCCCAGCGGTGTGAGACGCACTGCCTTGATGCCTCCGAGCACCGATGTGGCTTCCCGAGAGGGTGTGGTGTAGACCATTTCCAGGATGCCGAGTGAGGCCATGGCTCCTGTGATTAACTGGAAGACGGGGAGTGTGAACTGGGATATGATGGTGAAGGGGGCGATGAATTTTCCTGTGTAGTCGTTGCGCACGGAGAAGTTGGATGTCTGTCCTGGATTGACCGGGAAGAGCAGCGAGGGAAATTCCTTGGAGTTGCGCATATGGTTCTCGATGCTCTCGAACAGGAGCCATTTTTCGGCGGCATAGGTGGAGAGAGCTGTGAAATATTGTTTTAGAGCTGCCGAGAAGTTTGGGGTGACAAACATTGCCGGATAGACTTTCGAGAGAATCAGTCCGGCAAAGAATGTGAGAGTGTGTTCTGAGGAGTTGCGAATGAACGATACGATGCGACGCGCCACTACGTGGGGCGGGTTGGGGATGACTTTGCGTCCGTTGACCGACTGGATGGAGTAGAGGCAGAAGACTGATGTGGCCAGTGTGGCAGCGAGGTTCTTGAGGTTCTTTTCGGGCGATTCGGGGAAGAATTCGCTGAATGTGAGCTGTCGGGACACACGCTTTATGGTGGTGGCGGTGACTTTTGTGCGCCCCATCTCGAGATTGCCGTTGAGATAGAGGGTGTGCATCACAGGGTAGAGTGGCTCTACCTCGGAGAGTGTGCTGTAGATTTTTTCGCCGGCGCCCGGTTCGTAGTTGTCTACAGTGATGATCGGGAGAGGCTCGGGTGATATGTAGGGTGAGAGGATGGGGCGTATCGACTTGGGCATTGTGAGATAGTCGACCGACTGTCCCCATGATCCGAACGACTCTGTCTTGAGCAGCGTGAACGGAGGCGTGAGGTCCATCGATGTGCTGTTGTAGAATCCCCATCCTTTTTTGCGTTGCCCCACTTCGGCTCCGTATATGTCTCGGGCTGTTCCGAATGATATAAACACGTTGCGGTCGACGAGGCGGAACACATCGATGGCCTTTGTTGGGAATGTGCCGAGGTATGTCCTGACGCATTCCGGTGAGCTCAGCAGAACTGCCGCACAGTGGCTCAGCTCGGCTTTTTTCGTCGATGTGATTTTCTTGATGATCTGCGGGATGTACTCGCTCAGAATCATCGTGCTCGTGACCACGTTGTATTCGTCGAACAGCGACTGGAACGACTCGAGTATCTTCTTGAGCTGGTCCTTGGAGAAGTCGGCCTCGAGCATTTCGGACATCTCTGTGATGTCGGCGCCCTTGGAGCGCAGTGTGATGGTGTTCTTTGATAGTATCATCTGCCGAAAATGAAGTTGATGTCCTCTTCGGAGAGGAATTTGGATGAGGAGGAATCGGAACTTATCAGTCCTTCGAACAGGAGTGCTTTCTGTTCCTGGAGCTCGCGTATCTTTTCTTCGATGGTGCCGATGGCGATGATGGAGTAGGAGTGGACCTTGGCTTTCTGGCCTATGCGGTGGAGGCGGTTGATGGCCTGCTCCTCGGCTGCTTTGTTCCACCATGGCTCGAAGATGAATACAGTGTCGGCCACGGTGAGGTTAAGGCCGACGCCTCCGGTCTTGAGTGTCATGAGGAACACTTTGCATGAGGGGTCGTTGTTGAAGCGGTCTACTACCTTGCGGCGGTTGCTGGTGGCTCCTGTCATTGTCTCGTAGTCGATTCCGAGTGTCGCGAGTCGCTCGCCGGCCAGCTCGAGGCCTGCTATGTAGTTGAAGAACACCACACACTTGTGGCCGTTGGCCACGGCTTCGGCGAGGTTCTCGATGAGGAGGTCGAGCTTTGGCGACTTGATGTGTCCGTCGGAGAGGCTCTCGGGGACTGATGCTATGCGGCGCAACTCGGTGAGTGCCTGGAACATGACGAATTGGCTTTTGCGCACGCCGTCGGCTGCGATGGCGTTCTGGATCTTGTCGAGGTAGAACGCGCGTCTCTGCTCGTAGAATTCGGCCTGTGGCTTGTCCATCTCTACTCTGAGTGTCTGCTCCACACGGTCGGGGAGTTCCTTGAGGACGTCTTTCTTCACACGGCGTAGCATGAAGGGGAATATGCGCCGGCGCAGGTCGGCCATGGCATCCTTGTCGTCCTCGCGCTGGATGGGTGTGGCAAATTTGCGGTTGAAGTCTTCGATGTCTCCGAGCATTCCGGGATTGAGGAAGCGGAAGAGCGAGTATAGTTCGGAAAGGTTGTTCTCGATGGGTGTGCCAGAGAGTGCGAGACGATGGTCGGCTTTGAGGAGGAATGTTGCGCGGGTGACCTGTGCCTCGAGGTTCTTGATGTTCTGCGACTCGTCGAGGATGACGTAGTGGAACTCCTTTTTGTCGAACTTCTCAATGTCGTTTCTCACCATTGCGTAGGTGGTGATGATGACGTTGTGGTTCATGGCCTCCTCCAGGTCGCGTGTGCCCTGGTAGTAGATGTAGGAGGTGATGGCTGGATTGAACCGTCGGAGTTCGTTCTGCCAGTTGAAGAGGAGGCTTCGCGGCATCACGATGAGCGATGGCTTCCGCTCGGCCGGATAGATGAGCGATAGCGTGGCTATTGTCTGGATTGTTTTTCCGAGACCCATGTCGTCGGCGAGACAGCCTCCAAGGTGGTTGTCGTGGAGGTATTTTATCCATTTCACACCTTCTTTCTGGTAGTCTCTCAGTGTGGCGTTGAGTCCGGGAATCTCGAGTGTGCGTGAGGGGAGTTCGTTGAATCCCTCGAATACTCTGCGCTCGCGGGCGAACACCTCGGGGTCTATGCGCACTGCGAGCAGGTCTTCTATCTCGGGCAGGTCGAGGTAGCTTATTCTCACCTTCTTTCCGGCATCGCGTTTGTCGCCGAATATGCGTTGCAGCCTCTTCATGTAGCTGTCGTCGAGAACGGCCCGTGTGCCGTCCTTGAGCGTGATGTAGTGGTCGCGCCGGTATTGCTCGAATAGTTTTCCGATGGTGAAGCTTTCGTCGCCCACCACGATGGTGGCGTCGCCTTCGAGGAAGTCGATGCCCGACTGGAATTTCATATTGAGTCGCGGACGCACCGGCGATACTTTGTATTCCTTGAGTTTGTCAGTGCCCAGGAGGGTGTATTCGTTGACGAGGGCAGGGAGTGTACGCAGTAGAAATGGACCTGCCACCTTGGCGGGGATGATGAAGTAGCCCGAGTCGTCGTGATAGACCTCGCGGGCGTCTTTCTTTGATGTGGTGTTGCGGTTGAGGAGTTCGCTGAACCGGTCGATGTCTTCGCCAAGGTTTGAGGAGCGCAGTCGGCGCAGGGTGATTTTCCCTTCCATGCCTACTGTGGCTGTGCAGGTGAGCCTGAAACGTTCAACAAATTCACGGTCATAGCCTTTGAGCGAGCGCGAGACTGTGAGATGCAGGGCCTGGTCGGGGTCTACCTTCTCGAATGTGATGGTCGGTGTCATCTCGGTCTCTCCTGTCGCATGGACCACTTTGTAGTCGGCATAGTGGAGGGTGATGTTGTCGAGATAGGTGTAGAGCACCGACAGGAACGGCTCTACCATGTCCTTGCGTATGGGAGAGGAGAAGAAGTGGAGCTGGTCGTAGTTTTCGCCGAGCGGCTCTATGGGGTAGAGGGTGTCGGCTGTGAGTATGAAGGAGTCTGTGACAGGCCGGAAATCGGTGATTTTCTCTCCGGCAGATGTGTGAAGTTCCCAGACAGGGGTCAGGGTGCCGGGGTCTTCGTCGGCGGGTGTGAGCGAGAGCGCCACTGTGGCACGGTCGTCGCTGACTGTGAGTGGTTTGCGGTCTGGACCTATGATATTGTCGCAGCGGGTGAGCTGGAAGAGAAGGTGTGGGTTGTCCTTTAGGTTTACGCTTTCGCCACTTTCAGTTGCGGCTCCCCCCGGTGATCCCCAGACATTGGAGAAACGGTTGTTCTCGCGGTTGGCGGCCTCGATGGATCGCAGCAGGGCTGCCACCGGACCCGAGTACTCTCGCGAGGCGGGTCGGACGGTGTTTCCCTCCCGGTCCTCACACACGAGGGCAAAGTCCTCGGGTGTGATGTGGATGAGACGGAAGAAGAACTCTCCTGCAAATATGTTGCTGCGGTCAGTGACGAAGTCCGTGCGTCCGGCGCGAGGCTTCAGATGCGAGAGAAATCCTGCTGGCATATTAAGTAGAGACGTGATAATGTGATTAAGATATGTGGTGGGGGCGGGAGGAGGGAGGCGGGATTATTTGCCGGCTTCCTGTTTGGCCTTGAAGGCGAGAGCGTAGAGGCGCATCTGTTTCACCATTGCGAGCAGGCCGTTGGAGCGTGTGGGCGATAGATGCTCGGACAGGCCTATGTCGTCGATGAAGTGGAGGTCGGAGGCGAGAATCTCGTCGGGGGTGTGGTCGTTGAGCACCTTGATGAGGAGCGAGATGATGCCTTTTACGATTATGGCGTCGGAGTCGGCTGTGTAGTGTACGGTTCCGTCGGGTGTCAGTTCGGCGTTGAGCCATACTCGGCTCTGGCATCCCTCTATGAGGTGGTCGGGGGTGCGGTATTTCTCGTCGATGGGGGGTAGGGAGTTGCCGAGGTCGATGATGAGACCATAGCGGTCCATCCAGTCGTCAAGCTGTGAGAACTCGTCGACGATTTCAGTCTGTATGTTGTTGATTGACATGGTTCTTTTTATTTCTTTGGACGTGGTGATTCGTTTGCTCCTTCAGATGGACGGACCCTTGCCATGGAGTTGACCATCTCGCGGAGGTTGACTGAGCCTTGCTTGACGCTGTTGCGCATACGGCGTGCGTTTCCGGCGGCGTTGGGCGAGCCGATGGCTCTCCAGGCCAGTTCGACTGCCTCGTTGGCCTGAGAGTTTGTGCATCGTCCGCTGACGGCAAAGTAGTCGTTGGATGCAAATGCGTTGAGGTCTCCCTCTGTGATGGCTTTGGCGAGAGAAATTCCCATGGGGCTTTTGAGGCTGTCGAGGGTCCATGTGGCCGATCGGTTGAGATAGTCGGCATCGGATTGTTCCTGGGGGGTCATGGGTGGGACAGTATCTGCTCCCTGGCCGTCTTCGAGGGCGGCTATCTGTTCGTCGTCGGCTGCGAGTCCGTTATTGCCCTGTGGCACCAACCATATCCAGGCCACTATGGCGAGTACTGCCGCGGCTATGGCGATGCCGATGTAGAAGGTCTTGCGGCGGTCGCTGCGGGCTGTCGATGACTTCTCTCCATCCTTCTTGTCGTCCGAGGCGTCTGCGGTGTCGTTGACGGGCAGAGACTGGTCGATGACCGGTTTGTCGTCCTCGGGGTCGTCGTCGGAGATGTTTTCAAACTTCGGTGCCGTGTGGGGTTTTTCGGCATCCGGGTCGGGTGTGAGGAAATTGGGGGCTACGGGAGGATTTGTGAAGCTTACGTCGACGTTGTACACCTCGGAGTTATCGTCGGTGACCTGTCGGTGGGCACGGAAGCCGTGGAAGTTGCCGGAGTGCAGGCGGTTGTATTCCGGTGTGTTCTTTTCGATGGACACCTGCTCTTCGAACACTCGTCCGTCGCCGAAGTCGAGACGGAGTGTGACTCCGTGCTCTATGGGCTGTAGCTGCATTTCCAGTTCGTCGGTGTGGAGCAGGTCTTCCGATTTTTTCTTGAGTTTGAGCGGAAGATAGTTGTTTGAGGCCACCTGGATGTCGACTTCTTCTCCCGGCTGGAGGTCTTTTTCAGTGAAGTCGATGTATGGATCCATTGTGGATATGGAGCGTCCGTTGACCGACACGGTGTAGCCCTTGAGTGGTGTCCCTTTTCGGGAAATCACTTTTGTGGCTATGCGGCGGAAGAATCGTATGCCTGTCTGTGCCGCTGTGCGGATGAGGATTGTGGAGCCGTCATATTTGGTGTAGGCCGATGGTGTGCCTATCACTACATTCTCGGTGTGGGTGTTGAATCCCTCTTTGGTGTATGTGAGGGTCATGCGGTCGCCGTCGTAGACGAGGGGGTCGGATGTAGCCACTCCTTCGGGGCAGATCACGTTGTACTGTTTACGTATCTGTACCGTGATGCGCGGCATCTTGGCTCCGGGACGGAGCGAGGTTGTGGCCGAGACTATCAGGATGCAGCGGTAGTCGGAATATTCGGGCTGGTCGGGAAACGAGAATATGGCTTCGAGTTCCTGCACGGATATGTAGGTGCGGTAGGCTGCATCGGCCACTGGTTCGCCCTTGGGAGGGGTGTGGGTCCACGAGCGCAGACGCACCGGCTCTACCGGTAGGCCGGCCGAGTGGAGTGCCTCGTCGATGGCTTCGTCCTTGAAGTTCTCCTCCTCGATGAGTGTTTTCTTGAGGTTGTTGAATAGGGCGAGTACCTGGCGTCCGGTGAGGGAGCATCCGTTGTCGACGAGAACCGACACCATCATGTAGCCTTTTTCGGGCTGAACGTTGTTGCGTGTGATGAGGGATATATAGTGGCCTGTCGGCGTAGACTGGAGTATGTAGCACTCGCTGGCGTTGAGAAATCGCTTCATGGCCGCCCCGGGTTCCGCAAGGGTGGAATTCCAGCGCGGATCCACGGAACTACCCTCGGAGGGATAGGAGTAGATGGTGCGTGTGGCACCCTGCACCTCTCCGCGTAGAGCGACGTGTATATAGGCGTAGTCAGACATATTTACATAGATATAAATTTTGACAAAGATACTAATTTTGTGTCTGACTGCAAAAAATTACTTTGTCGGTACGGATCTGTTTTACGAGGTTGTGAGTGGGGATCGGGAGATTATCAGAGAATCTCTTAATGTGGCCTCTCTTCGGGTGCGGTCTGCTGGAGTGCGCCTATGGAGGGGGATGGGAGACGTGGAAGGCCGTAGAAGTCAGTCGCAGCTTCGGGCAGGGTGAGCAGCGGATCGGCCTTTCCGGCCAGGGGGGAGTCGGGGAGGAGTCTGTAGTCGAAGTAATAGTCCTCGCGGACTGTGGCGTAGAGCGGGTCCTCGCCCCATATGCACGATATGAAGTTGTCGTCGTCTTCTCCTTCGCTCTTGAGGGCGCATCGGCGGAAGGTGATGTCGGTGCCTGTGAAGTCGCCTTCGGAGAGATCTGTCCCGTTGCCGTAGACTACCGAGTTGGTGAAGTCGGCTTTGAGCAGCGGCATTCCCGATTCGTTGTCGTGGTCGGCGTCGTAGTGGAAGAACTGGAGTGCGGGTCCGCGTAGTGCGGAGAAGAGATAGTAGTTGGCAAATGTGCAGTGGTTGGCCTTGACTGTGCCTCCCATCATGGCAAAAAGACCGGTGGCTGCTTCTGTGACCTCGGTGCCGATGAGGGTGATGTCGGCATACCGGCTGACGAGCGAGTAGTCGGCCGAGTTGCGGAGCCGGCAGTTGAGGAATGTGACTTGCGAGAGGCTGTCGGCGACGATGCCCGAGCAGGTGTTGCGGATGATTGTGTGTGAGAGTGTGTTGTCGCGGCTTTCGGGAGCGAAGTGTACTCCTTCCCACTGTGAGGCCATCAAGTCGAATGATATGTCTCCCACGACGTTGTCTGTGCGGTCGCCTGTGATGTTGACCGGTGCTTCGGTGGTTCCGTCAGAGACGAGTGAGCCGTAGACGCGGAGATAGGCTTTGTCGTGGAAGTGTAGGATAGTACCGGGGCCGAGTGTGAGTGTGGCTCCGGGGGCTACGATGAGTGAGTCGAATATCTGATAGGGGTATGTTGCGTCCCAGTAGGTGTCGGTGGTTATTGTCTCACCTCGGCGACGGTCGACGTCTTGTCCGCGGGCGAGAAGTATCACTGACGATGTGACACCGTTGGTGGTGAAGTCAAGGTGGGCTGTGTTGTCGGTGAGGGTGGGTGAGGAGTTGGCTGGCAATGTGGCCTCGACAAATACGAATATGGAGTCGTTGGGGCGTATCTCGACATTGTGGAATTCAGTGCCCGCGAAGCCGTCGACGTTGATGCGGAATATGTCGCTCCCGTTGTCGCGCAGGGAGATGTCGCTTATGGACAGAAGTTTGTCGTGGCGGTTGTGGACGGTGAACCGTCGTGTCGGTGTGGGCTGGGAGGTGAAGTGGACTCCCATGTCGAGGGTGTCGACAGAGAATATTGGCTGGGATGAGGGGGAGGTGTCGAAGCCGTCCTCGATGCACGAGGCGAGAAAGAGGGCGGTGAAGGCGGAGATGAGGAGGTATGTCAGTCTGATCATAGGAGGCGTTATTTCGTTAGTATATAACGAAAAAACGCCTCCTATATTGTCTGTGGTGTGTTAGAGGTTGTTATTTAGCAATCTCCTGAGGACAGGTTTCTTAGAATTCGGAGAATGCGAGCGGAAGCAGGGAGCGGACGGATGGCAGGGTGTAGATGGTGTCTCGTCCGACCAGTAGGACTTTCACGTCGTGTCCGGCAAGTTTCTCGTACTCGAGGAGTGCCTGTCGGCAGGCTCCACATGGGGCTACGGGCGATTCAATCTCCTGTCCGTCGGTGCCTCTGGCTGCTATGGCTATGGCTTTGAAGCCGGCTTGGGGATGGGCGGAGTGGGCGTAGTATGCGGCTGTGCGCTCGGCGCAGGTTCCCGATGGGAATGCGGCGTTTTCCTGGTTGGAGCCTGTGACTGTCTCGCCGTTGTCGAGCAGTATCGCGGCTCCCACGTGGAAGTGGCTGTAGGGGGCATAGGCGCGACCGTAGGCTTCGCGGGCGAGGTCTACAAGGTTTCTTTCGGCGTCGGTGAGTTCGTCGTAGGTGCGTTGGCTGACGGGGATGGTGATGGAGAGGTCTTTCATTTTCCGGTGGTGATTTGGTTGAACAGGTTTTGGCATCCTTCTTCGAGGAGGTCGAGGACGAGTTCGAATCCTTCGGCTCCTTCGTAGTATGGGTCGGGCACGTGGTCCCAGCGTGTGGACGGATTGAAGTATTCGGCCATGGCGTGTATCTTCTTTTCGGCTTCGGGGGATGGTGCTATGCGTCGCAGGTTGGCGATGTTGGAGCCGTCCATTCCTATGATGAGGTCGAAGTCTTCGAAGTCGGAGGGTGACACTTGCCTGCAGTGATGGTCGAGCCTGAGGCCGCGTTGTGAGGCATGGATGCGCATACGTTTGTCGGGCAGCTGGCCTATGTGGTATCCTCCTGTGCCGGCCGAGTCGATTGTGATGTCCGAGTCTGTGGCTATGGAGCGCATTATACCTTCGGCGGCCGGGGAGCGGCATATGTTGCCGAGACAGACGAAGAGGATGCTTTTTGGTGTTGCCATAGTGTGTGTGGTGTGTGGGGTGATAGAGAGGGGGTGTGTCATGAGTTGACACACCCCCTCGGAATTGTTGCGGACTATTCGAGGTCTTTTGGTATTGCCACAATTCTGAGCTTGCATCCTTCGATGAAGTTCAGGATGTTGTTGCGTTCGGGGGTCTCGTCCACGTCTGCTTCGATTCGTCTCATTGCGTTGAATACCGATGTTCCTGTCTGGTAGATGTGTCGGTAGCATTTGGCGATGTCGTCGATGCGATCTTCGCTGACGTGTCCTCCCTTGCGGAGTATTGTTGCGTTGACTCCGAAGTATGAGGTGGGATTGTGTGCCATGATGCAGTAGGGCGGCACGTTGCCTGTGATGCGGCATCCTCCCTTTATGAGCACCCAGTCGCCGATTGACGAGTTCTCGTGGACTATCACACCTGAGGAGAGTATTGTGCATTCGCCGATTGTGACGTCGCCTGCCACTGAGACGTTGTTTCCGAGCACGACTCTTGCTTTGAGGACTGTGTCATGTCCGACGTGTGAGTTGGCCATGAGCCAGCAGTCGTCGCCGATGCGTGTAGCGCCCTCGTCGGGGTTTATGCCTCGGTTGATGATTACGTTCTCTCGGATTGTGACGTTGTCTCCGACGTGGCAGTAGGTGAATCCGCCTTTCCAGCGGAAGTCCTGCGGGTCTGCGCCGACGATTGCGCCCTGGTAGACCTTGCAGTTCTTTCCGAGGCGAGTGCCACGGATTACGCTTGCGAAGGGCATTATGACTGTTCCGTCGCCAATTTCCACGTCCTTGTCGATGAAGGCAAACGGGTGTATTGTGACGTTTTCGCCAATTTTGGCCGAGGGGTCGATGTGTGCTTTGTCGCTAATCATAGGTGTGGGGTATTAGTTAGCCGGTTACCGTCCGCCACCGAGGTTCTGGTAGAGGTTGATGATGGAACGTGCGGCGGTGAGGTTGGTCGAAATCTGTGCTGTCTGTGCGGCCAGGAGGTTCTTCTGGGCTGTCAGCACTTCGAGATATGTGGTGGAGCCGTCGAAGAGGAGGAGTTCGCCTGTGATGTCGACTGCCTTTGCCATATTCTCTACCTGGAGCTGGAGCCACTGCTGCTTTGCAATGCTCTTCTCATAGGTGGTGAGGGCGTTGGAGACGTCGGCTGCGGCGTTCATGAGTGTATACTCGAAGTTGTTGAGTGCCTGTTTCTGCTGGGCTTTTGATGCTTCGAGGCGTGCGATGTTCTGTCCGCGCGAGAATAGGGGCGCTGTGAGGGAGCCTGCAAGCTGTATGAACCAGTCGCCGGGATTCTTTATGAAGGACCCGAGCAGGTTGGTGAATCCGCCGTTGGAGGTCACGGCCAGTGACGGATAGAAGGCTGCGCGGGCCGATGCTGTGGTATAGAAGGCCGATGCGAGAGCCATCTCGGATGCTCGCACGTCGGGACGTGCGGCCAGCTCGGCCATGGGGATGGCTGTGCGCTGGAGCGCGGGGAGATTGAGTGCGGCCGACGACGGTATGCTCCAGGTCTGTGGCATGGTGTTGAGGAGCAGTGAGAGGGTGTTGTTGGCTTCGTGGAGCGAGAGGTCGATGTCGGTGATCTGTGCTTCGATGCTGTAGTACTGTGCGAGGCTCTGCACCACGGCGTCTTCGCGCAGACGTCCGGCTTCCTTGAGGTTGCGCATGACGTTGACGCTCTCTTTCCAGAGCACGGCGGTCTCCTTGAGGAGTTCCTGCTGGCTTTCAAGCGCGGCTATTGTGTAGTAGCACTGTGCCACTCCGGCTATTATCTGGGAACGCACGGCCTGTTCGTAGGCCATTGCCTGGAGTTCGCCTACGGCTGCTCCGCGCTTGGCGTTGAGAATTTTGCCGAATACGTCTATTTCCCAGTTGACAGCTATCGGCAGTGTGTAGGTCCACGACATATCGCTCTGGACATATGATGCGCCGGCGCCGTTGGGGTTGAACACTACTGACGGGAGGTAGCTGAGCTTGGCTCCCTTGAGCTGTGCGTGGGCAATGTCGATGTTTAGCTTGGCGTTGTTGAGGTCCTTGTTGTTGGCAAGGGCGCGTCCTATGAGGTCGGCGAGCATGGGGTCGGTGAACACCTGCTGCCAGCGCAGGTTGCCGAATGCTGTAGTGTCGGTTTCCTGCTTTAGAGCCTGTGCATACTCTTTGACGAGGTCGGAGTCCACCCGCTCGGGGTCGTATTTCTGATAAATCCCGCAACCGGTGAGCGCCGAGACGCTCACTGCGGTTGCAAGGATGAATGATATGTTCTTTAATTTCATCTTTGAAATCGGGAATGGTGATGAAGTTGATTACTTGGCGGGGGTGTACTGCTCGATTTCGTTTTCGATACCCTCGTTGTCGGTGTCCTCCCACTTGAGCGGTGTGATGCGCTCCTGTATCTTCTGGAAGATTACGAAGAGGGCGGGCACGATGAGCACCTGGAGTATCATACCGATGAGCATACCTCCGATGGAGCCTGTTCCGAGTGCGCGGTTACCGTTGGCTCCTGCTCCCGAGGCGAACATCATGGGAAGCAGACCGATGATCATGGCGAGTGATGTCATGAGGATGGGTCGGAGACGTGCTGAGGCTCCCTGGATGGCTGCGTTGACAACGGACATACCTGTGCGACGGCGCTCGACTGCGAACTCGACGATGAGGATGGCGTTCTTGGCGAGAAGACCGATGAGCATGATGAGCGCGATCTGGAGGTAG
This sequence comes from uncultured Duncaniella sp., assembly GCA_910586305.1. GTDB lineage: Bacteria > Bacteroidota > Bacteroidia > Bacteroidales > Muribaculaceae > Duncaniella. The sequence continues at coordinate 45,502 of CAJUGS010000017.1, forward strand.
ATACTGTTGGCTATGTCGAATATCTGGGCGAAGATGAATGTGCCCATGAGGCCGAACGGAATCGACAGGATTACGGCCCAGGGGAGGATGTAACTCTCATACTGGGCTGAGAGGAGGAGGTAGACGAAGAGCAGGCAGAGGCCGAAGATGATGGCTGTGGTGGAGCCTGCGCCCGACGAGGCCTCCTCGCGGGTCATACCTGAGTACTCATATCCGTATCCGGCAGGGAGTGTCTCGGCGGCCACGCGGGTGATGGCTGCAAGACAGTCGCCCGAGGTGTAGCCGGGGGCGGGCTGGCCGGTGACGGAGATGGACTGGAACATATTGAAGCGGTTGAGAAGGTCGGGGCCGTAGATCTTGGTGAGTGTCACGAAGTTGGCTACAGAGGCCATCTCGCCGCCGTTGCGGAGCTTGATGGATGCGAGTGTCTCGGGGTTTACACGGGCCTCGGGATTGGCCTGCATCATCACACGGTAGATCTTACCGAAACGGTTGAAATTGGAGACGTACATACCGCCGTAGTAGCTCTGGAGGGTGGTGAGAATGTCTCGCGGAGAGATTCCGGCCTGCTTGGCCTTTGCGGCGTCGATGTCGATCATATACTGGGGGAAGGTGGGGTTGAATGTTGTCATTGCCACCTGTATCTCGGGCTGTGCGTTGAGCTTGGCCAGGAAGCCCTGTACGACGGCGAAGAAGTCGTCGACGGTGCCTCCGGTCTTGTCCTGCATTTTGATTTCAAAACCGTTGGTGAGCGAGTAACCGGAAATCATAGGGGGAGCGAAGAGCACCACTCGACCGTCCTTGATGGCTGCTCCTGTCATGGCGTAGAGCTTGCCGAGGATGGCTGTTGAGGTCTGGCTTGCTTCCTGTCGGTCTTCCCAGTTCTTGAGCTTGATGATGAATGTTCCGTATGTATTGCCCTGTCCGGCCATGAACGAGTAGCCGGCAATCTTCATTCGGTACTCGATTTCGGGTACTGTCGCGAGGATTTTGTCGACATCGTCGAGCACTCCTTCGGTGCGTTCGAGCGATGTGCCCGGGGGCATATCGACCATACAGAAGAGTACACCGGTGTCTTCGTTGGGGACGAGGGTGGATGTCGTGATGCTCATGAGCCATACGAGGACGGCCACCGAGATTCCCACAATGGAGAATGAGGTGATTTTGTGGTTGATGAAGAATGTCGTGAACCGGTTGTAGGTCTTGAGGATGCGGCCGAAACCGATTTCAAATCCTTTGTGGAATCGCTTGCTGAAGATGCCGAGGATGGTGATGACGGCGCAGACGCAGGCGATGACGAGTTTGAGGATGTTCTCCATACTGTACCATCCGAGCACCATGAAGAGGATGGTGGCCACGAGGAAGGCGAAGGTGATGAGCGGGGGAAGGTTGAGTGTGAATCGACGCTTGGCCTGTGTGGCTACGGCTCCTGCTGCCGCGCTGTAGGCGTCGCCCATGCGCTTGGGCAGGGAGTCGTGGTTGTCATGTCCCTTGAGGGACACGGCGCAGAGTGCGGGCGAGAGGGTCAAGGCGTTGAGCGCGGAGAGACCGATGGCGATTGCCATTGTGAGACCGAACTGACGGTAGAATACACCTGTGGTGCCTGACATGAACGACACTGGGATGAACACGAGCATCATGACGAGTGTGATCGAGATGATGGCTCCGCCAATCTCGCCCATGGCGTCGATAGAGGCCTTTCGTGCACTCTTGTAGCCTGTGTCGAGCTTGGCATGGACCGCTTCGACCACCACAATCGCGTCGTCGACCACAATCGCAATCGCAAGCACGAGAGCCGAGAGGGTGATGAGGTTGATGGAGAAGCCGATGAGGTTCATGAAGAAGAATGTACCCACGAGGGCCACGGGGATGGCGATGGCGGGAATGATGGTGGAACGGATGTCCTGGAGGAATACGTATACCACGAAGAACACAAGGATGAAGGCCTCGATGAGGGTCTTGATTACCTCGTGGATGGAGGCGTCAAGGAAGTCGTTGTTGTTCATCGGGATGGCGAACTCGAGTCCGGCGGGGAGTTCCTTCTTCATGTTCTCGACCACCTGGAGACAGTCTTTGATAATCTGTGTGGCGTTGGAGCCGGCGGTCTGGAACACGATACACGATGTGGCGGTGTAGCCGTTGAGTGAGTTGGAGAAGCCATACATGAGTCGTCCGAGCTCTACTGTTGCCACGTCGCCGAGACGGAGTATCTCGCCTGTGGGCTTGGCTGCCACGACGATGTTCTCAAATTCCTCGGGGGTGGTGAGACGTCCTTTGTACTTCATTGTGTACTGGAAGCTCTGGTCGCCCTGGTCGCCGAACGAACCGGGGGCTGCCTCTATGTTCTGCTCGGAGAGTGCGTAGGTGATGTCGGTGGGTACGAGTCCATACTGTGCCATCACTTCGGGCTTGAGCCATATACGCATAGAGTAGTCGGCACCGAAGCTCATCACGTCGCCCACACCAGACACACGCTGGAGCTGGGGGATGATGTTGATTTTGGCGTAGTTGTCGATAAACTCCGAGGAGTAGTTGCCGCTCTTGTCGTAGAGGGCGATGTTGAGGAGCATGGAGGTTTGGCGCTTGGCTGTCTGTACGCCATACTGTGTCACCTCGGCGGGGAGGAGGTTGGAGGCTTTTGACACACGGTTCTGCACGTCGACGGCAGCCATGTCGGGGTCAAATCCCTGCTCGAAATATACTGAGATGTCAGCAGAACCTGAGTTGGTGGCTGTCGACTCCATGTGGGTCATGCCCTCGGCGCCGTTGATTGACTCCTCGAGGGGTGCGATGACTGAGTTGAGCACAGCCTGCGCGTTGGCACCCTGGTAGGTGGTGGACACGCGGATGGTGGGAGGCGCGATGTCGGGGAACTGGGTGACGGGCAGCGAGAAGAGGCCGATCAGACCCAGCAGGACGATGAAGATGGATATCACCGTCGACAGCACCGGCCTGTTAATAAAGGTATCTAATTTCATTGAATTGCAAGATTATAAGGGGTTTCTTTCAGCTTGATGAGAGAGTGGGATGAAAGAGTGGGTTGAGGGGGTTATTTCTGCTGCTGTGGTGCGGCTGCTCCTTGGGGTGCCTGGGCGGGCATCTGGGAGGGGTCGACTGGCGAGATGGTGAGGCCGTCGCTCAGACGTGTGCCGACACCTTCGACTGCGATGCGGTCGCCGGCTTTCAGACCGGAGGTGACTACGAATGTCTTGCCGTCGTTGATGGGGTCAATGATGATGGGTGTGGAGACTACCTTGTTGGAGTCGTTGACTATGTAGACGAACTTCTTGTCCTGGAGCTCGAATGTGGCCTTCTGGGGTATGACGATTGCGCTCTCGCGGTTGGAGGGCATCACGATCACACCTGTTCCGCCGCTACGGAGCACGCCCTGGGGATTGTCGAAGAGTGCGCGGACGCTTGAAGAGCCTGTGTTGTTGTCAATCACACCGGATACGGTGGCCACCTTGCCTGAGAGGGGGTAGATGGTGCCGTCGGATAGTCGGAGCTGGACTTCGGGAAGCGACTTGATGGCGGCGTCGAGGCTGTTGGCGCCGTTGTTGGTCATGGCCAGGAGGTCCTTCTCGGTGAGCGAGAAGTAGGCATAGACCTGCGAGTTGTCGCTGACGGTGGTGAGGGGCTGTGCCGACGAGGGGCTTGCGAGTGAGCCTTCGCGGTTGGGGATGGAGCCTACCACGCCGTCGCTGGGCGAGGTCACTGTGGTGTATGCGAGGTTCTTCTTTGCGTTGACGAGAGAGGCCTTGGCTGTTGCAAGCTGTGCCTCGGCCTGGTGGAGGTTGTTCTGAGAGAGCTGGTACTCGTATTCTGAGATGATGTTTTTCTCAAAGAGTTTTTTCTTTGAGTCGGCGGTCATGCGGGCTGTGTTTACCGCGGTCTGTGCGGAGTTTACCTGTGCCTGTGCCTGGTCTACCGCTGCGTTGAACTGAACCTGGTCGAGAGTGAAAAGCACCTGTCCTTTTTTCACGTGCTGGCCTTCGTCGACATTTACTTTGGTGATGAATCCGGTCACCTGAGGACGTATTGCGATGTCGGTCTTTCCCTGGATTGTTGCCGGGAATGTCGTCTCGAGGTTGGCCTGCTGGGGCGATAGTGTGATGGTGGCGATCTGGGGAGCGGACATCTGCATACCCTGCTGTTGTCCGGAGTTGCCCGAGCACCCTGTTAACATTGCCGCTGAAGCGACGAGCAGCCCTAAGCTGCCGAGTGTTGACGAGATGGATTTCATGTTGTTTCTCTTTTTCGTCTTATGGTTATACCTTGATTGTTGAATCGGAATATAATATGTTGATAATCACCCATATGTTAAATTTATTAACACATGGGTGGTTTTAAGCACACAAAGTTACTTCCTTTTTGGGTATAATAGGCGAAAATACCCAATGAAATTTGTTATATATGGCTAAAAGAGCCTCAATTGTGGAAATTTTGACCAACGATTGTGGCTATTGTTCGTTATGTTGAAGGCTGTTCTTTGCGATTGCGGATGACGCGTGCCGGATTGCCCCCGATGATTGAATAGGGTGGATGGGTGCGTGTCACCACTGCTCCGGCTGCCACGATGGTGCCCGAGGAGACACAGGCTCCGGGGACTATGGTGACTCTGGCTCCTATCCATACGTCGTCGCCGATTGTGCATACCTGTCGAGGCCCGGCTCCCTGCATATCCATCGGGACGGTTGTTGAGGATGTCTCGTGGTTCTGGTTGATTATGAGTACGTCCTTTGCCATCATGACGTGTGAGCCTATGCGTATGTCTCTCGGGATGTCGCATCGTGCTCCGAGCCCGGAGAAGTCGCCTATCTCAAGTGCGGAGCCGTTGCCGAAGTAGGCTTTGCGGTCGATGGTGGTCACGCGTCCGCATCGGGCGAATATGTGGCGGCAGCACCATATTCGCAGCCTGTTGCACATCGGTCCGACGACGGGGGCGTAGGATGATGGCAGATGGGTGAGCAGCCCGTAGTAGAGGGCGAGAAAGAGTGTTCTCATTGGCGGTTGGAATCAAGTGGTTGTTTTCGGACGTGCCGGCATATAGAAGAAGAGGGCGTAGGTGGCTGCCGAGAGGGCTATGACTCCTCCGATGTAGCCGATCTCGTCGATGAGGCTGTGGTCGACGATGAAACCTCCCACGAAGGCTCCCGCGCCGATGCCGAGATTGAAGATGCCCGAGTAGAAGCTCATGGGCACGGCTGAGTCGGTGGGGAAGAGGGTGATGATCTCGTTCTGAAACGAGATGTTGTAGATCGTCATTGCCATGCCCCAGAAGATACATACTATACTCAGGAGCAATGGGTTGACGGATGTGGCGGGCAGGATGAGCAGCATCATGAGCGGGAGGCCGAAGCAGGCTCCGAGAATGAAGCGTCGGGAGTAGCGCGAGAACCATTTCGACGTGATGTAGCTGCCGAGAAGGCCGGCCACGCCGAAGAGCGAGAGGGTGAATGTGATGGCCGATTCGGGGAGTCCGGCCACCTTTGCCATGAATGGTTCGATGTAGGAGTAGCCGGTGTAGTGGCCGGTGACTATGACGGCTGTGATGATGTAGATCATCAGGAGCGGTTTGCAGTGTATGAGACCTGCTATCATGGCCTTGCGGCTCTCGCCGTTGTCGGGACGGGGGAGCGGCGAGAAGCGGAATCTGAGTCCGAGCCACACGAGTCCGGCAAGCGCTCCGAGTGCTCCGAGTGTGGCTCTCCATCCTGCGATGAGTCCGAGGATGCGTCCGAGCGGCAGTCCGGCTATCAGGGCTATTCCTCCTCCGGCCACGAGTGTGCTCAGCGCCGTGGCTCGTTTTTCGGGCGGGCATACTGCCACGGCCATTGCGGGGGCTATGGACCAGAATAGTGAGTGGGCGAGAGCCACGCCTATGCGTGAGGCCATGAGTGTGTAGTAGCCTGTGGATATCACGGAGCCTATGTGGGAGATGAAGAAGACTCCTACGACCCATAGCATGAGGCGGCGGTAGTCCATGCGGGCGAAGAGGAGCATGAGCGGGAGCGACATGAGGGCTACGACCCATGCGTAGACTGTGATGAGGAGGCCGGCACGGGCTTCGGTTACTCCGAAGTCGGCGGCGATGTCGGTGAGCAGACCTATGGGAATCAGCTCGGAGGTGTTGAAGGTGAATCCGGCCACGGTGAGGAGGAGCAGCGGGAATATGTGGCGGCCGGATGTCGCGGTTGTTTTGTTGGTCATTGACTGGCTATTGGAAATTCGGGTGCAAAGTTAGCGAATTATCCGCAAACCGAGTGTCATCTCGCTGAAATTCCGGGGCACGTGGTCAGCGAGATGTGTCTGTGGTCTCGATCCACTGTGCGGTGGATGGGTCTATCTCGCGCAGTGGTATGAGCACGAAGTCGCGCAGGTGTGCTCGCGGATGGGGAAGTGTGAGCCGTCGGTGGTGTAGGACGATGCGGTCTATTGCTATTATGTCGATGTCGATGGCTCGGTCGATGTATGCGCCCGATGCGTCGCGGTGTGGTGAGGGGTCGATGGAGCGCTGTATGTCCTGTGTTATGTCGAGCACACGTAGCGGAGGGATGGGCGATGGGAGGACTATGGATACGGCAATGTTGAGAAATCTGTTGTCGGAGCTGAATCCCCAGGGGTCTGTCTCGATGAATTCCGACCGGCGCAGGGTGCCTGCAAAGGCGGATGACAGAGCGGCCACCGCCTGCTCTATCAGAGCATGGCGATGGCCGCTGTTGCTTCCTATGTTGAAGTGCAGGGTCATAGATGACTCTCTGTGTCTTAGAGTGTCTTCTTGACTTCTACTTCTTCGAATCCTTCGATGATGTCGCCTTCGATGATGTCGTTGTATCCGGCAATCGAGAGACCGCAGTCGTAGCCCGATGTTACCTCCTTGACGTCGTCCTTCATGCGCTTGAGCGAGCCGAGTTCTCCGGTGTAGCGCACGATGCCGTCGCGAATGAGGCGCACCTTGCATCCTCTCTTGATCTTTCCTTCGCGGACGATTGCTCCGGCGATAGTGCCCACCTTGGAGATGTGGAATGTCTGGAGCACTTCTGCGGTGCCGATGACTTCTTCCTTGATCTCGGGTGCGAGCATACCTTCCATTGCGTCCTTGACCTCTTCGATGGCCTGGTAGATAACCGAGTAGAGGCGTATCTCCACTCCGTCACGCTCGGCTGTGCGGCGGGCTGCCTGTGAGGGGCGCACCTGGAAGCCGATGATGATGGCGTCTGAGGCGGCGGCGAGGGTGACGTCGCTCTCGGAGATGGCTCCGACGGCCTTGTGGAGCACGTTGATCTTGACTTCCTCGGTGGATAGCTTGATGAGGGAGTCGGAGAGTGCCTCGATGGATCCGTCGACGTCGCCCTTGACGATGATGTTGAGCTCGTGGAAGTTGCCGATGGCGCGGCGGCGTCCGATCTCCTCGAGTGTGGTGCGCTTGGCTGTGCGGAGTCCGAGCTCACGCTGCAGCTGCTCGCGTTTTGAGGCTATCTCGCGGGCTTCCTGTTCGGTCTCCATGACGTTGAAGGTGTCGCCTGCCTGGGGTGCGCCGTTGAGACCGAGTATGAGTGCCGGCTCGGCGGGGCCTGCTTCCTTGATGCGCTGGTTGCGTTCGTTGAACATTGCCTTGACGCGTCCGAAGTGGGTTCCGGCAAGGATTGTGTCGCCTACGCGCAGTGTTCCGTTCTGCACGAGCACTGTGGCCACGTAGCCTCGGCCTTTGTCGAGCGACGACTCTATGATGGAGCCTGTGGCTCGGCGCGAGGGGTTGGCGCGGAGTTCGAGCATTTCGGCTTCGAGGAGCACTTTCTCCATGAGTTCGTCCACTCCGAGTCCTTTCTTGGCCGAGATGTCCTGCGACTGGTATTTTCCGCCCCATTCCTCGACGAGGTAGTTCATCTGTGCGAGTTCTTCCTTGATTTTGTCGGGGTTTGCGGCCGGTTTGTCTATCTTGTTTATGGCGAATACGATGGGTACACCTGCTGCCGAGGCGTGGTTGATTGCCTCGACGGTCTGCGGCATGACGTTGTCGTCGGCTGCGACGATGATGATACAGAGGTCGGTGACCTTGGCTCCACGAGCACGCATCGCGGTGAATGCTTCGTGGCCCGGGGTGTCGAGGAATGTGATGTGGCGTCCGTCGGCGAGCTTGACGTTGTAGGCTCCGATGTGCTGTGTGATACCTCCGGCCTCGCCTGCGATTACGTTGGCGTTGCGGATGTAGTCGAGGAGCGATGTCTTGCCGTGGTCGACGTGGCCCATGACTGTTACGATGGGCGGGCGGGACACGAGGTCTTCCTCGGTGTCTTCCTCCTGTTGTATGGCCTCGACCACTTCGGCTGAGACGTATTCGGTCTTGTAGCCGAATTCTTCGGCCACGATGTTGATTGTCTCGGCATCAAGACGCTGGTTGATGGATACCATCACGCCAAGGTTCATACAGGTGGCGATGACGTTGTTGATGGGCACGTCCATCATTATTGCGAGGTCGTTGGCGGTCACAAACTCTGTGAGCTTGAGTACCTTGCTTTCGGCCGCTGCCTCGGCCTCGGCCTCGTGGGCGCGGTTGGCGAATGCTTCGCGTTTCTCCTTGCGCCATTTTGCGCCTTTCTTCTGTCCCTTGTCCTTGGAGGTGAGTCGTGCGAGTGTTTCGCGTACCTGCTTCTGTACGTCTTCCTCGTTGACTTCGGTGTGCATCGGTGCGCGCTTGCCGCGGTCTTTGCCGCCGGCGTTGCCTCCACGGTTGTTTCCACCGCGGTTGTTGTTTCCGGCGCCACGGTTTCCGGCGTTTGCTCCGCCTCCACCGTTTCCACCGCGTCCGGAGTTGTCGTTCTGTCCGGCCTTTTCGATGTCGATTTTTTCCTTGCCTCCGATGCGCTGGCGTTTTTTACGGTTTGCACCGGCCTGGTTTCCGGCTGCACCCTGTGTTCCAGCGCCACGGCCTGCTGCGCCGTTGCGCTCGTTTCGGCGCTCCTCCTTGGATTTCTTTTTGGGACGTGTGGACTGGTTGAGTGTAGCCAGGTCGATGTGGCCTACAACCTTTGGTCCGGTCACCTGTGGTTCCGTGGAGTAACGGAATACTTCGGGTTCTGCTTTTGGGGGTTCGGGAGCCGTTGCGGGCTTCTCCTCGGGCTTTGCCTGTGGCGCGGGCTTTGGAGTCTCGGCTTTGATTTCGGGCTTTGGTTCGGGTTTCACCTCGGGTTTAGGTTCGGGTTTTGTTGGCTCGGGCTTTGGCTCGGGCTTGGTTTCGGTTTTCTTGGGTGTCTGTGGCTCGGGCTTTATTGCTTCTTTTTCTTTATTGGCATTCTGCTCGGGCTTCACTTCTGTCTCGGGCTTTGGCTCCTCGACTTTTGGGGCTTCTGCCTTGGTTGTTTCGGGTTTAGCCGGTGTTTTTGGTGTTACAGGGTTGTTGTGCTTGTCAAGCTGTATTTTGCCAATGACGCGCGGTCCTGTCACTGTAGAAGGTGCAGGGGAGGGTGATGCTTGCGCGGTAGATTCAGCCTTGGGTGTTGTTTTCTCTTCCTCGGGCTTGTGTGCTGGGGCTGCATCGCGTTCGTTCACCTTATTGTGGCGCAGGCTTTCGATGCGCTCACGTTCCTTGCGGTCGGGCTGGAAGGCCTCCACGAGGATGTTGTAGGCAGCCTCGTCGATGCGTGTGTTGGGGCTTGTGGCATCGATTGCGATGCCTTTTTTCTGCAACTGTTCCACCACGGTGGGAATGGAGACGTTGAATTCTTTGGCGGCTTGGCTGATCTTTATTCTCGGCATATTCTGTCTTGTGAAGTTTCCGCGACGATGCGGGGTGACTTCGGGTAATCTGTTTTTGATTGGTGGTTAAGGTGGAAGCTTTCGAGGGCTACAGTAGGCCCTTGCGGTCTCACTCGGCCGGTGTCTCGGCGGTGTCGGGCGCATCGTCGGCTGGAGCCTGTGGTTCGTCGTCCTCGAATTCGGCCTTGAGGATGCGGATGACATTGTCGACTGTCTCTTCCTCGAGGTCGGCTTTTTCGATGAGTATCTCGCGTGGTGTGTTGAGCACGTTCTTGGCTGTAATGCATCCCATGTCTTTGAGTGAGTCGATGACCCATCCGTCGATTTCGTCTTTGAACTCGTCGAGATAGATGTCCTCGTCTACTTCAGCGGGGGTGTCGCGGTATACGTCGATGGTGTAGCCTGAGAGCATGGAGGCGAGCTTGATATTCATGCCGCCCTTTCCGATGGCGAGTGATACTTCTTCGGGCTTGAGGAATACCTCGGCCTTCTTTTCTTCTTCGTCGAGGTGGATGCTCGAGATTTTTGCGGGGCTGAGTGCGCGCTGGATGAAGAGCGAGGGGTTGGAGGTGTAGTTGATGACGTCGATGTTCTCGTTGTGGAGCTCGCGCACGATGCCGTGGATGCGTGAACCTTTGACACCTACGCAGGCGCCCACGGGGTCGATGCGGTCGTCGAAGCTTTCGACTGCTATCTTTGCGCGCTCGCCGGGGATGCGGGCCACGGCCTTGATGGCGATGAGTCCGTCGAGGATTTCGGGTACGTCACGCTCGAAGAGGCGACGGAGGAAGGCCTCGCTTGTGCGAGATACGGTGATTTTGGGATTGTTGTTCTTGTTGTCGACGTTGTGTATCACGGCCAGCACTGTCTCGCCTTTGCGGAAGTAGTCGCCGGGAATCGACTCGCTCTTGGGAAGGAGGAGCTCGTTTTTCTCGTCGTCGAGGAGGAGTGTCTCGCGCGACCATGTCTGGTAGACTTCGCCTGACACGAGTTCGCCCTCGAGTTCCTTGAACTTGTCGTAGATGGCCTCTTTCTGCAGGTCGAGAATCTTTGACTGGAGAGTCTGGCGGAGATTGAGGATGGCGCGGCGGCCGAAGTCGGCAAAGAAGATTTCCTTGGTGTGCTCCTCGCCTATCTCCACATCAGGATCGTCGTCGGCCCGGGCGTCGGAGAGGGAGATCTGGAGGTTGGGGTTGGTGACTTCGCCGTCGGGGACTACTTCGAGATTCTGGAATATCTGGACATCGCCCTTGTCGGGGTTCATGATGACGTCGAGATTCTCGTCGGTTCCGAACATCTTGGCGAGTACGTTGCGGAACGACTCTTCCAGCACGGAGATCATCGTGGTCTTGTCGATGTTCTTAAGTTCCTTGAATTCGGCGAAACGCTCCACCATGTTGGGAGCTTCTTCTTTTCTTGCCATGTCTTATAGTAAGTGGGATGTTATCGTAGAGTTAAAAAAGTATAGTTGCTTTATTTGAAGTCGAAGTGGTAGGCCACTGTCTTGCAGGCATCCATGCGTAGTGTTTCGGGCTTGGCTACGAGCTTGGGGCGTTTTTCGCCCGGTTCCTTTACCTTTACGGTGGTCTCGACTGTGAAGTCTTCGTCGCCAACGGCTGTTAGCAGGGCTGTGAACTTGCGTCCGTCGCGTGTGAGGATGTCTACATTGTCGCCGATGTGCTTCTCGTACTGCTGTTTTACCTTGAAGGGGGCCGAGAGGGAGGCGGTGCCTACTTCGAGCGAGTAGTCCTCCTTGTCGCGGTCGAGGGCATCGTTGATGCTGCGGCTTACTTCGGTGCAGAAGTCGAGATCCACGCCGGTGGGGCTGTCGAGTTCAACCACTATGTCGTTGTCGGCCGAAACGGTCAGTTCTACCACGTATGCGTCGGTGTTTTCGATGGCTTTGGCCACAAGTCCGGCTACCTCTTGCTTGTCAATCATAGGTGTATACAATAAATTCGGAGGAAGCAACCTGCCTCCTCCGTGACTTTTCTGACTGCAAAGATAATAATAATGTGTGAAATATCCTTTAGAATGAGCGTGAAAAGGTATTGTATTAATTAAAATTAACTATACTTTTGAAATATTAATCTTTTAAAGTGGGTTTAAGCCAGATTAGTTTGATTCTCCCTGCTTTTTCATGACATCAATATAATATGTGTATTATAATATGTGGCGAGGAGATGAATGCGCCCGGATCCTTGGAGGGTCCGGGCGCGGAGGGATTCATGGATAGAGATAAATCTTTCGGATTAGCGACGCGGAGGTATCATGTATTGTATGTGTACCTTCACGCATCGGTTGAGTTTGGCTTTGAGGCCGCGTGTAGATGGGTCGTCGACCACTCCGATGCCGTAGACGGAATTATTGAACGAGCTGACACGATAGGTCTTGGAGTCGATGTCGCGGAAGCAGTCGAAGCTCTTGAGCCATGCGAGGACTGTGTTGGCGCGGTTCTCGGAGAGTGCGGTGTTACGCATGATTCCGACTTCCTTGGAGTTGGGGCCGGTATAGTTGTCCTGGCTCGTGGCGAGACCTTCGACGTGGATGGCTGTGATTACGCCCGAGTTGATTATGTGGCGTATGTTGTTGACGGTTACCGAGTCGGTGTGGTCGGCTATGTGGCCGCGGTTGGTGTTGAGGGCGGCGTACATATCGGCAAGCGAGACCAGATATTCGTTGCCCGGTGCGTCGAAGTTGGCCCTGATTGTTGATATACCCTTGTTGGCATTGAGGCCGAATGTCTGTGTCTCGAAGTAGTTTTTCTCACTGACGAGTTTCTGGTCGAGAGTCGCGTTGTCGATTCGGTAGTGCCACAGGTGCTTGTCACCGTAGATTGGCGCGTAGTAGAATCCGGCTTTCTGTCGGAAGGCTGCTATTGAGTCGGGATTGTCGGACAGCGATATGGGGCCTTCTCCCATTTCGTAGCCACGCGGGATGAAGTCGATTGCAAACTCGGTGTCGGCCGGTTCGGTGGGCAGGTCGATTGTGGGGATTGATGCGAGGCTCTTGTTATTGAGTATGTTTACAGCCACCTGTGCGTTGTCGGCATATCGCTTCTGTGTGTAGATACCTCCTGTGAGATATTCGATGGCGTTTACATCGCTCGCTACGAGCGGGGCGTCGTTGCGTCCGGAGTAGTTGTTGGGATAGAAGACGTAGAATGTGATTTCGGAGAATCCCGTCATTGGCGACTGCTCCTCCTTGACGCGGACTTCGCGGTATTGCTGCACTGTGTAGTCGCGTGTGTGGGTGTGGGTTACTGCTGTCTTCCATCCGCGGTTGCGCTTGGAGTCGAGGTAGAATGTGAATCCGAGGTCCACGCCCACGTTGCAGTCCCATTTATTTGCCGCATGGTTGGCCTGGCCGTATTCAAGGTCGAAGTTGGTCTGGTAGAATATTCCGCGTATCTTTGCGTCAAGACTCCATCGCTTTGATTTGGTGAAGAACCTGCTGTATTGTAGTTCGAGGTGTCCGCTCCATTCGTTGTCGGAGCCGTAGCGGTGGCCGTAGCCGAGGTGGTGTACTCCTCCGATACCGGCTGCGAACATGAATTGGTTCATGAGGCGTGGGGAGTTGAATCCTTCATATCCGAGAAATAGGCGAGAAAGGTTGAGGATTACGGAGCCTGAGATGTCCCACCAGCGTGTTTTCATCTTTCGGTAGGGTTCGGCGTCGGGGTCGTTCTTGTCGGGATACCACATGATGTCGCCGTATCCGTATCCTCCGGTCATGTTTGCTGTATAGCCTCGGGAGTCAGAGCGGATGAATTCGATTTTAAGACCTATGCCGGGTGTGAACCATTTTCCTATACCCACGCTCCAGTCCCACGACAGTGTGCCGCTGAATTTGTCCCAGTTGGAATAATCTCCCTGGAATGTGTGTCCTCCGGCTGTCGCGAAGGCAAACCAGTTTTTCCCAAATTTGTTTGTTACAACCTGATAGGGTGAGAGGTTTTCTTTTACTACCTCGTGGGTTGTGGGTGCTGTGATGATTGATGAGTCCTGATAGACTACCCTGTAGTCGGAGTATTTATCGTCAAACTCCTTGTCGGAAAGGGGTGTGACATCCTGTGCGACGGCTGTGGCCGGTGCTGAGATAGCTCCTAATACAATGGAAATCTGTAGGAGAGTCTTCTTGAATCCCTTGAATTTCTCCATGATGTGGTGTTACTATTTGTTTGTTTATGAGTTTCGGTTGATTGTTTGTTGGCTGGTTGTCAGAGCGCTGATGTTTTGAAGGTCAGTGTTTTCGTCGGTATTGTCAGCTGTGTTTTTCGTGTCTGCTTTATGTTTTGCGCGGAGTCAGGTGGTCAGCAATGTGATGATGGTGCTGTGGCCAGTGATGGTTCCGGCCTCGGTGTCATGGCGGCTTTTCGGAATGGGGTTTCCGAGGTGTCCGGCGGAGAGTCGAAAGCTGCGTAGGGGCTTGAGGCCGGTGAGCGGTATTCGGGTACGATGTGTTTCATCATTCGTACGGTCTCTTCGGGGAGGTATCGGTGCGCGGTGTCTATGAGACTGTTGACGAGTCGTGAGATATTGGCGAAGTTGACCTGTCTCACTCTGGCTATGCTGATTAGGGGGTGTCGTGTGGGTAGCACTTTCTCTTTATCGCTTAGCACTTCTTCATAGAGTTTTTCGCCTGGTCGCAGTCCGGTGAATTCTATGCCGACGTTGTGGCGTCCGCTGAGGTGTATCATCTTTTTGGCCAGGTCGACTATTCTCACCGGCGATCCCATGTCGAAAACGAATATTTCGCCTCCGCGCCCTATTGTAGCTGCCTCGAGTACCAGCGAACAGGCCTCGGATATGAGCATGAAGAAGCGCGTTACCTTTGGATGGGTCACTCTCACAGGGCCTCCCCGTCTGATCTGGTCGCGGAATGTCGGTATCACCGAGCCGTTTGATCCGAGCACGTTGCCGAACCGGGTGGTTATGAACTGTGTGCTGTCCTGTGTGGTCGAGAGGCTCTGGCAGTACATTTCGCAGATGCGTTTGGAGCATCCCATCACGTTTGTGGGGTTGACGGCCTTGTCGGTGGAGATCATCACGAATTTCTTTACTCCGTGGGCCACCGAGAGGTCGGCTATCTTGCGTGTGCCGTCGACATTGTTGAGCACGCTTTCGATAGGGTTGTCCTCCATCATCGGGACGTGCTTGTAGGCTGCTGCGTGAAACACCATCTCGGGCTTGTAGTCGGCAAATATCTGCTCCATTCTTCCGGAGTGGCAGAGCGAGGTGACGATGAAGCGGCATTTCGTGCGGGGATAGGAGCGCTCCATCTCGAGCACGAGGTCGTGGAGGGGCGTCTCGGCCTGGTCGACAAGTATGAGATTGGCCGGATTGAGCGTTGCCAGTATTCGTGTGAGTTCGGAGCCTATCGAGCCTGCTGCGCCGGTGACGAGGATGCTTTTGCCTTTGATGGCGGTGCGGATGTCGTCCATGTTGACCTTTATGGGTTTGCGCTGGAGCAGGTTGGCCATCTCCATGTCGGTGAGGTCTTCGTTGCTATAGCCGTAGGGGCCTACGCCCGATGTGTGGCGTAGGTAGAGGTCGTAGAAGAGTCGGGCCACAATCCTGACACCGGCCATCATTACCGTGGCGACTATACACTGGATGAGTATGTCGAGGAATGGTATGGGACGCAGGATGAGGTGGACGGGCAGGATAGTCTGCACTCCCCACATGAGGGCTGCTCCGGTGAACATGGCAAATCCCACTCTGGCGAGGTCGCTGACAGTGGTCTTGCGTATGATGCCCGTATAGGTGTGGAAGATGCGGATACCTATTACATAACATACGAGATATGCGGTGTATGACTCGAGGTAGGGGCCAAAATTCCCCACCACATATGAGAGAGAGGTGTCATATACCGACGCGAACAGCCCTGCGAACAGGATGATGAGACAGTCTGTGGCTACTATGAGCCAATAGGGAAGAGCTGCACGCGATGTGTACCATATGGCTATTTTCTCAAACATGACCTCATCTCGCTGACTATCATTCTAACATCGTCGGGAGAAACCCAAGGTCCGGATGGGAGGCAGAGTCCGCGGTCAAACAGGCTGTCGCTCACGCCGTTGACATATGAGGGACAGTTGCCGAAAACCGGCTGGGTGTGAAGAGGTTTCCATAGGAGGCGCGTTTCCACATTCAGGGAGGCGAAGTGGAGGCGGAGTTCGTCGGGGGTGATTCCTGTGATTTCAGGATTGATTGTTATGGTAGACAGCCAGAAGTTGGAGTCGACATCGGGCGAGGGGTTGCCGTGGTAGTCTATTCCGTCTATGTCGGCGAGAAGTTCGGCATACAAGGCTGCGAGTGACCGGTGGTGGGCTATATGCTCTTCGAGCACCGTCATCTGTCCGAGTCCTATTCCGGCCGAGATGTTGCTCAGACGGTAGTTGTGGCCTATATGCTCGTGCCAGTAGTAGGGGCGGTCCTCACGTGCCTGTGTGGCAAAGAACACGGCCCGGCGTCTGGTCTCCTCGTCGGGACAGACGAGTGCGCCTCCGCCCGACGTGGTGATCATCTTGTTGCCGTTGAAGCTGAGTGTGCCGAATGTGCCGAGTGTTCCACACTTGCGTCCGTGGTAGGTTGAGCCGAGTGCCTCGGCCGCGTCTTCGAGCACGGGTATGTCCCATTTTGCTGCTACGGCCAGAATGTCGTCCATTCTGGCAGGCATTCCGTAGAGATGCACGGCCACGATGGCGCGTGGTTTGCGTCCGGTCTTGGCCACTCGGTCGGCTATTGCGTGGTCGAGCAGGACAGGGTCCATATTCCATGTCTCGGCTTCAGAGTCGACGAATACCGGGGTGGCACCCTGGTAGACTATCGGGTTGGCTGAGGCTGAGAATGTGAAGCTCTGACATATCACTTCGTCGCCTTTGCCCACTCCGAGCAGAATGAGTCCGAGATGTATGGCGGCTGTGCCCGACGACACAGCTGCGACTCTGAGTGGGGAGGGTGTGTTGTCGCAGAGGAAGTCTTCAAGGCTGTGCTCGAAGGCATCTACGTTTGGACCGAGAGGCACCACCCAGTTACCGGCGAATGCTTCGTCGATAAACCTCTGTTCGTTGCCACTCATGTGTGCGAGGCAGAGTAATATTTTCTTATTGATGCTCATGTTTTTTTGTCGGTTCGTTCAGGCAGACATTGACGGAGGTCGTGTGGCTGCCTTATATTTGTCAGGTGTTGGTAATAGGGTTTGGATTATTATACGCAGGTCTTCTGCAAAAGACCTGTTTTCAAGGTATTCGAGGTTTATGCGTACTTTGTCGGGAAATATCACCCGGTCGTTATAGTCCTGTGGATCGGGCTGTAGTGCGAGGAGTTGCTCTTCGTCACGGTACTTGAGCGTGGCCGGTCCGGTGATTCCCGGTTTCAGTTCCAGAATTCGCCTGTCGGTTCCTTTGAGACGGTCGGCATATCCGGGGACGTCGGGACGTGGTCCGACGAAACTCATGTCTCCTTTGAGTACGTTCCACAATTCGGGGAGTTCGTCGAGTTTGTAGCGTCGAAGTGTGGCTCCGAGCGGGGTGATGCGGCTGTCGCCGGCCACGCTCACTGTCGAGCCCGGGATTCCGGCTGTCATGGTGCGGAATTTGACCATCGTGAACAGGCGGCCGTGCCGACCTACCCGCTGCTGTCGGAAGAGCACAGGACCACCGGGCATCTTCACTGCTATGATAATGCCGATGACCAGCATCACGGGCCATAAAATCAATAACCCGAGGAGTGCTGCCGAACGATCAAATAATTCCTTAAACATCAGTCTCCAATTGTAAAAAAAGCTACTCTTGTCTCAGTGGCTTGAAAGCCGGAAGAAATCAGTGTGTTGACTCAGTAGGTTGTTAGCCAAAATAGATTCGTAATACAAAGTTAGTAAAAAATAATGTGAATATGAAACATTATGACTTATAAAAACGTTATATCTAAGGCTATGTACTGTCTTTTGTCCGTCAGAGCCACTGTTAACATTCATTATCCAATATCTAAGAAACTGTTTAAAATTAGAATTGAAAAAATGTTATAGGGCATAACAAAC
>CAJUGS010000018.1 GCA_910586305.1 uncultured Duncaniella sp.
AGTGAACCGAATTTATTTAATTTTTAACCCCGTCCATTTTTAGTGGACAGTAGTGGAGTAACTTCACAAAACAATTAACTAAGAGTTTCGTAAGGTCGGCTGTGAATCAGGTTGGCCGCGATGGAGGTCGAGTAATCTCTAATCACATCTACAATGGAGAGAATTATGTTCCAGTCTCTGAAGTTTCAGGCAACGGCACTTCTACATCTCCGCCAATCGCGTCAACCAACCAGTCTGGAGTACCGCAGGACGCTACCTCATCAACAAAGCACTTCACCACAGGCAAAATGGCATGGCTCACAATCCTTTCCATATTCTTGATGCCACTCGGTTCACTCTTCGTACTTCTCTATGGTGTGTTTATACTGGCTGACCGCTCTGACAAAATGATGTGGTATACTTCAGAACCTAACTATGTTAGAGATAGACGCTATAAGAATGGAGTCCGCTATGTTGGCAACATTTCCAAACAGCACACAGCAAAAGTTCTCGCATCTCCTGAAGTGATGGAGGTAAAGAAACGTAATGCTACAATTTCTATGATTATCGGGACAGTGGGCATAGTAGTCTTCACGATCATCATGATATTCGCAAAGTAATCATCCTTAAAACATTTCCGTTTTATTGTCGGCACGGAATCCAATCCCGTTGGATAATCAATATTTTCAGCCAACTACACGGATATACGACCATTTTTTCGTAATTTTGTAGTTGGATTTCTCTGTCTCGGCTGATGTGTGGCAGGGATGGGGAATGCGAATTAATTTCTGAATAAAATGAAAGAAGCGAGAATATCATTGACTTTCATGTTGCTTGCAGTGACATTCTGTGTGTGCCTCATCGTGAGCAATCTGATGGAAATCAAGACTGTGGATCTTGGCCCGCTCACCATCACGGCTGGTGTCGTGGTGTTTCCGTTGTCGTATATACTCAACGACTGTATTGTCGAGGTCTATGGTTTTGCCAAAGCGCGCCTTGTGATATGGCTTGGGTTTGGAATGAATCTTCTGGTGTCTTTGTTGCTCCAGGTGGGGATTCTGCTTCCGGGTTCGCCGGCCTGGGAGGGCCAGGAGGCGATGGAGCTCGTGTTTGGTGCGGTGCCAAGGATATTCGCAGCCAGCTTCACGGCTTTCCTGTGTGGGTCGATGGTCAATGCCTACGTGATGTCACGAATGAAGTTGTCGTCATCGTCGTCCTCGTCCTCAAGCGGTTTTTCGGTCAGGGCCGTTGTCTCGTCGCTGTGGGGAGAGGGAGTCGACTCGATCATATTCTTTCCCATTGCTTTCGCGGGTGTTCTCTCGTGGTCGCAGATAGGCTCTCTGATTGTCACCCAGACATTCCTGAAGACTATGTATGAGATTATCATACTTCCGGTGACAATGCGTGTGGTGAAGCGTCTGCGCTCGATAGAAGGCGAGGAGGCTCCGTCAAAGCCTAAGTCTTATAAATGGTGGAAAATCAATGAAATCTGAAATTTACGAATATCCTTCGGGCATCGAGTGGGTGTGGCTTGACCTTGATGATACTCTGGTGGACTTCCGCACCAATTCCCGGGCAGCCCTCAGACTTCTCTATGAGCAGGAGGGGCTGGAATCCTACTATCCTACTCCCGAGGAGTGGATAACGGCCTATGAGACTCACAACCACAGTCTTTGGGACCGATACAGCCGGGCGGAGATATCCCAGGATTTTCTCCGTGTCGACCGTTTTGCAACACCTCTTGCCCCAGGATTCACTGGTAGCCGGAAGTCGCTCGAAGAGTATAGCAGGTGGCTTGACCCGGTGTATCTTGATCTCCTGGCCGAACAGCGCACACTCGTGGATGGGGCGCTTGAGCTCCTCGGTCTCTTGCGCACACGCGGGTATAATATAGGTGTGCTTTCTAATGGGTTCACCGATGTTCAGAACCGCAAACTGCGTAATTGCGGATTGGCTGACAAAGTGGATCTGATGGTGTTGAGCGATGACATCGGTGTCAATAAGCCGGATGTCCGCCTTTTCAATCACGCCATGAATCGAAGCGGCCAGGATGTTGCCGGCAAACATATGATGGTGGGCGACAATGCCTCGACCGATATCCTTGGCGCGGTGCGTGCGGGATGGCGTCCGATACATCTCGATATCTCCTCTGACACGCTCAAAATGGCCGGCGAGGTGCTCGTCACCCCCTCTTTGAGGTGTATTTTGAGTCTAAAGTGGTGAGAAAGTGAATTTTATCTTAAAATTTCCGTTAAATCTCATTGCCAATTCAAAAAAAGTTACGATATTTGCACCTGCAAAATGAGAGACCACCTTCGGAGGGTCTCAAATTTGAAGATATTAACCAATTATAAATTATTTGCCAGCACAATGACAAAAGCAGACATCGTCAACGAGATTTCCAAGTCAACCGGCATCGAAAAGGCCAACGTCCTCGAGACAATCGAGAAGTTCATGGAGACCGTTAAGGATTCCCTCGCACATGGAGAGAATGTCTACCTCCGCGGATTTGGCAGCTTCATTATCAAGGTTCGTTCTGAGAAGACTGCCCGCAACATCTCGAAAAACACCACAATCATCATTCCTGAGCACCGCATCCCCGCATTCAAGCCTGCCAAGGTGTTTATGGAAGAGGTGAAGAGCGCCGAGTAATATCATTTGCCGGCCGTAACCTCCCCCCTCGCAGATACAATATAGATATAATATATACATAACTAATCACCTACATCACCATGCCCAGCGGAAAAAAACGTAAAGGCCACAAGATGGCAACACACAAGCGTAAAAAACGCCTTCGCAAGAACCGTCACAAGAAGAAATAATTGAGACCCCGTCAAAGGCTTGTACGCTATGAAATCGAGAACAAACTCGGCCGGGCGCGGGAGAGTCACTCCCTGAGGTTCCGGCAGATGTTTGTTCTTTTTTTTGAATAATTATAGATCCAACAATGAAAAGTGAACTGATTGTCGACGTCCAGCCTTCCGAAGTGTCTATAGCGCTTTTGGAGGATTCGCGCCTTGTCTCTTTGCAGAAGGAGGCGCGTAACATTGCATACGCGGTCGGCGACATCTACCTGGCAAAGGTAAAGAAACTTATGCCGGGTCTCAACGCCGCCTTCGTCAACGTGGGTTATGAGAAAGACGCTTTTCTTCACTATCTGGATCTTGGTTCACAATTTTCTACCTATGCTTCGTTTCTGAAGAGCGTGCTCGTCGACCATAAGGCCGACGCATCTGTCTCAAAGATGAAGCGAATGCCCGACATCGACAAGCACGGTTCGATCACCGGCGTGCTACAGGCAGGGCAGGAACTGCTCGTGCAGATTGTCAAGGAGCCAATTTCGTCTAAAGGACCGCGTCTCACAACCGAGATCACCTTCACCGGACGATATATGGTGCTTATCCCGTTTGGCGACAAAATATCTGTGTCCCAGAAGATCAAGACCACTGAGGAGAAGCTCCGTCTGCGCCAGCTCATAGACAGCATCAGGCCCAAGAATTTCGGCGTGATTATTCGCACGTCGGCCGAGGGCAAGAGCGTCAGAGAGCTTCATCACGAGCTTAAGACACTGCTGCACTGCTGGGAGGACACTGTCGAGAAGGCACGAAAAGCCACAGCACCCTCTCTGATATTTGAGGAAGAGAGCCGCATAGTCGGGATGCTAAGGGACGTATTCTCTCCCACTTTCGAGAGCATCCATGTCAACGACAAGGAAATCTTCGGACAGATTGAGAAGTATGTGGCATTGATTGCTCCGGAGAGCAAGGATATTGTCAAACTTTATGACAGTGACATCCCTATTTTTGACCATTTCAGCATCACGCGACAGATAAAGTCGTCGTTTGGAAAGACTGTCTCGTTCAGGTCAGGAGCCTATATAATCATTGAACACACCGAGGCGCTCCATGTCATAGATGTCAATTCAGGCAATCGTTCCAAGGCGGCGCCCGACCAGGAAAGCAATGCTCTTGAGGTGAACCTCAGGGCGGCCGACGAGATAGCACGCCAGTTGCGTCTGCGCGATATGGGCGGTATCATAGTCATAGACTATATAGATATGAACAAGGCCGAACACCGTCAGAAGCTCTATGAGCACATGAAGGAGGTGATGGCCAACGATAGAGCCCGTCACAATATATTGCCACTTAGCAAGTTCGGGCTTATGCAGATCACCCGTCAGCGCGTGCGTCCGGCTCTTGACATAGTCACTACGGAAGAGTGCCCATCGTGTCATGGAAAGGGCGAGATACCGCCGTCGCTGTTATTTACGGATACCCTCCACGAGAAACTTGCCTATCTGGTCAATACGCTTAAAGTCAAGAACTTCATTCTCTATGTCCATCCCTATGTGGCCGCATATCTCAAGAAAGGCTTCCCGTCGCTCTACAGGAGCTGGCAGTGGGAATTCGGATTTAATTTCCGCATAAAGCCCGACGAATCACTGGCTTATCTGCAATACAGAGTGCTTGATTCCGACCGCAATGAGATAGATCTCAAGGAAGAGAAGGACATAGCCTCATCGGCTTCAAAACAAAATACAAGAACCAAGAATATCGGAAAGGAAGAATAGACTCCATAGTCTTGTGACTCACTTAAAAAGACCGATACAAAAAACAGGAACCGCCGTCCGAAGCTATGCGAATGCCCGGGCGGCGGCCTCTGTTATATGATTTTGAATCGCTATCGGAATACTTCTCTCACGGCCTTTCGTAGTTCAGCCGCTCCTTCAAGGTCACGGCGCAGTATGTCAAGGACGGCGCGTATCATTGAGTCCTTATCGTCTTTTTTCAGACCGCAAAGACGTGCCACATGGCTCTCCGATATCATTGTCTTGCGGTTGTAGACCTTGAGTACCGAGGCGTAGTCCTCGTCGCGCACATATCTTCGGAATTCGCGGCAAAGTTCCTCGTATATGCCGCGTGGATTTATCTCACGTGTGAGGTCTGAGATATGGTTTTCAAGTTGGGTTATATTGGTGAAACGTCCGTCTATACGGTGCTCCACTCCGCGTTTCACCCTGTGGCGGGTGTGTTGCAGAGCCTGCTGGCGCAATTCTCCCTCAAAGAGTTTCATGACAGTGCGTTTCACTTTCGCGAATGCTTCATCCGGATTGCGGTTGTTCACTCTTGCCACGGTCCGTATCACGTCCTCCACCATGAAAATGTTCTCAACCTCGGCAACTTCAGGCACGAGTATCTGTTTCTTGCGCAGATATCCCACCTCGCCTTCATCTCTTCGGTCGCGGTCGACGATGCCTGACGCATTGAGGTTGTGAAGTGCTTTCAGGCTGTTGAAGGTGCGTGTCGATTCGATTACGCGGTCACATCCGCCAAGCGATTTCACAGTGTAGTCGTTGAATATCAGAGGATACAGACGGCCGTCTATAGAGTTTTTGCCGTCACCTTCTATGAAGAGCACCGGCTTGCGTTCGCCAAGTATGGCGAGGTATATCTCGTCGTCGAGTACGTCGGGCGACGTGATGAATTCATAGTCCCATTCTCCGCGCTGCAGATCACAGTTTTTCACCCATAGCATCACCCCTTCGCTGCGCGATGAAGCAAATTGCAGGTCGTGTGTGATGTAGATGAATGTGCAGTCTCTTCGCCAGCGCTCGATGCGTTCCCAGAGTGCTTTGTTTGTAGTCGGATGCAGGAAGCGGGTGGGGGAGTCGACTATTATCACCGAGTCTGTCGGGGCCAGTGCGGCGGCCCCGAGGTAGTACATCACGGCTTTTTCTCCGTCCGACAGTTTGGTGGCTCCGTAGGAATCCGGGGCATCATCTCGGCTGAATATCATCTTGCCGCTTTCAATGAGCACGTGATTGTCGGGAAACAAGTGCTTCCAATGCCCCATTACGCGTTCGAGGCGCGTGGTTCTCGGCTTCTTTTCTTTTGGATCGAACTTATCGGCAAGAAGTGACAGCATCTCTTCGTTGAGCAGTATGCCTATGAGTCGATCGAATTCTCCGCGAAGGTCAGCTCGTAGCAGGCTGCCCTCCGATATGATATTGTGATACGTGTGATCTATCGACCCGGGTGTGGGGTCTTCGTTGTCCTTTACATACAGAGCTTTCAGTGCTGAGAGACGCATGGCGTTTTTACCAAGGTCTGCCGCCAGCCTGTTGGCGAATCGAGTCTTTCCGGAACCGTTGGCCCCGATTACAACTATGTGCCGTGCGGAACTGATGTCTATTTCGGGCGATGTGCCGCCTGTGCGTGGTGGAAGAGTGATGTTCATGGCTGATAGTGGTGGATTGGGTAGTTGCCTCAGAATTCGTAGCGGGAAGCTATGCTGAATAGAAGTGCCGAGGATATTCCTGAGGCTGAGGCTGCTACAGGTATGTGGAATGATTGTGACGGGGAGAGGCTGAATTTATAGCGCGCTATCTCATATCCGACTGAAGCACGGGCCGAGAAATGCGGGCTCAGGCGTAGAACACACCCTGCGGCAATGCGCCCGAATGGTGTGCCACACCGACTTTTCACTGCATCATCGAGAACGTTCAGAGGGAAGTTGTAGCGGTATCCGGCCCCGGCCTCTGCATTTATGCTGACACGCTGGCTGAGGGTGCAATAATAGTAGGGAAGGACTGCAAGGCCGAGAGAAGAAAGCGATTTCACATATGTGCGGTCGTGGTTGACATCCACATTGACAGGCATCGACAGCAGCCCTAGCTCTACGGCAAGTCCCCAGTGGTCTCCGGCTCCCCATGCGCCTCTCATGGAGGCCGACAGGGCCGGCATACGTTCTATCTCCATCCCGCCGGCATATATCTTGCCAAGCGGAAGAGAGAGTCCGCAATCAATGGATAGGTAAGAGAAATTATTGTTGGGACGCAGGTCTTCGCCTTTGATTTCGAGCTGACGATTGCCGAATATAAGGTCGCCGAGAAGATATCCTATTTCTGTCGCAAGTATTCCTATCCCGGCTCCGGCTACTACGTCGGTGGGGTAGTGGTGCTTGTCTATCACCCTCTCGATGGCTATTCCTGTGGCCAATGTATAGGCACCCATGGGATACCAGGCTGATTTGTGTGTCAGTTCGCGTGCCACCATCGTAGCCCCCATGAAGGCTATTGCTGTATGGCCCGACGGGAACGAACGTTTGTCGGTGCCGTCCGGTCGGATTGATTCGACGCTTCTTTTCAGACCTTCCGCTGTCACGGCGGTGAGGGCTAAGCCAAGTCCCTGTGAAACCGCCATGCGTCCCCACCCCGAACGAGTGTCGGTTCCGGCGGCTTTCATTATCCATGGAAGCGCGATGGGGAGGTATTGGGCTATATCCGCGCCTCTGTCCGGGCCTTCATATCCTTTCATTACATAGGCCTGGCGTGGATAGCCCCATCTCATTGCGGCCGCGCTGCCTGTCATCACGCCGCCTGCCACTATACCGGGCCATATCTGAGCACATACGCTGTCTGCCGTCGCCGCCGTGTTTCTCGGAACGGTGGCGTGGCCACGGAGCATGACTCCGAATATCGTGAGGAATATGGCTAAGCGGAGTTTCATCTTCTATATAACGTGTGAAACCTCCGGATTGTTATTGACACCCTGTGATTGTGTGCTGCGGGGCCGGATGCAGGCGTCTATGTGCGCTGATATTCCGAAGGTGACATACCCGTGAGGTGCTTGAAGTATTTTCCGAATGAGGATTGGTTGGGGAAATGGAGTTCGTAGGCTACCTGCTGGATGTTCTTCCCCGAAAAACGGAGCAGGTTCTTGGCTTCGAGAATCACATAGCTGTCAATCAGTTCTGAAGCGGATTGGCCTGTGTGTTCCTTTATGATGAGCGATAGGTATTTTGGTGAAATGAAGAGTTTTGAGGCGTAGAAGGACACAGAGCGTTCCTGCCGGTGGTACTGGTGGACCAGTTTCATGAACTCGTGGACATATCCCGAGCGTCTGGACCTTATCGGCACAGGGTCGGAGTGGCTCTCGGCCCGAGACAGATAGAACTGTATTATCTGGTAGGTGAGAGCGGCTATGAGGTTGCGGGCTATCGATTTGGTGAACATCCCCTGGTTGGTTTTGTCGGTGTTGCGACGCAGCAGTTGGAAAAACTCTTTCAACTGTTCGGTCTCGCTGTTGGTGAGGGAAATGCACGGCTTTGGAGTGTGGCGGTCGCCCATGGTTGGAATGGAGCCTATAAGGTTAATGTCGAAATTGACATCACGCAAAAAAGAGCTTGACACGAAAAGCATATAGCAGTTCAGGTCTTTCCACTCTATCCCTTTTATTTCAATTATTGAACCCGGGTCAATAATGCTGAGGGTATTGGCGGAAAGACGGTAGGGCACGAGATTCATCTCTAAATCAAGCGAGCCGCTGAAGCATAGAAGCCAGGCCATTCCCTCTATTCGAATCGGGCCTTCCGGCTTGTTTGAGGTCGGGGACGGGGCTGATTGCCCGGACTTGTCTGCATTATTGCAATTCTCCTCAGTGATACGTATGAGTATGTAGTCGTCGCTCAGATTTGAGAATTCCGATACAAATTGCCGGAGTCCGCCTAACTGTTGGAGATTTAGTGTCTTTTCCATGATGCAAATTTAGTCATAAATGCCTAAATTCAGTGAATAGATAGTAATAAATTGTCCATTTGGGGTATTTTTAGTCCCAAAAGGGAAAGTCGCTTGAGATTCTTGGCTTGCAGGCTATTCGAGGTTTCATACTTGGCCGCATGATAAAAATAATGTAACGGCATTATATAATAGGTGTGAAAATATTTGCTAAACCCGTTGAGTTGTCGTATTTTTGCATTACAATCCGTTTCCACGCATTATTTGAACATCAGATGAAAAAATTCTTTATTGCATTTCTCGGCTCTCTGGCCGGAATATGGTTCTCGCTTTTTATTGCCTTTGTGGGCTTTACAATAATTATCGCTGCTGCAGCGGCTTCATCGATTGGAAGCAAGACCGTTTCCGAGATCAAGAACAACAGCTACCTCAACATATCTATGTCGGGGGCGATTAATGAGCGTCCAGGTATGGTGAAGCCCATCGAGGTGCTTCAGGGAATTGATAAGGAATTGTTGGGGCTAAACGAGATAGTAGGCGCTATTCGCTCGGCTGCTACTGATGACTGTATTTCAGGTATATTCATTGACTGCAAGGGCTCCTCTGCCGGACTTGCCCAGCGCCAGGCCATACTGGAAGCTCTGAAAGAGTTCAAGGGCACTGCTCCTGAAAAATGGATCTATGCATATGCCGATGCCTATACTCAGGGCGACTATTACGTAGCCTCTGTGGCCGACTCTCTCTTCCTCAACCCCATCGGAATGGCCGACATCCACGGCCTTTCGTCAACAAATCTGTATTTCAAGAATCTCCTTGACAAGATGGGAGTGGAGATGCAGGTGGTGAAAGTGGGTACCTACAAGAGCGCGGTTGAGCCATTCCTGCTTGACAAGATGAGCGAGCCGGCTCGTGAGCAGCAGGAACTCTATCTGAATAATATGTGGAAATACGTGGCCGGTGAGATTGCAGAATCGCGCGGAGTGACTGTGGCCGATGTCAATGCATGGGCCGACAGCCTTGTATTTACAACATCTGCCGAGAACCTGGTCAAACTGAAGGTAGTGGACCGCCTTCTATATCGTCACGAAATGGATGAGAAGCTCGAGAAACTTACTAACGTCGACTCTGTCGACTACCTTCCTGCAGTCGGTGTGAGCGATTATTGCTCGGCCAGGGATATCTATAAGAAAGGAAAGGGAAAGGGTGCGAAGATCGGTGTGCTTTATGCTACAGGCGATATCACCGACGAGGAGGGTGACGGTATTGTAGCCTCCAAACTTGTGCCCGAGATTCTGAACCTTGCGGATGAGGACAATCTTGACGGTCTCGTACTGTGTGTGAACTCGGGTGGCGGATCGGCATTTGCATCCGAGCAGATATGGGAAGCTCTCCAGCAGTGGAAAAAGATAACAGGCAAACCTCTCTACGTGTCGATGTCCGACTATGCCGCTTCTGGAGGTTATTATATCTCGTGTGGTGCCGACCGCATATATGCCCAGCCCACTACACTCACCGGTTCGATAGGTATCTTCGGTATGATACCCAATGCTCACGGACTTATTGCCGACAAGCTTGGTGTCAACACCTCTACTGTATCCACCAATCCCAGGGCGGTGCCCATCTCTATAATGGACCCCATGACTCCGGCCCAGCGCTCGGCCATGCAGGCCTACGTGGAGCAAGGATATGAACTGTTCACACGTCGATGTGCCGAAGCCCGAGGTATGAGCCAGGACTCCATCAAGGCTATTGCCGAAGGCCGAGTATGGGATGGCGCGGAAGCCCTTCGAATAGGGCTCGTCGACGAGCTTGGAGGCCTTGACAAGGCTATAGCTGGTATGGCTAAGAAGCTCAATGTAGAGACATGGAAGGTGATTGAATATCCGGTGTTGGAGCCTAAATGGTATGATATTGTGCTCAAGGCCGGTGTGGACTTCAAGGCTTCTCTTGTGGATGAGGAGCTTGGAGAGATGAAACCTCTCTACGAGACTTTGCGCCAGGTCAAGGGACTTGCTCCTGTCCAGGCACGTATGGGATTCTTCGAAGTTAATCTGTAAGTGTTTCCAGCATGGCTCGAAACAGGTTGTTGTCAGCACTTTTGCTCTATCCATTATCCAGATTGTATGGTCTGGGTATGGCTATTCGCAATCGTATGTTCGAGTATGGGATACTCAAGCAGACCGAGTTTCAAGTGCCGGTTGTCGTGGTTGGCAATGTGGCTATGGGAGGTACCGGAAAGACTCCTCATGTAGAGTATATCGTGGAGGCTCTGATGAACAAGTACAACATTGGTGTCTTGTCGCGAGGTTACCGTCGTTCCACCCGTGGTTTTGTCATAGCCACCCCCCAGTCTCGTCCCGAGGATATTGGTGACGAGTCCTATCAGATCTACCGTAAGTTTGGACCGGAAATCACCGTGGCTGTGTGTGAGAATCGCGTTGATGGAATCAAGCGTATGATGGAGATAAATCCCGCAATCAATATGCTTATTCTTGACGATGCCTTCCAGCACCGATATGTCAAACCTTCGGTGTCGATAGTCCTCACCGAGTTCAACAGGCCTGTGTTTGCCGACAATCTTCTTCCCTACGGACGCCTTCGCGAGACCAGGGCAGCGCTCAATCGGGCTGACATTGTCATCGCCACAAAGTGTCCTCCGGGTATGGAACAGCTTGAATACAGCATATTCGGCGAGAAACTCAACCTTTTCCCGTTTCAGAAACTCTTCTTCTCTCACTTCAATTACGGTCACTTCGTCCCGGTATTCCCCGACGAGGCTACCGACATTCCGGCTATTGACACGATTAAGCCCGATACGAATATCCTCGTTGTGACCGGTGTGGCCAATCCTAAGCCGTTTGCTCGTTTTCTGCGTCGCAACAAGTTCAAAGTGAAGCTAAAGCGTTTCCCTGACCATCATAACTTTACTGCATCCGACATGGCTGTCATAGAGTCGAGATTTGCCGAAATCCCGGGCGATGACAAATTCATAGCCACTACCGAGAAGGATGCTGTCAGGCTCTTCAACAACCCCTATTTCCCCCACAATCTCAAGTCGAAGATTTTCTATGTTCCCATCAAGGTAGGCTTTATCGACAGGGGAGACAGAGAGTTCATACCTACACTTGAAAAAACCATCCGCGACTCGCGGTTGTTTAAATAGCAGGCGGTCTGCGTGTACCTCTTTGCACCGGTGTGACAGGATGTACTTGTGGCCACCGTAATCATCAATACATTATTATTACCGCTATGTTACAACAGATCCAGCAGACAGCTGAGTTTATCCGTTCAAAAGTTCAGGGTCCGATGCCCGAAATAGCCATAATTCTCGGAACAGGACTTGGTCCCATTGTCGACCATATCACCGACAAGCAATATATACCCTATACCGAGATTCCCAACTTCCCGGTTTCAACCGTGGAGGGACACAGCGGCAATTTTATTGTCGGTGTTCTCGGAGAGAAGAGGGTTATTGCTATGCAGGGCCGTTTCCACTACTACGAGGGCTATGACATGAAACAGGTGACTTTCCCTGTGAGAGTCTTCAAGGCACTCGGTGTCAATACACTCTTTGTGTCAAATGCATCCGGAGGAATGAACAAGGAGTTTGTCGTAGGCGATGTTATGACAATCACCGACCACATAAACCTTTTCCCCGAGCATCCCCTTCGTGGCAAGAACTACAACGAGCTCGGCACACGTTTCCCGGCCATGACCTATGCATATGATCCCGAGCTGATAAAGCTTGCCGATACCATTGCCGCCGAGAAGAACATCCGACTCATGCACGGTGTCTATGTAGGCGTGACCGGTCCTACTTTCGAGACTCCCGCAGAATACGAGTACTATCGTGTCATCGGTGGTGACTGTGTGGGTATGTCGACAGTGCCTGAAGTCATCGTGGCCAATCATGCCGGAATGCGTGTCTACGGCCTATCCGTGATTACCGATCTTGGCGGAAAGGATGTGACACAGGTGCCTACCCACGAGGAGGTGCAGCAGGCTGCTGTAATCGCACAGCCTAAGTGCCTCGAAATAATGAAGGAACTTGTCAACCGCTGCTAACATCCGGGTGTAAAATGGAAATATCCGAACTTGGCGAGTTTGGTCTGATTGACCATCTCACAAAGGATCTAAAGACAGTCAATTCCTCCACCCTCCGCGGGGTGGGGGATGACTGTGCTGTTCTTCGAAACAAGGATACCGACATTCTGGTGACAACCGACCTTCTTCTCGAAGGAGTTCATTTCGACTTGACCTATGTGCCTCTGAAACACCTCGGTTACAAGTCGGCTGTTGTCAATTTCTCGGATGTCTATGCCATGAATGGAAGACCGCGGCAGATCACTGTGTCGCTTGGCATTTCGTCGCGCTTCACAGTGGAGCATATCACCGAGCTGTTCTCTGGTATAAGGCTTGCTTGCGAGCTTTATGGAGTAGACCTTGTCGGTGGCGATACCACTTCATCCCGACAAGGCCTTGTGATTTCCATTACCTGTATAGGCGAGGCTCCTGCTGAGAAGATTGTGACTCGTTCCGGTGCTAAGGACACTGACCTCGTGTGCGTAAGCGGCGATCTTGGTTCTGCCTACATGGGGCTGCAGCTTCTTGAACGCGAGAAAGTTGCATCAGCCGGACGCAAGGATTTCACTCCCGAGTTTGGCGGAAAGGAATACCTTGTGGAACGTCAGCTCAAGCCTGAGGCGCGTCGCGATATCATCGAGGCGCTTGACGCTGCAGGAATCGTTCCGACTGCCATGATGGATATCAGCGATGGATTGAGCTCGGAAATGATGCATATATGCAAGGATAGCAATGTGGGCTGTCGCATTTATGAAGATAGAATTCCCATTGACTACCAGACTGCGGTGATGGCCGAGGAGCTTGGAATGAATCTTGTCACAGCAGCTCTGAATGGCGGAGAGGACTATGAACTCCTCTTCACAGTGCCCCTCCACACACATGAGACCGTGAGCAAGATTCCGGGTGTGAAGGTGATAGGACACATAACCAAGCCTTCGCTCGGATGTGCTATGATTACCCGCGACGGTACTGAAATTCCTCTTAAAGCCCAGGGTTGGAATCCCTTAAAGAAAGATTAACACCTGGGAAGTTAAACTTTCATTGCCGGGAAGCCTCTAATCTATAAAACTAACACCAATCCAGCACTGTTATGAAAAAGATTCTGAGAACAATCATGCTCCTTGTTGTTGGAGTGGCTTTGGCTGCCCCATGTGCGGAGGCTCAGCGCCATCAAGGCGCCAATAACGGCGGTGACAGATCTCGTCGAGAACAACCTGGCCAATCTTCTGGTCACTCTCGCAATCAAGGTTCTGCTGTACGTGGTGGTAACAGCAATTCTGCTCTTAAGAGAAATGAACGTTTCGACAAGAACAGACCTGTCAAGGCAGTTCAAAATGTTAAAAAGGAGCCGTCGAGCGGAGGCCGGCCTTCGGTAGGTACCGGAAACAATAGTCGTCCCGGTAACAACGGTAATCACCGTCCGGGCCAGGGAGTCGACCGTCCCGGCAACAACGGCAATCACCGTCCGGGTCATGGAATCGACCGTCCCGGCAACAACGGCAATCACCGTCCTGGTCATGGAATCGACCGCCCCGGAAATAACGGTGGACATCATGGATACAAGCCGGCTCACAGGCCACCACACCGTCCTCCGGTAGTGAGACCGCCTCATCGTCCTCATCGTCCGCCCATGGTGCGCCCGGCCTATCGTCCCGTTCCGCCTCCGGCATGGCGTCCGCGTCGTGGTCTGCCAATAGTGAGAGGTATTCTCGGATTGACATTCGGCGCTGCTATCAATGTCTCGCTCGACTATCTTTACAACAACGGGTATACTGTCGACGGTTATGGCAACGATATAGTGTATCTACGCAATGTTCCTGCGTTGAATTATATCTGGACCGATGCTGCTCTATATTATGGTAGAGGAGGTCTGGATGCCTCGAGTTTCTATTATTCTACCCCTTACTATGATGTTGCCCGCTACAACAACGTCTATAATGTATTGGTCAATACCTATGGTATCCCCGTAGCAACTGGTAACGCCGGAGGGGTAATGACCTCTACATGGTTTGGCGGTAATAACGGATACATTACCCTTTCGTTTGGCTCAGCTGACGGAGGACGATTCCTTACAACGCTTACAATGGGAATGTGACAGATTTCATAACGCATTAAAACAGCAGGCGTGCATTTGAGAAGTGTCTCGAATGCACGCCTGCTGTTTTTTGTGTGATTGTGGTGACCTGTCTATGATTCCATAAACACAAGATAGACCGCTGTTATCAGAAGGAAGAAAGCCAGGAAATGATTCCAGTGTAGCGCTTCACCCTTGAAGAATACTATGGTAAACACTGTGAATACAAGAAGTGATATTACCTCCTGGGTCACTTTGAGTTGTAGAAGGCTGAAAGGACCGCCATTGCCTGTGAAGCCATATCGATTGGCCGGAACCATGAATAGATATTCAAATAGTGCAACAGCCCACGAGAGCAGAATAATGGCCACGAGTGGTGTGGATGAAGAGATCACCTTCATTTCCTGTAGCTTGAGCTGGCCATACCAGGCAAAAGTCATGAAGATATTTGAGATGACAAGCATCCCGACAATAATCCATCCGTTCATTGTAGTCTCGAATTAGAATGAAGCCATACGGTTTTTCTTGTCCGGACTGGAGAGCAGATGGTCCATTTTACCTGATTCAATGCCCTGTATAAGTTCGTCATACAGAATGATTTTGCTTTTGGCCAGCGTTACGCCTCGGCTAAGGGGTGTCATGTAGTCATTTCCTGCAGCGAGATAGTCTATGGTAGCTACTCTATACTTGCTGTCAGGTTTGATGGGTTTCCCGTCGATTGTGGCTGAGTTGAGCTGTTTGGAGGCCGAATCGTAAAGCACCTTCACATTTGAGCTAACACCGTTTCCTTCCTGAGCGGCCATGATGGCGAGATTCTCTATCAGATCACTACCTGAGAGTTCGAGCACCACTATGCGGTTGTTGAATGGAGCTATGTCTATTATAGCGCCCTTGGTGATATCGCCTGCACTCAGACTGTTGCGGATACCACCCTTGTTCATTATTGAGAGATCTACGGGTTTGCCGGAGATGGCTTCTCCACGCTCTCTGACGAAGTCACTCATGAGGTTGAGCAGTTCGGGAGACTCACGTTCCCAGTCATATGAGGTCTTGCCCACCACTATAGCCTTGACCGAGTCCACTTTGTGGGTATAAGGGTCAATGAGCGAGGTAAACTTGGGATCCAGTCGGTTGTCCAGACGGCTGTCAACAGGAATGAGATGTGCATTGACAGTCTTGTCCGCGAGATTGATGTCGATTTCACCCACATAAACTCCCTTAGTGCCGGTCTGGAGCACAGAGACCGTGTCGCCTTCGGCATTAGCTATACGCCATGCCGGAACACCTTTCACCGGGTCGACAACAGTGTGGGAGTGGCCTCCGATAATCACGTCGATATCCTTTGAGCCTCGTGCAAGTTTTAGGTCGTCACACTTGTCATCGTCCAGTTCGTATCCGATGTGGGTTACTGCGATAACCATCTCGGCACCCTCGGCTTTGAGCTTGGAGGCCTCGGCGTTGGCACTTTTCAGAGCGTCAAGATAGGTCATTCCCTTGTAGTTTTCCTCGGAAATAATTCCTGCCGGATTGAGATTGATACCGACAAATCCTACCTTGTGGCCGTTGAAATTCTTCATTACCGACGGAACGAAGAGACCTTCAAGAGCCGTGCCGGTGAAGTCGTAGTTGGTGGAGAGCTTGTCAGATGTGACATTTTTCCATTGTGAGGCAATGGAGTCGAGACCGAGGTCAAACTCGTGGTTGCCCAATATTCTGATGTCATATCCGAGTGCATTCATGAGTTTTTGTTCCACCTGTCCGCCGAAGAGAGTAAAGTAAAGAGAGCCTTGAACGGCATCTCCGGCATCGACCAGGAGGACGTTCTCTCGGGCGTTTCTCACACTGTCCACCAACACCTGTCGGCGTGCTATCCCACCCTTGTCGTGGCGGTCGGGGTGAATTGCCGAGTGCGTATCATTGGTGTGGAGTATGACCAGATGGTCGGCATCCGTGCTTTTATCCGGCGAGCATCCGGATAGAATTGCTGCCGATGCAGTCAGAGTGATGAGGATAAGGCGTTTCATTTTATGTCGATTAGTTTGTGGGTCTGAAGTGATAGTCGCCAGTGGGGATGGGTGAGTATATAGTCTATGGTCTCTGGAATGTTCTTTCCACTGCATGGTTGCAGAAAATAGTGGAAGGCGTTGTGGTTTGAGGCTATGCGCTCTACATCTTGTCCGACATAGACTACTTTCAGTTCGTCGATACGTTTAAGAACCGCCGGAGTGTCCCCTTTGGGTGAGCAGGTGATCCAGTCGATATCCTCGGGGAGCTGTATGGTGCCGTTTGTCTCTACCTGTATATAGAAACCTGCGTCGTGAAGAAGGTCCACAAGCGGAGTGTCGATCTGCATTGCCGGCTCGCCGCCTGTGAGTATAATGTGTCGCGAGGGATAGGACGTGACCTCTTTGAGTATATCCGGCAGCTCCATTTCACGGGCGTCGGAGTGGTCGGTGTCGCAAAAACCACACTTTAGATTGCATCCGCTGAAGCGTAGGAACACAGCCGGGGTGCCGGTGAAGAAACCCTCTCCCTGAAGCGAGTGGAATATTTCGTTGACTCTGTAGGAAGGCATATCAGATAGTGTCGTCGGTTGTGTAAATAGCTGTGTTGCCCTCGCTCTCCATGACGTCCACACGATAGCAATTGGGAATCTGTTCGCATATCCAGCGGGCTATGTTCTCGGCCGTCGGATTGAACGGGAGCAGTTCGTTGAAGTTGCCGTGGTCGAGATACGTCGTGATTCTCTCCTTGATATGTGAGAAGTCGGTCACCATTCCGTCGGCGTTAAGCGATGAGGAGCGGCAATAGACTGTCACTATCCAGTTGTGGCCGTGCATACGCGAGCATTTGCTCTCATACGAGAGTGTGAGGCGATGACAGCCTGCGAGTTCAAAGCGTTTGGTGATATAGTACATTATTTCTTTGGGGTAAGACCGTTTTCAGCGGCAATTCGATACATCATTTCCAATGCAGCCTCACGGTCGGTTGCACCTATAAGGCCGTCGAGAATGGCATTCTTTATTCCTGCCTTTATTATTCCTATCACTGGGCCTCCGGATATGCCGAAGATTTCCATGATTTCATGACCGTCCACAGGGGGTTGCAGGTTGCGGATTTCGTCGCGTTCGTTCAGGTCGATTATTTTACGTCTGACGAGGGCGAAATTGTTGAGGATACGTGTGACTTTCTCCTTGTTTTTGGAGGTGATGTCGGCTTCGCAAAGAGCCATCAAGTCTTCAAGATCCTCTCCTGCGTCGTTGATTAGGCGTCTCACGGCCGAGTCGGTCACCTCGTCCTCGACAAGTGCTATGGGACGCATATGTAGCTCCACAAGTTTTGCCACATATTTCATTTTCTGGTCCTGAGGCAGGCGCAAGGCTCTAAAGATGCGCGGCACCATTTTGGCACCGATGAAATTGTGGTTGTGGAAGGTCCATCCTGTCTTCTCATCCCAGCGCTTGGTGACGGGTTTTGCGATATCGTGCATCAATGCGGCCCAACGCAGCCATACATTGTCGGATTTCACAGCCACATTGTCAAGCACAGCGAGAGTGTGGAAGAAGTTGTCCTTATGCCCGCGTCCGGCCACTACCTGAACACCCTTCATGGCTGCCAGTTCCGGGAATATGATGGGTAGAAGGCCACTGTCGAGAAGAAGCTTCCATCCGACTGACGGGACGGGAGCTTTCATGATTTTCATGAGCTCGTCGACAATTCGCTCTTTGGATATGATTGTGATTCGTCCCGCATTACGGCGTATAGCCTCGAATGTTTCGTGGTATATGTCAAATCCGAGCTGTGTGGCAAAACGGATGGCGCGCATCATTCTCAAAGGGTCGTCGCTGAATGTCACGTCGGGATCGAGCGGAGTGCGCAGTATGCCTGCCTTCATATCGTCAAGACCTCCGAAGAGGTCTACGAGTTCTCCGAAGCCGTTGCGGTTGACACGGAGCGCGAGTGCGTTGATGGTGAAGTCGCGACGTGAGAGGTCTTCCTCAAGTGTGCCGTCCTCCACGATGGGTTTACGCGAGTTGCGGTTGTAGGACTCTTTGCGCGCTCCGACAAATTCGAGCTCGAGATCGTGGCGCTTCACCTGGGCGGTGCCGAAATTGCGGAACACTGAAAGGTGTGTCTTGCGTCCGAACTTCTGGGCTACAATCTCTGCAAGGTCAATGCCACTGCCTACTGTGACGAAGTCAATATCCTTTGAAGGGCGTCCGAGAAAGAAGTCGCGGACACATCCCCCCACGGCGTAGCAGGGGCGGTCGATGGAATCGGCCGCCTCGCCTATAGTGTGGAAGAGGGGGGTGTCAAGCCTCTTAACTACGGATTCTAACGTGTTGATATTAAATGTCAAAATGCACTATTTCTTCGGGAGAGTTGGTGAGACATTCTACCCTGTCGGAGTGGACTACGTAGGTGTTTTCGATACCTACCGCTCCTACATGGGGTATAACAAATTTGGGCTCGAGGGCAATGACGTTGCCTTCGCTTATGACATCGCGGCTGCGCGGGGCTATGACCGGAAGTTCGTTGATTTCGATGCCGACACCGTGGCCTATGAACCCTGCGTGCTGGCGATGGCCCATATAGTAGCTGTGCAGGTTCTGTTCCTTTACCATCTCTTCGGCTTTCTCCCAGAGGTCTTTCGCCTTTGCGCCCGGTTTCATCATGGCCGTAAGGGCACGGTGGATGTCGATGGAGCATTGGTGGGCTTTGAGAGCGAGGTCGGAGAGGTAGCCTGCTTCGGGGGTGAAGACTCGAGTCATGTCGGTCATGTAGCCGTCGAAATTTCCGTTCATATCCACCATAACCGTTGTGCCGGGGGTGATGAGGGTGCCGTCGGCTCCAACCGGCAGTGACGGGTCGTTGCCGGCTCCCCCCATGGCAAAGTCGTAGGGCGACGGTGCATCGGCGTTTTCTCCTGCAAGGACATTGCCCATATGGAGTTCCATGGAACTGCCACTGATACGGAATTGACCGAGACATCCTTCGAGTCGGCTGATACGCTCTATCTCCACCTGGAGCTCTATGTCGCTCATGCCGGGTGTGAAGATTTTGGGAATCTTGCTGTAGACGAGTTCGTGCTTGAGCCCCGAGCGTCTTATCATGTCAATTTCATGCGGTGTCTTGACCGCTCTTGCCTGGCGCATGACGGACGAGGCGTTGAGCATCTCGGTGCCGGGAAACACCTTGTGGAGACGCATGACCGAGGAATAGGGGAGTGTGTCGAGTTCGAGTCCGATGTTCTCGGGCATATTCAGACCTATGGAGAGCGTTATCTCCTCGGGTTTGCGGATATATACCGCTCCGTCGCCGTCCAGTTCGACAGGCCGGCGCACGAAGAAGATTGGCTGACCCTCGGCAGGAAGGTAGACAAATCCGGCAAACACACGCCCGGTGATATAGTAGAGGTTGGCGTTGTCGGCAATAAGTACGGCCTTCACACCGGCCGAATCCATAAGTGTCCTTATACGCGAGACACGAAGGTCAAACTCAGACTGGGGTAGAAGCAGAAGCCGGTTTTTAAGAATGTCTTTCATATGATTCTTCAATCGTCTACGAGTTCGTCGGGTGAGAGGCGTTTGAGGGTCATAATCTTCTGGCCGGATGCATTGCACAGATATGCTGTGTCGGCGTTTTTGCCTGGAGCAGCCGTGGCCACTTGCTCAAGGGCGAGTATGAAGGCCTGTTCTTCAGCTATGTCGGGGCAGGTCATGCGTGTTGTGGCAACGTCTTTGAACTCTATGCCGAATCCCTTGTCATAGTTGACGATGACATTGCAGTTGATGATGTTGCATCCTGCATTGCCGTGAACGCGTCCTTCGGCAGTGTCGATCACTATTTTTATGCCAGCCTTGATGTTGCGGTCTTCTATGTTGGTGACACGCCAGGCGCCGTTGATAAAGTCAATGCCCTGCTTGCGGAGTTTCATCACCACTCGTCCGGTGGCCGAAAGAAGGTTGATTTCGAGCGGTGAAACAGCAGTATAGGAGGCGACATTGCTGAGAGCGACGTTTACAGCCTGTTCATAGGGAGCGTCGTGACAGGCTTTGAGCGAGGTGATAAATTCGCCGGTGGTGGAGATTTTGTCGTCTTTGACCACCCATGTGCCGTTGAGATAGTTGCATCCGTTGAAACCTATCACCGTGAGTGCGTCGGGCTGCGATTCGTCCGCCTGGAATGAGAGCTTGGGATGGTTCTCACCGTTGACTTTTACGGCCTTCCCGTCGAGTTCTATGATAGACCAGTCGCCTGCAAAAGCCGGTAGTACAGGAGTGGTGGCCTGTGGCTTGGTTGCGGTGCCTGTGGAGACGGATGTAGATGTCGATGTATCGGGCTGTTTATTGTTGTTCTTCATTGTGCTGCATGATCCGAGAAGTGTGAGTAGGGAAAGACCCGCAACTGCGAGAATTGACGATTTCATAGTTCTGAAAAATGGGATTTGATGATACAAAGTTAACGAAATCTTCTGAGACTAACGTCGTTTGTGTCTCACTATTATGTGATTGTTTTCTGTAATCACGATGTCAAGGGCCACATCGTGTGGCTCTGCCCCTATTTCTTCGTCCATCAACTGGAAATCAAAGCCGATGCCGACTTTGAGGGCTTTAGTGTCGCCGAGCAGACGGTCATAGTAGCCTTTTCCTCGGCCCACGCGGTTGCCGTTGCGGTCGAAAGCCACGGCAGGAACAACCACCATCTCGATATCGGCCATGGAGGCCGTGTCGTTTCCAGTGGGTTCTTCGATGTGGAACGAGCCGAGAGCCAGATTCTGTTCGTCGTAGGGGAGGATGTCGAGATTGACCCCGTTGACGCGTGGCAGATAGAAATGCTTGTGAGCAGCCCACTTGGCTATGAATGAGCGGGTGGGCAGTTCGTCGGGCAGGGAGTGGTACATGAGGATGCGGTCGGCAAGCTTGAAAGCGGCAGTGCGTTCGAGGATGGCGAATGCTCTTTCGGCCGCATTCTCCTTCTCGGTCTCGGAGAGGAGACACTTGCGCGCCTTGACTCTGCGGCGGATGTCGTCTTTATTCATAATAGAGAGAACGTGTTGTTTTTTTTTACTCCGCCGGGGACGCCCGGAGAAGTAGCTTTTATTGTGTCAGAGGAAAGGCTGCCTTGCCGTCGTTGAGAGCGTTGAGGGCCGACATTACAGTCTGGTCGGTCTCGTTGAGTACCTCGTAATAGGAACGGGAGCCCAGGATGTTACGTGCAATCATAGCCTTTATTGAACTAACAAGCAGTCCGCGCGAAAGGTTTATGTAGTACCACCGGGGTGCTACTCCCGAACGTGCCGCGTAGCTCACGAAATCCTGAAGGAGCGAATCGTCGTCGGGCAGGAGTTCCATGAGTTCCGGAGTGGTCTTGCTTTTCGCAAGTCGTTGGCGGTTGCGGTCTGTGTAGTCAAAGGTGTATTTCTGGATGAGTCCGCCGTTTACCACATTAAGGTAATATGTCGTGAGTCCGATGGTGTCGTTGGGAACGAATATATCAGGCATAATTCCTCCGCCACCATATACTGTGCGGCCATGAAGTGTGTTGAACTTCAGGTTTTTGTCAAATTTGATGGAGTCGGCGTTATAGTACTCTCCGTGCTCGTAGCGTGTGAGAAGGTCGCGCTCATAGTCGGTGCCGGGGGCATAGGTCTTCTGTATGCAGCGTCCCGAGGGAGTGTAGTAGCGCGCCACAGTGAGGCGGACGGCACTGCTGTCGGGGAGCTGGAGCTGGTTCTGCACGAGACCCTTTCCGAACGATCTGCGTCCGACGATGAGGCCTCGGTCATTGTCCTGGATGGCTCCGGCGAAAATCTCGCTCGCGCTGGCCGATACTTCGTCAAGCAGCACTACGACTTCTGATTCTTTGAACGCTCCCGAGCCGTCGCTCCCGAGGGGCGCCTTTTCGGGATAGTGTTCTCCCTTCATTGACACTATGGGAAGGTCGGTTGATAGGAATTCATTGGCCATAAGCACGGCCGGCTCCATGAATCCTCCTCCGTTGCCTCTAAGGTCGATTATGAATCGCGACGCACCGTCGGCGGAGAGCTCGACCATTGAATTGAGGAACTCGCTGTAGGTCTGTGCTCCAAATTTGTTGATTTTAAGATAGCCGGTCTTGTCGTCGATCATATATGCTGCGTCTACCGAGGCCACGGGTATATCGCCACGGGTCACTTCGTAGGGAAGGAGATTGCTGGCGGTGGCGCGCTTTATGCCGAGACGAACGACACTGTTCTTGGGACCTCTCAGCGAGTTCATCACCTTTGAGTTGCTCCACTTGCGACCGGATGCAACGGTGTCGTTTATTGTGACTATACGGTCGCCGGGCATGAGGCCGACCTTGTCCGACGGACCTCCCGAGATGACTTCGAGCACGTTGATGGTGTCGCCGATCATGTTGAATGTGATCCCGATACCCGAGAAGGAGCCTTCGAGTTCCTCGTTGACACTTCGCAGGTCGGAGGCCGGAATGTATACCGAATGGGGGTCGAGTCCCGACATTATGTCGGCAAACGACTGCTCCAGGAGCGAGTCGGTGTCGATGTCGTCGACATAGTTGCGCTCGATGAGGCGCATTATGGCGTCGAGTTTGGTGCGTGAGTTCCAGCTTCCGGAGCTGTTGAAAAAGGTCTTGCCTATCCACATACCCCCAACGAGGGCAACCGCTATAACCAGAGGCATCCAGACGGCAGGGCTTTTAAGACGTTTGTTCATAGAATAAATAAAGATGTGGAAAGTAGCTTTAGGCGGTATGAGTTGATAAAGTCGGTTATTCTGATACTGGGATATGGCTGATTTCGACACCGGCGCGTGCGAGCAGGTCGATTCCGTCGGTGATACGGTAGAATTCGTCAAACACCACACGCTTTATACCGGCCTGTATGATGAGCTTGGCGCAGTCGAGGCAAGGGGAGGCGGTGACATAGAGTGTGGCTCCCTCCGACGAATTGTTTGACCGTGCCACCTTCGTTATGGCATTGGCCTCGGCATGAAGCACATAGCTCTTTGTAAGACCGTCCTCGTCCTCACACACGTTCTCAAATCCGGCGGGGGTTCCGTTGAATCCGTCGGAGATGATAGTGCGTTCCTTGACCATCAGCGCACCCACTTTGCGTCGTCGGCAGTAGGAGTTTTCAGCCCAGATTCGGGCCATACGCAGATAACGTCGGTCGAGTAAATCCTGTTTGGCGGACAAGTCCATAAAATGCGTTCGTTTAGAATATCCCGCAAAAGTACGCATTTTTTTGCAATTACACGAATAAATGAGATGCAATTACACACCCCGATTCAGGGGATTTTGTGATGTGATTAAGAGTATATACAGGCAAGGTATGGAGCCGCTAAACGCAGCCCCATACCTTGCCTGTTTGTCCCGAGGCAGTGTCTGCCCGGATATTTAGCTATTAGTCAGTCAGTTCTTTCCTTTTGTCAGAGCCACGGAGCCGGGTGAGAACGGTGTCCCAGGTGAACAGGACGGGAAATTCAACCAACACGTTGTAGAGTCGGCCCCAAAGTCCCTTTTCGTGGAAAAGGCGGTAGAATGCGCGCAGGTTGTATCTGTTGACCCACTCGGGATAGTAGTTTATCCCGGCTGCTGTCTGGTGAAGGAAGCCTCCGCAGGTGAAGGCGATGCCTTTGTAGCCGGCGGCCTTAAGATCGATGCAGAATTTCTCTTGCAGTGGCGAGCCCATGCCGACTATCACAAAGTCGGGGTTGAGAGAGACAATGTGGCTGATCTCCTTTTCACGGTCTCCCGGAAGGAGAAAATAGCCGTTTCGATAGCCTGCTATGTTCATGCCCGGATATGCTTTCCTGATCTGGGCAATCGTCGACTCAAGTGCCTCTTGCTTTGCGCCGACAAAATAGATGGTCTCCTCGTTGCGGTTAAGCCTGTCAAAGAGGTCGACGGCCATTCCGGACATATCGAAACTGAGTCGCGGGATACTTCGGCCCCACATCAGATTGATTAACTTGCACATCAGCATCCCGTCGACATACAGACCGTCCATTTTTTCATACATATCCCGCTGCTTCCGTACGATATGGTATGAAAAAGGATTGACGCAAGTATAAATTGCGCCTTTCCTTGTAAACGTAATGTCGGGGTAATTTGATGCGGATTCGGTTACAGTCTCAACGAATCTGCGGTTGTTCATGGTATATTGCTAAGAAATATTTCAGCCCATGCCATGGGGTGATTAAATTATAATTATATATGCCGAGTAAACTGTATTATTTTAAACGATAATATTTTACCCAGTCGATTTCCATCTGTACCGGCAATTCTTCAGAGTTCACAGTCCCAACCCATTTTCCACCTAACTGCATATCAAGCATAAGATACCAGTCATGATAAAATGGATATTGTCCTTTGTCAGACAGTGAATCAACTTTTGGATAGGAAAGTGTCTTTTCTCCATTTAGATAGAAATCAATACATTCCGGCAGGATGTCAACTCTGAAGATATTGAATTTGTCTTTGTCAAACTTGGATTTGGTATATCGTTTTGGTGTATTGTTAGGATTGGATTTGGTGTATTTCGAATGTATTGTCTGGTATACTATCGCATCATGGTTTGTGTGTTCCATTATATCTATCTCACCTCCTCCTGGCCAGTTTATGTCTGGTGGATAAGGTAGCATCCAGAATGCCGGCCAAGCGCCTTCGGCAGAATTTAGTTTAGCCTTTATCTCAAAACGTCCCGGAGAGAAACTGATCGTCCCTTTGGTGGTTATTCCTCCTGTGAGATACGTAGCTGTATCTTGAGTCAAGTCGGGATTCTTAATTCCTTTCAATATCAGCTTGCCTTTCTTGAAATCATAGCATAGTGGATTTGATGAATGGTATTTGCGACTATCATCTTTACCACGTTCCATATATCTCCATACAGTAGTATCGAGCTTGTTGCCGTTAAAGTTCTCTTCCCATACCAATTCCCACTTGGTTTCTTTTTTTGTCTCTGTCAGAGAAAAAGCTGTTAGGCAATATAATGAGAAAAAAAGGATAGCTGAAAAGACAATGAGCCTCCTATACATGGTCTACACGGGCTTTATAGAATTCCATAAGATCATTACATACTACTGTAATGTCATATTTGGCTTTTTTAATACAACTGATAGCATTCGTTGATGCAGACTCGCCATGTCTTGAGCTTTTGAGTATTTCTGCCATTTTCTGTGACCATTTATCGCTGCTTTCAGCCAGTGATGCGAAACGCACCAGCCCTGTCATATCTGAATCCTTGGTTATTGTATCTGCTGCAAGAATAGGCAGACCGTTTGCTTGTTCTTCTACTAATGTCAAGGGCAGCCCTTCGTGTAACGACGGCATTATGACAAGGTCCATAGCGCTAAGATATTTGCCTGGGTTATCAACGCTTCCGGCAAAAATTACAGAATCGGCCAGTCCCATAGACTCTGTTTTAGCGATGATTTCTTCTTTTAGCGGTCCATCGCCTAACAAGAGAAGTTTGGAGGAGGGGTGCCCCTTTTTAAAACAATGAAAAATATCTATTAGAAATCTGTGGTTTTTCTGCTCTACGAAGTTACCCACGTGGCCTATAAGGAGCGCCTCTTTGTCAACTCCGAGATTTTGGCGGATTTCTGTTCGGTCATCCGGTGAGAATCTGAATCGGTCTGTATCAATTCCGTTGTTGAGCACTTTGAAGTCCCTATTCCCAAAAAGCCATCTTCCGGCTTCAACACCACAGGCCATTCGTCCATTGCAAAGCCTGTAAAACAACGGGCGGGCCAGTCGGTCAATAACTTTCATTGAGCACGTCGTATTGTGGGAATGCGCGATTCTAACCTTTACACCAGCAATCTTCGCTGCAATCATTTCCAACACCATCGTGGCACTATTGCCATGGACGTGGACAATGTCATAACCGTTTAATATCTTGACTAATGAATGGATATATTTATGGGTGGTGGATATCTGTCGCTCTATATGATGGTAGTCTATGCCGTTTTGTGAGAACCATTGCTTGATTGAACTATCGACTTTTGAAATTGAGACGTATCCAAATCGATAGCCTGTGGTTATGTGATTGAGGAGATTTAGAATCACATTTGTTATTCCATTCCTTTCGGTTGGAACGGTGTTTATTATAAGTACTCTTGTCATTCTGATATTCTGTACTTAATTATTTTGGCCGGATTCCCTGCTACAATTGCGT
Organism: uncultured Duncaniella sp.; assembly: GCA_910586305.1. Taxonomy (GTDB): domain Bacteria; phylum Bacteroidota; class Bacteroidia; order Bacteroidales; family Muribaculaceae; genus Duncaniella. Next base: position 26,833 of record CAJUGS010000018.1, read on the forward strand.
TGTCTGGGATATCTTTGGTCACAACTGCTCCAGCACCAATGATTACATTATTGCCAATATTTACTGGGTTCATTATTATTGCACCTGTTCCGATATATACATTGTCTCCAATAGTACATTCTTCGGTATGTGAATCAGGTGATTTTTTCCCAATCAGAACCATAGGTAGTACTGTAAGATTGCGTCCTATTCTTTTGATTGAACCAATCCTTCTGTAACCGTGATGGACGAGATGTAATCCTGGACCGACACAATTTGGTCTGATGTAAAGTTGATGTTTCAGATTCATACGTCGCCACTTTAGCAAATACCATATACGAAGTATCTTATCCCACGGCTTTTGCTGTTTGTTGGTGTAATACTCCAGATACCTTAAGTTACGAACATAAGCATACATCGTTCCATTCTCGCTCCATGAGAACTTCGATAATATTGGGTATTTAAAGCCAAACGCTTCATGGTCGGCTTTTAAGTACCTTTTTAAATCATGGCGTGTCCTAATCATTTTTTGTTATGACAGAGCTATTCGGTTGTATATGTTTGTCAAATCCTCCCGATGTTTCTGACTCGCATAGTTGTCTCTATATATTGCGTCCATTTCATTTTCGATTTCTTGACGCATTGATGGCGAGAATGAAATGAAGTATTGTATTTTTTCCAAAAGATCTTTAGAATTGCCAGTTTGGAATAAACCTGTGTATTTGCTTCCAAGAACTTCCTTAAAAAATGAAACATCCGATGCTATAACAGGAATACGGAAGTAGGTGGCAATAGCTAATACACCGGATTGTGTTGCAGAAAGATATGGATAGACAACGCACAAACTTTTTGAGTATAGTGTCGCGATTTCTTGGTCGGCTATATATCGATTAATAATTACAATCCTGTCATCAACTTCGTATTTTGGGATTTGTCCACTACCTGCAATCACAAGTTTTATATCGGTGTCGGTTTTGAGGTTTTTAAATGCCTCTAATAGAACAGAAAGTCCTTTATACTCTTCAATTCGTCCAAAAAATAAGATATATTTTTCAATACCAATTATTTCGGGAGGTGTTATGTTGCCTTTTAGGATGCTATGCGTGATTAAAGAAGGGAATGGGGTTTTAAAACACCTTTTATTAGGATATGTATTTAGTAAATCTCTATATTGAGATTCGCTATTTGTTATTAGATGCTTGCTTTTTTTAATAGCTTTAAATACGGCCTTATAGCGAGAGTTCTGTCTCCATTCCTTAAAAAAGGATTTTTTAGCTTCATGAGGGTGAAGGTCGTGCACCGTATATAGCCATGGACGTTTGGCTGTAATGCTGGTTACCAGTGCGTTATCTACAGCGCCTGTCAGATCATGGACCATCGAGATGTTTTCTCTCTCACAGATTTCTTCAATCTGTTTTCTGAATTTGCATCTGAATCCCGTCAGTATGGAGATAAGGGTCTGTATTTTAGTAGGAACCGGAGATGATACTATTGTGGCTTTGTGTCGGAGCTCTTCATTGATATTGCGTGAATAATAATGGTCATCTCTTTCAATCAGAAAAAATCTCACATTGTCTTCCGGTTTGAATGAGTTAACGATAGAAATTACGTAAGGTCCCATTCCGGCAAATGAATGAAACGCTATCAGCAATACAGCGGATGGAGCTTTTTCAATAGCCATATTCAGTAGTTAATAATGTTGTCAATTACTTTGCTTGCTTCCAGTCGGTTTGCATCCAGTATTTTGTTTACTTCTGAATAATCTATGTCCGAATGAGGAACATCATCTATGGTCTTGACATATCTGTCTTCAAGTTTCAGCAGTTTTAAAATGCTTTGTACCCGTGTGCTGAAGCGTTCGGGAGATACAGTGACAAACTGACAACCGAAATTGATGGCGAAAGCTGTCCCGTGGAATGAGCTGACCACCGCATAGTCGGCTTCGGAGAACAGGGCCAGAAATGTATCTGTATCGGCCATTGAGAACAGTTTGTCGACATTAAGCTTTGAATTGAATTTCACATATGGAGATATCAGATAGACTTTCAATCCTCTTTCTTTGGCAATCTTACGGGCTATTTCGATAGTTTCCTTGTCTCGGTTTACTTCAACGGAGTAGACCAGAAGAAAAGGCTCGGTCTTTTTGAACCTCTTTCCACATACTTTTCGCCACTCGTCACCTGTGAGCATGAGTGTCGGATCAAGTACCTGTGAAACATTCTCAAATCCAAGAGACTTGAGTGCTTCAACGCCGAAGCTTTCTCTTACCGATATCTGTGAAAATTCCCCTAACAGCTGTTTTATCTGTGCATACTGTTCTTGAGGAAACGATTCGATTCCGACACTTGACGCATACGAAGCTTTTCGCCCATTCACTCCTTCATAGAAGAACACTCCGTCGATTCCGTGGTTGTGAGTCGAATTCCACACCTGGTCGCTCCCGACAAGGTATAAATCATATTCTGGAAGAGTCTCACGGAATTTGGTCCAATCAGTGAATCCGATTGTTGTATGAGCCTTTCTGAAAAGAAACTTCTTCAGATTGTATTTCATGTAGGCATCAAGACCTACTGTCACCATCCCTCGAAGATATGACTTCAAGCCGTTAGATTTGGCTTTTGCGAGCATATTTTTTCTGTTGAGATGTGGGCGTGTGTAGTTTAGGACATCCACTTCGCATCCTCTGTCCTGCAATATCTTGACAGTGGCGTAGCCCTGGAGATAGGTCCCGTAGTTGACATTGTCTACAATTGTCGTCAGCAATACTTTCATTTATGTGACAATTTCTTGATTAACGAAATCATTTTTGAGGTGAGAGGATTTCGTTTGAGCAGATAGAGAAGGTCTCTTTTCTTCGAGGGGCGGTAATATGACATTAAGGTTTTGGCCGGATTCTCATGAAAACGGACGAAAAATATATCTCTACCCTCGGGCCGTGGTGTAGGTGACGTGAGTGTCTTGTTTATCTGTCTTATGTCTTCCAATGATGCGGTATATGTATCTGCATTTCCGCTGATTATGCTCCAGAGACTTTCTCCTTTCGGTGTATTTATCATCAGTGCCGATACTCCTTTGCGAGTATCCGGTATTGAGATATAGTGTTCCACACCCCAATAGTCGCCGAGAGTTATATCGCCCGGCCGGCGGCTTTGGGCATAGGGGCATTTATAACACGATTCCCTGTAATTGTCTCCTTTGATAAATGCGTTGAAATAAGCTTGCTGCATTGGCTCGTTACCACGATATAGCAAGCGGTTGCCTTTTTTTATTAAACTACTACTACTATTACAGCTCCATCCCCACACCGATTTGTCTCTAAAGCTGTACTTTATGATTTTTCCACCATATTTTGACTCAACTACTCGAATCATCTCGTCAAAAACAGCCTGTGGTGGTACGCCATGACACAAAATGTCGGATGTTATGAGATTGTCATATTCCTTTCTGAGAAACAGCTTAAGCCCGGCTACCTGACAGCCGGTCCCGACAAAATATACCATTTTGCCAGACTTCAGAATGTCACGGATTCTGGTGTATATATCTCCGGTGATGGATTGCAGATATTTGCTGCCTCTGAGTTTATCAATCCCGTCACTGTCTGTCACGATAGTGTGGTTTAGTCTGAGATTGTCGTCAAACGATGCGCCACTCACCACCCCGCCGTTTTTCAAAACATAATCAGCGATAATCGAAAATATCCCTCCGCTTGAGCTTTCGGCCAATATATCGTCGTTTTTGCTGACAGCAGCATAGGCTTTCCCTGTTTCAGCTGATATAACTTTTGCAGAATGAAACATAGGGCATACTTTCTCGCACAGCCCACACTCGATGCACAGTTCGTTGTTGACCTCTGGCATGACGAATCCGTCCTTATCGGTGGTCATGCTGATGGCTGCTTTCGGACATATGGATCTGCATCCCTCACAGCCACAGCATTTTTCCGGTTGAGGTGTCAATCCGTTAAAGAACATTCTGTAGTTTTTTATAGATATAGTATACGCTGTATTTTGTCGACAATGCAAGTCGTTCCGTATGGGAGTCGGCATACAATGAGATTCCTTTGAGACCAAGTGAGAAAGAGGATGCTTCGCCTATAGTGGAAAGTCTGGAAATCAATCCATCACGATTGACTTTTCTTACTTCTGCATCTGGATATTGTCTTTCTCCCCACTTAAGGCAGTCCACGAGTGCTGCCACTTTTCTGGTGAGTGTGGCCGGGTTGTAATCGGTTGATATGTTTATTCCACTACTTCTCCACGAAATACCCGGTGAGTCGATAGTGACTATGCCAGTGTGCTCTCCAAACTTTACCCATGTGGCAAGGTCGCTTCCCCATGCAAGATCAAATTTTACGAAGCCTCGGTTGTTTTTATACACGGATCTTTTGAAAATGTATTCTACGACAAAACATTCAAGTCGGCCCTTGATTTTATCTACATACAGCTGCCGAGAGCTTATAGTTTCTGGATAAGATATAGTGCGAAGCTTGTTGCCATGATTGTCTATCACTTTGACATTGAACCGGTATACATCTCTGGAATCATCGTTGTCAATCTTTTTATAGAAGTCTGATACACACGAGGAGGAAATAACATCGTCATCGCTGAACAGCCAGATGTATTCTTCGTCTTGAGTCAGAGCCACACATCTTTCCCAATGGGCTACGAGATCTCGTCCGCCGAGATTTTCCTCAAACCGATGGTAGACTATGTTTATTCGCTCACGATATTCATCGACTATGGACTTTAAGTCGTGAGGAGAGCAATCGTCACCAATATAAAGTGTGAACCGTTTGTCCGTCTGAGTCGCTATTGATTCAAGCGTTTCCCTGAAGTATGTTGCTTTATATGCCGGAATTACTATTGCAAGAGAGCCTGACATTCTTGTTTATTATGTGGAGTTGCTGAATTGTTTTTTGAAATCGTAGTTGAGGAACGCAGCACTGAAAGTTTTAGATACATACCGGCAAAAAACAGTGTAATCACAGGGCTGGATAGTTCTCCCGTCATATTGCCGTAACAGATAAATCCCAATAAAACAGTTATTGCACAGACCGATTCCGGTCTGGATTCTTTTCTCCGCCTGTATGCGAAGACCATGAGGCCACCATAAAACATCAAATATACGAGCAGCCCCACATAGCCTCTTTCAAGAAGTAGATTCATTGCTACACCTTCAAGACCCATTAGTGTCTGGGCATCGGACGGGAGGTCTCTAAATCCATTTCCATGCTTGTCAAATCCAAGCCCTTCGATGAAAAAACGGTAGCCTCGCCCTAAAGCCTCATGCCCTTGTATCTGATACAAAACTGTAGCAAACTGAAGTGCCCTCATGTAGATGCTGCTTTCTCCCATTTCTTCGTTTTCCGAATCAAATGCAGTAGCTACAGTCGCTGTCTTTTCCTGTACTGCAGGGATTGTGGCATAGCTTAGAATGAGCAGTATCGACAGTCCGCATATTATTTTCAAACTCTTTACGGGTTTGAACATAAGAACAACATATGTCATCAGCATAATTGCCTCTACGACGACTATTGACCTGCATCCGCATATGAAAATTCCTATAACGGAGCATAACATAATGAGCTCGAACTGAACTGTTGAGATTACATTCTTAAATCTGCCATATAGCGCAAATACGGACAATACGCAGCAACAGAAACCATAGTCAAAGGCATAGGAAAACATTCCGACCACTCGGGTTCGTTCCATGTTGGCAAATTCCGATCCGGCTTTTCCTGCCAGGTCTGCTATTATAGAGGCCTTGGTTATGAGGTTGATGAGTCCGAAAAAAGTCAGGATGACTATGGCAATGGTGGCGATGTTGTAAAAGTTTCTCAGCGTTGCTGTCTTTCTCATACCTACAAACACATAGGCAATCACGAAATACTTGGCAACAAGGTCGTTGACTATCAACCCAACCAACGTAGTTATTCGATGTGCATAAACACTGTAGACTGCAAGAAGGACTATTGCTAATGTGACAAATAGCAACAGTTTCCATATCACGAACTGTTTAAGGTATTTCTTATACCAATTGAAGTGTTTTATTTCCGAGAGGAAGAAAAACAGGCACAACATTTTGTTGCACGCTCCAAATGACACGTAAGAAAACGAAAAAGGCTCGAGACAGATACAGCTGAACAATATCAGACCCAATTTTTTTGACAAGGGCAATACGAACATTGATAATGAAAGCCCTAATACAAGGATGGATATAAATATTTCCATAGATGTGTATTTCCGCTTGCCCTATTTGTCAATAGAAAGGCACATAGTTGCCTGAGAAATCATAGAGAAGGTTATGGTTGCGCTCTCCGATTTTCTTTGCTGGGATACCTCCCACAATGGCAAATGGTTCTACATCCTTTGTGACCACTGAGCCTGCTGCTACGACAGCTCCTTCGCCGATAGTCACGGAGTGAAGCACGGTAACGTTCGGACCAAGCCATGCGCGGTTTCCGATTTTTATAGGCCCCCTTTTGCCGTGAGTGCTTCTGAAATATGGATCATCGTGGTTGTGTGATCCGGTCCAGAGTTTTACAAAACTGCCCAATTGCACATTTTCTCCTATTTCGATTCCTCCGCGACGTGCGTCAAGGACGGCTTTGTCTCCTATTATTGAGCCTTTGCCGATGCTGAGATAGTAACTGCCTCTTATTTCGGCTCCAAAATATATTATTGCGTTCTTGCCGATTGACACGAGATATATGTGCCTGTATATGAAATCCCTGATATGGTGGGAGGGAATATACGAAACCTGGAACTGCATATATCTGATGAATCCATTGAGATATCTCCTGAGAGTAGATTTGATATTCTTCCCGGTTTTGGCGGATATTTGATTTTGGTTTTCTTCATTCTTTGTTTCCGACATATCTCGTCGGCGCACTTCCTTTGCCAATATAAGGCTCCGTTTGTTGTACTTTATAATGATGGGCGACAATAGGAAGAAGACTATCCACTTTCCTGTGATAATCAATAGGAGCAGAAGCAGAACAAGTAGTATGGTTGCCGGTAATGTCATCTGATTTTGGCTATTATCGGGTTGATGTATTTAAGTAAAAGAGGATTTTTCAATATCAGCACCTGGACTGTTATGACATATATTGCCGTCAGTGTGCCGGCCAGTATCAGTTTTGTCCAGAACAACATATCTGAATAAATGGAGATAAAAAACAGGATAGCTGCAAGAGGTACATAGCAAAGGATGTTTTTCATCAGATGCTTTAACGGAAAGGAGACATTGATGATTTTTGTCAATGCAATTTGTGACAATATGAGAATCACGGTCTCGGTGCATACCCACACTATAGACGAGCCCACACTCTGCAACCTTGACACGAGTATCATGTTCAATGTGAGGCTTACGCTTGCTCCGATACTTGAATTAATCATCACGATTTTGTCTTTCCGCAATGGCATCAGTCCCTGCACCACTATAATCTGCTCGTATCCGATAATGAGCATCAGCGGCATGACGATTCTCATGGGGGTGACAGCGCCTTCATATCCTGGCCCGGATATCAATAGTACGATTTCGGTTGCGAACAATGTCGTGAAAACTATCACAGGAATGGAGAATGAGAACAATAAGTCTGTGCTTTTTTGCATAAGATTCTTGAATTCATCTATTCTGTTATTGGCCAACAACGCACTCATACGCGGCATAATCACGCTTGTGACACCTGTAAACAATGCGAGCAGAATGGAATACAGCTTAGTGGCTGTTGTGTAGTATCCTACCTGAGTCTCATCGGTTACGAAGCCGAGATAGGCAACGTTAAAGGTTGTGCACATTGAGGTAATCAACATATATGAACCCAGTGTGAAGAATGGTTTGGATACTGATTTGAAGGATATGAGGCTCGATTTGAAACGGGCGTATTTTCGGGCGTGTATGAAGTTTATCACTGCATTGCCGGTTACCATCAGGCAGGTAAGCAGATAATAGGTCGGGTAGTCATCTATATCTTTTACGAATATAAACACAGAAAGGACAAACAGGCATTTAACCGCGATTGTCCTCATTGTGATATATTTAAAGTCCTCCATTCCTTTATAGAACCACTCTATCAGCAGGAAATTGCTTATAAGCTTAACACCACCATACACCATCATATGCCTGTTTTCCCATAATTGGGGCACTGATAAGGTCGCAATAATCAGTATGATGAGTGCTATGAGAGTAGTGATTCCGTTTAGAGCGATAATGCTGCTGAATTTGCTGTCGAGAGAGTCCGAGTTAGCTCGGCTTGCAGCTATCTCCCTGGTGCCCATTATGGTGACTCCCATCATGGAGAACAGTATGAAGTAGTGGATAATGCTGTCAACGAAATTGCATATTCCGATATTGGTAACACCTAAGACTCTGGAAACATAAGGATAGACCAACAGAGGAAAAACATAGTTTGCCGTGGTCAGCACACTGCTGTATAATATATTCTTTTTTAAACCCATTGCAGTTTGGTATTTGTTCAATACGCCTCAGCCGTTAGATGCTTGCTTATTGATATTTCAGCTGGATTAAGATATCTCACTGAACTGAAAAGGAGGGCGTTCAAGGCGTGGAGCTGCTTGTGGTCTATCCCTGCCGGGGTATCGAGGTAGTGTCGATGGTTGGCGATGAGCTTACGCTTGAATGCCTCCTCGTTTATTTCGTAGGCCCAGAGGTCGGCGGAGAGGAGGGCCGTGACCTGTCGGACTATGTCGTAGTCGCTTTGCACGGTGGCACTTCGGCCTGTGCGGAAGTTCCTGTACCATCGGTCTATGCACAGGCTTTCCCAGTCGAGCGGGCGGTCGTAGTATGCGGTGTTGCCTCGGCGTATTTCCTGCGAGACGGTTTCATACAGCGTATACTGGTCAACGGTCTTGTCGCCTTTTATATAGGCTTCAAACGCTTTGAGCCGGTATCTGTCCAGATAGCTTGTCTTTGCCGGAATGCCATATCCGATTCTGTGGATGATGTCAAACTGTGTCATGACCGTCAGCCCGTCGCCGGGAGACATACTGTCGATATTCGCCTCTACTCCACACACCCATTCTTTGGCTGCGGTCTTGACGAGGCGGCTCTCGCTGTCTGACCTGGGGGGGGATGTGAACATTCCAAGCTTGTCTGCTGCCAACAGTATAGTGGTGGCAGACTCACTTATTTTTTCTGTGTTGCTGAAATCCACGAGTGATATGTCGGGGAGGGGAGGGGTGTTCATTTTCATCAGTTTCCTGCTATACGTTCCAGTTGCCGGCCGTCGACATCGATGCGGAATTCATATCCGCGGTCGGTGGTGAGTCTGACACGGAATATGGCCGATCCGCAGTTTTTGTTTATTATATTTTCGACCTCTCCGGCCCTGTTGCCAAATCCGGGCATGACCACGATTACCGATTCGCCCGGTTTTGGGGTGAGTTCGCCGAGCTGACGTATTTCAGTGCCGGGTGTGAACACTCCGACTGCGCTCTGGAAGCGTTCCATTTCGCGGTCGGGTATCACAGCATATGGTGCTCCGGCTTCGCCAGACACCCTATAACACCATGCTTTTTCACCTATGACGCTGAACAATGGATGGATGTTTTCGGGATGGCTTTTGAAAAACACGGTCTGTGATATGTAGGGGTGTTCTTCAACAGCCCTTTGCCCGTTTCGAAACTTTATGATGGTCTCGCATGGGTAGAACAGTTCGGGACACGGACGGATTTTATCTGAAATATCCTTTTTCACTTCTTCATACCTAATTCCCCTGCGGAGATGCATGGCATACCAGCGAGGCATTTCATGAAGAAGTATCGAATTGACAGTTGTTGTCCACGACTGCTTGGTCTCGGGTGAGATACGGGCCGGTATGCAGAATGCGGGGAGTGTGTATGACGCTTGTCCGCCGACACATCCCAGCGCCTCGGAGGCAGTCAGTCCGCTATGCATTGCACAGGCAACCCACAAGGAGCGTGCAAAATCGTCGTGATTGAACGTCTCGTCACCAATATGTTTTGCAAAGACCGCGTGCAGCCCTGTCGAGATGGCGCTATGAAGCTGTCTGGAGGTCAGATATGACTGCCGGAGATCGAATACATAGTTGCGCCGGCTCATCTGATTGCGCTCGATTATGGCACGGGACACTTCGCCATAGTCCGACGTGTCTTCTTTCTTGAGGAGTGCTATTTTCTCCAATGGGACTGCCCCGTTGAGTATAGACAGAAGCAGCATATCCACATAACGGTTATGCTCGGCTTCGCCCTTCAATGCGTTTCTCAATATCGCAAGACATCTGTCGAAGGTCGATCGGTGCATTAGTGGCGGGGAGACGAAGCCTGTTTCTGACAATGATTTTGAAAGTCCTCTCGGTGAGTCGTCATGTTGGAGCATACTTTCCTTTGAGGCCATTCCCATCATGCTGTTGAGAAAATTCAGATGCTTTGCCACGGTGCTTTTGGCCAGTCCCCGGTGTAATAGTTCTGCAGTCCAGTCGGCCGTCATCCCGGCAGAGAAATCGGCCAGTTGCAGATGGTGGCCTGTGAGAAAAAGGTCGAGTTCGGAGAGGGTTTTCCGATATCTCATTCTGCTCTCCGGGTTCAATCCGGAAATCCTTGATCGGAAAAAATCAAGAAGTTCTCTATTGGTATGTCTTTTATTTACAGACATTTGCCGGAAGGTAGATTTTTACCGTTTTGGATTTTTGAGCCATTTCTTCTCTTCCCCCTGTCCTCGGCCATTCAAGCCGACGAACAGAGGTGACAAACGGTGTTTATCTGCTTCGTTTTTCATAATAGATAGAGCGTTCGCCACCATTGTCTGGGGCGACTCTCTTATGAAGAGATATGGTTTCGACCGCAAAGGTACTAATTATCCATAAAATAACCAACTTATCACAACCCATTTCGATTGATTAGCGCCCGCTTGGTATCATTCTGTTTTACAAAACTTAGTCCTGAGATTTTGCAACCATGTCGTATCCAGGCAATTGCCGAGATTGCATCACTCTTCATAAGAGATCCGCTTTTTGTTGAAAGTGGTAATTCCTGATAGTGTGATGGTTTGGTCGGATAAAGAAAATCGCTATTTTTGCAGAAAAAAACAGCCATGCCCCTGAATCGAGCCACACTTATAAGAATCTCCACAATCGACCGTTGTCTGCAAAACCGTTACAGACGATGGACAATCGACGACCTTATCGATGCCTGCACCGATGCCTTGGCCGAATATGAGGGGCGCAGCAATCCTGTGAGCCGCCGCACGTTTCAGAACGATCTCGCATTGATGCGCAGCGATCGGCTGGGTTATAACGCGCCGATCATTGTGCGTGACAGGAAATACTATGAGTATGAGGACCCGGATTTCAGCATCACACATCTGCCGTTGAATTCCGAGGGGCTTGATGCGCTCAACTCGGCACTCGACATATTGCGCCAACTCCAGGGGTTCCCGCAACTTGCATCTTCAATCGACACCATAAGCAAGCTCAACGAACAGATTTCACGCCACACAGGCGACTCGGTCCCGGCGATGGATATGGAATGTGTGCCTGGCTACCGAGGAGCGCAATTCATAGGTGTTATATATGATGCAGTGAGGAAGCAGCAGACCATCGTGATAGAATACCAGTCGTTCAAGGCCAGACTCCCCGAGTCAATGGCGGTATATCCCTATCTGCTGAAAGAATATCGCAATCGTTGGTTTCTTATATGTGAGAAAGTCACCAACAAGTCACCGCAGGTCAATATCTTTGCTCTTGACCGTATCCACTCTGTCGAGATTGACCGTCAGCATCCTTTCAGAAAATGTGTGGATTTTGACCCCGCGCATTTCTTTGACGACACTATAGGGGTGACAAGGCAGATACGTGACAAGGCGAGGCGTGTAGTGGTGAGGATAGACCGTCAGCAAGCCCCCTATGTTGAGTCAAAGCCGTTTCACAAATCCCAGAAGATAGAGCAGCGTTTCAGGGACGGAAGCATAATGCTGTCACTCAAGGTCGTTATCAACAATGAGCTCGAACGCCTGCTTCTTGGCTACGGCGGCCATGCCGAGGTCATATCGCCGCCTGGATTCCGTGAGAGGATGGCCGAGAGTGTCCGTCGGGCTGCCTCGCATTATAATGACCGCTCTTGACAGAAGCATACCGGTTTTTTTGCGGGACTATTAATGTGTTTTTCCGATTCGTCTTTATTGCGCATAAAGATTGCGCAGTAGAGGCGTAACTTTGTCGGCAAATCAATAAAACGACTTATCATGAAGACTTTAGATGGATTTGACGTGAAGATATTCACAGACAATATCGAGAAGAATGCACTGGCCCAGATTAAAGAGCTGCTTTCGATAGACGTGTTTTCCGACAAGAAGATACGTATAATGCCCGACGTTCATGCCGGCGCAGGGTGTGTCATCGGTTTCACGGGCGACCTTGGTGACAAGGTTATTCCAAACATCGTTGGCGTTGACATCGGGTGTGGTATGCGTGTCTTGAAGCTTGGAAAGCTTGGAGATATCGACTTTCATTCCTTCCACAGGCATATTCTCGCCAATGTCCCTTCCGGAAAGTGGGCCCGTGAGGAGAAGAAAGGTTTCAAGCCTCTCGCAGGATGCGAGATGGATATATATCGCGAGGCCAAATGTCTCGTGACAGAGCTCCACTGCTATCGTGACATCAAGGACTCAGGCCGCATCAATAAGTCTATAGGTTCGCTTGGCGGAGGCAATCATTTTATCGAACTCGACAAGGACGACGAGGACAATGTGTATCTCGTGATCCACACCGGCTCGCGCAATCTCGGCAAGCAGGTGGCCGAGATATACCAGGGTCTGGCTGTCAGGCACATGACTCCGGGCAACGACGAGTTTGAGGAGAGTATCAGACTCACCATCGAGGAATACAAGGCTGCCGGCCGTCGGTCAGAGTTGCAGAGAGTCATCAGGAATATGCGCAAGGCACATAAAGAATCACAGCCTTCAATCTCCGCAGAGCTTTGCTATGTGGAGGGCGAGCTTCGTGAGCGATATCTCCACGATATGCGTCTCTGTCAGCGCTGGGCTGTGCTCAATCGCAGGCTCATAGCTTTGTTGCTTTTGAAGTTTTTCCCGGGTGTCAGTGTCGGTGAGGAATTTGAATCGGTCCACAATTATATCAGCGACGACAACGTGATCCGGAAGGGCGCTATTTCCGCCTCGTCGGGCGAACGCTGTATCATCCCCTTGAATATGCGCGACGGCTCTCTGTTATGTACCGGCAAGGGCAATCCCGACTGGAACCAGTCCGCGCCTCACGGTGCGGGCCGAGTGCTGAGCCGTGTTCAGGCTCAGAAGGAAATCACAATGGCTGACTTTGAGGCTTCGATGGCGGGAATATATTCCGAATCGGTCAACGATTCAACCATCGACGAGTCTCCGATGGTCTATAAACCGGCTTCCGAGATTATAGCCAATATAAGGGAGACTGTAGACATTGATGCGATTGTTCGTCCGATTTTTAATTTCAAGGCCTTGTGACAGGATATCACTTGCGCTTTTTGGTGTATTTGTCCTTGACTATTTCGTAGGCGCGCTTTACAAGGTCATATATGGTGCTGTCCGGAATATCCCCGTCGAAATCAAGCTGAATCCAATGCTTCTTCATGCTTCGGTTTATCGGGGAGCTTACCGACAGATAGTTCTGCTTGATTTCCTCAACTTCGTCGGGAGTGGATTTGACATTGACAAATCTGAAGTCGTCAATGTCGACAAAGCAGAACATATGGTCAAGAACATAGAAGACCAGTATGGAGTCATACCGTCTTGCAAATTTGCCGAATGGGGTTTTCTCTGTCACATCGCCCAATGACAGGCAATAATCTCTGAATTCTTCAATGTCCATTGTCTTTCTCGTTTAGTTTGGATATTTCAGCGATAGCCTTGTTTCTGGCACAGATGAGTCCCGGTGAAAGAGCCTGGTGAGACATCATGGAAAGGCGTTCGAGCAACTCCGCCGCAAGCTCCGGGTAATGCAGGCACATTTTCAGTGCGATGTAGATACTGAAAGCTCTGATAGAGTAAGTCTCACACTCCGAGTTGATTTTTGTGAGGCAGTAGTCAAGGAGATCCGTGCGTATTGTGTCGGGCTCATATTCCATACCGCGCAAGAGTTGTAGCAGCATCCGTTTCTTTGCCGTGTCCGACTCCGAAAGCAGAGTGTCGGTCAATATGTCACGGAACGAATCTGGCCACTGAGATTCGGGTTGGTCAATATGGGTCATTACCCACAGTGCGTTGACACTTGTGAGTCTTTCGTCCGAGCGAGCCAGCTGTAATAGTATGGCTTTGTTCTCAATACCTTCCTTTGCCCATAAGGCCACCTCTTTTATCTCAGGGAGGTTTATTTTCCGTGACAATATTGATTTGACATTCTCCATTATCGGTATCAGTGCGCTGATGTTTAAGAAATCAGTTTTTTTATTTCATCGACCATCATTGGAGCGTCATTGCATCCGACAGCATATTTTTTCCCGTCGTGAAGAGTCACGAGGAAACAGTTTGAGTTATCTCCATAGTAGGCAAAGTATTTGCCATGCTCACGGTCCTTAAACCATCCATACCATCCGAACCACCCGCTGCTGCCACAGATCTTTATGGCCCGATTCAGCGTGGGGTTGAACAATTCCACACTCTTTATCTCCGAGAGCGGTATAGATTTTATCCTCAGAGACCGGTTGATATTGAGCGATTCGGAATCGACAGAGATTGAAAGAGGCATATAAAAGAGGACGGAAAGGAAGAGCAGTACTATGGCAGCACCTATCAGGCAGACCACCCACGTGGCGTTCTGCTGCTTAATGGCGGAAACAAATCCCGCGAGTAGTAGTATGGTGGAACAGATGGATATGATCCATCCGTAGGTGGTGATTGACACTCGTTTCTTCATTCGCTATACATTTCTTTGCGAAGAACAACGTATTCACCCTGGTTACGGCTGTTGAGACGTGCTGTCGAGTCGTTCTCGATGCATATTGTGGCGATGTTCGGCAAGATTTCACGTAGGGCGTCCTCGGTTGCCATATTGTCGCAGGCCATTTCGGTCATAGGGCCGTCACCGAGTGTTATAGAATCGCCGTTGACATAGTAGGGACCTGAGATGGAATTGCAATTGGTCCTTATAGAATATGTGCTGTCGTCAAATATGACGTATTGCGGTGTATCTGGTGTCTCTTCTGCGGGACGTACGGACATCGAGTCGTTTAAAACTATGTTTTCGAGATACCACTTGCCACGGATGTCGGCATTGGTATTGGCGCAACTGTCGTTATGCTCCTTGTTGCCGGAGCACGCTGTGGCGATTATGGCCGATGCGGCCACGAATACTGATAGGGATTTCAACTGAAGTTTCATTACTTATTAATTGTGGTGGATATTAATTGTGCCTATTTTATTTGAAACTCAACATAGGCCGTGTCGCTTTTGTGAGTGGATGGATATGGCGGAAAACGGAATGTTTTTGCGAGTCGGTAGGTTCCAGGTTTCCATTCTTTTTCATGGAACCAAGGTCTGACAGTCATGTGAAACGTTGTGTCGGGAGATACAATCCATCCCACGGCATTAAAGACAATTGATAATTCTTCATCCTCATATTCACGATGCAGAGGGAGCTCTTCCCATTTGCTGTCGCTTGAGAGTCTTTCAATTTTGAAATACTCTCCTGTCAGACCGTCTTCCTTGCGGGTGTTTCGGAACTCTACGATCAGAGAATCAACCGGTGCTTTTATTACATCGGGTTTTGCGATTCTTATTGTTATACCCTCGGTTGTTGAATAACTCTTTTGAGGTGTAATGTCAGGTATCTCAATTCTCTCGCCGAGAAAATGAGGCCGTTTGCCGAGCCATATGTCGAGCATCATCTTGTCGCGGGCAAGCCATTCGCGCAGGGTGAGCCTTGTTTTCACCAGCCTCCCGGCACGTATAGGTGCAGGGAATGCAACTGCCTCCATGCCGTTGGACTTCGCGAGATACAACGCCCTTGCGCAGTGGTCGGCCTGTGATATGATTGTGATTGAGTCACACCCGAATATTTCTTTTGCCCTGACCACTGAATCCAAAGTCCGGAACCCGGCATAATCAAGTATGATTCTGTTTTCAGGAACACCATGGGCTATTAGAGAATCCCTTATGGCCGTTGGCTCGTCATACTGTTCTGTATGGTTGTCGCCACTTGCAATTATGAAATCCACCTTGCCGGCATGATATAGTCTGGCGGCGGCATTGATTCGGTTTGTGAAATATGTGTTAGGCCGGCCTTGTCGGTTCAGCGGATTTGTGCCAAGCAGTAATGCTGCTTTATTGTGGGGGATGCTTTCCGTATCGGCGTATATTCTGGTTTTAGTCGAACGGACCACCGCTATGTTTGTCGCAACAGTAAAAGCAACAAGCAATACAATAAACGCGCTCAGACTCAGCACGATTCTTTTCAGATATGGTTTCTTCTCAGCGTTCATAGTTGTTGTCCGGTTGTTGCTGCAGAGGTGGAAGCATTATTGCAAAGTTACAAAATAATATGTTATGATACACATTATATCAGTTTTTTCAGTAAATCTATTGATACATACCGCTATTTTTATAATTTTGCAGTCGGAAAATAGAGTCGGAGAGTTGGCTCATTACATCTGAAAAGGTGTTATTTGAATTATCTTCTTTTAGTAAATTCTCGCAAAATTCGCTAACAGGCAGTAAGATAAGTACAGATAACGCCTGCATCGGTGGCATATACCTATCCCTTTGGTGGGATATCTTATATAACTTCTTGGTGTGGGTTTGCTGTTTATCCACTGTCTAAGGCAATGCGAGAAGCCTAATAAAGGGATATGCAGAGTACAATCCCACATTTTTCTATATCTATTCAACTTTACCGATATGAGTAGATACAAATATACATTATCCTTTAATCAGAATGAGCCTGGTTTCCAGAGGTTGATCTTTGGCTGATTTGGGAGCATTTTCAGCGTTGTCTTATTGATGCGGCTCAGAAAGTTCCCGCAGATGTGATATATTTAAGGAGTCTTCGAATGATATAATTCGTCATAAATGCTTATCTTTGTTGAACGCAAAGGTGATTGGAGGGCTTGAAACATAAAAAAATGCTCCTCGACACCGATTGAATTAAAAACGGAATATACATAAAAAGTACTTACTGCGAATAAAGAGGAAAAGACTTGTTTGGTTTTTCTGATTATGAAGAAGATTCTTGTCATAGGGTGTCCCGGTGCGGGGAAGAGCACATTTTCAAGAAAGCTGTCGGCAACGACAGGACTCCCGTTGTATTATCTTGATATGATATGGCATTTGCCGGATAGGACCACTCTGGACAGAGAGGAGTTTGTTAGACATATAAGCCATATAATGAATGGAGACGAGTGGATTATTGACGGTAACTATCTCCACACCCTTCCTCTGAGACTTTCGTATTGTGATACGGTCTTTTTCTTCGATATTCCTGTCGATATATGCCTCTCGGGCGCAGAGGCCCGAGTCGGGAAAGAGCGTGAGGATATGCCTTGGATCGAGAATGAGCTTGATTCGGAGTTTCGCCGGTGGATTATGGATTTTCCCGCTACTCAATTGCCGGTTATACGGCAACTGCTGGCAGAGTATAGTCGGAAAGTAAACATCAACGTGTTTCATTCAAGGGATGAGGCCGATGCCTATATTGAATCATTGTGACATAACTCCCGCGGATTTATGAAAATCTATAAGCCGTCTGTGCCACTTCGCCCTTATGTCCGTTATTATTGGGTGTTGGAGAGCCGGGAAGCTTTCAGTGTCCTGACTTTTCCCATAGGGTGTCCCCAACTGATTTTTCATAGAGGATCGCCCCTGTATATTCCCGAGCTTGACTGTCACCAAAGTGTCTTTACTGTCAGCGGACAGGTGAATTTCCCGGCCCATATACAATCGGCAGGAGGTTTGGAGATGGTCGTTGCAGTATTCTATCCCCACACGATAGGTATGTTCACAGGGGTGTCACCGTCCAATTTCTACAATTGCGAGGTCTCCGGACATGATTTTGAAGACCGACAGCTTGACGACCTTGCCGCAAGGGTGTCGGACTGCGAGACAACTGAGGGATGCATACTTCTGATTGATTCATTTCTGCAATCCAAGATAAACCCGACACTGAATATTGCCCGTATAGGAGGCGCGGTGAGAGAGATGTTGGCCTCGCCTGCCGTCTCTGTGACTGCCCTTGCTGATGGCGCTTGTCTTGGAAAAAGACAGTTCGAGCGTGTGTTTCGGGAGCAAGTGGGGATGAATCCTAAGGAATATGCACGCATTGTGAGATTTCAGAAGTCGATGTGGCTCATGCAGAGCGGTGTCTGTGACTATGCAGGGATAGCCTGTGAGTGCGGGTATTCCGACCAGTCTCATTTCATACGTGAGTTCAAGGCCATGAGCGGTTCTACGCCAAAGCAGCTCAAGAATTCCGGCATTATCTATTCCGATCTTTTCACTAACCCTGCATGATGATGTCACTTTTCTTCTATCGGCGGTGATGGAAACCCACTAATTTTGTGCCAAAAAAATGATGCGAGAAATCAATCCGGCAGAAACAGCCAGGGCCTACGCGTTCGAGATGTGGATGAAGGCTCCCATGCCCATGGTGACTTTTTTCAAGAGGCTCGATGTGACACGGTTGCGGCGTTATGGCCGTAGACATGGGCTTAAATTCAATATGCTGATTTGCTGGTGCATAGGCCGGGCTGCATCGCAGGTCAAGGAGTTTTATATGCTTCCTGTGGATGGCAGGCTCTTGAGCTATGACTCTCTGGCTGTCAATACGATTGTCTCAAATTCGCAGGGAGAGGTGAGCTCGTGTGACGTGCCGTTCAGCGACAATCTCTCCGTGTTCAACGAACAATATCTTAGATTGACGGAAGAGGTTGCCACTACGTGCGTAAACCATGACGAGACAGAGTGTATGGTGATAGGCACCTCGGCGCTGGCACACTATGACATTGACGGAGCAGTAGGGATGTATAGCGGCGTGTTCAACAATCCGTTTCTTATATGGGGCCGTTATCGCCGAAGTTGGTTCAGGACCAGTCTGATGGTATCGATGCAATTCCACCACACCCAGATGGACGGTGCCCATGCGGCAGATTTTCTCGCTCGGCTTCAGCATGAGATTGACTCGTTATGACAGTCCGGTGTGAAGATGTTTTTTGTATACTCGGGGAAAAATCGTAACTTTGCAGTGCCGATTCAAGACAGCGTTTTGTAATCCTCATCGGAGGGCATGACATATTGCCGGATAAGATGACTGGGTAAAACCTCGATTCTTATACGGCATTTTTTATGTTAAACCCTTAATGAAGATTCGTCATGCAGCGTGATTCAGTTGATTTGGGGGCAGTAAACATCCCCCGTTTGTTCAGAATGTATTTTATCCCCACTTTATTGGGAATGTTGTCGATATGTGCCGTTACGGCGACCGACGGCATTTTTGTGGGGCGCGGGCTGGGTAGCGACGCTCTTGCAGCCGTCAATATATGTATATCACCCACAATGGTGATGATGGGCATAAGTCTGATGCTTGGAGTGGGCACTTCGGTGGTGTCGTCAATCCATCTTGCCAACGGTAACGCAAAGGCTGCCAGGCTTAATGTGACACAGGCACTTTCTGTCGTTACTCTGGTCGACATAGTTTTCATCATGCTCACCCTGTCGGATATGGATGCGACAGGCCGGCTGCTTGGAAGTTCAGACTCGCTGATGACCCTGGTAAGGGAATATATGCCATGGATATTTGTCACTTGCCTTTTCCAGGCCTGGACCGGGATAGGTTTGTTTGTTGTCCGGCTCGACGGTTCGCCCAAATATGCCATGTGGTGCAATCTGCTGCCCGGACTGCTCAACGTGGTTCTTGACTACCTGTTTATATTTCCCCTGGAAATGGGGATTAGAGGCGCGGCCCTGGCCACCTGTATCAGTTGTGCCACAGGCGGTTTGATGGTACTGGCCTATCTCGGAATATTTGCCCGGACATTGCGCCTGATCAGGCTGAAATTGAGCCGGAAGAGTCTGGCCTTGACTTATAGGAATATAGGCTATCAGTGTCGTATTGGTCTGTCGGCACTTCTTGGAGAGGCGACTATGGGTGTCCTCATGCTCATGGGTAATATCGTTTTCATGCGCTATCTTGGCGACGACGGTGTTGGCGCGTTCAGTATCGCCTGCTATTATTGTCCGTTTGTATTTATGATAGGCAATGCCATTGCGCAGTCGGCCCAGCCCATAATAAGCTATAATTACGGACTTGGCAGCAAGTGCCGGGTTGTTGCCACCGAGCGTCTCGCCATACTTTCGGCCATCGGTTGCGGTATGGTGGTGACAGCGGCCTTTGTCCTTGTTCCTGAGTTCATGGTCAGCCTGTTTCTTGACAGCGGTCTTGCATCTGCCAGGATAGCGGTCAAAGGATTCCCGCTATTCGCCTCAGCTTTCGTATTCTACATATTCAATCTTGTGGCGATCGGATATTTCCAAAGTGTCGAGAAAGTATTGCCCTCTATTGCCTTCGCGCTGCTTCGAGGCGTGGTCTTCCTTGTCCCAGCATTTATTCTTATGCCCATGGTTTTTGGTGACAACGGCATTTGGCTGGCGTTGGCTGTATCGGAGACCATGACATCATTTTCCATAATTGCATTCTATCTCTATCATAGATATAGAGATTGACGGGGGAGGCGGTGTCGGGTCGGCAGTTCCATTTCACAGGCCCGACAGACTATCTCTCCTTGATCATAAGGAGTGCATCTCCGGGCATCAGACGACGGGTGCCATTTGGAATTATGTACTTGCCGTCCCTCCTGATCATCATTACAAGAGTCCCTTCGGGAAGTCGCATATCCTTGAGGGTGTTTCCTGTCGCCAGGTCCCTTTCAGACAGTATTTTCGTATGCAGCGAGGCAGAGTGCTCGTCGGCCAGTTCCACGCCGAACGATTCGTCGTCATGTGCGTCAGTGTCGATTAGGTCGAGCTTCTTAGCTGCTGTAAGTACTGTTGTGCCCTGCACCATCAGAGATATGATGGTCACAAAGAAGACGATATTGAAAATCTGTGACGCACCCGGTATGTCGGCCACCACCGGATAGGTGGCAAAGATTATCGGGACGGCTCCTCTAAGTCCCACCCATGACACGAAGGCCGACGATTTCATTGAAATCTTACGGAAGGGTGCAAGGCATAGAAAGACAGCCAGCGGGCGTCCGAACACAATCATGAATGCGCCTATCAATATGGAGACAGGGGCGACAGTAAGCATCTCGTGGGGATTGACCAGAAGACCGAGCATGATGAACATAACGATCTGGGCCAGCCAGGTGATGCCGTCCATGAATTTAGTTACTCCTCTCTTGTAGGGAATTTTGGAATTGCCGATGACAATGCCGCATAGATACACGGCCAGATACCCGTTTCCTTTGAGCAGGGTGGTGAGGGTGAATGTCAGAAATACGAGGGCAAACAGAAGAATCGCTATCATTGCTGTGGCCTGGCCGTCGTCTTCGCATCCTTTTTTGCCGAGTCGTCGGTACAGATGGGACAGGCGCACACCGAGCCAGCCGAACAGTATGCCGAGCCCGGCGCCTACGGCAAACTGCAGGGAGAGGAGGAGCAGTATTGATCCGAACGATAGTCCACCGCCCTTGGAGACGGTCTCTATGAGTATGATGGTCAGCATATAGGCCATCGGGTCGTTTGAGCCGCTCTCGAGTTCGAGTATCGGACGCAGGTTGTTGCGCAGGCGCACATTCTGTCCGCTCAGAATCCCGAACACCGATGCCGAATCGGTCGATGACATTGTGGCGGCCAGCAATATTGCCACCGGGAGGGTGAAATGTATGTTGGTCCATTGTGCACATGAGAGCAGATAGATAAACAGGCCTGTGATAAAGGCCGTGAGAAGCACACCTGCAGTGGCGAGGGTGAGTCCTGGAGCTATTACAGGTCTGATGGACTTAAACTCCGTATTCAATCCGCCACTGAACAGTATTATGCACAATCCAACCATGCCGATGAACTGCGCCGTGTGCATATCGTTGAACTGTACTCCCAGACCATCGACTCCGAATATCATACCCACCAGAAGGAACACGAGGAGCAACGGAAGTCCCGTGCGATAGCTCGACTTTCCAATCATTACCCCGAAAAGAATGAGTATAGAACTCACCAATAAAATATTTTCTGCCGTAATTGTCATATGCGGTCCGTTTTTCCATATTCCGTTACGCCGGAATCAGCCAGATGATGGTATATTGTTATGTTTTCTTCTGCAAATTTAGCAAATAACTCTCTAATATCCATGTGGTGGGGAAATATTGGCCTTTGGGGGATAATTCGTGCAGTCAGCGAGTGTCAGAGCCGGTTCGTCTCGCTCTCGGAGGCTGTGTTGCCTTTATATCGGCTTTTGGCCGGCTGGAAATTGTAGATTATGTTGAGTGAAATACCTCTTTGATCGTATCGTTGGTGTTTATCCACGAGTATACCGCAGGTATTCATTTTCCAATTGTTGTTGGCCGTGTTGAAAATATCTGTGGCCGACAATTTCACTATCAGTGATTTATCAAGGAGCTTTTTCCCTACCGAGGCATCCATGGTGAACCATGTGTTCCCGAATCGGTTGGTGTGCATATCGCCGCTTGTATACCCGCTCATATTGGCTGTTATAGTCCAGCCATGGGGAAGGGATAATGTGTTGTCGAAATAATATGAAAATATCGGTTTGTTATGTCTTGAGCCGTCGAGAGTGAGCCATTGGCGGTATATGCCGCCTGTAATTCCCGGGGTCCAGCATCCCACAGGCTTATTCCATATAAGGTATATGTTCAACGCTGTGACGTCGATGTTTATAGGATGCATGAGTAATTGCAGTGATTTTGCCGGATAAAGTTCCTTTACGAAGGCATAAGTGTCGTTGCTCCGGATGAGGTTGGACTGCAGCATGAATCCGTTCCACATCCCGAACAGTTGCACATTGTGCATTCGCTCGTCGCGGAGAGTTGGGTTCCCGCCTTCTATTTCATGTTGTCCGGTGTAGCTGAGTGAGCCTGTGAGTTGAGAATATGGATGTTTCACTGTAGCCATCTTGTAGCTGAGGCTGATTTGTGCATCATCGTTGAACGTGTAGCCTACAGAAACGTCAGGTGTGAGAAGATGGTCCCGTCGGCTCACATCGTCGTCACGTTTGCCGTTGGTTTTGAATTCATAGTCGACATATTCGTAACGGGCACCCACCGAAAGGTTTAGGGCGCCGAAAATCCTTGCCCAGGAGGCAAACACGGCGGCAGAGGTCTGTCGGGCATCAGTGAGCGACGATGGGATGTATTCACCCACCTGCTGGTTGTGCATATGGTAATCAAGCGAGGTGTGGGTATAACTGTCCTGTGTCCCTGCTGTGAAGTCTCCGTCCCAGAGCGGGAAATTCAGGTAAAGTTTGCCGGCCCAGAGTGTGGATTTGCGGGTGTCATTGGATTTAATCGCCGGATTGCTCGTTTCGATATACGTGGTGACTACATTGTTGTCGGTTATGGAGCTGCGGAAGTCCCCGTCGAAATGCAGAAGGTATTTTTCGGCAAACGTGTTTTCATAGTATAGTGACGCGAGATGGCCATGTGAGCGGATACGTTTGTCAATCAGCCTCTTCAGTGGAGTGTCTTGGTCCATCCATTCGGTGCCGTTGTTCTCAAAGTCTCCTTTCTCAGGGTTGTATCTGTAATAGGCGCCGAACGACTGTGTACCCTTGGCATAGTTGAAACCTCCTTTTACCGTCCCTGTCGTAGTGGGATAGGAACTGCTTTGGCTGCTGCCTACCACTGTTTTCTTCCCGTCATATATGAGATTGTTTGTCGTTGAGCCTTCTACGAGAGAGTTATTGTGGTTAATGGAGCCGTTGAGAAACACTTCCCAGTTTCCGGTTCTATAAGCAAGCCCTATGTATTCCATAACCGACCATTTGCGACGGCGTTGAATCTGAAACTGGTCAGCCACTGATAGACCTTTGATAAAGTCACGCCTGGTTGTAATCTTAAGCACAGCTCCGGTCGTGCTGCTATATGCGGCACCGGGGGCCATGAGGAGTTCGATCTTTTTCAGGTTGGATGAGGATAGCTGTTGCAATTCCTGCTCATCTCTCATAGGCCTGCCGTCGATATAGATTTCGATATTGCTTTTGCCGATTACACTCACCGCTGTGTCCCGAACCTTTATCATAGGTAGCTGGGCAAGCACGTCGAGTGCGTTGCCGATATTGGCAAGATTAGATCCTGGAATGGTTGAGACAAGGGTGGTTCCGACAAGCTTTGTGGCCGGTTGTTTTGCTGTGACGACTATTTCCTGTAGCTCGTGTGTCAGACTGTCGGTCGTCTCTTTTGTCTGGGCTATACAAGTGGTGGCTGCGATAATCGCCACCGGAATTGTGATGAATGTTCGTGCGTTCATACGTTCATACGAGTAAGATTTACAATGCAAAATTACTCATAAGAATACACTCAGTCCAAAATCAAGTTCTGACAGCTGTGTTTGTAATACGGTGGTATATAATGAGTTATGGTGGGCGAGTGGTGAAAAGTCTGACACTGCTGTCAGCATGGTCAGAAAACGGCAAGAATATCGGGGACGGAGGATGCCACCCGCTCCTTCAGTCGTGACTTGAGGCGGGACTTGCGTTTATAAATAACTTCGGCAGACTCGTCAAGGAGAAGGCATATGGTGCGTGTCGACAGCCCGCAGAAAAGATAGACGAGAAGTCGGTAATCATCAGGCTTTATATCTTCATACTCATGTTTGACCTTCATCAGTATATTGTCGCGACAGCTGTTGACAGCCGATTCCATTTCTGAAAATGAATCGGTCCGCACCGAGTCGATCTCTGCTTTTACTTTGTCGGCTATAGCTTTGCGCTCGGTTTTAGTGCCATGCGATTCATAGTAAGTCTGGCAGAGTGAATCGATGAGAGTGAAACGGGTTTCAAGTAGATTCCGCAGCTTTGATTCCAGATTGTCTATATCTGTCTGACCGGCATCTATCTGACACTTCAGACAGGAGGCTTCCGCCATCAGTGCTTCGTTTTGAACCGACTGTAGTTTTATCCGTTGGCGCATCCACACTATAACTCCTGCGGCAATCAGCATCAGCACAATCCCCATGAATACATATTGGTTATGCATGGCTCTTTCCTTGTACAGCATGAATTCCTTTTCCTTTTGAAGATAGAGAGCTGTTGCGAGCGCATCGGAGCTTCCTGAAGCTTTTATAAGAGTTTTCAGACGGAGTGCTTCCTGCAGTTCGTCGCTGAGGTTGTGCCGGCCATAATAGTCAATCGCGATATTTACAATAGTATCGGTCGGAGCCGAGAGCCTGTTGACGGCCATAGCCTCGCTGTAGAGAAGAGCCCATCGGGCCATAGTGGCGGAATCTTGAAACTCCGACACATCCATGTTGTTGAGTTTCGACAAGGCGGCGACAGGGTCGCTCGACATCAGATTTCCGGCTTCGTCGAGTATCTTCGGATGTTGTGAGTGCGACAATTTACATCCGGTAATCATCAATAAAAGAGCTATGTAGAGAAGTCCTCGCATATTTGTTATTTCAGAGAGTGCTTGTGAAAAAACGAAGGCAAAATTACTCAAATAATTTTATAGTTGTAATAAACTGACATTATTTTGCGGATATGTTTATACATTAAATCCGGCTATGGTATGATAATTGGCTCTAAAGTAGTAATTTTGCCAGACCAATCAATCTATCTGTTTCATGACCACCCGCGAGTTTGAGATAAAGTTCAAGAAACTGTATGTGCCTCTCGGTATGTATGCTCTTCGCATTGTCGAGGATGCGGATGTGGCGGAGGATCTCGAACAGGATGCTTTCATGAAGGTGTGGGAGTACATTGAGCGCGGGGTGGAGATTGATGATTTTGACTCGTTTGCCTATCGTACACTCCGGAATCTGTGCATTTCATATCTCCGTGGTAAAAAGGAGATGCTTGGTGAGGACTTCATTCCCGAGGTCAGTGAGGACGACATCGACACCTCTTTCAGAGATGCGGCAATATGGAGAGCCATCGACGGATTACCCGACAAGTGCAGGGAAGTCTTCCTGCTGAGTAAGCGTGACGGTCTGACAAACGAAGAGATAGCCGAGGAACTCGATATCTCGATAAAGACGGTTAAAAACCATATGACAAAGGCCTTCAGTCGGTTGAGGGAAGAGCTTGAAGGCGGACACAAACCGTTCTTCCTCCCATTTTTATAAAAAAACTGTTTTTTTTGATTACTTGAGTAGGACTTTTGGGATGATTGTGCGTCATTAGAGTAAAAGCAAATCAATCATCACATGAAAAGACTATTATTTATTATTGCCATTTTCCTGAGTCTTGCAGCCGAGGCGCGTCAGCCCTCGCGTGGCTATCGTGGATTTATCGAGTGGAGCAGCAGCCTGCGCAGTGAGAAATTCGGTCTGTTTGATTTTAACGGCAATCTGTACACCTATAGGCAGAATACATTTTACACGGGTCTGACCACTTCTCACGGCTATCAGATTGACTCGATGTTTTTCATCGGCGCCGGTCTGGGCATGGAACGTTGCGGAAGTATTGTCAACTGGGTTGCTCCGGTATTCCTGCAGGGTAGGGTTGACCTTAAGTTCGGCAAGTGGACACCGTTTGGCGACATACGCCTTGGAGCCAACATGGCTGAGGGTGTCGGAATGTATTTCTCCCCGTCGATAGGCTATCGTTTCAATTGGGGACGGAAAATGGGGGTAAATATTGGTGTCGGACTGACTCTTGCCGGCTACAGGGCTGAGCATTACGATGTTCAGTCGGTTGGTCCGGACGATTTCAAACTTCAATATGTAGGCACGAAGCACCATGTGCGTCCCTACTTCTCGTTTAGGGTAGGCATTGATTTCTGATGATTCTTATGAACAACAAGGATATTGAATTTGTAACCCGTCATTATCGTAGAGGCCGGTTTTCACCGACGGCGGGATGGCGTCGTCTCGGTCTTGGTCATGGCCGTTTGGCTGCGCGGTTCAGAGTGGCGGCAGCTATAGCCGTGGCCGTGATACTCACCGCTACAGCAGCCGTGGTCTATCATGAGTATGGCTATTCAGCCGATACGCGTGAACCTGCGGTGTCCTCTGTGGCAAGCCCGCTTGTTGAAGTCAGGGTAATTGACTTCGAGGATGCGCCGTTGCAACAGGTCGTGGAGAAGATCGAGGCCGTATATGGCGTGAAAGTCTGCAATGTTCCTGAAGATGCGGACCACCTGAGTCTGTCGCTCCACTACGAGGGAAATCCATCTGATCTTGTGGAGGAAATAAACGAGATACTTGGAACAGAGATGACAGTAACTGAGAAATGAAGAAACTGATTATAACTATGGTCATGATCTGGTTATTGAGTATCGTGGCCAACGCACAGAATGTAACTATAAAAGCCGTCGACTCTCCGGCGCCTGACGTGTTCAGACGCGTCGCTGAGCAGACAGGGAAGAATTTCGTCTATTCGTCCGAACTGCTCAGAAATATGCGTGTGTCTGTCGACGTTAAGAACAAGTCGCTTAAACACACTCTCTCGCAGATGTTCAAGGGCTCGGATATAGATTATAAGGTGAAGGGCCGGAATATTGTGCTCACCAGAAGGAAACAGGCAAAAAAGCGCGAGAATCTACGGAAACCCTCGGCCGACGTAGCCGTTGCCTCAGGACTTACAACGGTAGTTCCCGAACAGCTCGGCGAGGTTGTTGTGGTGTCGCGTCTTGAGGCCCCGGCGGTGGAGACATCGCAGATTGGAGCAAAGAAACTGACCGCCGGAGAAATCTCCTCTACGCCTGTCTTGTTTGGTGAGAGCGACGTGCTTAAAGCCTTGCAGTTGCAGCCGGGTATCAGTGGCGATGGAGAGGGAATGGCGGGAATCCACGTCCATGGTGGCGATGCCGATGGGAATCTTTTCATGCTCGACAATGTGCCGCTCTATCAGATCAACCATTTTGCAGGTCTCTTTTCGGCCTTCAATGTGAGCGCGATACGTTACATTGACTTCTTCAAGTCGTCGATTCCGGCCAAATATGACGGGCGTCTGTCGTCGTTTCTTGATGTCCGTACAAAGGATGGGTCTCATGACGGCCATCACGGGTCGTTCAGACTCGGACTGACTTCCGGCGCATTCAATATCGACGGACCGATAGGGGAGAAGACCACCTATGCGGTTGCATTGCGCCGGTCGTGGTTTGATGTCATTTCTATTCCTATCGTAGCATTGGTCAACGCTGATTCGCCCGATGAGAAAATACGGTTTCAATATGCCTTTATGGATTTTAACGGAAAAGTGACCCATCGCTTCAACAGCCGGACCAAAGGGTTTGTCGGCGTCTACTTCGGCGACGATGCTCTGACCACCGGGAGCAAGTGGGACGACGATAGCGGATGGTATGATGACGACAAACTAAAAATGCACTGGGGAAACCTTGTGGTGCAGGCCGGCCTTAACTATCGCATAAAGCCGTCTCTCACGGCTGAGTTTACAGCCGCTTTCACCCGCTTCTTCTCGGCTATAAGGCATGACTACTATATTAAAGAGGTTTTTTCCGGAAACAAGGTCTACGAGTCTACATCGTTGACGAAGACCGACAACAATATAAGCGACTGGATATTTCGCGGTGATTTTGACTGGCGTCCCGACGAGGTCAACCGTGTGCGTTTCGGTGGTGCCTACACCCTGCATTCGTTCCTGCCGTCGAGAACCACCCGCAAGTACACCAATATGGCTTCTACGGTGACTTCCCGTGATTCGACATGGGTATACAGAGCCAATGAGGTCAATCTCTATATCGAGGACGATATGCTTGTCAATGAAGCGTGGAAGGTCAACGCAGGTTTTCACGGCTCGCTCTTCAGCATTGACGGCAAAACACGCTTCGGCCTTGGCCCGCGTCTCTCGGCAAGTTACTCTCCCCAGGCCTCATGGGCTGTCAAGGCTGCATACAGTCGCACCACACAGTATGTCCATCAGCTATGCCAGTCCTATCTCTCGTTTCCCACCGACCAATGGGTGCCTGTTCTGGGAAAATTCAAGCCACAGACAGCCGACAAGCTCTCTCTCGGCGGTTACTGGCAGACGGCCAACGGGTCATATACTCTATCGCTTGAGGGGTTCTACAAGAGTATGCACAATCTGGTGGAGTATCGTGACGAGTATTATCTCTATCCTGTCGTGGATATGTGGAACTCGCGTCTTTGCAGCGGCAAGGGAACTGCAAAGGGAGTCGATGTGAAAATCGAGAAAACCGATGGTCGTATCACAGGCCATATGGCCTATTCCCTTGGGTGGTCCGACCGCACATTTGCCGAGAAAAACGGCGGACGGACATATCCTGCCCGTTTTGACCACCGTCACACTGTGAACATCCTGCTCAACTGGAACATGAGCCGTTCGGCACAGCTCAGTGTATCGTGGACCGGACATTCCGGAAGCCGTTTCACATTTTTGCCGCAAATGTGGGAATCTCCCGGCTTTATTAACTCAGGCTATAACTCCGATTCGCCCCTTCAGGCCTCTCTCAACAACTATCAACTCCCTTTCTATCACAGGCTTGATTTATCGCTCACAGTCCGCAAAAGCCACGGATTCTGGAATATCAGCCTCTACAACGCCTACTGTCATATGAACACTGTGGCAATCACGCGCAGCTACACCAAAGACAACAGGCCGGTGTTTAAGAAAGTCAAAATGCTTCCTGTAATCCCTTCAATTTCCTACACATGGCAATTCTAAGACGCTTGATATCGCTTATACTTCCGTCGATACTTCTGACGGGGTGCTATGAGATTTTTGATCCGGGGCTTGACATCGCCCCGGTACTATGCATAAACTCCATTATCACTGCAGGCGAGCCGATAGAGGTCGACGTGACGCGGACATGGACATTTGACGACCAGACAGCCGAGTATGATCACAATGTCAGTGATGCTCGTGTCACCGTCTATGCCAATGGTGTCCGACAGGGCGAAGACTATGTCCCCGCTGAAGGCGATGTTATCCGCATTGTAGCTGAGAGTCCTGTGTATGGCTGCGCCGAGGCCGAGGTTAAAGTGCCCGTGGCCGCTTCCTTGGACAATATCAGCTATACGGCCACGGTGACTGATATATGGAAAGACGATAGGTATGGTATGTGTGCCGACCTTGATTTCAACATCCGTTTGAGAATGACCATACATGATGTTGATATCGCTACCGATGATTATTTCAGACTTGATTACAATTGGGAGCATCCGTCGGGATGTAAATTTTATATTGGCGAACTTGACTACAATTCCGAACCCATATTCAAAGAACACATGGGCGCGTTTGAGACAATAACAGGCAGTGACGATGAAATTCTGACAGTATTCTCCGACCGTCGTTTTGCCGGAAACAGCTACACGCTTGATCTTTTCTTCAACAGGGGCGGATACCGGGTGAATTCAAGCAGCTATGACGAGGAGATGTTAGATTGTAGCGTGAATCTGACTCTATCCACCGTGTCACACAGCTATTACGCCGGTTCCATCTACAACTGGCAGCGCGAGATGGGCGGTATAGATGATCTCAGCGACCTTGGCTTTGCCCAGCCGATATGGGGTTACAGCAATGTCTCTACCGGAGCCGGCGTGGTAGCAGCACGTTCGTGTGTGGAGTACACCATCAGCCTTAAAGACTTTATAAAATCAGCCTTGGAGTGAGCGAAGCAAAAGATTGATTTCGCTTGATGTGGTGGAGAATTACGAGTTTTTTTGTTCCTCCGAGGCTTCATATGCAATGCGCTGAAACTCTGATGGCGTTAGACCTGTGAGCCGTTTAAACGTTTTGGAGAATGTACTGCGTGACTTGAAGCCGAGGTCTGACACTATGGCCTCAATTGTGAGATGGCCGTAGTTGGCGGAATCCATTAGACGTTGGCGGGCTACATTTATGCGACGCTCGTTGAGAAGCTGGGTGAACGACTTCCCATAGTCTTCATTGAACACTTGAGAGACATATTTCTGATTTGATCCGCATATTTCGGACAGTTCTCTCATCGAGAATCCATCCATACAGAAAACGGCTTCGTCGTTCATTGCTTTGCGTATACATTCTGATATATGACATCGTGTTTCATCGTCTGGCACAGGAGTACGGTATTTTTTTTCAGTGTTGTCAGGAGGAGTATTTTCAGCTTTCACCGACGACATAATCTCTACGTTACGATCGAAGAGCGACCTGTTTTTCATCCGTAGTTTATTATTCTGAAACAATAGTATCACGAGCATCCCGATAAGAAGTATAAGGGCTGACGTGGTAATAAAGATTATTCTTACACGCATCTTTTCCTCCACGCGTATCCTGTTGATGCGTTTTTCAAACTTGTCGGTTTCGTGAAACAATTCCAGGTCATGAATATTGCCGAATTCGCGGGCATTGAACACCGAGTCATGCAATTCAAGATGCTTGAAACGATACTTGTCGGCAAGATCTTTCCGGCCTGTGGCCGAGTAAAAGTTGCTTAGGTCTGAATAAGCTGTGATCAACAGTTCGGGAAATGCATTATTTTCAGCGATTTTCTCGGCTTTACGCATATAAAATTCGGCCGAGTCAATCCGTTCCATAGAGAGATATCTCTTACCCAGAGCAGAATAGGAGGCAAAGTATTCCCTAATAGGCAACAGCAGTCTCTGGGCGGAATTAAGACTTGCTTTCAGCATTGTGACAGCTTTGTCGTCATGCCCGTCGAGACTATAGATTTTTGCCTCTGAATAACAGTGTGCCAGAGGCCATGCTTTGTCGTCGGGTGTGTTGGGCACTTTTTCTCGAAACAATTCAATGATATGGCGTATGGTGTCATTTGGCATGATTGACTGGTCTATATCAGATGTGAGCAGGTTTATCAGCGATGCAGAAGTCATATAGTAGTTGTTGGAGCCGATAGCGGAATCAAACACTCGTCGAAGGCATCGGTAGGCCCTGACACGGTCACCGTAGTATAAATATATCGCAGCTAAATTTAGATTTCCAGGTGAATCAGGACGTCCTTCAAGTTGTGACGCAGTTAGAAAATTAGAATAGGCTGAGGCATAGTTGGCATTGAGGAAATTCAGCACCCCGAGGCTTAGACGTGCCTCTATAGCATATCTTTTCTCAGCCAAATCCACATCGCGTCCGTCATACCTGCTGGCAAGAATAGTGAAAATAGCCATAGCGCTGTCGGTGCTCTGTCGGTTTATGAATTCACCGCCAAGCTCCGAGAGGGTCTTACTGTCGATGTTGCGGAAACGGTTGTAGATATTATCAAAATCATAGCCGTTCGAGGCCATACAAGGGCACAGTGACAGAAGTGCTATTATCAATGTGAGTGAAAGTCGTGTCATCATGTTAAAACATCTAAAACGATTAAAATTTAAGAAACTGTTTAAATTTGATTCAATAAAATTTTTATGGCAGCCAAATCA
>CAJUGS010000019.1 GCA_910586305.1 uncultured Duncaniella sp.
ATTTGAGGACCGCGTCGCCGTCTCTCTGCCAAGCGCCTCCTCAAAGCCCCGCCCCGCCGCTGCGGGGTTTGCTTCTCAAAAGCGAGTGCAAAGGTAGACACTTTTCCCCTTACCGCCAAATTTATTTTGAGTTTTAACAGTTATTTAACATTTGAGAGCGTTATCGCTTACTTTTATATACCTTAATATATAATAAGAAAACCGCTGTGCATCGCAGAAACTGCACAGCGGTCATCGTCTTAAACTCTTAAAAATTCGCAACTTATCTCTATTTCTTAATCTTTGCTGCTACCTGTGAAGCTATCTGTCTCATACCTTCCACCGAAGGATGGCCACTTTTCTTGTCAATATCCTTTAACTTTACCACATCCACTCCATATCTGGAACAGATAGTATCCACCGATTCATTGATCTCGTCGGAAAGAATATCGTTAAGAATAAAATATATTTTCACATTTGGATATCGAGCCAGCACACCATCCATCAGTTTAGCCATTGCCGGACGGAAGGAATAAAGTTCCTCCGAAGTCCAATCGCCCCACTTATATTCCCCTATAGGCACCTTGGCCCACGAGTCATTGGTGGCACCGAATATAAGAATAATGTCAGGATTGCCGAGATTAGACATACGGGTTATGAAAGCCCTGTCGGTATAATCCTCCCCGCGATAACCGGTGCGACACACTGTCGAGCCCGAATAAGAATTGTTTATTCCTATCTTATATCCGTGCTCGCGGGCAAGAACCTGCCACCAGGTCTCTCTCACATCCTTGACATCGGTATAGTCGCGCCCGGAGGAAAAATACCACACCTCATTGGACGACGGCTCGACATAATTCTCAAAAGTAGAGTATGAGTCACCGAGAATAGCAATGGTCGGAAGAGTCTGTGCAGATGCAGCACCAACGACCACAAACAGGAGAATTAAGAATACAAACTTTTTCATAGCACAAAAATAACACTTTCTCCGAAATTTTAGTAATTTTGCGACTATAAAATATTAAACACTTTACAGAGATGGACAAAGAGATCGACTGGAAAAATCTATCATTTGGCTATATGCCAACTGATTACAACGTCCGCTGCTACTTTCGCGACGGAAAGTGGGGTGATATAGAAGTGTCGCAGAGCGAGGAAGTCAACCTCCACATCGCCGCAACCTGCCTTCATTACGGACAGGAAATATTCGAAGGCCTGAAGGCCTTCAGAGGCAAAGACGGCAAAGTGCGCGTGTTCCGCCTTGAGGAAAACGCCAAGCGCATATGCGAATCGGCCAAAGGAATCCTCATGCAACCACTGCCGGTGGAAAAATTCAAGGAGATGGTGCTCAAGGTCGTGAGCCTCAACGAACGATTCGTCCCCCCCTATGGCTCCGGCGCATCGCTCTACATCAGGCCGCTTGAACTCGGCATATCCGCACAGGTAGGCGTAAAACCCGCCTCGGAGTATCTCTTCCTCATCCTCGTCACACCGGTGGGACCCTACTTCAAGACCGGATTCAAACCCACCAATATATGCATCATGCGCCGCTATGACCGAGTGGCACCAAACGGAACCGGACTCTGGAAGGTGGGCGGAAACTATGCAGCATCACTCACAGCCGGCGAACACGCCCACGAGCTCGGATACTCGGCAGTGCTGTATCTCGATCCCAAAGAGAAGAAATATCTCGACGAGTGCGGACCAGCCAATTTCATCGCAATCAAGAACGGAGTCTACATAACCCCAGCCTCACAGTCCATACTACCCTCCATCACCAACAAGAGCCTGATGCAATTGGCCGAGGACATGGGTATCAAGGTAGAATGCCGCCACATCACAGTCGACGAACTTGAGCAGATCGACGAGGCTGCCGCAGTGGGCACCGCAGCTGTGGCCTCGCCCGTGGGCGAGATTGACGACCTCGACACCGGAAAGAAGTATATCGTGTCAAAGGACGGACAGCCCGGACCAATCGTCACCCGCCTCTACGAGACCCTCAGAGGCATTCAGCTTGGAGAAATCGAAGACACTCACGGCTGGTGTACAGTAGTGGAATGAAAGACTATCAGGAAATAATCGACAAGTATTACCCGCCGGACACTCTCCGGCGGGTAATATATATGCGCCATTGCACCCAGGTGGCCGACCTTGCTTTAGAGACAGCACGCAACTGCAACCTCCCACTCGACCCGGACCAGGTGAGATGCGCGGCAATGCTACACGACATTGGAATATGCCTCACCGAGGCCACCGACATCGGGTGTGAAGGCACGTCGCCATACATCATGCACGGCCTCCTCGGAGCCGACCTGCTCCGAAAAGAAGGAATGGACGAAGCATATGCCCGGGTGGCCGAACGCCACACAGGGGCAGGAATAACAGCCGAAGAAGTGACCGAACAAAACCTGCCACTCCCAGTGGCCGACTATATGCCGGAGACCCTCCTGGAACAGCTCATTTGCTATGCCGACAAATTCTACTCCAAAGGCGGAGACATGAAACGAAAGACTCTGGAAAACGTCAGAAGATCAATGGAACGGATATCACAAGCCACACTTCAGCGCTTCAATATCCTACACACCCGCTTTACATCATGACACAGGCCAACGCCCACTTAATTCTTGTTAAATTCTTGGAAACGCGTGGAATATTGAGTACCTTTGCGTCAGAATAAGCACCAAATAATATTGACAAGAAATAGATAGAGTCTCGTGGCACTCGCCTCGGGGTTCTAAATTTTTTACGTCAGACCAAACTTGATAATTCACCTCTAAAAACACCATTACCATGGCAATAACTTACATGACCAAGGAAGGTTATAAGAAAAAAATGGAAGAAATCGCGTTTCTCGAATCCGTGGAACGTCCCCGTATATCGGCAGCGATAGCCGAAGCCCGCGACAAGGGCGACCTCTCGGAAAACTCCGAGTATGACGCCGCAAAAGAAGCCCAGGGTATGCTCGAAATGAAAATCTCGCAGCTCAAGGACCTCGTGGCCAACAGCCGCATCATCGACGAAAGCAAGCTCAATCGCGAGGAGGTACAGATTCTCAACCGCGTCAAGATCAGAAATATCGCCAACGGAATGGAGATGGAATACACCATCGTAGCCGACTCCGAAGCCAATCTCAAAGAAAAGAAAATCGGATCCTCGACACCAATCGCACAGGGTCTCATAGGCCACAAACTCAACGAGGAAGTGGAAATCAAGGTTCCTGCCGGACTCATGAAATTCAAGATTGTCGAAATCAACTTCTAATACACCGCAGCAACCATGGCAACAATCTTCAGCAGGATAGCCAACGGCGAAATTCCATCCTACAAGATAGCCGAAGACGAGAAGCACTACGCATTTCTCGACATCAACCCGGTGGCACCGGGCCACGTGCTCGTAATCCCGCGACGTGAGGACGACTACATCTTCAACCTCCCGGAGAGCGACTATGCCGACCTCATGGCTTTCGCACGCCGTGTGGCCAAGGCTCAGGAAAAAGCCATCAGCTGCAAGCGTGTGGGAATGGCGGTAATCGGACTCGAAGTGCCTCACACCCACATACACCTCATCCCCATCAACAGCGAAGCCGACATGGACTTTTCTAAAAAAATCCAGCTCCAGCCCGAGGAGATGACAGCAATAGCGGCAGCCATCGCCGAAAAATTCGAATAGACAAGACATCAGCCGCACATTTGCCACAGCAACGCGGCATAAACACCACAGATAGCGGCCCACAGGCCGCTATCTGCATTTACAGCCATCAAATATGAAAACCCTATCATGCTGGATTGAGGCAATGAGGCTCCGCACACTTCCGGTCAGCATAGCCGGAGTGGTCTACGCAGCCGCAATAGGCCTGGCCACATGGAGATTCTCCATCCGGCCATGGCTTCTATGCCTCATCTTCGCCCTGCTCGCACAGATAGCGAGTAATTTTGCCAACGAATACTTCGACTTCCGCGCCGGCCTCGACCGTCCCGGACGCGAAGGACCCCGCCGGGGAGTAACCGAGGGCGATATAACACCTCGGGCAATGTTGACAGCCACAATAGCCGTCCTCGCCACAGCCTGCGCCATAGGCATAACAGCAGTGGCCCTCTACGGATCGCCGTGGATGTATGCGGCCGGAGTCATAATCGCACTCGGCGCACTCGCATACAGCACCGGACCCTACCCGCTCTCGCGCCACGGACTGGGAGAAGTGGCAGTAGTGATATTCTTCGGCCTCGTACCTGTAACACTCACCTATATGCTCATGGGCGGCCCGTTCGGATGGTGGCTCATAGCAGCGGCCGCAGGCATAGGGCTGATGGGAGCCAACGTCATAATAGTCAACAACTACCGTGACCGCGACGACGACATGAACGTGGGAAAACGCACACTCGCAGTCATAATCGGCCGACGCCCGACACTATTCTTATATATAGCCAACGGCTTTCTCGCCGCCCTGCTCACATTCCCCGGATGGCTCGCCGTATCACCTGTCGGATGGATATTCCCGTGCATATACATCCTGCTGCACACCTCACTGTCGATACTCCTCGGTCGACGCACCGGACGCGCGCTCAACCCGCTGCTCGGAGCCACGGCAATGCTAATGCTCGCCTACTCGGCAGCCTTCCTCATGTTCACACTCGCAATGTGAACAATAACACGCCATGTGAAGTTATAAGATTATAGCATTGTAAAACTATTAACCTCACATAATCATGAGCAAGACCCTAAAGATCACGGGTACGAAAACCGAAAAACTACTCGTGGAATCCTACCTTGCGGAATCCACCGCATATTCACGATACACTTTCTACGCCACACAGGCCGACAAGGAAGACTACTACCCCATCGGAGAATGCTTCCGCGAGACAGCGGCCAACGAGCTGCGCCACGCCAAAGTATACTTCAAATACCTCCAGGGCGGACAAGTCAAAGTATCCTCCAAAGTCGATGCAGGTATAATAGGCGACACAGCAACCAACCTCGAGATAGCAGCAAAAGAAGAAAAAGAAGAAGGCTATGAATTCTACCGCAAAGCAGCCAAAGTGGCCCGTGCGGAAGGATTCGACGAAATAGCCGACCACTTCCTCGCAATTGCCGACATCGAGGAGCTACACCACAAACGCTTCATCACCTACCTCAACCAGGTGAAAGAAGGCACAGTCTGGAAGCGCGACAAACCCATCAAATGGCAATGTCTCGTCTGCGGATATGAATTTGAAGGCACCGAGCCACCCAAAGAATGTCCCGCCTGCGACCACCCGAGATGCCACTACAAGGCTCTCGATATCGAATAACCCCACATCCAAAACCATCAGCCCCCGGAGAGGAATCATCTCTCCGGGGGCTGATGTTATATTCCTATCGGCTTGACCCACATCACAGCCACGCATTAGCACGCTCCTTCACCGCAAGCGACTCGCTCAGCAGTCTCACAAACTCCTGCATAGACCTCTTGTGATAAGAATTCACCAAAGTGTGCACACAGCCCACCATCTCACTCTCCGGAACATCTATAGGCACAGCCTTGACCCCCGACTCCTTGTGTATCGACGCCTCGGCCAGAACGGTGACAAGATTGCTCCTCCTCACAAGATCGAGAAGGATATTGGGATCATTAAGCTCTATATTGATCTTCAGGTCATAGCGATGCCGATCGAGTATCCGCTCAAGCGCGTTGCGGGCCTGCAACCCCTTGGAAGGCAAAGCCAGCGAATAGCCCGAAAGCTCCTCCATACCCACACTCTCCTTGCGAGCCAGAGGATGCGAACTGCTCACTATAGCCGCCAGGTAATTCTGAAACAGAGTGTGCGACTCGATACCGGCCATCGCCACCGACGGTCTGAACGCAAGCACAAAATCCACCTCCCTGCGATAAAGCATATCCATCAGCTCGGCCATAGGCTTATACCACACATTAAGCTTCACACCCTTGAACTTCTTCATGAAAGTGAAGATGGTCTCGGTCAGAATCGGACTGAACGAATAGGTCACACCTATATTGAGATTACCCACCAGCACATTCCTCAGGTCATCCATCCGCTCCCTGCACACATCGGCAGCTCCCACAGTGCGTCTCGCACAGGGCAGAAGCTCACACCCAGCCTCAGTCAGAGCCACACCGTGGCTGTTACGCACAAACAGACTGGTGTCAAACTCCTGCTCAAGCTGCTTGATCTGCTGCGACAGAGTGCTCTGCGTAACACACAACTCCTTGGCAGCCTCCGAAAAATTCAGGGTCTCGGCCGTCTTGATGAATGCTCTTAGCTGTCTTAGTTCCATAATATGCAAAATTAATCAATTTTTCCATCACATCCATCCTGCCTCGTGGCACGGAACGACACTTTTTTAAATACGAAAATAGGAATAGTAGCCCCCACCACCATACCCACGATAATGAACAGGCAGGTCAGACCATTATAGGAAAAAAGATAAAGATAGTGCAGAAACTCATTCTCCCCGCTGTGGAGCACACACATCACCAGGCCGCCAAACGTCTTATAGGCATAGATACCCGGAATCATAGGCAGCAGCGACGGAAAGAGAAATGTCTCGGCCGGAGTCTTGGCATGGGGAGAAAGCAAGACAGCAAGAACACCCACCACGAGCGCCGCGACAAACGAGGCCGGAATTATTGAAAAAATCCCGTCGGTATAATGCATCAGCACAAATCGCAGCGAATGACCGGCCGCAGCTATAGCGGCACAATAATAATAAGCATTGCGCGGAGGATTACTGATAGCCGAAAAACCGATAGCAGCTATCGCTGCAAACAATGCATCTTCTAAAATTTCAGCAAACATAACATCTCAGAACATACCCACATTCATCAGCTTCATCCCGAGGCAAAGACCTGCCGACAGACAGCACGTCAGGATAGCGGCATCGGTCATACGGCTGAAGAAACAAATATAATGCCCGTCCACCATATCGCTGAACGCGTTAAGAAACGGTATTCCGGGCACAAGATAAAGCACACTCGTGGCCATAGCCACATCTGGAGTCCCGCCGAGAGAAAACAGATAGCCCGCCGCCGCAAGCACCGACGACACAAACGCACAGGCCACAAACGTCACCCTCACGTCCCATTTCGCACCCAGCAGCGTCTGCTTCAGGTAGTATCCAGCCAGAGTAGCGACAAACACCACACCCACAGCCATCGCATCGCCGCCAAACAGACGGCAGAAAGCACCGTTGGCAAGCGAAGCCGCCACAAGCACCCACCACTTGTCAGCACAGGGAGTCTGCTTGATTTTCTCAAAAATCCCGCGCGCCTCCACGGGCGACAGACCACAGTCGGCCACCTTCCAGCTGAGCTTGCTCAGCCTCGTAATCACATTATAGCTAATCAGATTCTTGCCTATGGTAGCTATGAACGTCTCCGAATGTCCGTCACTATCGGTCACCGCGAAATGTATATGGCGGGGCATGATGGTCATCGACACATCCATTCCCCACCTCTCCGCCATTCTCTCCACATTCTTCTCAAGCCTGATACAGGTAGCCCCGCTTCGGAGCAGCAGAGCAGCATAGTCCGAGAGAAAATGGCCTATGGCATTGACCGAAGCAGTATTAGTCATCACATCCATCATCCCACTCTGCTTCGTCCTTCAACCGAGCAGGAACCGGACGGTCGCCCGGAATCCATATCTCCTCACGCTCGCTCCCGAGCTCGACAAATCTATGGTGTTTCCTCATCGTCGCCGAGAGCAGTCTCACCAGGATAATTCCGGCCATAATAGCCACAACGCAAATCCATACAAACATAGCTGAAGTCATAAGTCGTTTGTTTAAATTGTCACTTTCTATTTCTATGCAAAGTAACAACACTCAACGCGCAATTTTTTCCCTCAGCCATTGTATTTTTCTATAGCCGCAATCGGTTTTCCCACACCACCCCACCCCCGGTCCACCGGCAAAAAACACGGAGAGGAGAGCGATTCACGCCCTCCTCTCCCGAGAATTGATGATTATATATTCCTTAGCGTCGTCCTTTACTGGAGTGTGCCGTTCTCAGCAGCCTGGATCATTTCCTTGTCGGCAGTGATATAGATCTCCACACGGCGGTTCTGAGCACGTCCCTCGGCAGTAGCGTTGGAGGCAACATAGTCCTGCATAGGCAGACCCTCGGCCGACAGACGGGTTGCAGCGACACCACTGTTGAGCAGATAGTTGCGCACAGCGTCAGCACGGCCGGTAGACACACGCTGGTTCACCTGCAGAGTACCGGTATCATCGGTATAACCATAAATCTGCACATTGGTACCGGGGTTGGTTATGAGAGACTGTGCAAACTTGCTCAGGTCGGTCTTTGCATTCGAGCTGAGAGTGGTACCGTTGGTTGGGAAAAGAATACCGCCGCTGAAAGTCACCTTGATAGCCTGGAGACCGTTCACATCGGTGGTCTTCTCCACCTGGGCCTGCTTGGCAAGCTGTTCCTCAAGTTCCTTCTGCTGCTTGTCCATCTTGCGGCCTATGAGAGTACCGGCACCGGCACCTACAGCAGCACCCACACCGGCACCGATGGCAGCACCCTTGCCACCACCGATAAGCGCACCAAGGGCAGCGCCTACACCGGCACCACCGCCACCGCCGATAAGCGCACCCTTACCGGTATTGTTCATCGACGAACAGCCTGTCATGCCGAGCACACATACTGCCAGAGCCGGAATGGCTATAGACTTGATTAATTTCATATTCCTGTATATTTTATGTTAATTATGTTAATTTCAATTGGCAAAAATAAGTAAAATCTGGAAATTTAGCCAAATCTTTTTCCAAAAATATATCTTAAATACACTTGAGAGAGGCCTAAAGTTTATCCAATTTTGTCTTTCTGACAGAAATTAGCTAATTTCGCGTGTTATTTAAGCAGACACACATTCGACACTTTCATAAATATGAGCGATATACTTCTCGAAGTCCGCAACCTCCACGCCACAGTGGAAGGAAAGGAAATACTCAAAGGCCTCGACCTCACAGTGCGTGAAGGCGAAGTCCATGCCATAATGGGACCCAACGGATCCGGCAAGAGCACAATGTCAGGCGTTCTCGCCGGCAACCCGGCCTACACCGTAACCGAGGGCACCGCACTCCTCCACGGAGTAGACCTCCTCTCGCTCCAGCCCGAAGACCGCAGCCACGAAGGACTGTTCCTGTCATTCCAGTACCCCGTCGAAATACCGGGAGTATCAATGGTCAATTTCATGCGCGCGGCCGTAAACGCAAAACGCAAATACTTCAACGAGGAGCCACTCTCGGCAAGCGAATTCCTGAAACTCATGCGACAGAAGAGAGAAATCGTCGAGCTCGACAACAAACTCGCATCGCGTTCCGTCAACGAAGGATTCTCGGGAGGAGAAAAGAAACGCAACGAGATATTCCAGATGGCCATGCTCGAACCGAGATTGTCAATACTCGACGAGACCGACTCCGGACTCGACATCGATGCCCTACGCATAGTGGCCGGAGGTGTCAACAAGCTCAAGACATCACGCAACGCCACAATAGTCATAACCCACTATCAGCGTCTGCTCGACTACATAAAACCCGACTTCGTACACATATTATATAAAGGACGCATCGTAATGACGGGCGGACCCGAACTCGCGCTCGAGCTCGAAGAAAAGGGATACGACTGGATAAAGGAGCAACACAAGGACTGATAAAGCTATGCAAAACGCTCTCAGACAATACACCGACCTCTTCGACGCCAACCGGCCCACCATAGACGCGGCAGCCGGAACTCCGCTCAATGCTCCGCGCGACAAAGCCCGAGCAACACTCGAGGGAGCATCACTGCCCACACACCACACCGAAGGATACGAAAAGACATCAATCGAAGAGATGTTCGCCCCCGACTATGGTATCAACGTGGCCAGAGTGGGCATACCCGTCGACGTAGCCGCCTCTTTCCGCTGCGATGTCCCCAACCTCTCCACCCTCCTCGCCACAGTGGTCAACGACAAGTTCATCCCGGCTGCCACCCTCGAAAGCCGCCTCCCCGAAGGAGTCACATTCATGTCGCTTGCCCGAGCATCCCGCGAGATGCCCGAAATCGTGTCACGCTACTACGCCTCAGTGGCGCCTGACTCCGACCCCTGCGTAGCCCTCAACACAATGCTCGCACAAGACGGAGTCTTCATCCACTTGGCACGCAACGTACAACCCGAAAAGGCCCTACAGCTCGTCAACATATTCCAGGCACCCGTCCCCATGGCCGCCTTCCGTCGCGTGCTTGTAGTGCTCGAAGAGGGAGCCGCACTCCGCCTCCTCGTGTGCGACCACACACAGGACCACACAAACTCCTACCTTGCCTCTCAGGTGACAGAGATACATCTCGCTCCGGGAGCCCGCCTCGAAATGTGCGCCATCGAGGAATCATCGCCGCTCACATCGCGCCACTCCATGACATTCGTCAACCAGGAAGCCGACACCGAGGCCGTCATCAACTCCACCACACTCACCTGCGGAAAATCACGCAACGACTTCCACGTATCACTCCGCGGCCACCATGCGGTAAGCCGCCTCTCCGGAATGGCCATCGGAGGAGACAGTATGCACATTGACAACAACACATCGGTAGTCCACAACTCAGGCCACTGCCACAGCGACCAGCTCTTCAAATACGTTCTCGACAACGAGTCGCAGGGAGCATTCGAAGGAAGCATCGTCGTGAAGCCCGACGCAGCATTCACCGAAGCATACCAGACCAACCGCAACATCCTCGCCTCCGAAAAAGCCTCGATGCACTGCAAGCCACAGCTCATCATCAACAACGACGATGTGAAATGCAGCCACGGAGCATCCACCGGACAGCTCGACGACGAGGCACTCTTCTATATGCAGGCCCGCGGAATACCAAAGGAAGAAGCCCGCACCATGCTCATGCAGGCCTTCATGGTCGACGTAATCGAAACCGTGAAGATACCCGGGCTGCGCGAAAAGCTCCACCACCTCGTTGACCGCCGATTCGCAGGCTCTCTCGGAGAATGCGCCTCGTGCCGCAACCACGAATAATCTCCACCTCTCATCCCCAGTCACACGACATGGCATTAGACATCCATAAAATACGCGAGGACTTCCCGATCCTCAACCGCGAACTATACGGCCGCCGGCTCATATATCTCGACAACTCCGCAACCTCCGAGACACCTCGCGAGGTCGTGGAGGCCGTTGTCAACGGCTACACACACACCAAGGCAAACGTCCATCGTGGAGTCCACACCCTCTCACAGGAAGCCACCGAACTACAGGAGACAGCCCGCCGGCGCGTGGCCGAATTCATCAACGCCGACTCATCCGACGAGGTGATATTCACACGCGGCACCACCGAGGCGCTCAACCTCGTGGCCTCATCATTCGGTGGAATGATACTCGGCAAAGACGACGAGATTATACTCACCGTCATGGAACACCATGCCAACATCGTGCCCTGGCAGCTTCTCCAGGCCCGCATCGGATTCCGCATACGCGTGGTTCCAATGCTCCCCGACGGCGCGCTCGATCTCGAAGCCTACCGCTCCCTGTTCAACGAACACACCCGTCTCGTCAGCTGCACCCACGCATCCAATGTTCTCGGCACAGTCAATCCCGTCAAAGAAATGATAGCGTTCGCCCATTCCAAGGGAGTGCCCTTCGTTGTCGACGGCGCACAGGCTGTCCCACACATGAAAATCGACGTCCGAGACATCGATGCCGACTTCTACGCCTTCTCCGCCCATAAAATGTATGGTCCCACCGGAGTCGGAGTCCTCTACGGAAAACGGGAGTGGCTCGAAAAAATGCCACCCTACCAGGGAGGCGGCGAGATGATTGAAAACGTTTCGTTCGAGAAAACCACATTTGCGGAACTTCCCTACAAATTCGAAGCCGGCACCCCCGACTTCGTCGGGATAGCGGCTCTCAGCAAAGCCCTCGACTTCATGCAGCGCACAGGCCTCGACAACATCGCATCCCACGAACACGAGCTCCTCGACTACACCACACGACGTCTCGAAGCC
The DNA here is from genome assembly GCA_910586305.1 of uncultured Duncaniella sp. Lineage (GTDB taxonomy): Bacteria > Bacteroidota > Bacteroidia > Bacteroidales > Muribaculaceae > Duncaniella. The sequence continues at coordinate 11,973 of CAJUGS010000019.1, forward strand.
GAAGTGCCCGACATACGCATCTTCGGAAAAGCACCCGGCAAATGCGCCATAATATCATTCCTCATCGGCAACGAACACCACTACGACGTCGGAATGCTGCTTGACAAACTCGGCATAGCCGTCCGCACAGGCCACCACTGCGCCCAGCCGCTCATGCGCTCCCTCGGCATCGAAGGCACCGTCCGCGCATCCTTTGCCATCTACAACACACAGGAGGAAGCCGACCGTTTTGTCGAAGCTGTCAAGCGAGTATCAGCAATGCTGCAGTAACATCCCACAAGAAACCCGCCACTGTCAAGACTTTTTTGAAACAACGCGACATTATCGCACCTTTTTCGCCCTGTCCACTGTGTAACTTTGCGAAAAAAGAGCGAACATGAAGCAACTACCTGTATCAAAAAAAGTCTATGCCGACATATCAGACCGCCTGCACAGCTCCCTTCCGCAGCAGTCGGCCACTGAAGCCATGCGCATAGTCGACGCATATCTACAAGGCACACCGGCCGACAGCGCCGATTCCATGGCACTCCTCGCCTTCAACATGATACGCGTCGAGCTCGACCGAGCCGTCATACGCTCACGTCGAGCTCGCGAAAGAGCAAAAGCAAGAAAGGCAGCCGGACCGGCACCGAAAAAACTATCACCCGAGGAAATAATCAGCCGACTGATGTCGCAACTCACACCCGACGACTTCGAGGAAGTCACCGAGCCCAACGAGTCACCGGCCTCGCCCCCTCTTCCACCCACACGCCGTCAACGGCGCAAAGCAGGCAGAACAAAGAAACAGCGCTGGAAACCGCTCGCATAGCCCCCTTCCAAGGTCACTTCTCCACGCCGAAATACCGGTCGAGCACATCCTTGGCCGCCGTGAACGAACTCTGCTGGTTGGCAAGAACCTTCATTTCCTTCTCGGCAAGAAGTCGCTCTATATCCGGATTGCGATAGAAATGATTGCGCAATTGCTCGTCAATGCTCTCATACATCCAGTAGCGGGCCTGCTCGGCACGTTTGCGCTCAAAATAACCGTTCTCCATCACAAAAGCGAAATAACGGTCTATCATGTCCCACACCTCGGGAATGCCTATCTCAAAATATCCCGAATAGGTCAGAACCTCAGGAGTCCACCCCGATGCAGGAGTGGGAAATAGATGCAGCGCACTCCTGAACTGAGTCTGGGCCAGCTGGGCGCGCGCTATATTATCGCCATCAGCCTTGTTGATCACTATACCGTCGGCCATCTCCATGATGCCGCGCTTTATACCTTGAAGCTCATCGCCCGTGCCGGCAAGCTGAATGAGCAGAAAGAAATCGACCATCGAATGAACAGCGGTCTCGCTCTGTCCCACACCGACAGTCTCCACAAATATATTGTTGAAACCGGCAGCCTCGCAGAGCACTATGGTCTCCCTCGTCTTTCTGGCCACACCGCCAAGCGAACCGGCCGATGGCGAAGGACGTATGAACGCATTGGGATGAACCGAGAGTTTTTCCATACGGGTCTTGTCTCCCAGTATACTGCCTTTGGTGCGCTCGCTCGATGGGTCTATGGCCAATACAGCCAGTTTGCCGCCATCTTTGAGCACATGGAGGCCAAAGACATCTATCGACGTACTCTTGCCGGCACCGGGAACCCCCGTGATACCTATGCGACGGGAGCGACCCGAATATGGCAGACATTTTTCTATCACCTCCTGGGCCAGCGCCTGGTGGCTTGGCGAGAGACTCTCCACAAGCGTCACAGCTCTCGAAAGCATCGTCATATTGCCCTTGAGTATCCCATCAACAAGCTCGCCGGCCGTTGGCAGAGGAGCCTTCCGACGCTTTTTCAGATACGGGTTGACACTCGGAGGCTGGGCTACGCCCGAATTGACGGCCAGCCCGCCATACTTCTTATCATTCTCTATATGTTCCATGGTTGGTCTGTTTTTTCTGACATATTATTTAAGGTGTATCACAGGAAATCCACGACAGGCCTTCCTACTTCACCTCACCCACCACGCGCACCATTGTCGATGAGCGCTCGGGATCATTGGCTATTATATTTATACGGGCATTGAGCAGCTCGGTATTCCCTATGCGGTCAGGATAGACCGTCACCTCGGCCTTCACACTCTTGCCGGGTTTGACCTTACTGTCCTTCAGTTTCACCTCCACGGCAGAATCGCCACAAGAGATGCGCCGTATCAAAAGAGTCGACTTGCCACGGTTGGCAATACTGAACGACCATTTGACAGGCTTGTCGGTCTTTGATATACGCTCCAGGTCTATCGCCACAGGATCAACGTCGATTACCGGAGCCTCGGCACGCTCACGGTCAGTGAGACGCGAGAAATCCTCGCTCACCAGAGCCACCGTCTCCACCTGCTGCGAATAGTCCGAACCCTTGTCGGGGTGGAACACAAAACTTCCCGTCACGGCCCCCCACTCCGACTTGGGAGCATGAAGCACCGTAGATATGATAAACTGCTCACCTGGACCGACAGCCTCGGGCTGCATCATCACACTCATATATTTAGGCACATCCGTTACATACGGTCTTATACTGTCCGACGTCGCATTGTAACCCTCTATATACTGCCCCGTGGTTTCTCCGGCATAAACCTTGCCATAGGGAATAGTGGTTGTGCGCAGCTTCACACCGCTCTCGCCCACATTCACCGGAAAGCGGGTGCGAAGAGTGTTCGACGCGCCTATCACAGTGCCATGTATCGTGAGGGCCGTGCGCATTGGGTCGGAATCACAGTCCACCCTGATCTGCTTCATGAACTTTCCCGGACGCCCCTCCGGATTATAGCCAACACGGATCACAGCTGTATCGCCCGGGGCCACAGGGTCGGTGGAATATTCCGGACGGGTGCAGCCGCAATTGGCTCGGGCGGATATGATGGCAAGAGGCTCGGCACCTTCGTTGACGAGATAAAACTCACAGTACACAGTGCCCACATTCTCGTCAAAGGCACCGAAATCATGGTCTTTGGCCACCCATCTGCCTCCGGCCATAGAGGAGGACAGCGCGAGCAGACCCGACAAAGCGGCAATAACTCTCTTCATTTTCAATAGTCAGTTATCATAGAATCCATCGGCGGCAGTCAGGGAATGACCACGCCGGTAAATGTCAGCTTCATTCGCTTCGACTTGTCGGAAAACTGCACCTTCACGCTTCTGTTCACCTCGCCGCGATAGGACCGCGGGTCAAACTTTATCACGATTGTGCCACTCTTTCCGGGAGCTATCGGTTCCTTGGGAAACTGCGGTTTCGTGCAGTGACAGCCACCATTGGTCACAGTCACTATACTCACTGGAGCCGGACCATTGTTGGTAAACACATAGTCCATCTCCACAAGTCCGCCCTTCGACGATACATTTCCGAAATCTATGCGTGTCTTCTCAAAAGTCACGCCGTCGCTCTTCGCAGCCATAGCGACAGCCACAGCCCCGAATACCAATAGGAGTGAGAATAAAAACTTTTTCATCATAATCTGCAAAAATACATATTTTATTTGACAACGCCACAACCTCCCTTCCGGTTGAATGAAAACATTTGTTTCTCCTACTTAAAAATTGTAATTTTGTGCTCAAGAAAGGATTTTTTAATGACATCTGCAACTGTTTTATCATTCTCTAAGGAAAAGATTGTATCATTCGTCTGGCAGCACCTGCTGCTCATGTTCTCACTCTATCTCATGACGCTCGGCGTAGCCCTGTGCATCCGTTCCGACCTCGGCAGCAGCGTCATATCATCACTCCCGCTATCGTTGTCCACAGCCTCACAATCGGGCATCAGCTACATCCCGGCCCTAAGCGTCGGAGGCTACACCATCGTTATGAACTTCATCTTCGTCGCGCTGCAGATAGCGCTGCTGCGACGGCGTTTCGAACCCGTCCAACTCTTCCAGCTCCTGATAGGCCTCGTGTTCGGCTGGCTCATCGACATCAATATGCTCCTCACCTCAATTCTCGACTGCTCAACACTCGCAACCCAGGTGCTCACACAGGCTGCCGGATGCACGGTGATGGGAATAGGAATAGCCTTTGAAGTGAAATGCGGATCTGTCACAATGCCGGGCGAAGGCATCACCGTAGCCATCAGCCGCATCACCGGGCAACCCTTCCCGAAAATGAAAATATATGTCGACACCACCCTCGTTGTCCTCGCCGTGGCAAGCTGCTACCTGTTCTTTGGAGCCTGGAGATGGAACATCATAGGCCCGGGAACACTTTTTGCCATGGTCTACGTCGGCATGGTCGTGAGATACACCTCGGCCCACATCTCATGGTTCGGACGCCTCCTTGCCTACCGACCCGGATTCCGACGCTACATATTCGGTCTCGCGCGATTCATCTATCGAAAGAACGACTGACAAATCACCTTTCGTTATATTTCGTTTCTCATCTTCGTTGCATTTCAGCAAACTTCGGTAATGAAACTATTTTTTTACCGGAATGTTTGCTTTTTTGTTTTATTTAGCTTACATTTGCACAAATTTCATTTTAGACACCGACATATTCCTTGATTCATCCGGACGGAATATTCCGTCACAACAATATTTCTACTCAACCTTAAACTAACCAATCTCACCAATGAAGAATCAGATCGATTGGCGTCGGCTCTTTGACGCTACCGCCCATTCTTGGGGACGGACATTGGCTATCTGCACTCTTGCGGCAGGCTCATTGACAATGAACGCCGTGCAATCAGGCTCTCCTATATCGGGGGGGTAATTTCTACTGGTAACCAAGCTGTTACATCACAGCAATTCATCAAAGGCACCGTAGTTGACGAGACCGGCGAACCGATGGTCGGCGTCACAGTAATGGCCGAAGGCAAGGCTGCCGAAGGCACATCTACCGATCTCGACGGCAACTTCTCGCTCAAGGCTTCGGCCGGAGCCACACTCACATTTTCCTATATCGGCTACGAGACCGTCACTGCCAAAGCGGCTCCAGGAATGACCGTGACAATGAAGTCAAGCTCCGTGGAACTCGACGAAGTCGTGGCCATCGGATACGGAACAATTAAGAAGCGCGACCTCACCGGCGCGGTTTCGTCTGTGAAAGCCGAAGACATCGTCCGCACACCCACAGGTAACGTAATCGAAGCAATCCAGGGCCAGGTGGCCGGTCTTGACATCACCAGGACCAACGGCGAGGCAGGATCGGGCGTCAACATGACCCTCCGCGGAGCACGCTCGATCAACGGAGACAACAACCCCCTCTTCATCATCGACGGCATCGAGGGCAACTATGAGGAGCTCAACCCCAACGACATCGCATACATCGAGGTCCTCAAGGGAGCATCCTCCACAGCCATCTACGGTTCGGCCGGTGCAAACGGTGTAATCATCATCACCACAAAGAATCCGCAGAAAGACCGCTTCACCATAAACTTCGACGGATACTACGGATGGAACACCATCAGCGAGTTCCCCGAAATGAACACCGGACAGCGCTACATCGACTTCCGTCGCGAAGCACAGCGCACCGCAGGCGTGTGGAACAGCCCCGCCGACGACGACAAGCTCTTCCCGTCTTATATGCAGAAACACATCGACGCCGGCAACTGGGTAGACTGGTTTGACGAAGCGTCGCAGACAGGCCACACCCAGAGCTACAACCTCAACACCACCTACTCCAACGACCGCATGGACGCAATGTTCTCCCTCGGATATTACGACGTGGAGGGCATCCTCAAGGGCGACCAGCTCAAAAGATACTCGGCCCGCACCAAGCTCGATTTCCATGCCAATCCTTACGTCAACTATGGCATCAGCCTCTACGCCATGTATTCCGACAACGACCGTCGTTCCAAACGCATCTGGAACCGAGTGCTCAATATGCCGCCGCTCGGAGATGTCTACGACGAAAACGGCAAACTTGTCGACTACCCCATCGGCGACGGCAACATGAACCCCATAGCCGACAGCGACCCCAAGGCCTATGTAGGCAACAACAAGACCATCAGCGTCACACCCCAGGCCTATGTGGAACTCACGCCCCTAAAGGGACTCTCTGTCAAGTCGGTGCTCGGCGGATACTTCCGCAGCACAAAGAAGAGCGTCTACAACGGCACACACTCCTACCAGGCTCTTGAGAAAGGACTCGTAGACGCCACCATAGACAACGACTTCGTCTACAACTACAAGTGGCAGAACATCATCACCTACAACTTCGACATCAACCGCGACCACAAGTTCACCGTGACCGGTGTGACCGAATGGGCCAAGGACCGCATCGAGACAACCAACTCGACAGCCAATGGATTTGACACCGACGACTATGGCTACCACAACCTCAGCGCCGCCACAGGCACTCCCTCGGTAAAATCCTCGTTTACACAGACACAGAAGATGTCCTACGCATTCCGTGTCAACTACAGCTTCATGGGCCGCTATCTGGCCAGCGTCACAAGCCGCTGGGACGGTGCATCCATTCTCGCCAAAGGCCACAAGTGGGACGTATTCCCCGCAGGCTCACTGGCATGGCGCATCAGCGACGAGCCTTTCATGCGCGACCTCAGATGGCTCAACAACCTCAAGCTCCGCGCCGAATATGGTGTGAGCGGTAACGCAGGCGCCTCGGCCTATGCCACGCTCGACTACAGCCGTAACGGCATCATCGGATTCCAGGATATCGCACAGGCCTACAGCGGCTACAATCTCTCTGTAGCAAATACCAACCTAGGCTGGGAGAAATCCTACAACGTCAACATCGGTCTTGACGCCGGATTCCTCAACGACCGCATCACATTCACCCTCGACTGGTACCGCACCGACACCAAGGACCTTCTCTTCAAGAAGAACCTGCCTTATGGAAACGGAGGCTACGGCGCATCGCCCTTCAATATCTGGGCCAACGTGGGCGAGACACGCAACACCGGTGTCGAACTTGCAGTGACAAGCCGCAACATCGTCAACCGTGACTTCCAGTGGACCACCACACTCACATTCTCCACCAACCGCAACAAGGTCATCAAGACCACCAGCGAAGGTCCGCTCCAGTTCGAAGACTACTACCTCATCCCCGGCCAGCCCATCCACACCTACTACGGATAAAAATATCTGCAAATCTGGGGCACAGACCAGGCCGAAGAAGCAGCCAAATACGGACAGAAACCCGGACAGGTCCGTGTGGCCGAGCAGGGCGATCCTGACTACAAGCTCAACAAGGACGACTACTTCGTGCTCGGAAGCGCCGATCCCAAATGGTCAGCCAGCCTTCTCAACAATTTCAACTATCGCAACTTCGACCTCAGCTTCCTCCTCATAGCCCGCTGGGACTGGACAATCCCCTACGGTCTCACCGGCTGGTTCCGCACCGACGGTCTCTCTCCCTCTCCCGCCGTCTGCGACTACTGGACTCCCGAAAACCAGAGCGCACGCTATCCCCGTCCCGACGCAAGCGTGTCAAACGGCCAGGACCCCTACCAGCAGTGGATAAACTATTATGACGGATCATACCTCAAGGTGAAAAACATCACTCTCGGCTACACCCTGCCCCGCAACCTGCTCAACAAGTTCGGAGTAGACAAGGCCCGCTTCTACTTCACCGCAAGCAACCCGTTCATATTCACCAAGAGCAAATACCTCAAGCACTACGACCCCGAAAAGGGCGGAGACGACGACCAGGCTCCACTCTCTAAGCAGTATGTATTCGGTATCAACCTTACATTCTAAAACCACTCAAAACGAAAAACGATGAAACTATATAAATCAATCGCGTATGCAGCGGTAGCCGCTTTCGTCATGAGCGGCACAGCATCATGCAGCCTCGACGAAGAGAACCTGTCGGGCGTATCCACCTCACAGGAATGGACAACCCCCGGAGGTTTTGAAAAGAAAATCAACGACTGCTATTTCGACCTCGTGAGAATCATCTACGGCCAGGCCGAAGACACCTATGTGCTCGTGGCCGAGGGCGGTACAGACATCTGGCAGGATGCCAACGCCGACGGCACCAACGGCAACTGGAGCAAAATCCTGCGCTACGACGGCTTCGGATCGTCGACAAGCCTCTGCGACGAAAGCTACTCGGGATTCTACGGAGTGCTGAGCGCCTGCAACGCAGCTATCTTCTATGCCGACAAAGTAGAGGGACTCACCGAGGAGCGCCGCAACGCCCTTGTAGCCGAGGCCCACTTCATCCGCGCCCACGTACTCTTCAACATCGTCGAGGTATGGGGTGGCAAATATCTACCCACCAAGCCCAATTCCGCACCCGGCAGCAGCCTCTCGTGCAGCAAAGTCAACGACTTCTATAAAGTGATTCTCGAGGATCTCCGCTTTGCCATGAACAATCTGCCCGTCACACAGGAAGTGCGCGGCCACGTGGTGCGCGCGGCTGCCTACCACCTCTATGCCAAGGCCTGTCTGACCTACTCCACCTATACCGACGGTCTGGGCTATGCCGACGCCATCTCCGAAGCCGAGAGCAAGGAACTGCTCCGCGAGGCAAAGACCGCAGCCGACTACCTCATCGAAAATGCATCCGCTCTGGGCGTGAGACTCTACGAGGACGTGCGCGAGGTGTTTGACGAGAAGAACAACAAGACCTGCGAGGAGGCCCTCTTCATAGTGACCCATTCATCAATCCCGTCCTACAATCCCCGTGGCAACTACTTCAACCGTGCATGGAAACACTCCGGAGCCTACAATGCCAATACCGCCGGAATATTCCTCGACGGCCTGGTGGCAAGCTACAGCACCGAGGTAAACGGACTTTCGACAGAGAAGCTTGCCAAGTGCAACTGCTACATGGAGCCTTCCAAGTATATGCTTGACCTCTATGTACCCGGCGACCTTCGCTATGAGGCCTTCTTCAACGATGTATATTATGTGAACAAAGCCACCGACGAGACCGGTACAGCCTATACATGGAGCAAGACCGACGCCAACCGCTACGGACTCGACGAAAAGCGCGTGGGAAATCCCGCCTACAACGTGACCATCGGCGACACCGCAGTCTATCTCTCGCGCCACACCTGGAACCAGGAGCAGCGCGACAACTGCCGCTACGCGCTCGTTAACCTCTCGGACAACTATGCCGATCCCGAACGCCCGCTTAAATTCTTCCCCAGCCTGAAGAAAGGCGACTGTCCCTCGCTGTATGCCGGCCAGCCCAACAAGCCCTACTCATCGGCCGACTGTATCATCTACCGCCTCGGCGAGACCTACCTTCTCTCGGCCGAAATCGAGTGGAGACTCGGCAATCCTTCCGCATCGCGCATCAACACCATTCGCAACCGCGCCTGCAAGGCCCGCGACAACAGCATGGACATCACAGCCTCACAGATCGACCAGGACTTCCTGCTCGACGAGTATGCCCGCGAGATGATAGGCGAATGGAACCGCTGGATGACCCTCAAGCGCTTCCGCGCATTTGAGTCACGAGTGGCCAAGGCCAACAAGCAGATCAAGAACTTCAACAAGAACGTTCACTATCTGCGCCCCATCCCCAACAGTGAAATGCTGCTCCTCGACAACGCCGAAGAGTATCAGAACCCCGGATATTGATACCGGTCCAAGACACCAATCACATAGAAAAGGTGTGGAAGAGCTTCGGCTTTTCCACACCTTTTCTCATTGCTTGTTTTTTATCTCTCTGAAAGGCGGGTATTTGGTGGATTTTCATTAATTTTGCGGGAAAATCGATTTTTATGAAACACATTTTACCCTTCATCATTGCTCTGGCCACTCTGGCTCTGACTGCCACCTCCTGCGGAGGCGACAGCACAAAAGAGCAGACAGTAGTCTCCGCCGATGTGGAGGAGCAGAATACACAGCTTGCCGAAGCTCTCTCTGCCGGCAACCTCAAGGCTGCCTCGGCCATGGCCGACAGTATGTCGCTTTTTGTCGACGATTTCACCCCCGAGCAGACCGTGCAGGTGCTCATGGCTTTCCTTACGGTCCACAACGACGCCGTGTCAAAAAAAGAAAGACGACGCGACCTGGAGACACTGCGCAAGTATGTGGATGTCTACGACATAGCCCTCAGCGTCAATCCCAAGGACACACGCGCGGCGTTTGAAAAAGCCATGCGCATAAATCCGACTGTCAATTTCGATTCCATCGCACAGTCGTTCAGAGAGAAACTGACACAGTATGACGCTATCCACGACGGATCCCTCATAACCGACGAGCCTCAGCAGGCCGACACTGTCGCCGCCGACACCATGCCTGCGTCACGTCAGAATTCCGATAATCCTGCCGATCTACCCCTCGAACTCCGCCCTGCGGAATAATCCCCCCTCTGTTCACACCATGGAATTTCTCAAGAATCCCAAGCTCCGCAAGCTTCTGGCTTTTGCGGGCGGTCTTGCCATCATCGCACTCATAGCATTCGCGTTTTTCTATCCCGACGCCCAGCAGGGCAACGAACTGCGCCAGCACGATATGCAGCAGGGAATAGCCATCGGCCAGGAGGCCAAGGCCTTTGCCGAAGCCACCGGGGAGACATCGCGGTGGACCAACTCCCTCTTCTCAGGAATGCCCACATTCCAGATAGCCCCCTCCTATCCCTCAAGCTCGCTTTATAGCTGGATCAACAGCGCCATGGGGCTCGGACTCCCCTCCCCGGCCAACCTCATTGCAATGATGATGACCGGATTTTTCATTCTCCTTCTTGTCATGAGGATGAGATGGGGAGTGGCACTGCTCGGCGCGATAGCCTATGGCCTCTCCACCTACTTTGTCATAATCATAGGAGCCGGCCACATATGGAAGTTTGTCACACTGGCTTATATTCCGCCCACCATTGCCGGTATAGTGCTGTGCTACCGTGGCCGTTATCTCGCCGGAGGCGCGCTTGCCGCCCTCTTTGCCATGATGCAGATAGCCGGAAATCATGCCCAGATGACCTACTATTTCCTCTATGTCATAATCGGTATCGTCATAGCCACCGGTATCAGCGCGTTCCGAGCCAAGGAGATGCCCCGTTGGCTCAAAGCCACAGGAACACTCGCTGCAGCAGGAATCCTGGCTGTTACAGCCAATCTCCCGAGCCTCTACAACACTTACGAGTACTCCAAAGAGACCATGCGCGGACGCCACAGCGAGCTCACCGCCCCGGCCTCGCAGGAAGGCGCGGAAGGACGCACATCTGGACTTGACAAAGACTACATCACTCAATACAGCTACCAGCCCTCCGAGACTTTCTCGCTCCTCATCCCCGACATAAAGGGAGGAGCCTCGGCCAAGCCCGAAAAGGGACGCATGGTGCCCGTGAGCCTCGGCGACCTTGACGGAGCTAAAGAGGCCGGAGAGCTTGAGCAGCAGTATCTCGGCTACATGAGCCAGTATTTCGGCGATCCAGAGGGAACCAACGGCCCCGTCTACGTGGGCGCGCTCATAGTCGCCCTCTTCCTTCTGGGATGCGTCATAGTGAAGGGTCCCATGAAGTGGGCACTCCTCATCCTCACTGTCTTCTCCATCCTGCTGGCCTGGGGACGTCATGCCATGACGTTCACCGACATCATGCTGTCAATCGCCCCGATGTACTCCAAATTCCGCACAGTGGAGAGCATCCTTGTCATTGCCGAGTTCACCATGCCACTCCTCGCCGTGATGGCGCTGCAACAGCTCATCACCACTCCGGACTCATGGACACGCTACCGCAAACCGCTGCTCTGGTGTTTCGGCACAGCCATGGGCTTCTGCATCCTCGCCTGGGCTGTCCCCGGCTTGTTCGGAGAAGCCATCACCGACAACGACCGCATGATCGACGGCTATATCACCTCGTCGCTTATGAGCCAGGGATATGACGCAGCCACCGCGCGCGGATTCTCACTCTCCAATCCCGACATATACAGTGCCGTCGAGTCTCTCCGCTACGGCCTTGTACGCTCTGACGCGCTCCGCAGCCTCCTCATCGTGGCCATAGGACTTGCCCTCATCGTGCTGTATATGAAACAGAAGCTCACCGCCTCGATAGTCACCATAGCTCTTGCCGTCACAGTCCTGGCCGACCTTTACACTGTCAACAAGCGCTACATCAACCACAACAGCTTTGTGGCCAAGCAGCTCACCGTAGGTCCTCCCATAGCCAAGACCCCCGCCGACGAGGCCATTCTGGCCGACACCGCCATGAACTACCGAGTCATGGACATCCCCCGCTTCTACAGCGCGGACCCCTCCTACTACCACAAGATGATAGGCGGCTATCATGCAGCCAAACTCACCCGCTACCAGGACCTCATAGACCGACATCTCGGCGCGTTCACCAGAGGACAGGAATCGGAGTCCGACTGGAATGTGCTGAATATGCTCAACGCCCGCTACGTAGTTGGAATGGACGGACAGCCGCTCCTCAACCCCGAAGCCTATGGCAATGCCTGGTGGGTCGACAAGGTGGAGTATGTCGACGGAGCCGATGCCGAGATGGACGCTCTCGACCGCATCAATCCACGCACCACGGCTGTAGCCGACTCCCGCTTCCGCGCAGCACTCGGCGAAGGTGTGGCCACGGCTCCCGGCGATACTATTTTCGAGACCACCTACGCACCCAACCGTCTCACCTACCACACCCGCTCGGCGCGTGGTGGCGTGGCTGTATTCTCAGAGATATTCTTCCCATGGGGATGGGAAGCCACTATAGACGGCCAACCCGCCGAAATAGGCCGTGCGGACTACGTGCTCCGCGCACTCCGCATTCCTGCCGGCGAGCACACTGTGGAGATGCGGTTTGATCCTGCGTCACTCCGCGTCACCGACAATGCCGCCACTGCCGCGATCATAGTCATCTACCTTGGTCTGGCCGGAGCTGTAGCCATGACTCTGCGCGGACACAAGAAGGAGAAAGAATGAACAGCCTGACCCGATGGTGGAGGTCAAAAGGCCACGGCATCCATTCACCCTACGCTTTCCGCCTCATCACCGAGGCTCTGCCCGAGCGTGGCCGCTACTACGCCTACGACGAGATAGAGCAGCTTCCCGACTCCCGTCGGCTCAAGCTGCTGTTCAGACTGGTGTGTGAGTTCACGCCATCCACTGTCTACGGCTTCATGATCAGCGACAACGAACGGGCCGTGATGCTGATGGCCGACTCGCGCATAAGATTTGTGGACTCCCTCGAAGAAGCCGACCTGATAGTGGGCATACTGCCCGTGATGCTCCGCGAGGGACAGGCCGCTGTCTATCCGTCGACCGGGCGCGCATGGACCAATTTCAAACGCCTCCTCCGTGAAGGAATGACATTTTCCAACGGTCGTACCGGTGTGGCCGTCAACCGCCACGGCATCCCGCGACAGGACTACGAATCAAGATTTTGACACGCTCCCTGCACGACATAGACAGTGTGGTCGACGAGTATGAGATGTCGCTGCGGCTCGACCGCGGCCTGTCAGACAACTCATGCGACGGCTATCTCCGCGATCTGAGAAGACTGCTGGGATGGCTTGCCGAAGGTGGCATCTCCCTGCGCGATGTCACCACGGACACCCTCAGACTCTACCTTGGCGACCTCCACGACCTCGGCATAGCCGAACGCACGCGTGCCCGCATGGTGTCGGGGCTCCGCTCGTTCTTCCGCTATCTGTCGCTCGAAGGCTATCTCGACACCGACCCTACCGAACTTCTGGAAAGTCCGCGCCTGGGCCTGCATCTTCCCGAGGTACTCACAGTGGAGGAAATAGACGCAATGATAGCGTCCATCGACACCGGCAAGGAGGAAGCCCAGCGCGACCGCGCCATGATGGAGACTCTCTATGGATGCGGGCTGCGAGTGAGTGAGCTTGTCAATCTCGAGATGTCGCGTGTGTATGCCGCCGAGGGTTATCTCATAGTCCATGGCAAGGGGGACAAAGAAAGACTTGTCCCAATGTCGGAGGCCTCTGTGGCCGAAATAGAAGCGTATCTCGACTGCCGTTCGCGTCTGCCCATAAAACCAGGAGAGGAGAACATACTCTTTCTCAACCGCCGCGGCCACCGTCTGACGAGACAACGGGCTTTCCAGATAGTCCGATCTCTCGCCGAAGCCGCCGGAATACGCAAAAACATATCGCCACACACGCTGCGCCACTCCTTTGCAACACACCTGCTCGAAGGAGGTGCCAATCTCCGCGCCATACAGCAGATGCTGGGCCACGAGTCCATAGCGACTACACAGATATACATTCATCTCGACTCCACATCGCTGCGCGAGGACATCCTGCGCTTCCATCCCCGCAATGCAGTGAAGCCGGGGAACAAAGATTCACATATATAATATATGTAGTATCGCGAAGTCTCCGGAGAGGAGAAGCACTGTGTGAAAATGCGAGCTGACTTTCCATCAGACGGCATAGCCGGCACACACGTATACAGCCATCACAATTCGTTACAAATCGGTTGCATTATTACAAAAATGTAACAATATGGCAATATAGATTACAACCATAACACATTGATATAAAACATATTACAGTCCGACGAAAACATTTTGTCAGGACTGTATCATTTTTTTTGTGAAATAATTTTCAATCCGGAAATCAGGTAGTAATTTTGAAATGTCAAACGAAACAACCCCCATCAAAACAAGGGCTCGCCTCCAAGACACAGTTCATCACAATCCAACGACAAAACACGTTTAACTACATCATAGGAGAAACTATTATGGCAAACAAGGAATTTGAAAGCAAGCTTATGAGCCTCCAAGGCAATCTGCTCAACTTTGCCTATATGCTCACATCGAACCGTGACAACGCGTACGATCTTCTCCAGGACACCACACTCAAGGCTCTTGACAACGAGAGCAAGTATGTTGAGAACACCAACTTCAAAGGCTGGGTATTCACCATCATGCGCAACATCTTCATCAACAACTACCGTCGTGTTGCGCGCAGTGCCACTGTCATAGACCAGACCGAGGACCTCTATCACCTGAACCTCTCGCAGGACTCGGGTCTCGAGACTCCCGAAGGATCATTCGGCGCATCGGAAATCTCCGACGCCATCAATTCCTTCCCTGACGACTACCGCATCCCCTTCTCCATGCACGTTGCCGGCTACAAATACAACGAGATAGCCGAGAAGATGAACCTTCCTCTCGGCACCGTGAAGAGCCGTATCTTCTTCGCAAGAAAGAAGCTCCAGACTCAGTTTGCCGACTACAGATAAAGCATAGACCCGTTCTCCTCTCCCTCCTCCCTCCCCATGTACTAAGGCTAAAGTCATTTTATGGTTTTTGTCCAAATCAAATTAGAGATTATACTGTTTTTGCAATACGATTGGTTTAAAAAAGAATGTTTCCGAGAGGAACCATAAGGTAAAAAAGATTGTTTTAGGACAAAGTTGATTTTGGTATTGTTTTTTGATAAAAGAGATTCTTTCGATTCATGCAATTCGCACACACAAACCTGACGCACCCACCCGCCCGAGGCTTCCGAAGCCCCGGGCGGCGGTGTTTCATGGGGTTTCCGATGTCTTTTTGCACCCTTTTATGACATCATTTATTCCCTTTCCAACGGGTAGCCGGAAATCATTTTTCAGTGTTAGCATCAAATAACTTTCAATCTGTTACAGAGGCACAAGAAGGTGCCTGAGTGCCATTTGACTTTCTCGAAAATAATGCTTAATTTTGTGGAAACATAAAAAATACGATCACTCGTAAACCATCATTTCTTATGGAACATTCCAGGATTGCCGGGAAAAACCGGACATGGCCCTATCACCTCTTCGCCATCTTTTCAGTGACGGTATGGGGTCTTTCGTTCATCTCCACCAGAGTGCTTCTCGACAACGGTCTAAATCCAATCGAAATCTACATCTACCGTTTCATTATCGCCTATCTGGTGATGCTCGCTCTCAACCACCGGAAGCTATGGGCCAACTCGCTCAAGGATGAAGCACTCTTCGTGGTGTGCGGACTCGTAGCCGGCTCCATCTATTTCATTTCGGAGAATGTGGCCCTCGAATACACCCTTGTGAGCAATGTCTCGCTCATCACGTCGCTTTCCCCTCTGCTGACGGTGTTGATTGTGGGGCTTGTCTACAAAACCAACCGCCCCGGCAACGGTGCGTATATCGGCTCACTCGTGGCGTTTATAGGTGTTGGCCTTGTGATATTCAACAGTAGTTTCAATATGGCCATCAACCCCATCGGCGACCTTCTGTCGCTGCTTGCGGCGTTCTGCTGGGCCATCTACAGCCTTCTACTGAAACCCCTCAACGCCCACTACGATGCCCGATTCATCACCCGCAAGGTGTTCTTCTACGGTGTCCTCACCGCCCTCCCCTTCCTGCTGGTTGAGCCTGAGATGGCCGACCCGCATATACTTCTGAGCCCGGTGGTGATAGGCAATCTTCTGTTCCTCTCGCTCATATGCTCTTTCTCAGCCTATCTGCTCTGGGCCTTCTCAGTTGCCAAGATCGGAGCCGTGTCGGCTGCCAACTATCTATACTTCCAGCCTCTGATCACCATGGTGTTTTCGGTTGTCATACTTCACGAAGCACTCACCGCAGTGGGTCTCATGGGATGCGTGATGATTCTCGCGGGTGTCTGGCTGGCCGATTTCCTCCAGAACAAAAACATATTCCGTAAACCATGAAGTTCTTTCTCACCATCACACTTGCCGCCGCTTCACTTGGCGCAGGAGCTGTCACGCCGCTGTGGCTGCGTGACGCCGCCATCTCACCCGATGGGAAGTCAATCGCATTCACCTACAAAGGAGACATATTTTCGGTTGACGCCAAAGGCGGTGCAGCACGCCGCCTCACATCAGTGCCATCCTACGAATCGGCTCCCGTATGGAGCCCTGACGGCTCAAAGATAGCCTTTGCAAGCACCCGCGAGGGCGGCAATGACATCTACATCATGGATGCTACCGGCGGAGAAGCACGACGCCTCACCTACAACTCGGCCGAAGAGATACCGCTGTCCTTCACGCCCGACGGCAAAGGCGTGGTGTTCATGGCCGCAATACAAGGCCCGGCCTCGAGCCTTGTGTTTCCGAGCGCACGCTATCCCCAGCTCTATGTCGTGCCTACCGACAACGGACGCGCCACTCAGATACTCGGCTCGCCCGCCCGTATGGTGAGCTATCTGCCCGATGGAAAGACAATGGTGTATCAGGACATCAAGGGTGTGGAAGATGAATGGCGCAAACACCACACATCGTCAGTCACCCGCGACATATGGATCTATGACCCGTCGACCGGCAAGCATACCAATCTCACAAACCGCGGCGGGGAGGATACCAACCCTGTGGCTGGAAGCGACGGGGAAACAGTCTACTTCCTGAGCGAACGCGACGGCGGATCGAGCAACGTCTACTCCATGCGTCTCTCAGAGCCGTCGAAAGTGACCCGCCTCACCAACTTCGAACGCCATCCGGTGAGATTCCTCTCACGCAGCAACAACGGCACTCTGGCCTTCACCTACGACGGCGAACTGTATACAATGCCCGAAACTGGAGGCACCCCTTCGAAGATAGCCATTGACATTGTGACCGACAGCAGTGAGCCGATGGTGTACCGCCGGTTCAGCACAGGAGCCAATGAGGCTGTTCCGTCGCCCGACGGCAACCAGGTGGCCTTCGCAAGCCGCGGTGATATCTTCGTGACATCGGCAGGCTATTCCACCACCAAGCAGGTGACCTCCACACCCCAGCACGAGAGCCATCCGTCATGGGGTGCGGACAACCGTACACTCTACTATGCGTCGGACCGCACAGGCACAAGCAACATCTACCGCGCCCGCATCTCGCGCAAGGAGGACCCCAACTTTGCCAACGCCACCCTCATTGAGGAGACAGCCGTCTTCCCGCCATCTGACGGAGTAGACCGCCGCAACCCGCTTGTGTCGCCCGACGGCCAGAAACTCGCCTTCGTGCAAGACCGCCGCAAGATTGGCGTGATGGATCTGACCACACGCAAAGTGACCATGCTGACCGACGGCGAGACCTATACGGCCCGCGACGGAGAAATAATGATGGACTGGTCGCCCGACAGCGAGTGGCTCACCGCGACAATCGACGTACACCAGCGCGACCCCTACTATGACATAGCAATCTTCAACGCCACCACCGGCGAGATGACAAATATCACCAACGACGCCTACATTAACCTCTCGCCACGATGGGTGATGGGCGGCGATGCAATCGTATTCCTCAGCGAACGCTACGGCATGAAGAACCACGCCTCGTGGGGATCGACCTACGACGTGCTTCTGGCGTTCACCAACCAGGAGGCCTACGACCGCTTCCGCCTGTCGGAAGAGGACTTCACCCTGCTGAAAGAGGTGGAAAAAGAGCAGAAAAAGAAGAAGTCGGAGCCTGAGAAAAACGATAAGAAAAAAGGAAAGAAAAACAAGGACAAGAACACCGACACAAAGACCGAGACCGAACCTGAGGATATGGTGAAGGTGGAGACCGACGGTATCCGCGACAGAGTGGTGCGTCTCACCCCGTTCTCGTCGGACCTCACCGATGCCTGGATTGATCCAGACGGAGAGAACCTGTATTTCCTCTCGACAGTGGAAGACGGAGAGGACCTATGGAAGATGAATCTGCGCAAGAAGGATGTGGCCGTGGAAAAGAAGCTTGGAGCGTCAGGCCTATCGCTACACCCCGACGGCAAAGGCAAACTCCTCTTCATACTCGGCCCCTCTATGATGAAGAAATACACCGTGAGCGGCGGAAAGACCGACAATGTGAGCTACTCGGCCACACAGAAGATCGACCCGGTAGCCGAACGCGAGTATATGTATGACTACATGGTCAACGAGGAGAAGGAGCGCTATCTCGTGGAAGATATGTTCGGCACCGACTGGGACGGACTGTCAGCCGATTACCGCCGGTTCATTCCTCATATCAACAACAACTACGACTTTGCCGAAATGGCCTCGGAACTGTTAGGCGAACTGAACGTATCGCACACAGGAGCCCGCTATTTCCCCGACCGCGGAAGCAGCGAGCCTACCGCATCGCTCGGCCTGCTCTACGATATGTCCTACCCCGGCCCTGGTCTGAAGGTGGCCGAGGTGGTGGCAAAAGGTCCCTTTGACCGCGCATCGTCGGCCATGAAAGCCGGTGCCGTGATAACAGCCGTCAACGGAGAGAGCCTCGACGGCCACAACGAGCCACTGGCGACTCTCAACAACACCCGCGGTCGCAAAACCCTCGTGGCGTTCACTCTTCCCGGCGGAAAAACTGTGGAAGAGGTTGTCCTTCCTATCTCCACAGCCGCCACCAATGAGTTGCTGTATCGTCGATGGGTGGAGCGCAACCGTGCCATTGTCGACTCGCTCTCAGGCGGAAAACTCGGCTATGTACACCTCCGCTCAATGAGCGACGACTCATACCGCGCCATCTATGCCGATGTGCTCGGACGATATGCCGACCGTGAGGGAATCGTGATCGACACCCGATTCAACGGCGGAGGACGTCTGCACGAGGATATCGAGGTGCTCTTCAGCGGAAAGAAATATCTCACCCAGGAGATTCGCGGTGTGAAGAGCGGCGAGATGCCGTCGCGCCGATGGCTCCGTCCGTCGGTGATGGTGACCGGGGAGCACAACTATTCCAATGCCCACGGCACACCTTGGATGTACAAGCACCAGGGGCTCGGCAAGCTGGTGGGTATGCCTGTGCCCGGCACCATGAGCTCGGTCAACTGGATAGATATGCAGGACCCGACACTCTTGTTCGGAGTGCCCGTGGTGGGCTTCCGCACAGCCGAGGGCAACTTCCTCGAGAATACCCAGCTCGAACCCGATGTGAAGGTGGCCAATGACCCGGCTCTCATAGTGCGTGGCATAGACTCACAGCTTGAAAAGGCCGTGGAAGTTCTCCTCAACGATATAAAAACACAGAAATAAGATGGAAAGCATCAATCGCAACGCCCGCTCGCTGATGGAGTTTCTGGACAAGAGTCCAGTGAACTTCTACGCTGTCCGCACGGTGGCCGAACGCCTCGATTCGGAGGGATTCACACGCCTTGATTCCCGCGACGCATGGCATCTCAAGCCCGGGGGAAAATACTATATGGTGAAGAACGGAACGGCAATTTTCGGATTCACCGTTGCCTCCGAGCCGATAGCCTCGGCCGGATTCCGCATCATCGCCGCACACAGCGACTCTCCGTGCTTCAGAGTGAAGCCCAACCCGGAAATGCTCTCGGACGGCGGTGTTGTGAAGCTTAATGTCGAGGTCTATGGCGGACCGATACTCTACACCTGGTTTGACCGCCCGCTGTCGCTGGCCGGACGTGTGGTGATGAGGAGCGACGATCCTCTGCACCCGGAGTCGAAACTGATAAAGTTTGACCGCCCGCTGCTCACCATACCCCATCTTGCCATCCACTTCAACCGTTCTGTCAACGAAGGCAATCGCATCTCGGCACAGAAAGATATGCTCCCTGTGGCAGCAATTGTCAAGGAGGCTGCCGAAAAGGACGGGCTTCTGCTCGGACTCATAGCCGAGGCGGCAGGATGCTCCACCGACGATATTCTCGACTTTGACCTCTCGCTCTATGACACCACACCGGCCTGTCTGGTGGGTATGAACAACGAGTTTGTGACGTCGGGCCGACTCGACGACCTCAGCATGGTCCATGCGGCCATGGAGGCCCTTGTCTCGGCCCAGGCCGGAAAGCAGACCTGCGTCATGGCTATATTTGACAACGAGGAAACCGGATCGGGCACCAAACAGGGAGCGGCCTCACCCATTCTCGCCGATCTCCTGCGACGAATCACCGATAGCTTCGGCGGCACCCGCGAGGACTTCGTGCGCGCTGTGGAAAACTCGTTCATGGTGTCGGCAGACAACGCCCATGCCTACCATCCCAACTATGGTGAGAAATATGACCCCACCAACCATCCTGTGCCCGGTGGCGGCCCGGTGATAAAGATCAATGCCCGCTGCAAGTATATGACGGATGCCGACTCGGCTGCGGTGTTCCGCCACATTTGCGAAAAGGCCGGTGTGCCTGTGCAGTACTTCGTGAACCACAGCGACGTGGCAGGAGGCTCAACACTTGGAAATATCCTCACCTCACAGCTCCCGCTCAGAGGTGTAGATATGGGCGAGGCTATCTGGGCCATGCATTCGGTGCGTGAGACCGCCGCAGCCATAGACCACACATATTCCATCAAGGCCTTCAACACATTCTTCAATCTCTGAATCCGAGGCCGGAAACAGCGTAAAACTCATGCAGGGTATCCGCTTGATCGATTGATTCGACAGCGGATACCCTGCTTTTTACATTATTATTGTGACTTTGCCCTGTCTCCGGTCAGTGACGCTTGACGAGCTCGCGCTCGATGTCGGAGATCGTCACTCCCATCTGCTCGAGAAGCACGAGATAGTGGAACATCAGGTCTGAGGCCTCGTAGATGAACCGACTGCGATTGCCGTCGACAGCCTCCACTGCCGATTCGACAGCCTCCTCACCCACCTTCTGGGCTATTTTCTTGACACCTTTTATAAAGAGACGCGTGGTGTAGGAATCCTCCGGCATCTCGGCGTGACGACGTGCCACAAGAGCTGAGAGCGAACGGATGAATCCCTCCTCGGCGGGGGTGTCGAAACAGGCTGTGGTGCCGCGATGACACACAGGCCCTACAGGCAGAGCCTTGACAAGAAGCGTGTCCATGTCACAATCGGCATACATATCCACCACCTTGAGATAATTGCCCGAGGTCTCTCCCTTGGTCCAGAGAGTGCCGCGTGTGCGTGAGAAGAATGTGACAAGCCCTGTTGCAACGGTCTTGTCGAAGGCCTCGCGGTTCATGTAGCCGAGCATGAGCACACGAAGTGTGACCGAATCCTGCACTATGACAGGGAGTAGCGAATCGGCACATTTGGATAGGTTGAAATCGGAAAAATTCATAGGCGTACAGGGATGTTACGGGAATGGAGATAGTTCTTGAGTTCGGCAACCGTGATTTCTCCGTAGTGGAAAATACTTGCAGCCAATGCGGCATCGGCACGTCCGGCCGTGAGCACTTCGGCTATGTCGGCAGGTCCGCCGGCTCCGCCTGACGCAATGACAGGGATTGACAGAGATGAAGCAAGCCGAGCATAGAGATCGCAAGGATAGCCTGAACGGGTGCCGTCATGGTCCATGGATGTGAAGAGAATCTCTCCGGCTCCCCGCTCCTGTGCCTCGCGGGCCCAATCGAACAGCAGGCGCGAGGTGAGTCTCGAGCCACCGTGGGTGGTGACGCGTATCTCGCCGTCGTCACACCTGCGGGCATCGATGGCCACGACTACAAACTGGCTGCCATAGCGACGGGCTATCTCGCTGATGAGAGCCGGGGAACTGACGGCCGCGGAATTGACCGTGACCTTGTCGGCACCGGCATCGAGAAGAGCGGCAGCATCGTCGGCCGTAGCTATGCCCCCGCCAACAGTAAAGGGAATGTTAACGGCATCGGCCACACGCCCGACAAGACGTGTGAATGTGCCTCGTCCCTCTCGCGACGCGCTGATGTCGAGATAGACAAGCTCGTCCGCACCCTCGTCCGCATATCTCGCCCCAAGGGCCACAGGGTCGCCGACATCGGTGAGTCCCTCGAAATTCACTCCCTTGACCGTGCGTCCGTCCTTGACATCGAGACACGGGATGATGCGTCGCGCTAACATAGGTCCTTGATTGAGATACGACCTTCATAGAGTGCCTTGCCGACAATGACGCGTTGAACTCCGTCGGCCTCAAGACGCTCGATATCGTCCATGCATGATATGCCACCCGAGGCTGTGAAGAGCATTCCGGGATGAGCCGCCATGAGGTCGCGATAGAGACTGAACGACGGCCCGGCAAGCATACCGTCGCGGGAAATATCGGTGACTATCACCTGGGAGAGCCCCAAGGGCGCAAAGCGCTCTACAAGGTCGGAGGCTGTGAGCGACGATGAGTCAAGCCAGCCGGATATAGCCACCTTTCCGTCGCGCAGGTCTGCTCCGAGAATCATAGTGTCGTCACCTCGCTCGGCAAGCCAGCGTCCGAAGATATCGGGATCCTTGGCCGCCACGCTGCCTATCACAGCCCATGTGGCTCCGGCATTGAAAAGATCGCGCAAATCGGAATCGGATTTTATACCCCCGCCCCACTCTATCATTGCGCCCGATACAGAGGCCATCTTCTCAAGCACGGGCAGAGCCTCGGGATGTCCCAGTCGCGCACCTGTAAGATCGACAGCATGAATGCGGGTGAGACCATAGTCGACAAACTCCCTTACCATGTCGTCGGGTGTTGTCTTATATGTGGTCTGACGGCCATAGTCGCCCATTGATAGGCGCACACACTTGCCGTCTATAATATCTATCGCTGGAATTATCTCTATCATAGGTTCAAAAAGTTGCTCAGAATCCGCTCACCCACACTCCCGCTCTTCTCGGGGTGGAACTGGGTGCCGTAGAAATTCTCATATTTAAGTGCCGCGCTGAACATCTCGCCACTCTCGCCGAAGCGTGTTGTCGCAATGGTGTCGGGACAAAGATGGGCAAAGTAGCTGTGGACGAAATAAACGTGGGAGCCAGAGGGAATATCCTTGAAAATCCCCTTCTCAAGGTTGTGTATGGTGTTCCATCCCATGTGTGGCACCTTGTCGGCCGGGGAGGAGGGCTGGAAACGCCTTATATGCGCATCGAAGATACCCAGGCCTGAGGCATCGCCCTCTTCAGTGGAACGGCACATGACCTGCATACCCACACATATACCCAGCACCGGGCGGCGGAGGTCGGCTATCACACCGTCAAGTCCGGCCGACCGCAGGCTTTCGAGAGCCTTGCCGGCGTGGCCCACCCCGGGAAGTATAACCCTGTCGGCGCTTCTCAGCAAGGAAGGATCGGATGTGAGCCTCCACTCGGCTCCCAGACGCGAGAGCGCATTGGTGACGGAGCGGATATTGCCCGCCGAATAGTCAACTATCGCTATCATAGCACACCTTTGCTTGATGGAAGTGAATAGGAAAATCTTTCGCGCCTGACGGCCATACGCAGGGCACGGGCCACGGCCTTGAACACGGCCTCGGCAAGATGATGATTGTTGCCACCACGGGCCGATATGTGGAGATTGGCCCGCAGGGCTGCGGCAAACGAGGCAAAGAAATGGGAATACATCTCGGTGGGTGTGTCGCCCACCATCTCGCGTGTGAATTCCACATCCCAGCAGAAGTCTATGCGTCCTCCGAGATCAATGAGCGCCATGGCCCGGCAATCGTCCATCGGGAGCACGAACCCATAACGCTCTATCCCTCTCTTGTCTCCGAGGGCCATACGGACGGCATCGCCAAGCGCTATCGCCACATCCTCCATGGTGTGATGCTCGTCGACATCCAGGTCGCCACGACACACGATGTCAAGACGGAAACCACCGTGATGGGGAAGCTGTGACAGCATATGGTCAAAGAATTTAAGCCCCGTATCAATGTGGCTCTCCGCGCTATCGCCGTCGAGGTCAATTACCACCGTTATATCTGTCTCGGCTGTCTGACGCTCCACCCGTGAACGCCGGGAGTCGTCATTGCCACGTGGCAGAACGGAGGCACCCTCGCCAAAGGCCTCAAGGACGGCGACCAGACGGCGGTTTTCGGCCGGAGTACCCACAGTGATACGCAGACATCCCTGGCAGTGGGCCACGCGGTTGCGGTTTCTCACCAGTATTCCGGCCTCTACAAGGCTGTTGTAAAGAGCGTCGGCATCGTCAACCTTGACCAGAAGGAAGTTGGCATCGGAGTGATAGACCTTGCGCACAAACGGATATCCTTCAAGCCTTGAGGCAAGTGCGTCACGCTCGGCCACAATCTCGGCCACACGTGCCGAAATGTCAGTATCCATGCGTCTGAGAAGTTCCTTCTGTGTGGGTCCGTTGATGTTGTAGGGATATTTCACATTGGCCATCAGCGCAGCCACGCGCTGGTCGGAAAAGGCCAGGCCTATACGAAGTCCGGCCAGACCGCGGGCCTTCGAGAATGTGCGGAGCACTATCAGATTGGGGTAACGGCCAAGAAGACCTATGGCCGACCCGGCAGAGGAGAAGTCTACATAGGCCTCATCCACCACTACCATTCCGTCAAACTCGCAGGCCACACGCTCTATGTCGGCGAGCGGGACGGCCAGACCGGTGGGATTGTTGGGCGAACAGATCCACACCACCTTTGTTTTGCGGTCGACAGCGGCAAGGATGTCGTCTACCGGAAACGAATAGTCGGGACCGGGGGGTACTTCACGGTATTCCACATCATTTATGGCCGCACTGACCGCATAGACACCATAGGTGGGTGACATTGCCACCACATTGTCTCGTCCGGGGATACAGAATATGCGATACACGAGGTCAATGGCCTCGTCGCTCCCTGCGCCTCCAATAAAGACAGTGTCGGCCTTCACTCCCATCAGACGCCCCACACGGCGCTTAAGCTCGTGATGACGCGGGTCTGGATAACGGTTCAGACCCGTGGGATAGGGTGACTCGTTGGCATCAATGAAGACATCGATGTCACCTCCCTTGAATTCATCGCGGGCGGTGGAATAGGGCGCGAGGCCGAGTATGTTGGGCCGCACATAGGCGAGCGGGGATTTTTCTTTCATTTTTCAAACGATTTGAGACGTACTGTCACTGCTGCCGCGTGGGCATCGAGACCTTCGGCCTCGGCCATGGCTGTTATGACCGGCGCAAGGGAGGCAAGACCATCGGGAGTGAGCTGCTGATAGGTGATGCGCCGCATGAAGCTCTCAAGATTGACACCACTCATGGAACGCGCCCAGCCTCCGGTAGGCAATGTGTGATTGGTACCCGAGGCATAGTCGCCCGCACTCTCCGGAGAATAAGGTCCTATGAACACACTGCCGGCCGCGTCTATCTCCATTGCAGCTTCACGGGGATTCTCCATATTTATAATAAGGTGTTCGGCAGCATACATATTGGCAAAGTCAATGGCCTCCTCACGGCTGCGGGTGACTATAATCCTACTGCTGGAGAGTGATCCTGCCACCGACTCGGCACGACTCAGAAGACGGCTCTGTCGGCCAACCTCATCCACTACGGCCTCAGCAAGAGATGGCGAATTGGTGACAAGCATCGCCTGGCTGTCGGGACCGTGCTCGGCCTGAGACAGCATATCCGAGGCTATGAAGTCGGGGCGGGCCGTATGGTCGGCAAGCACCATCACCTCGCTCGGTCCTGCCGGCATATCGATGGCTGTCACTGATGTGACCAATTGCTTGGCCTTGGTGACGAATCGGTTGCCCGGACCGAAAATCTTGTCGACACGCGGGACGGAGGCTGTGCCATAGGCCATCGCGGCCACGGCCTGCGCGCCTCCGATCCTGTATATTTTATCTATCCCCGCCACACGGGCTGCATAGAGTATTTCCGGGGCTATGGGAGCCGATCCGCTCTGGGGTGTACACATCACCACATTGCGGCATCCGGCTATGCGGGCAGGAATACCGAGCATGAGAACCGTGGAAAAAAGCGGAGCTCTTCCGCCCGGAATGTACAAGCCGACAGTCCGTATGGGCACTGGACGCTGCTCACACACCACACCAGGAATCGACTCGACTCTCAAGGGTGCCGGACGCTGGGCCTCATGGAAGATGCGTATCTGGCCAGCAGCCGCGTCAATAGCTCGTGCCGTTTCTCCATCGACCCGGGACGCACCCTCGTCTATCTCTGCAGGAGTCAGTTCGAAACTGTCGAGACTGACACCGTCAAATCTGAGGGCATACTCTCTGAGAGCCTCATCGCCACGCACGGCCACATCGGCCACTATGCTCTCCACAGCAGCGGTCACTCCAGGATCGTCGGCGGGGATGTTACGTGAACAGAGGCGGTCAAAGTCCTTGCGGTCAGGATAGAATATCGTCTCCATCACTTGATGATATTTTCAAGATTAAGCACCAGAATATCCTCGACACCCGCCGCTTTTAAGCACTCTATCTTGTCCCAAAGCTCGCTCTCGGGCACAACTGCGTGGAGCGAATACCACCCCGACTCGGCAAGAGGTAGCACCGTGGGGCTCTTCATACCCGGAAGAAGTTCCACAGCAGCCTCGACCGAATGCTCCGGCACATTCATCAGCAGGTATTTCATTCCCCTGCTGGCCAGAATGGAGCGCAGACGGAATATGAGTTTGTCGAGTTCGGCAAGTTTCTCCTCTCCGAGCTCCTTGTTGGCAATAAGTGCCGCCTCGGAGAAAAACACCTGCTCAACCTCACGGAGACCATTCTGAATGAGCGTGCCTCCCGACGAGACTATATCAAAAATTGCATCGGCCATTCCTACAGCCGGGGCAATCTCCACCGATCCGGCTATCTCGTGGATTTCGGCCTCAAGCCCCTGCTCGGCAAGGTATTTTCCGAGAATCACCGGATAGGAGGTGGCTATACGCTTTCCTCTTAACCATGATGCATCATCGTAACCGACACTCTTGGGGACAGCGATGGATAGGCGGCAGGCACCAAATCCGAGGCGCATCACCTCGGCCACATCCATACCCTTCTCAGCCACCTCATTTAGCCCCACTATGCCTATATCGGCAACTCCCATGGCCACTGCAGCCGGAATATCATCGTCGCGTAGGTAGAGAATCTCCATGGGGAAGCCTTTGGCTCTTGATACAAGGCTCCGACTGCCGGAAGCCGCGGAGATACCGGCATCGGCCAGCAATCCCATGCTCTCATCGTTCAACCGGCCCTTAGACTGTATAGCTATTTTTAACATATTGCTCTTATTGGAAACGTTTAGGTTGCAAAAATAAACATTATAATCTCAAAAAACAAACAAAAATAAATATCGAGGCGATTTTTAGTTACAAAAACACACCTCGATGATGCACAATCAAACATAAGAACAAATGACCGCAGCCGATAGTTCCAACTATAATCTACAAAAAGTAGGATATAATCGAATATTTCAGAGGCAACCAACACATATGACTCAAAATCAATACATTAGAGTTATATATGTTGATCACCTCCTAAAGAATAACACTATAAATGTGTTTATAGTCGAAATCAGTTGGCTGAGACCTTGTTTTCTATTTGATAGACAACGGTCATATTGTTGTTTATTTGAATACCTTCATGTACTCCTGAGAAATTCAAATCCACAAATGCCTTCAATCTTAATTTCATATAATCTGACTGTGATACTGTGAACCTATAACTGTCAGATGCCAGAGCATCCTGTTCCTCCCAATGCACAGCTATATTAGAGAGTTTGCAATCAAAGTCAGTTTTAGAACTTACCACAGTCGGAAGTAAACGGGCTTCTATTAAAAATGGAGGAGTGCTTCCGTCCGAAGCAAGCCAAGAGATTGCCGACTCGAAACTTATCACTTGTGAATCACTCTCATATTCGCATAATTTATTAAATATCTCTCCGTTTTCACTCACAGAGTTTATCTGCAACTGGAGTATACCCGCAAATTGGTAATTTGGCTTTTTATCAAAAACAAGGACATTCAGTGACTTGATTTCAACATCAACAGAAGACTCGCTATTTCCAAAGACACCCACGAGAACCACACTATTGGATCCGTGAGACCATGAATCTATAGTACATGAGACTTTCACACCCTCTCTATACGTCTCCTGTGCTATAAATTTCCCATCATGCATGATTTTTACGGCCCGGAGACTCACTCCTTCAACTTGGCTTTCATAGCTGACATCGTCAACCGATATCGTCAGCTGATCACCATTCTCATACCAGCTACCCGATAAAGCAAGAGACAATGCAGAAATACGGATATCGTCTGCACTCAATGTCGGAGCCGGTTCATCTTTTTCATGTTCATCTCCACACGCCGAAAACATAGCTCCGACAACAAAGGCAAACAAGAGCAAAAAATACTTTGTCACTGTTTTCATATTCTAAAAAATCATATATAGTTACTTGAAATGGATTGACATAATTCCAAAAGTACGACAATTAGATCTCCCCATCAATTACATTAACTATTATTAACTTTACTTAACCTACTCCGGTTTAGACAACTACCTTTCGACTGAAAGCATCTGAAATCATAATGAAATCCAAAGAAACAATCGTAACCGATCAAAAAAACGGTTGAAAAGTTGGGCAGGTGTATCATATTGTACTATATTTTCAAAAAATTATACTATATTTGCAAAACATCATATAGTTTTTCCTACCTTAAATCACAATCACATTATCAATTCTCTTATGAAAAAACTATTTGTCTGTCTGTCTCTGTGTCCGGTGCTTGCAGTATCGGCTCAGAACATCGATTTCGACTTTCCGAACCGCAATACATCGGAAGTCACCGAGCCAAACTACATCGCATGGCCCGTGAACAGAACCGAAAGTGAGTCAAAAACCTTTGACAACGGTATGATTATCACCGTGAGCGGTGCAGAAGGAGCATCGGCAGTAGGCTCCAACTGGAACAAGCAGACTGTGCAGTCGGGACTGAAACTGTTCGGCGACGGCGTTCTTGCCGTCAATCTGGAAGACGGCAACATGGTCAAGGTCACAGATGGAAGCACCGCGCTTGTCCTGACCCTGGAAGGTATGACACCGGGACACCACTCCCTCATAGCCTACCACCACAACACAGACAAGAACCAGACCCTCCCGCCTGTAGACGTAGAGGTGGACGGAGTGGTGAAAATAGCCGGCGCTCAATATACATCCAACAAGGAGGGACTGAAGAAATCGGATGTAGGAAGCTCGTATGTAGAGTTTGAAGTCGAGGATGGAAAGCCTGTTGTGATACGGTATATCTCGCGTCCGGAGGCCGGGAAGGAGTATTCCACCACCAGTGTAATGCTTTGCGGACTCGAATTTGACGCCAACCCCTATGGCATTATGGACGAGTATCCGACCAACCACGACTTTCATGCCAACGCCGACTCGGGCACTCTGAAATTTGCATGGAAAGGCGCTGACATAGCAGTGTCACACCGCCTGGTCTACGGAACCGACTCGGTGGAAGTGGCCAACTCGACATCCTATGTCTATGAAGGAGCGGTACCCGAGTATGAAGTATCGGGCCTCTCCCCTCTCCTGCGCTACTGGTGGAGAGTGGACGAGGTTGACGCACAAGGGACAGTGCATAAAGGCAATGTCATGACCTTCCAGACACGCCGCATAGCTTTCCCCGGCGCCGAGGGCTACGGACGCTTCGCCATAGGAGGACGCGGAGGAGAGGTGTATCATGTGACATCTCTCGAAGACGACGCCGAGACACCCGGCACACTGCGCTATGGCATTCAGAAAGTCAAGGGGCCACGCACAATAGTGTTTGACGTGTCGGGCATCATCACTCTGAAAGAGCGCCTCGTGGTGAGCGACCGCTTCGTCACCATAGCCGGCCAGACCGCCCCGGGCAAGGGTATACTGCTGCGCGGAAAGGCCTTCGGTATGCAGAACGACGGTATCACTCGCTTCATGCGTCTCTATCTCGGAGGTGCCGACGACTGGAACAACACCATTGGAGGCAACCCCAATACGTCTGACGGAATGGGTATGACCGGAAACGACCACTCCATCATGGACCACTGCTCTATTGCCTGGACCATCGACGAAGGCTTCTCGTCACGCGGAGCCAAGACAATGACACTGCAGCGCACAATGATCAGCGAGGCTCTCAACCATGCCGGCCACGCCACTCAGTTCGAGCAACAGGGTCGCCATGTCAACCACGGTTATGCAGCCACCATAGGCGGCGGAGAGATGGGAAGCCAGGTAGGATCATACCACCATAACCTTCTGGCACACTGCGAAGGACGCAACTGGAGCCTCTCGGGAGGACTCGACGGAGCCGGCTTCTATGACGGACACCACGATATATTCAACAATGTGGTCTACAACTGGGGAGGACGCGCCTGCGACGGAGGTACACACCAGCTCAACTTTCACAACAACTATTACAAGATGGGACCGGCCACAACACAGAAGTATCTCCTGCGCCACCAGTTCGAAGGTGTTGGCAAGGGTACACAGAGTGCCTATGTGGGCGGCAACATACGCGAGGAAAAGGACGGAACGCGCACCCGGGACAAGGAGGGCGAGACCTATCGCTACCAGCTCTCCAACGGACAGGTGCTCGATTGGGAGCCGTGGAACGACGCTCCTTTCTTCGAGAGCTACGCCACCGTGGAGACAGCCGAAGCTGCCTTCAAGAATGTGCTCTCCGACGTGGGCTGCAATATGCCGGCAATCCTTAACCACGACAGCCGTGTAATCAACGAGACTCTCAACGGCACCACTTCTACCGTGGGCCGTTATACCGCAAAGAAGGGACTGCCCGACTGTGAAAGCGATGCAGGCGGATATGCCTCGCTCGATATCACCGAGGAAAGCAGAGACAGCTCATGGGACACCGACCTTGACGGAATACCCGACTGGTTCGAGCATCTCACAGGCACTGACCCGCTCACCCCCAACAACAATGACGACCGCGACGGCGACTTCTACACCGATCTCGAGGAATATCTCGCATGGGTGGCCACTCCCAACTTCCTCGTCAAGGAAGCCTTCACCATAGACCTGGCCGATTATTTCGCAGGCTACCGCAAGGCCTCGTTTGAAGTGGCCGGCTGTCCCGACGGAATCACAGCCTCAATCTCCAACGGTATTCTGACCGTCACTCCCACCCCGTCGGCTTCTACTCTCTCCACTCTCCGAATCAAGGCTTCAGAAGAAGGAGTGAGCCTGGTGCGCGACTTCAACATCGGTTATCCCCTCGGTTCGTCGGGCATATTCGACATCCCGGCCGAGTCTGCCGACACAGAGTCTCCTCTCTATGACCTCATGGGACGCAAGGTCACCAATCCTCTCCCCGGTCTCTACCTGCGCAAAGGTGAAAAGGTGGTGATCCGATAAAGGGTAAACATCCACCCGACAAAAAAGCCGAGCCTCACGGAACAACCGTGGGGCTCGGCTCTGTTATTTCAGAAACAAATTTCGTGTCAGCCTACTTGCCGGGGGCATCGTCAATGAGGTCTTTCAGAGTCTTCATCTTGCCTACCTCAATGTCTACCTGCTGCTCAAGCACACTGTCGGGCGCGCCGATAAACTTGTTGAGAGCCGTCATCATTTCCATCATAGACTTCTTGATTGCCACTTTGTCGTCATCATCAAGCTGGTAGTCACGATAGGGCTTCATCTGCTTGGTCATATTCTCCATGAGGGGAATGAGTGGCTCGTAGGCCTTGTCGAGCATCGATGGGTCGCTGACTGATCCGGTGACGGCGGCAAATCCTTCAAAAGCCCCGCAGAGCTTCTCGACACATTCCTTGCCTGACTTGGGTGCCTCGAACTGCGCTGCAGCAGGCAATGCGAATGCGGTCAGGGCCACAATCAGCATAAAAATCAATTTTTTCATGTTACTGTCTATTTTGCATTATATGTATATGTGTATGTCGCCCAAAGTTACGATTTTATTCACACCTCGAGCCATGGCACACTATATTTAACTTATCTTAACTTTCGCTATTTCCGTCAATCGTCGATAGATGTATATACGAGACCGACGGCCTTCCCAGGATTCTCATCCACAGAAAGGCCGTCGGCTATGATTATCGGCTATTAGCAGTTTTCGGGGCGGAGGGTGCGGACTACAGCTCCTGTGCGCCACATTTCGCTCTCACGGAGGGCTTTGAGCTCTTCCTCGAGTTTTTCACGATAGTCGGGCTGGGTGTTGGAGTCGATGGAACGCTGTGCCTCCCGACCTGTCTTTACGCTCTCATAGAGATCGCGCACTACCGGCTTGATGGCATCGTGGAAGGGACCCATCCAGTCGAGTGCGCCACGCTGTGCGGTGGTAGAGCAGTTGGCATACATCCAGTCCATACCCTTGGCTGCGAAGAGCGGCATAAGCGACTGTGTGAGCTCCTCGACAGTCTCATTGAAAGCCTCGGAGGGGGTGTGGCCGTTCTCGCGGAGCACCTCGTACTGAGCGAGGAGAAGACCCTGGATAGCTCCCATGAGCGATCCGCGCTCGCCAGTGAGGTCGCTGACTGCCTCGCGCTGGAATGTGGTCTCGAAGAGGTAGCCCGATCCGATACCTATACCGAGTGCGAGAGTGCGTTCAAGAGCACGACCTGTGGCGTCCTGGTAGACGGCGAAGGACGAGTTGGTGCCTTTGCCCTCCTTGAAAAGTACGCGGAGCATGGTGCCAGATCCCTTGGGAGCTACCATTATGACATCCACATCAGCAGGGGGAACCACACCGGTGCGGTCGCTCCAGTTGATGGCAAATCCGTGGCTGAAATAGAGGGCCTTTCCGGCGGTGAGGTGCTTCTCAATCACCGGCCACTGCGAGATGACGGCGGCATCGCTGAGAAGACACATGATGATGGTGGCACGCTTGCAGGCTTCCTCGATGGAGAAGAGTGTCTCTCCGGGCACCCATCCGTCGGCCACTGCCTTCTCATAGGTCTTTCCCTCGCGCTGGCCCACGATGACGTTGAAGCCGTTGTCGCGCAGGTCGAGGCCCTGGCCGGGGCCCTGGACTCCGTAGCCAATCACCGCTATGGTCTCGTCCTTGAGTACTTCACGTGCTTTTTCGAGGGGGAACTCCTCACGGGTAACGACGGTTTCTTCTACGCCGCCAAAGTTGAGTTTTGCCATAATTATATAATTTAGATGTTTTAGTGTCTGTTTATAAATTTGATTCTCGAGATGTTGCATGGAACCGAATCGACCGATGTCTCTATGTCGTAGACTCCGGGCTCGCCGGGACGTGCCTGCCAGCGGGTGAGACTCTCCTGTCCGTACCTGGCCTCGTGCTTGAAGGCTATTTCGAAACGGCTGATGCCTGAGTTATCGTAATGCTCGAGCGGGAAGATATCGGTGATGAGGTCTATGTAGCGCCGCGTGGTGACATGGCGGTTCACATCGATGTCCGACACCTTGAAGCGCCATGAAGACACTCCGTCGGGCTCCCCGCGCAGTGGCACGAGCTTGCCGCTCTTGCCGCCATGGAACTCGCGGGAGATAATGACATCGGACAGCGAGGTGATGCGGGTGAGGTCGGAGGCTTTGCGGGTATCCATGTCTATTGCCATCCACGTGGTGTGGGACCATCCGATGGTCTCTCCTGTCTCCACATCGCGCAGCTCGAAGAGGCGGTCGGAGAAGAGACGGCTGAGCGAGTCGACCCATGTGTAGAGACAATATGTCCTGTTGACGCTCGGCATTCTGTCAAGGTCGATACTCAGACGTGAGAGCACCCACGAAGTATTGTCCTCCATCATGCGGGCATATCCGGCTCCGATGGCGTTGGCATGGGCCGTGGCTGTGTCGATAAT
This sequence comes from uncultured Duncaniella sp., assembly GCA_910586305.1. Classification (GTDB taxonomy): domain Bacteria; phylum Bacteroidota; class Bacteroidia; order Bacteroidales; family Muribaculaceae; genus Duncaniella. Next base: position 46,168 of record CAJUGS010000019.1, read on the forward strand.
GAGTGTGACAAGACGCGAGAGCGGCATCTCGCACTGAGAGTTTACCTCGGCCGCTGTGAGATAAAACTCGTTGGCAAACAGAGTGATTTTCTCCTTATCCGATTCCATTCAGTCAGTTTTGTTTCTGTGACGCGATACGTGCCCGTCTCTCTTCCTGCTCCTCCAGGAAGCGTGTGAAGTGCTCGGTGGGCGACTTGGTGACACATATGCGGCCCGAACGTATGAACTGCTGGATGTCATACTGTACAAGCAGTTCGTAGAGTGCCTGTGTCTCGGTCTCGTGACCGGTCTTTTCGAGTATAGCGTAGTCGCGGGTAATCTCAAGTATGCGGGCGTTGTGCTCGCGTATTATTCTCTCAAGGTTGGGCTCGTCGAGAAGGCGCACAGTGGGCACCTTGTAGAGCGCCACTTCCTGATATACAATTTCGTCGTCGGTATATAGAAAAGCCCTGAGCACATCGATGCACTTCTCTATCTGCCTTATCACTTTTTCAAGAGTCTCCCTATCGCCACGGAGCGAGAAGTTCATCTTGTGAATACCTGGCATCGCACTCGCGCTCGACGAGACACTCTCGAGGTTGAGACCACGGCGGGTGAAGATGATGGAGATGCGGTTGAGCAGGCCCACCTGGTTCTCGGTGAATACTGAGATGGTGTATAGTTTGTTGTCCATAATCTTCATTGTTGTTTCTGATACTTTGTAGTGCGGTTGAGAAGAATCTCGTCTATAGCCGATCCCGGGGCCACCATGGGGAAAACCATGTCCTCCGGCTCGATGCTGACGTTGAGCAGATAGGCGGTGTCGGAGCTGACAAGTCTCTCAACTGCATCGTCAAGGTCCGCAGGGTCGCTGACATCTTCGGCCGGGATGCCATAGGCCTTGCACAGTATGGCAAAGTCGGGATTAAGAAGCGGAGTGGCCATGAAACGGCTGCCGAAGAAGAGCTCCTGCCACTGGCGGACATTGCCGAGGAAGTTGTTGTTGAGAATTATCATCTTCACCGGGATACGGTAGTCCATTATAGTGCCCAGCTCCTGCATTGTCATCTGGAAGCCGCCGTCGCCCATGAATGCGAAAACCTGGCGCGAGGGGGTGCCGATTTTGGCTCCTATGGCTGCAGGAAGACAGAAACCCATTGTGCCGAGGCCTCCCGATGTGATGACACTGTTGGGATTGTTGTATTTGAAGTAACGGGCTGCCATCATCTGGTTCTGACCTACGTCGGTGACGAGGATTCCATCGTTGCCCGAGGCCTCGGAAACCTTGCGGATCACCTGTCCCATACGGATGGCTCCCCCTGTCGGATTGAGCTCGGCCTCGATTACCTCAGCCTCCTCTACACGGCGTGGGGCTTCGAACGACTCCAGCCATGCGGCGTGGCTTGCCTTGTTGACAAGCGGAAGAAGCGCACCGAGGGCGCGACGCGCGTCTGAGTGTATGTGGGTGTTGGCCTTTACGTTCTTGTTGAACTCAGCCTTGTCTACATCTATATGGATTATCTTTGCCTGAGGCGCGTAGGCGTTGAGCCTGCCTGTGACACGGTCGTCAAACCTCATGCCCACGGCAATAATGACATCAGCCTCGTTGGTCTTGACATTAGGCGCGATATTGCCGTGCATTCCTATCATTCCCTTGTTGAGAGGATGGTCGGAGGGTACGGACGAGAGACCGAGCAGGGTGCTCGCCATGGGTATATCGGCCTTCTCGGCAAGAGCCACGAGCTCGGCTTCGGCACCTGATATGAGCACTCCGTGGCCGGCAAATATCATGGGGCGCTGTGCCTGGTTGATGAGTGCGGCGGCGTCCTGGAGAGCCTGTGGCTGGGGGCAAGGGTCGGGGTCGTAGCTGCGGATGTAGTCGACCGGCTCATAGTCCCATTCCAGCATCCCTGTCTGCGCATCCTTTGTGAAGTCGAGCACAACTGGACCCGGACGGCCTGTCGAGGCGAGATAGAAGGCTCTCGCCACAGCCCAGGGTATTTCCTCGGCCGAACGTATCTGATAGGCCCATTTTGTGATGGGCTGCGTGATTCCTATCACATCGGTCTCCTGGAAGGCCTCGGTGCCGAGAGATGCTACGGCCACCTGTCCGGTGATGACCACGAGAGGCGTGGAATCAACCATGGCATCGCTGATGCCGGTGATTACGTTGGTGGCGGCAGGTCCGGATGTCACCGTTACAACTCCCACCCGTCCCGACGAACGGGCATAGCCCTGGGCGGCGTGTACGGCACCCTGCTCGTGGCGGGTGAGGATGTGGCGCAGACTGTCCTGAAAACCGTAAAGCGTATCATAGAAGGACATTATCTGGCCTCCGGGATACCCGAAAATGGTGTCGACTCCTTCGGCGAGGAGAGCGCGGCACATGGCTTCGGAACCTGTTATCTTTTCACTCATATAGTGTAGGTGTGTGTTTGGAAACTATTGTAATCGGAGAGAGGAGGTCTGACAGGTATCAGTCAATGCGTCTCACTGCTCCCTTGTCGGCAGATGTCACCATAGAGGCGTAGGCGCGTAGGGCGCGGCTCACGACACGGTTGCGTCCGTGCGGTGTGAATGCTTCGGCTCCTCGGGCCTCCTCCTCGGCACGGCGCGAGGCAAGCTCAGCCTCCGTAAGGCGCACATTGATGGAGCGGGCCGGGATGTCTATATCTATTATGTCTCCGTCGCGCACGAGGCCTATGTTTCCGCCAGCCGCAGCCTCGGGCGATATGTGGCCTATAGAGAGGCCCGAGGTTCCTCCCGAGAAACGTCCGTCGGTAATGAGCGCACACTCCTTGCCGAGATGTTTGCTCTTTATATAGGATGTGGGATAGAGCATCTCCTGCATTCCGGGGCCACCCTTGGGTCCTTCGTGGGTTATTACCACCACGTCACCGCTCTTCACCTTGTCGCGCAGTATACCGTCGACAGCCTCGTCCTGGGATGTGAACACACGGGCCGGACCGGAGAAACGGAATATGCTCTCGTCGACACCGGCTGTCTTGACCACACAACCGTCGGCGGCTATGTTGCCTTTAAGCACAGCCAGACCGCCGTCGCGCACATAGGCGTGGTCCATATCGCGTATGCAGCCGTTGGCACGGTCGGTATCAAGCTCCGAGTAGTAACTCATCTGTCGGCCAAGCTCGGTGGTGCGCTTCATTCCGGGCGCGCTCTTCCACAATTCATCGGCCTTGGCGGAGAATCGGTTTCCGCCCACAGCATATTCCTCTATGGCCTCGCGGAGGGTCTTTCGGTCAACTCTGTTGACATCGGCATTGACAAGTCCGGCATCGGCCAGAATCTTCATTATCGAGAGTATTCCTCCCGCACGATTGACATCCTGGATGTGATAGGTTGAATTCGGAGCCACCTTGCACAACACAGGCGTGTGGCGCGACAGGCGGTCTATATCGTCCATGGTGAAATCAGCACCTGCCTCGGCCGCAACGGCGAGAAGGTGGAGCACCGTGTTGGTGGACCCTCCCATGGCAATGTCGAGAGTCATGGCGTTGAGCATGGCTTCGCGAGTGGCGATATTGCGCGGAAGCACCGTCTCGTCGCCGTCGCGATAGTAGGCATAGGCGTTCTCCACAATCACCCTGGCGGCCTCTTTGAAGAGTTCGCGACGGTTGATATGTGTAGCCACCACCGTTCCGTTGCCGGGCAGTGCGAGTCCTATGGCCTCGTTGAGCGAGTTCATGGAGTTGGCCGTGAACATACCGGAGCATGAACCACAGGTGGGGCATCCTCTCTCTTCGAGAAGCTTCACGCGATGGTCGGACACGGTCTCGTCGGCACTCTCTATCATGATGTCTATGAGGTCGACATCGCGGTCGTCGACACGCCCGGCCTCCATGGGACCTCCCGACACGAAAACAGCAGGTATATTGAGCCTCATGGCGGCCATGAGCATACCCGGAGTCACCTTGTCGCAGTTGGAGATGCACACCATGGCGTCGGCCTTGTGGGCGTTGACCATATACTCGATAGAGTCGGCAATCATGTCGCGCGACGGAAGGGAATAGAGCATTCCGTCGTGGCCCATGGCGATACCGTCGTCAATAGCTATGGTGTTGAACTCGGCCGCGAAGCATCCCTGCTTCTCAATCTCCGCCTTGACCACCTGGCCTATCTCGTGGAGATGGGTGTGGCCCGGGACGAACTGTGTGAATGAATTGACAACCGCAATGACAGGCTTGCCAAACTGCTCCTCTTTCATGCCGTTGGCACGCCAGAGGGCGCGTGCGCCGGCCATACGCCGGCCTTCTGTGCTCGCCGAGCTTCGCAAGGGATGTTTCATATTTCTATCGTGAGTGAAGAATTGCTAACTTATTTTCAAAAAATCGAGCTTCAACTCGTAAAATTGTCGAAACTTCCCGCAAAAATATAAAAATATGTTGTAAAACACAAATCAAAGACACTTTTTTATTCCCACAGAAGAAATAACTGTAGAAAATCATTGACATGGTCTGTTGAGGCGAAAGGAAGGAGTGGCTGTCCCGTGATTCCTGATTTCTCTATCACATTCCATATTCGGCAACAAAAATTCCCCTGCCCGGCCCCATGGGTACCAGACAGAGGAAGAATGATAAATTACAGGTTCTAAATCGAATGCAACATCATAGTGCCTTTACATCGCCAACAAACAGGATTGCTCCCGAACTTCTCTCATAAATGGCGAAGATAAAGGGACGGTCGAATATCATCGATGCATCCGGTCCGGCCGAAGTATCCATGATTGTGAAAGTAGCGGCGGCACCCTCGGCACCTTCCTCATCAATCTTGACAACAGCCTTCTGCATGATGTCGTCAACCCAAAGAGGTGTCAAATGATTGATGTTACCGAAATCGGCAGTGGTATCAAAAATCGATTCATATCCTAAAGCTTTAATGCTCTCCTTGAGACGTATGTCGCTCTCAACTTCAAATTTTGGCAGACACAGAGGAACACAGTCGGGACGTTTTGACGATTCAAGTCTTCTCAGCTCCTTAGCCGAGACAGCCGCTTCTGCCGACTCGAGCGAGACTCCCTTGGCGGGAAGGATAAATGCTACGTTGAAAGCTCCGTTTCCGAAGGGAAGAATGGCGGCTCTGAAAAGATCATTATGCGCCACATCGACTACATTCTCAGAATAGGTCATCATGTCTACTTCGGAGACAGTTCCGTCAATGCAGCTGAACGAGGCCTTGTGGGTGAGCGTCTTGTCGAACGAATGCACCCATGAGCCATAGAAATACAGCGCGTTGGCGAGAGCGATACGCGTGTCGGCTGAGAACGGACGGTCTATCAGTTTGCTGATCACACCGTTTGTATTCTTTCCAACCCATGAATTCACCTCGTTCGTTATCGACTGCTCGTCCAGATTGCGGCGATATATTCCGGCACGATAGGAGTCTGTGCTGTTTCTGACAAAATCATCCAGCACATCAAAGCCCGATTCAATCCATATAGAGTTGGCGATTGAGATACGGCATGACTTGTCGGCACTGAGCAGCCCGTCAATGAGCACACTGTTCAGATTGCCCAAGCAATCCACATCACCACGATTCGGATTAGCGCCTGTCATGTGTGCAAGCTCGGCATATGTGTCTCCGAGTGCTCCGTTGGCGAGCAATCCAAGATTGAGCGAAAGGCTCAAGGGTGAAAGAAGACTGTTGGAGGTTTCCGATTTCGATATATTGCGGAAAATAGAAAGTGCGAAATCATTGCCGGCATCCACAGTGTTCATCTGGTCGGAGGTCAGACCGATTGCTTCGTAGTCTTTGCGGGCATCGGGCAGAGGCTCACTCGGCTCCCATGTGTCACCATCGGAATATATGTAGACAGTGTCCGAGCCTGCCTCCGGAGCAGAATCTTCCGAACTACAGCCGGCAAGAGACAATGCAGATGCAAGAATTGATGTAACAAAAAGTTTTCTCATAGCTTAAAGTGTTTTCTTTGTAAGTGTTTTCTTTGTATGTGATGTGATTATATCCGACCGAATGATTCTGACTATTTATTGATCTTAACTGAAGATTCTAAAAACATTGCGCAAATATACACAATAAACCTTACAAACCAAACCTCATTTGTAAAAAAAGTTAATTTTCAGCATATTACTCGTCTATTTGGTATAAAGATGATGTAACGGTGGATTTTTGTAACTTTGCATCATGAATTATCTCGAAATCATAGGGACTGCCATAGGTGTAATCTACCTCTACCTTGAATATAAGGCCAGCATCTGGCTCTGGGTGGCCGGAGTGCTAATGCCGGCCATATATCTGCCCGTCTATTACGAGGCAGGACTGTATGCCGACTTCGGCATAAGTGTCTACTATCTTCTTGCGTCGGTGTACGGACTCGGCTGCTGGCTCAGAAGCCGAGGGAACAATAGTCCATCAGGCGAAGAAACACCGGTCCCAAGGCTACGCCACACTCCCGCAAAGCTGACAGTCCCTCTCACAGCGTTCTTCGCCCTGCTGTTCATGGCCATAACTTATCTGCTGACTACCTATACCGACAGTACCGTTCCTATCGCCGACAGCTTCACCACCGCTCTGAGCATTGTGGCAATGTGGATGCTCGCCCATAAATATGCCGAGCAATGGCTCGTGTGGATTGCCGTAGACATCACAAGCTCCGTCCTCTACTTCTACAAGGATCTCCCATTCACGGCAGTTCTCTATGCAGCCTATGCGGTGATAGCTGTATTCGGATATATGAGATGGATGAAAATCATCAGAAAAAACAATGAATTCAATAACTGACTTTTCTCCCCGCGCTGTCATAGTCGACGCGGGAGACTTTCCGTCCCACCCCATTCCTCTAAGATGGCTGACGGAATGCAGGTTCACGGTGTGCTGTGATGGCGCGGCCGACCGTTACCTGGCGCTTTACGGACAGCCATGGCGCATTGTGGGAGACTGCGACTCTGTGTCGGAAAAGGTGAGGATATCGTGCGAGAGTATTATCAGACGGTTTCCCGACCAGGAAACCAACGACCAGACCAAGGCCGTGAAATACCTGCAGGCCAAGAGACCGGGACCAATAGCCATCGTGGCGGCCACGGGACTGCGCGAGGACCATACCCTTGGAAATATCAGCCTGCTTGCCGAATATCACAGACAGGGCATAGAGGCTCGTATCTACACCGACCACGGAGTGTTTATAGCCACCTCGGGCGATACGACATTTCATGTGCCGGAGGGCACACAGGTGTCGGTGTTCAACTTCGGAGCCACAGGAATGCACGGCGAAGGACTCAGATATCAGCTCAGGGATTTCGACAGCTGGTGGCAGGGAACTCTCAACGAGACAACGGCACCGGAATTCACCATCCGCGCACAAGGCACTTACCTGGTCTTCATCAACTATCCGCCCGGTTGCCGCTAACGTTCTACGGGCCACGCATATGAGCGTAGCCGGGCCGCAAGCTCAGCCTCACGTCCGGAGAGATATGAATCGCAGAGAGCATGAAACCGGGCCGAATGGTTCATCTCGGTGAGATGTGCCAGTTCGTGGCAGATTATGTAGTCACGGAGTTCGGAGGTTAGAAACACACACAGCGACGAAAATGCTATCTCGCCTCTCGACGAGCAGTGGCCCAGCACCTTGTGTCCGCGCGATATGCTGAATCGCGACGGTCTGAGGCCGAGACGCGATGCAATGTCGCGTGCCCGGGGTATCATAATCTCCGCCGCGCAATATGCAGCACATTTTATCATCAGCCGGCTTATGCGTCCGGGAGTATCGGGAGACAGCATATCTACCCTATCGCCTACCCTGACGCGAAATTCATTGCCATTGCGAACCACATCTATACCGGTGCCGAGCGGGACGTGGCGCACAAAATGGAAAGACACCCCTCCGTCAAGCCACAGCGAACGGCCTGTCTCGAAACGCGCCACATCCGGACGATGGGCCAGAAGTCCGGCTGTCATATGCCTGATGGCACGGTGCAAGGTATCGCCGTCTACGGATGGAGGCGTGATTATGAGTACTTTGCCATTGTCCCACCGACCCGTGATACGCGTGGCGTTGCGGCGCATAGAGATGCGCACTATTCCAAGTTCGGGATGACGCAGTTCAGTATATGCCACGGCGACTACCTTTTTGATATGCCCCAGAGAAGCTTGCTGCTCAGTGTATCGACAAACGTGCGGCCACAGCGGTGAATCACCTTGACCACAAACGGAGCACGGTGGATGTTCAGAGTGACATCAGCCGGAAGAATGAGCGCACGTCCGTCAAGCGTGACACGATATGTGTCGACTCTCGACTCTACCGAGGTCTTTATGACATGGCTGTCGCTCACCACGAGCGGGCGCATGGTGAGCGCGTGGGGCGCTATAGGCGAGAGCACAAAGCATGGGGCCGTGGGCTGGACTATAGGACCGCCCACCGATAGATTGTAGGCCGTCGATCCTGTGGGTGTGGAGATTATGAGACCGTCGCCCTGATAGGAGGCTATCTCGATGTCGTCGAGGAATGTGTGGACGCTCACCATCGAGGCATTGCCTCGCCGGAGAATAGCCACCTCGTTGAGGGCATAGGCCCATCCGGCCACAAGCTGACGCAGACTGTCGCCCGAGGCACGCACCTCGAGAAGCGAACGCTCCTCAATGAAATAATCGCCCGATAGCAGATTGTCCACCACCGCGCCGGCATCGTGAAGCGATTCCTCGGCCAAAAAACCGAGATGGCCTGTATTGATACCTATTATGGGAATTTCCTTCGAACCAACCCACCTGGCCGTGCGCAGAAAAGTACCATCACCTCCTATGCTGACAGCTACGTCGGCAGTGAAATCGTCACCGTCAAAAACATCATCGGCAGGAGGGGCCGAACCGATGTCCTTGACGAGTGCCTCGTAGAAATGACGCTGCACCACGGTGAACACCCCCCGGGAAGAGAGCAGATCGAACAAAGCCGAGATGAGAGGAAGATCGTCGGGACTCTGGCGGCGCTTGCCGAAGATGGCTATTTTCATATTTCGAGATAGTGTAAAAGTTCAGCGAGTCTCTCTCCGGCCACAGCATCTGAGGCAAGAGAACGGGCATCAGTATCGACCACCTCGTAGCCATAACGCTCGAGCGAACGGGCCACTGAGGATGGATTGCGATGGCTCACCCTCAGCTCACACACCACCCTGTTGTCGAGCATCGCACCATCGGTGGTGACGTTGAGATTGACCAGATGGGCGTCGCAGTCTTCCACCGCCCGGGCTATGCGCGACGCGCTGTAATCGGATGGCAGACAGCTTAGCAGCAGCGTCGAGGCCTCCTCCATGGGAGGGAAGAGGCGATCAATAGTCGGCGATGCCGGGAGGGAGGGGGTGTTTATGTATTCTTTTGACGCCAAAATTTTTCTGATTTCCGTTTTTTCTGAGTAATTTTGCAATAGGTAATTATGCAGTCTGCCACTAAGCAGATACAAAATTACAAATAATCTCTCACTTAATAAACCCTCACGGGGATGAAAAGGATTATTTAACGATGACAAATCTTAGTGTAAACATCAATAAAGTGGCAACTCTCCGCAACGCACGAGGAGAGAACCGCCCCGATCTGCTTAAAGTGGCCGAGGACTGTGAACGTTTTGGTGCCCAGGGTATAACAGTCCATCCGCGTCCCGATGAACGCCACATACGACGTGACGACGTGTATCAGCTCAGACCTCTGGTGAAAACCGAGTTCAACATCGAGGGCTATCCGTCGCCCGAATTCCTCGAACTCGTGCTCCAGGTGAGACCGGAACAGGTGACTCTCGTGCCTGACGCTCCGGATGCCGTCACCTCTTCGGCCGGATGGGATGTGGCCGCCAATATGGATTTTCTCACCGAAGTAGTGGAGAAACTGCGCGATGCAGGAA
>CAJUGS010000020.1 GCA_910586305.1 uncultured Duncaniella sp.
GGTTTGTTATGCCCTATAACATTTTTTCAATTCTAATTTTAAACAGTTTCTTAATCCGACACTATATTTTTATTTCTCCAATCGGACAAAAATGAGCTTTGGCATAAACTCCATGGTCGAGCGTCGTCTTGGAGGCGACATCGAATATGTCAAAGGCCACGGAAATGACGAACACTGCTATTTTGAAGAGAACAAGACACAACGTTATTCCACACAACTGAATTTCGACCACAAATTCAGCGACAAAGATCTTCTCGTGTTCAGAAACAGCGTAAGTTACTTCGACCGCGACCTCGGAGTCCCCGACTATCGTTTTAACGGCAAGCAGGTATCTACATTTTCGGAACTATCCTATACCCATGCCAACGAATCGGTAGAATGGGTTGCTGGCCTAAATTTGTGGACTGAGGACTTTAACGAAAAAAAACTATCTCAATTTCCGCTTCGCGACTACAGGCGAATCATCTTAGGTGCGTTTATACAGAATACGTGGGAGGCAAACGAGAAATTCAGCCTTGAGACAGGCCTCCGCACTGACTATGTGAACCATTATGGCGCGGTAATTCTTCCTCGTATTTCCGCTCACTACAAATTCAACAAGCACTTTGCATCGCGCCTGGGGGGCGGACTGGGCTATAAATCTCCAACAATATTTACCGAGGAGAGCGAAAGAATCGAATATGAGGGAGTCCTGCCAATCGACAGACATTTCAACAAGTTAGAGAAGAGCTACGGCGTCAATTGGGACATCAATTACAGCACGCCATTGTTTGGCGGCAATGTCTTTCTGAGCATAAACCATATGTTCTTCTACTCCTACCTTGACAACCCCCTCATGCTTCGCTCGGTTGATGCTGAACAGGGAATATACCGCCTTGTAAACATCGGCGGACACACCGACAGCAAGGGTATGGAGACCAATGTCAAGGCATCTTACAACGACTTCCACCTATATCTTGGATACACGCTTACCGATCTCAAGACCAAAGAAGGCGGTAATAAAACTACAAATATCCTCACACCAAAACATAGATTTAACAGCATCCTAATGTATGAGGTCGAAGATGAATGGAAAGTAGGACTTGAGGCCTATTATTTCAGCCGGCAGAAGCTTGGAGACGGACTTATGGGAAAAGCATACGTGGTATGCGGATTCATGATTGAGAAAATTTGGGAACATTTTTCAATCTATGCTAACTTTGAGAATTTCACAGATCGCAGGCAGACCCGATTTGACACCATATATACAGGTTCGCTATCCAACCCTATATTCCGTGACATATATGCCCCGCTCGACGGTTTTGTGATGAATGCCGGAGTTAAACTTCGTTTCTGATACCCGCACATCTTTATTTGATAATACCATATGCAACAGCAAAACATCGGCTTTAACAAGCCGGTGTTTTGTTTTTTCACCAACTTTGGTTATTTTTGCGATAAAAATTCTGTCTTGATGACGCATTTACTACTGATGACCACCTCTGCTGTGCTCCTATGGCTGATTGGGGGCGCGTATGTCGCACTCGTAGTGGCCATGGTTGTTTCCGTACTCAGTGAGAACCGAAACCCCGTGAGGTCTATCGCATGGGTTACGGCATTGGTGCTTTTCCCTGTAGGAGGAGCTGTGCTGTACTATTTCTTTGGGCGCAGCCTCCGAAATGTCAAGATGATATCTCGCAGAAACCGCAGAAGACTTCTTTCTGAAAGTCCGAAACCTCTTGCAAAAACAAAGGGAGACTTATCCCCTGATGCCAGACGTTGCATGAAACTTCTATATTCAGTGGCCGATTCGCAGGTATATTCCTCAAACAACGTCCAGATTTTCACTGATGGGAAAGACCATTTCGAATCCTTATTCGAAGACCTACGCAACGCGCGACATTTCATTAATATCCAGTTCTATATCATTGCCAACGACGAACTCGGGCATAAACTCAGAGACATTCTGCTCGAACGTGCCGCCGCCGGTGTAAGAATAAGGGTTATATACGACTACATCGGTTCATTCGACGCCCGCCGAAGGGATTTCTTCATGAGAATGAAGGGAGCCGGCATAGAGGTGCACTCGTTCTTTAGAGTGCGTTTCCCAGAAAAGCTCAACCGTCTTAATTGGAGAAACCACAGAAAAGTTGTTGTAGTTGACGGCGCTATCGGCTACATCGGAGGCATGAACGTCGCTGACAGATATATCGACGGAGGGCGCTTCAAAGGCTGGAGAGACACGGCTGTGAGAGTCACCGGAAGCGCAGTGGCCGGACTTCAATACAACTTTGCCGTCGACTGGAAGTTTATGGGACATGAGCTTCTGGTCGAAGAACAGGCTCACCCTGCCGCTTCAACGCCAATAGCAACCGAAGCCAACGACACAATACGAGATGTCACAGTCCAGCTTGTTACATCCGGGCCAATTGACCGCTGGGGCAATGCTTCCATGCTATTCATGAGAGCCATATCACAGGCAAAAAAGCGGGTATACATTCAGACTCCATACTTTCTCCCTTCTGACGGTCTACTCACAGCCCTCCAATGCGCATCGCTTTCCGGCGTGGATGTCCGCATTATGATACCTCGGGAGTCAGACTCGTCGCTTCTCACCCACGCTTCATTCAGCTATGTGGAGGAATGCCTCCTTGCAGGTATAAAGATAATGTTATATAATGGTGGAATGCTGCACGCCAAGACACTACTCGTGGATGACGATTTTGCCACCATAGGATCCGTCAACTTTGACTTCCGTAGCTTCGAGCACAACTTTGAAGAAAATATCGTAATGTATTCCAAGAACGTAAATAGTTTTTTAGCCAATCGCTTTGCCGAGGACTCCGAACTCTGCACACGCCCCCGCATAACCGAATGGGCAAAGCGTCCACGCCCAATGAAAATCAAGCAGGCCCTTGCACGCCTGCTCAGCCCTATACTGTGAACAGTGGTCGTATTGCCCACCACATCGTAAAACAGCACTCCCGATAGTAATAACATATTTTTTGATTTTGGAGGAAATGTTGAGGTAGTTTCGTGAAAAATTCTTAACTTTGCATCCCGAAAAAAGGAGAAAAGATTGTAATTCATATAACTGTCACTATCATTTATGGAATGGCTAATTGACCTGATAGGTCCCGGACACATGGAACTCGCGAGTACGCTCGTACTCTACTCTTTCGTGATCGCAGCCGGTATCTTCTTGGGTAAAATCAAGTTGGGAGGGATTTCTCTCGGAGTCACCTTCGTTCTGTTTGTGGGTATTATCATGGGCCACTTTGGCTATGTGGTTAATCCCGAAGTGTTAAAATTCGTCAGAGAGTTCGGTCTGATTCTGTTTATCTTCGCGATAGGCTTACAGGTTGGTCCGGGTTTCTTCTCCTCGTTCAAAAAAGGAGGAGTGCTTCTCAACGGTCTTGCGGTGCTTATCATAGCGCTCAACGTTGCGATTGTCCTCTGCATATTCTACATTGACGGCGACACCTCGATTACAGCTCTCGTCGGTGTGATGTCTGGTGCTGTCACCAATACACCCGGTCTTGCAGCCGCCCAGCAGGCCGCCGGCACCACAGAAGCTATCAACATGATGGCTATGGGATATGCCGCCGCCTACCCTCTTGGTGTGATTGGCATAATCCTATCCATGCTGATTATCAAGGCTGTTTATAAAATTAAGGTTGAAGACGAGATAAAGTCTATCGAGACCGAATATGAAGAAGGCCAGCAGAAACCTGTGATTGAATCGTTCGAAGTAACAAACAAGCTTATTGACGGAAAGACACTCTTTGAACTCCATCAGATTCTTGACTGTGACTTTGTCGTGTCACGACTGATGGGACAGGACGGAAAAGTCATAATCCCCACATCTAAAACCGTACTCCACGTAGGCGACAAAATATATGTTGTACTCGGGCCCGCCGATGAGATGAAGTTCCATGGTGTTGTTGGCCATCAGATTGACATGGACTGGGAAGAGGTTCAGAGCACCGTGCTCTCTCGTCGTATTGTTGTCACACAGAGCAAGTATAACGGCGTATCGCTTGGCTCTCTGCGCCTTCACACAGCATACAGTCTGAACTGCACCCGAGTGAATCGTGCCGGAGTCGACCTTCTCGCTTCACCAAGTCTTCGCCTGCAGATAGGCGACCGTCTTGTTGTGGTTGGTGACCCCAATGACATCGAGCGTCTTGCCACCCGTCTGGGCAACTCAATGAAACGCCTCAACCAACCCAACCTCATAACAATATTTGTAGGTATTCTTTTCGGTATCATCGTAGGTTCAATAAATGTCGGTTTTGGCATGAAACTCGGTTTGGCCGGCGGTCCGCTTGTTGTAGCCATTCTCTTGAGCCGTTTTGGATATAAGATGAAGCTCGTCACCTATACATCCTCGTCAGCCTCACTGCTCATGCGAGAACTTGGTATCTGCCTATTCCTTGCTTCGGTGGGCATTTCATCCGGCAAAGGATTTGCTGAGACTGTTTTCAACACCACAGGTATGTGGTGGGTAATCTGGGGCTTTATTATCACATTCGTTCCCTTGATTATTGTCGGGCTCATAGCACGCGGTGTCTATAAGATCAACTATCTTTCCATAATGGGTCTTATTTCCGGTGGCTGCACCGATCCTCCAGCCTTGGCCTATGCCAACAATTCCACCGGCAGCGACGCTCCTGCTGTAGCCTATTCCACAGTATATCCTCTCACGATGTTCCTTCGAGTGGTTGCAGCGCAGGCTCTCATACTTTGTTTCTTTTGATTGTTAAGACTATTAAATAGCTCAAATCGGCGAGGCTGACTGAAAAAGCAGCCTCGCCGATTTTTCAGTCAGCATGAAAAGGAAAATATTTCCGTCGCCAATGCATATTTTTCCGTGAATCAACACGCAATTAGCATCTTTTTTAGTAATTTTGCATCCAGAATGACGCCTTGTTGGCGTAAACTCTTCACTATCACATAAAACTCTTATGATTGACACATTGCCACCAATCAAAGTATTTGCCGGGACTAAATCGCAGTACATGGCCGAAGAAATATGCCGTGACCTTGGTTGCGAACTTGGCAAAATGAACATCCAGTACTTTGCCGACGGCGAATTTGAAGTATCGTTTGAGGAATCAATCCGCGGCTGCGAAGTATATCTCGTTCAGTCGACATTCCCCAACTCTGACAACTTGATGGAGCTTCTGCTCATGATTGACGCGGCCAAGCGCGCTTCGGCCGATTCAGTCATCGCCGTAATCCCTTATTTCGGATGGGCACGTCAGGACCGTAAAGACAAGCCTCGCACATCCATTGCAGCCAAACTCGTGGCAAATCTACTCACAACTGCGGGTGTGGATCGAGTAATCACGATGGATCTTCACGCTGATCAGATTCAAGGTTTCTTTGACATTCCGGTCGATCACCTCTATGCATCATCTGTGTTTATTCCCTACATCCAGACACTTGGGTTGAAGGATCTCGTGATAGCATCGCCCGACGTGGGAGGAGCCAAGCGTGCCAACAGCTATGCAAAATACCTCAACGTACCCCTCGTCCTTTGTCACAAGCAGCGAGCAAAGGCCAACGTTGTTGCAAATATGACCGTCATAGGAGATGTAAAGGATAAGGATGTGATTCTCATCGATGACATGGTCGACACTGCCGGTACCATAACAAAGGCAGCTGATTTGATGACACAGAGCGGAGCACGTTCGGTGCGAGCACTATGCTCCCATGCCATTATGAGCGATCCGGCTTCAGAACGCGTAGACAATTGTTCTCTTGTAGAAATGATGTTTACCAACTCCATTCCTTTCCACAAGAATTGCCGTAAAGCCACCATCCTATCGGTGGCCCGCCTATTCGCCGACACCATCCGTCGCGTACACACCCACGAGTCAATATCATCCCAGTATCTTATTAAATAAGTGAAAGTGATGAATTTGAAACATATTATGATAGCGTCTGCCATAGCCGCATCACTTGCCTCGTGTTCCGGCAATAATCAGGATGGGAACGATGTAATCATTGAAAAGCCTGAATTCGTTTCACAGGACGGACAGTTTACTATTGAAGCTCTTGAAGCTCTCGGGCGTGTAAGCGACATAAAAGTCTCACCCGACGGCAAAAAGGTGCTGTTTGCTATCTCTTACGAAAGTGTAGAGCACAACAAGAGTAATGCCGACCTGTACACTATGAACATTGACGGGTCAGATTTGAAACGTATTACTCGTACTCCCGCATCCGAGAATGGCTTCACATGGATTGCAGGCGGTGAGAAAATCGCATTCTCATATCCCAAAGATGGCAAGTCGCAGATATGGGTTATGAATGCCGATGGCTCCGGCCGCACCTGTGTGTCTGATGTCGAAAAAGGCGTTCAAGGATTTCTTTTCTCGCCCGATGAGAAAAAAGTAGTAATAATCTCTCCCATCAAGTTCTCCCGTGAGGCTAAAGACCTATATGCCGATCTTCCGGAGGCTACAGGCCGAGTAATCGACAACCTCAATTACAAGCATTGGGACGAATGGATAACCGAAATTCCCCATCCGTTCATAGCAGACTTTGATGGGGCCAAAGTTTCTGGCCTTTACGACATAATGTCCGACGAACTTCGTTTCGAGTCTCCGGTGAAACCGTTTGGCGGGGTCGAATCGTTTGCGTGGTCGCCCGATTCAAAGAATCTTGTCTATACAAGTCGTAAGAAGGAGGGTGTCAACTATGCAATCTCGACCAATACAGACCTCTACCTATACAACCTCGAGGACAAGTCAACTCGCAATCTCACCGATGGAATGATGGGCTATGATACAAACCCTGTCTTCTCCCCCGACGGTAAAACCCTCGCGTTCCTTTCAATGGAACATGACGGTTATGAGAGCGACAAAAATCGCATCTTCACACTCGATATGGCATCTGGCGTCAAGACCGATCTCACCGCAGAATGGGACTATACCGCTGATGCGATTGCTTGGGCACATGATGGAAAAAGCATATACTTCATTGCGCCAAAAGACGGTGTGACTCCCATATTTAACATTGACGCGATCTCACACGAAGTAAAGGTGGTGGCTGACGGTCTTTGCGACTATGCCGCTCTCGCTCCTGTTGCCGACGGTTCAATGGTGACACTTCGCCATTCCATGGTCTATCCAAACGAAGTGTTTCATGTAGCGGCCAACGGTGAAGTTAAGCAGATTTCAAATGTCAACACCGAACTTCTTGCATCTCTAAAGATGCCCAAGGTTGAGAAAAAGATGGTACCCACAACCGACGGAAAAGAAATGCTCGTATGGGCCATCTATCCTGCTGATTTTGATTCCACCAAGACATACCCCTCCCTCCTGTATTGCCAAGGTGGACCTCAGCAGGCTGTTAGCCAGTTCTGGAGCTATCGTTGGAACCTTGCCCTTATGGCTGCAAACGGCTATATCGTCATTGCGCCAAACCGTCGTGGCCTCCCCGGCTTCGGGACAGAGTGGAACGCTCAGATTTCAGGAGACTATGGTGGCCAGAATATGAAAGACTACCTTGCCGCTGTAGACTATATGAAACAGTATCCATATATTGATTCTGCACGCATCGGTGCCACCGGAGCAAGCTATGGAGGATTCTCAGTCTACTGGCTTGCCGGCAATCACGACAAGCGCTTCGCGGCTCTCCTCGCCCATGCAGGTATTTTCAACATGGAAGCACAGTATCTTGAAACCGAGGAAATGTGGTTTGCAAACTGGGATATGGGCGGAGGAGCTATTAATGCACCCGCCAATTCTGCCGATGCGCCAGACTACGGAGCATTCTGGCGCAAGGATAACGCCATTGCACAGCGTACATTTGCCAACTCTCCCCATCGCTTTGTGGACCGTTGGGACACTCCTATCATGATTTCTCACGGCGAGTTTGATTACCGCATCCTCTCCTCGCAGGGCGAGATGGCATTCAATGCCGCTAAGCTCCGTGGCATTCCTGCCGAAATGGTAATTTTCCCGGACGAGAACCATTGGATTCTCAAACCCCAAAACGCCATCCTGTGGCAGCGTTTGTTCTTCAGATGGTTTGACCGTTGGCTCAAGAACGACAGCAAGAAAACCGAATAAGATAATTATTCATCACACTTTTTAGTTACCGGACGGCATTATTTGGATAATGCCGTCCGTATTTTTTTTCAACTCGTCATATTTATAAAGCAGTTCGTCACATATATTTTTCAATGATTGGCACATACTATAATTTTGTCTAAAAAATATGACCACACAAAGTATGCGCCTTTTCACACCACTACTTATTGCCACCCTGCTACCCTCTGTCGCTATCGGGCAGTCTCAACCAATTGATGTCGATACTGTCATTCTATACGATATCACAGTTACAGCCCGTCGCCTCCCGGTTGAAATCAAAACCGACAGAACAATTGTAAATCTATCATCATCGATCATTGCCTCACACGACAACATATATGACGCACTTCGTATAATGCCTGGTATAACCGTCCAAGGTCGCGGCAACATAATTGTCAATGGACAAGTAGGAGTGAAAGTACTGATTGACGGAAAAGAGACGAGGCTGTCAGGCGAAGCACTTGCTACATATCTTCGTGGTATCTCCTCGTCAGATATTGACAAGGTAGAGATTATTGGAACCCCGTCTTCTTTATATGACGCATCCGGGAAAAACGGTGTAATAAACATCATCCGCAAACGAACATCTTTGGGCGGGATTTCTGCTTCGGCAGAAGGAGGATATGCACACAATGGCCCTTTCAACGGAGGTGACGGTACTATTGCAGTCCGATTCAAAAGAAAAACACTAAGCTTTCAGAGCGGATATTCCATATTCACATGAACTGATCCTGAAGAAGTCAAAATATCAAGGGAATATGCATCAATAAGCAATCTGGTGATGCGTCAACACAACCTCAAGCACACAAGCTATACCGTACACAGCTTCCGTGTTTCAACCGATTGGGAAATAACGTCCAACACCTCGCTTAATGCATATTTTAGCGCAACATTGCCAGAGCGGTTACGAGATGAAAGCACGAGAACGCACTTATTTTCAGCGGCTTATTTAGACGATTCCCAGCCATACGCTTATGGCAAAACAAGAGTTTCAGAAAGGACTCTAAGAGGAGGGATTGGTCTAACCCACCTCAATAACAGTAGAATTAGATGGGACATTGGTGCCTGTGTCAGTCGTTTCTGTAACCGCGATGTAAGCCAACGTACATTCTCAAAAACAGACTCTTTGTCTGGATTGCAGGTTGGCCATATTGACATATATTCAGCCGAATCCGGTATAATCTATCCGATCGGACCATCAACAAACCTATCTGCAGGAATCAAAATGTCATCTATCGATGTTGGCAATTCATCGGATTATTTCGGCTCACAAGACCTCTCTTCGCGACCACGCGACACTGAGTATGAAGAGAACATCATGGCGGCATATCTTCAAACTGAAATTAAAAAGTTAAAGGGATGGGAAATTGATGCAGGAGCAAGGTGTGAATTCACATGGTCAAAGCTTATATCCGACAGGACTTCAAAAGTGAGAAGTAACTACGTAGACGTATTCCCATTTATTAACATCAGATATTCTTTTAACCGTATTCATAAACTATCGGCCATATACGGCAAGCGCATATCCCGCCCCAACTACCGGGATATGGACCCTTTCATCAATGTCACTGACCGATATCTCTACGAGAAAGGCAATCCTGAGCTAAGGCCGGAACTCGCTAACAATGTTGATTTTACATATGTCTACCGGAATCTGGTTCGCCTCTCATTTGTCGGTTCATATGTCCGGCATCCTATAATCAAGAGTTTCCAAGCAATGAACGATATGACAGTGTGCGTGATACCAATGAATCTTTCGTCAAGTTTTATCGGAAGAAGCCGCATTGGAGTCGCCAATATCAGGCCATGTGATATATGGTCGTTCAACGGTAATTTTTCCATTACCTGGAACAAATACTCATATATCGTTAATTTTGTGAAATATAACAGCAAATTAGTTGTTCCGATAGTTAATATGAACCACCGGATTAATTTACCGTTGGAAACTGAGATTGAAATAAGCGCTTACTGGAACGGGAAGATGCCACTTGGACAGTCCACGGTATCATCTCACTGGGCCGTTTCATGCGGATTAGGGAGAAACTTTTAAAAAAACAAGAACTTCTTCCGGACAGATCCTTCATGCAAGTCCACCGATCATATATAGTGAATATAAGCAAGATAGACTCCATTGATGGATACACTCTCGAAGTAAGAGCCCACAGGATTCCGATAAGCCGAAACCTTCGTGACAGAATCGTGAACTGTGTGGTCGGGAAGTATATTATATGACAAGATGCTCGGAAGGAACATATCTTCCGAGCATCTTGTCATATAACACACAATATTACTTAGGCTGTCGTGCCATACGGTATCCGTAGGCTACAACAACAATAAAGCATATCAGGGGAAGAACAAACGAGACATTTACAGCAGGCATATTCATCACGGTACCACAGTCAATGATACGAGCCTGCAGAGGAGGCAACACTGAGCCTCCGAGAATAGCCATTATAAGTCCGGCTGCACCAAACTTGGCATCTTCACCAAGGCCTTCGAGAGCAATTCCATAAATAGTCGGGAACATCAGCGACATACAGGCCGATACCCCCACGAGACAGTAGACTCCTGTGCGATCCTGGAAGAAGATTACTCCCACTGTCAGTATTGCAGCTGCAAATGCAAGCGTTGCCAGAAGCTTACCTGCATTTACATATCTAAGGAGCATCGTACACACAAAACGGCTACAGCAGAATATTACCATGGCAATGATATTGAACTTCTGTGAAAGCACCTCAGCACTTTTCTCATCCATTCCCTCGAGCATAAACACTCGTGTACCATACTGAATGATAAAGGTCCAACACATAATCTGTGCACCAACATAGAAGAACTGAGCCACAACTCCTTCTCGATAACGGACAATTGAGAAGATACGTTTCAGAGTGGCTCCGAATTGAATTCCATGTGACTTGTCTCCGTTTTTAGGCATTCGCATAAATGCAATGACAGCAAACATAACGACCACTACCAGACCAATAAGAAGATATGGGGTTATCAACACGTTAAGGTCGGCATCGCGCATTGCCTCGAATTCAGCGTCTGATAGCAAAGCGCGCCCTTCGCTGTCAAGTGGATTCAGACGTGCCTGAATAAAATTCATCGCGACATACATTCCCATAAGCGACCCGACAGGATTAAAGGATTGCGCCATATTCAGACGACGCGTAGCTGTCTCTTCCGAACCCATAGACAGGATGTATGGATTACAGCTTGTCTCAAGGAACGACAGTCCGCACGTTAATATGAAATAAGCAGCAAGGAACGGATAATATGCTCCTGAGAGCATTGCCGGATAAAACAAAAATGCTCCAGAAGCATAGAGTCCGAGACCCAAAAGCACACCTGCCTTATAGGAATACTTACGTATAAATATTGCCGCCGGGAAGGCCATGGCAAAATATCCTCCGTAGAATGCCACCTGTACAAGGGTTCCATCTGTAACACTCATACGGAATATCTTGGAAAAGGCCTTCACCATCGGGTTGGTAATGTCATTGGCAAATCCCCAAAGGGCAAAGCAGCTGGTAATCAATATGAACGGAATGATATAGTTTACTCCGTTATATTTCAGTAATGATTGATTGTCTTTCATGGTTTTTCTACAGTAATTCAGTCATAAAGATGGAACACCCTCTCCATAGGCTGCCATTTCTCGGCAGATGAAGCTCCAGGCTTGGCATCTTGGAATATAGACATATAGTCCTCCCATTCCTGCTGGCGCGGGAGTGTTGCAAGGCGCGTCATGGCAGCCTCAAGATCAAGATCTGCGGGAACTTCAACTATCATAAACAATCTGGTGCCACGGATATATATGTCCATTTCAAGGATTCCTACTTCTTTTATTCCTGCAAGAATCTCAGGCCAGAAATTCTCCTCTGCATGACGACGGCGATATTCCGTTATGAGTTCCTGGTTGTCTTTTAGATCAAGCGTACGGCAATAGCGTTTCACCCTCACTTGATAGTCCTTAATAGGATAACCCTCTTCTTTATGCTGCATAATGATGTATTTTTATGGAGGAGGGGCACGTAGCTTAGAGCGCGCCCCTCCTCAGATCTCAGCTTATTGTCAGCCGATTATTTATATATCGGGCCGTAGTTCTCACAAGCACGGTAGTCCGCACCTTCTTTATCCATTCCAAACGCATTCCAGCAGGCGGGACGGAATATGTCCTTATCCTCAATGTTGTGCATACATACGGGTATGCGAAGCATTGAAGCAAGTGTGATAAGATCCTTGCCGATGTGTCCGTAGGTGATTGCACCATGGTTTGCACCCCAGTTGTTCATCACAGAGTAGACATCCTTAAATGCATCACGGTCGGGGCAGAGACGGGGTACGAACCAGGTAGTAGGCCAGGTGGGGTCTGTGCGCATATCAAGGGCCTTATTGATTTCGGGATCAACGTCTACAGTCCAACCTTCAGCTATTTGAAGCACAGGACCAAGTCCCTTAACAAGATTCAAGCGAAGCATGGTGACAGGCATACCGCCTTTTGTCAAGAAATTGGAAGAGAAGCCTCCGCCACGGAAGTAGTCGCGATCTGCAGGATACCAAGTGGTGGCAGCAAGACACTTCTCTGCATCTTCCTGAGTCATTTCCCAATGAGGTTTCATCACAGGCTGTCCATCTTCGCCGGTCACCTGACCTGTACCATCAAGAGTAGTGGCACCAGAGTTAATCAAGTGGATTATACCGTTCGAGGCACGTCCTGTGAGTTCTTTACCGGTAACGCGGTAAACAGCCTCCGGGCTCCAGTAGGTTCGCACATCGCTGAAAATCTGGGCACGGTTGGTGAGAAGATGGCCAAAGAGCATTGCAACACCGTTGCAAGCATCGTTCTCAGTTGCGAGCACAAAGGCCTCACGTATACCATTCCAGTCAAAAGATGTGTTCATGAGTGCTTCTGAGAAGTCCCCGTTAGGATAGAAGTCGGTCCACTGGCGCTGTCCCTGGAAGCCACCTGCAATAGCATTGTGACCGAGAGCCTCTTCCTTGAAGCCAAGTTCCTTGAGCTTGGGATTGCCCTTCATGAGATCGCGCATAATTATGGTCATCTTTACCACAAATTCCCAGTCAGCATCCTTCTGCTCACGTGTTTTCTTCTTCTCGGGGCGGTTTTTGAAGTCTTCACCTTCACGAGGCTTGCAGTATTTTTCAGTCCAAGCCATTGCCTTGGCATATTCCTCCTTGTCATAGATTTCCTCAGTCATGCGACGGATAATCTCTGTGAGGTCAATCGACTCAGTGCGCATTCCAAGATATTCCTGGAAGAAGTCCGGATCGACAATTGAACCTGCGATACCCATGGAGACCGAACCCATTGACAGATAGCTCTTGCCACGCATCATAGCCACAGCAAGAGCAGCGCGTGCAAATCGGAGAAGTTTTTCCGACACATCCTCAGGGATGGAGTTATCCTCGAGATCCTGAACATTGTGACCGTAGATTCCAAATGCAGGAAGTCCTTTCTGGGCATGAGCGGCAAGAACAGCGGCAAGATATACTGCACCGGGACGTTCTGTACCATTAAAGCCCCACACTGCCTTAGGCCAATATGGATTCATATCCATAGTCTCTGAGCCATAGCACCAGCAAGATGTAACGGTGATAGTGGCTCCTACACCCTCACGCTCGAACTTCTCGGCGCAAGCGGCAGATTCAGGCACACGACCAATTGTTCCATCAGCTATAACGCACTCCACAGGAGTACCGTCGGGGTAGCGCAAATTCGAGGATATGAGGTCGGCCACAGCCTTTGCAAGGTTCATTGTCTTGTCTTCGAGGCTTTCGCGAATGCCTCCCTGACGTCCGTCAATTGCAGGACGGATACCTATCTTAGGATAGTTGCTCATGATATTATTGATATTAGAATTATTGTTGTATTTCTTACAATGCAAAATTAGCGATTATATCATCTCGCTTGTTAAAAATATCTGTTAAAATCTATGAATTTTTGCTTGGCTTTCGTCTTTTATAACATTGTTTGTAGTCGCAAAGTCCACATGAATACTCCACTTTCCTCACATTGTCACCAAGGCCTATTATACCGCTCACTGATTTTATCGGGACCATCAGCGAAGAAGATGTCAGTTTGACACCACACGGATCCTCAACCGGAAAGGTTGAGAACAAATCATTCTGCTCACTTACGTGCCAACCACAATAGCCCGGGCTGAAACGATTGGTGTGCTTCCATCCATACGAATCAAGCAACTTCTGAAGGGACTCCTCCATCACATCGGCTGTTTTTTCGGCAAGGACGCTTCCCACCGAGTCGGCGATAAATATTTTCACCATATCGCCTCTGCTCTTCAGCTCTTCCTGGAATTCTTCAAATTCAACTCCGGCTGTGGCTACAAAAAAGGCGTAGCGCCGAGAGCCCCTAAGCTGGCGTGATATTATTTTGCCTATGTGAAATTTACGGCCCACGGCCTCCAGCGTATTCGCTGTCTCATCAGCAACACCGTCAGCTATGAAAAAGCTGAACCGCGGGCTCAATATTGTTTTTATGTGATTTAGAAGTTCAATGGTCTCCGAGACAATGGACTCATCTGGGATATTTACCCCATAGCCCATCTGTTCATATATCTCCTCAAGGCTTATATAAAGATCCTCAAAAGTGAGCGTGTTCTCAATCATTTATTATTGAAATCGTAAAGAGCCTTGAAGAAGGAATCAATGTTCACCATCGGAGTATGAGGAGGCGTGTCACATCCGCTTGACAGGACAAAATTAGGAAACTCCGTCATCTTTTCGAGAAGCATTGTCGTGTCATGATAGATTTGCTCCGGAGTGGAATCCTTGAACACCGACACCGGGTCAAGATTTCCCATAGTAAGAGCAGATGCAGGTACGTCCCGACTGACTTCGGCCATATCACATTTATTGCCAAAATGATAGGCTGCCGAACCTGTTGCTACCATAGCTCCGGTACAATGACCCGTATTGCCACAATTATGAAGTATGACACTGAAAAAATCATCCTGTACGGCGTCGACAATTTTCTTGACATAATCCGACGAGAATCTACGGCAATCCTCATCCGACATTAAGCCGGCAGCAGGTTCGGCCATCATAACGGCATTTACACCACATTCCTTCAAGGCCTTGCAGTATTTGAGTATGAATTCGGTGCATTTTGCCAGCAGAAGATGAGCAGCTTCCGGGTCCTGATATATCAAAATCATTATCTCGGACATATCGTAAAGTCGTCCTGCAAGCGAGAACGGGCCAATACAGCCACCGATAACCGGGCGGTCTGTTATATCACGAGCTGCAAGAAGATTCGCTTTCAGATATTGAGGTACTCGTCCGGCTTTCAATGAAGGCACTTTGAGATTTCTTATGTCTTCCGGAGAGTCAAGAAGGTGCCCGATTACGGCGGGAACTTCGTTGTCTGTAAAAGATATTTCAGAGCCAAAAGCTTCTGCCTCAACAGTGAGGTCCATTATTACAGACGCGGCCGCTGTCGGATACTTATCGGCCAAAGCCTTTATGGCTTTAAAGTGCGCATCGCCGTTGCTGCAGGCTTCGAGCACGGTATTGCCTGTGAGCTCTATACCCGGATGTGTCATTACCGGCACAGCGGCCACCTTTTTATCACGGATGAGATTGTCCATCCATTCTTTCATGTTTTTCTTCATGGCAAGTTATGCGATTTGAAGTGCAAATATAGCAATTTTTTATCTAAACTTTTTCCTTTCTCACCGATAATGACTACTTTTGCATACCTTAAATCATAGTATGCAAAAATGAGGGAAATACTTTCAGCTGCTGCAATAGCACTTTTCACATCATTGTCACTCCACTCAGGCAATATTTATGTTTCCGCATCCACAGGTAGCGACCTCGGATCCGGCGATTCGGCCTCCCCCCTTCTTACTGTCGGAGAGGCTGTGAAGCGTGCTCGCGAGTTGCGACGGCTCAATCACCTTAAAGCAGACGAAGAAATCCGCATTATACTTGAAGAAGGAGTCTATCCACAAACAACCACATTATTTATTCGTCCAGAGGACAGCGGTTCAAAATCCGCTCCGACTGTAATAGCTTCCGCACCGGGCGCAAAAGCGATCATTAGCGGAGGCGTAAAGGTGACAGGCTGGAAAAAGGGGACTGATGACGAGCGTGTACGTCCGGAACTTAGAGACCATGTGTGGGTTGCCGATGCTCCACTTTCAGCCAATCGCATGATTGAGACACGCCAACTTTACGTGAACGGAAAAAAAGCCTTTAGAGCATCTATGTTAGGCCCTGGGACGATGGAGCGAATGGTTGATTTCAACATCGAAGACAAAAGTATCACTGTCCCGGCTCCAGAAATAGATTTGAGCAATGCAAAAAATCTGGAAATGACAGTGCATCAGAGGTGGGCCATAGCAATTTTACGAGTCAAGAATATTATCCCGGTTGAAGGAGGTAATGTGAAAGTTTTCTTTCACGACCCCGAAAGTTCGCTTGAATTCGCTCATCCGTGGCCTCAGCCTGTGATAGATGGTGAACGTGGCAATTCATCATATGTGTTCACAAATGCGCTGGAACTCCTCGACACCCCCGGCGAATGGCATCAAGACTATCCTTCTGGGAAAATATTTTACTATCCTGAATCGGGTGTCAACCCGATTTCCGCAGAGATTGTGACTCCATTACTTGAGACCATTGTGACTGTCGACGGTACACGAGAACGCCAGGTTAAAAACTTCCGGTTTGAAAACGTTGCGTTTGAATACTCATCCTGGACCCGGCCCTCTCGCGAAGGACACGTCACACTCCAAGGCGGATTCAGACTTCTCGATGCTTATAAGCTACTGATTCCCGGACTACCGGAAAAAGCAGAACTGGAAAACCAAGCCTGGATAGCACGTCCGGAGGCAGCCATAACAGTCAGCCATGCGACAGGGATTGATTTCGATGGTTGTACTTTCAACCATTTAGGAGCCACTGGCCTTGATTATGTCACATCCGTGTCTGAGTCGACTGTCTCGGATTGCAAATTTGAGGATATCGGAGGCACGGCAATACAGATAGGCACATTCCCCGACAGAGGGTTTGAAACCCATGTCCCATACATACCTCTTGACTCGACAGAAATATGTTCCGGAATCACAATTAGTCGGAATCTTATCAGGAATGCGACTAATGAAGACTGGGGATGTGTGGGAATCGGAGCCGGCTATGTTCGTGACCTCACCATATCAGACAACGAGGTGTGTGAGCTGAACTATTCAGGAATCTGTGTCGGATGGGGATGGACACCTCTTGAAAGCGGAATGCGCAACAACCGTATTACCGGGAATTATGTCCACGATTTTGCCGCCCAACTGTATGATGCAGGAGGCATATATACCCTCTCCAACCAACCCGGTTCAATAATATCCGGAAACAGAATTGAAAATCTAATCGACGCACCATATGCAACCAATCACCGTGGCTTCTATATCTACTTTGATGAAGCCACCGATGGGTATACCGTTGAAAACAATCTGTGTCCTGACGCGGAGTTCGGCTACAACCGTCCCGGCCCGTCAATGGTGATACGCAACAATGGTCCACACGTCGTATTAAATAACAAGAAGTAATCATACAACATGAAACCGACAAACTATCATCTTTTCGATTTCCTCGATTTTGATTCCGACCTCGCTCGAGACGAGGCTCTGTGGAAGGCCTGTAAGCCTATCGCAGTCGAAGAAATAGATGGCGATATACACATATCTGTTCCTTTCCAAAAGCAGATATTGGACAACGACATGGCAGCTGACCTCTCTGCCACACGTGAGAATCACACTCTCGTGCTTCGTCAATACGGCAACAAGATTATCCGCGTCTTCATGGGATTCGGTGAAGTTGCCATGACCGACGAGTCGGAGATGCTTATGCTAAATGCAGAGCACACCACACATCTTCCTCTCCGTGCTGAATTTACCGACGATGAATGGATTATAACAACAGCCGACGGCATTCGCAGAGCAGTTATCAATCTGCGTCAACCGCTCCTTGACAGATGGAGCGATTTGCAGCCCGATCCGCAGGAAACACTCGACTTGCGTCTTTACCCCGATGGAAAGCGTGAAATACGCCTGGCTGCCTACGACCATTTCTCCCCTCCCCGCTATGATGCTCTGCCTATCGCATTCTGCCGCTGCAACGGAAAGGCAGAAAGAGCCACTCTGTCGTTTGAATGCAAGCATGACGAATGTTTCGGCGGCACAGGCGAGCGTTTTGCAAAAATGGATCTTAGCGGACAGACATTCTTCCTTAAAAACCAGGATGGACAAGGCGTCAACAATCGACGCACATACAAAAACATTCCTTTCTATGTCTCAAGCCGAATGTATGGAACTTTCTACCATACTCATGCCCACTGTAAACTCTCACTTGCAGGACATTCTACCCGTTCGGTCCAGTTCCTCAACGAGCAGCCGGCAGTGGATGCATTCGTTATTGCCGGCGATACTATCGAAGAGGTAATTCGTGGCTATCGCGACCTGACTGGTTATCCATCAATGCCACCTCTTTGGAGCTTCGGTGTATGGATGAGCCGAATGACATACTTCAGCGCCGATGAAGTCAACGAAATATGCGACCGTCTACGCGACGAGCACTATCCCTGCGACGTGATACATCTTGATACCGGATGGTTCCGTACTGACTGGCTTTGTGAATGGAAGTTCAATGACGAGCGTTTCCCCGACCCGGAAAAATTCCTACACGATTTACGAGACAAGGGATTCCGTGTCACTTTGTGGCAACTTCCATATGTGGCCAAGGATGCCGAGCAGATTGACGAAGCTCGAGATAATCTCTATATCGCCCCACTGACAAAGGAACAGGCCTCGGAAGGATCTAACTTCTCGGCCCTCGACTACGCCGGAACTATCGACTTCACCTATCCCAAAGCAACGGAATGGTATAAAGGCCTTCTCCGCAATCTTCTTGAAATGGGTGTCGCTGCTATAAAGACAGATTTTGGCGAAAACATCCACATGGATGCGAAATACATGAATATGAGCCCGGAACTTCTAAACAACCTCTACGCATTGCTTTACCAGAAAGCCGCCTACGAGGTGACAAAAGAAGTCACAGGCGATGGCATTGTATGGGCACGTGCAGCATGGGCCGGTTGCCAAAGATATCCTCTCCACTGGGGCGGAGACTCGTGCAGCTCTTGGGACGGCATGGCCGGATCACTAAAAGGCGGTCTCCACTTTGGCCTTTCAGGCTTTGCTTTCTGGAGTCATGACGTACCTGGATTCCATACCCTTCCCAACTTTATGAATTCAGTCGTTGACGACGATGTATATGTTCGCTGGACTCAGTTTGGTGTGTTCTCATCCCACATCCGTTACCACGGAACCAACAAGCGCGAGCCATGGCACTATCCGGCTATCGCTTCAATTGTAAAGAAATGGTGGAAACTTCGCTACGCACTCATTCCTTACATTTTGAAACAAAGTGAAAAAGCTTGCAACAGCGGTTCGACATTGCTGCAAGCCATGGTGTTTAAAAACCCGGATGATCCCACTGTACTTCACATCGACGACCAATATTATTTCGGCGACTCATTCCTTGTAGCACCTGTGATGAACTCCGAAAATCGTCGTGATATATATCTTCCCGAAGGTCGTTGGGTCAACTTTTTCACAGGCGAAAGCTTTGAGGGCGGACGTTGGTTAAAAAACTTCACTGTTCCTCTTGAAGAAATGCCGGTATTTGTACGACCTGAAGAAGATATTCCCTATTATCCCTTTGATGTCGAATGCACCGACGACATGGATCTCTCAAAAACTGAGCACCTTTTCATTGGAAGAGATTTCAAAGGAATTTGGAACGAAAAACCTTTTGCAGATTGAAATAAATCGCTTATTCGGATTTAGACAAAACTCTGTAATCAGGCAAGTAAAAGTATTTTAATAAACCACACTAATCAGCAACAAGTAGGTTCTCGGACAAATGACATACTACAGATCCAATATTGCTAAATCTGTATCTGATATTTGTCTTGAGATGCCCTTAATAATTTCTTTCGATGAAAACCTGGAAAGAAAACCTTGAGGAGACAAAAAAACACTATATCGACTGGTGGAACCATAAAGGAATTGTTCTAAATATGTGGGAGCATTTCCAAAATGGGGTGAAGCCCCATGCCGATATTCCGGCTCCGTCTGAGCCGGATAGTCTCGACACCAAATGGTTTGATCCGACCTGGCGCGCGGAATATCTCGACTGGTACGTGGCTCATAGCTCTCTCAAAGCAGATATGCTTCCGGTAGCCAATACCCAACTCGGTCCCGGATCTCTCGCTGCTATTCTCGGAGGTGTGTTCGAAGGTGGTCCGGATACAATCTGGATTCATCCCGACCCGGACTACCGTGATGACTTCACGTTCAATCCAAATCACCCCAACTATCTGTTGCACAAAGAACTGCTTCGAGCCGTCAAGGAGAAAGCGTCAGGAAACTACTACGTTGGAATGCCCGATCTGATGGAAGGTCTTGATGTTCTTGCTGCCATGAAAGGTACTGACAAAGTACTTCTCGACACTGTGATGCAGCCCGATGTGCTTGAAGACCAGATGCAGAGAATCAACGACATCTATTTCAAAGTATTCGACGAGCTCTACGATATCATTCGTGAGGGTGACGAGATGGCTTTCTGCTATTTCTCATCATGGGCACCGGGAAAAATGGCGAAACTACAGTGTGATATCTCTACAATGATAAGTGTAGAGGACTATCGTAGGTTTGTCCAGCCGTTCATACGACAGCAGTGCCGGAAAATTGATTATACACTTTATCACCTTGACGGTGTAGGTGCCCTTCATCACTTGCCGGCCCTACTGGAGATAGACGAACTAAACGCAATTCAGTGGACCCCCGGAGTCGGAGAACCTCAAGGCGGTTCATCAAAATGGTATGATCTGTATCGCCGTATTCTTGATGCAGGGAAAAGCATCATGGCCTGCTGGGTAACACTTGACGAGCTTCGGCCTCTGCTTGACAATATCGGTGGAAATGGCGTGCATCTCGAAATGGACTTCCATAACGAAGCAGAAGTCGAGGAGGCAATGAAGATTGTTGAAGAGTATCGTGACCGTCCAGCAATAGTTCGTCCGGAAACCGACACCATCGTGATTTCTGACGTCGACAACGAGGTTCAACAAATCATTGAAAAAGTCGAGAGCGAGAATTCCCACAAAGAGACATCGCTATCCGTCGACTCAGAGTCTCCGTTTGTCAAGGCTTTTGACGGACGTGTGCTTGTGCTTGACGGCGCCATGGGCACAATGATACAGGGATACTCGCTTACCGAGCATGATTTCCGAGGTGAAAGATTTGCCTCCCACCCCACTCCTCTCAAGGGCAATAATGACCTTCTTTCCATCACTCGGCCTGATGTCGTGGCTGACATTCACCGTAAATACCTCGAAGCCGGAGCCGACTTAATCACGACCAACACCTTCAATTCACAAGCAATCTCGATGGCAGACTTCCGTATGGAAGAATATGTCAGGGAAATCAACCTTGCAGCCGTAAAGATAGCCCGCGACATAGCCGATGAATATACCCACAAGAACCCCTCTAAACCCCGATTTGTGCTTGGCTCCATGGGACCAACATCGCGTACCTGCTCAGTGGTCACTGGAAGCCTGCAACCCGGCTGGGAAACATTTGGCTACAAACAACTGTTGGAAGCCTATACCGTTCAGGCCTCAGCCCTTATTGAAGGTGGAGTAGATGCAATCCTCATTGAGACTATTTTTGATGTAAAGAATGCTGAAGCTGCTGTAAATGCAGCCGTTGAAGCCATGAAGAAAACCGGGAAAACAATACCGGTCATGTTGAGCTTCACTTTATCGTCTCCCGACGGACGGAATATGCTTGGACAATCCATCGAGGAATTTATAGACACCGTCAGCGATGCACCTATATTCTCAATTGGCATAAACTGTGTTCCGGACCCGCAAAATATAGCTCCGCTCATCATCTCGCTTGGTCGTAAGAAAGGCTACCGAATCAGTCTCTATCCCAATGCAGGCCTCCCCGACTCTACCGGTACATATTCCGTCTCGCACGAGGCGTTCCGTGCATCGGTGTGGCCTCTGCTTGATGCCCATATGCTTAACCTCGTAGGTGGTTGCTGTGGCACAACCGACCGTCATATCCACGCGCTTGCCGAAGCAGTCGAGCCGTTCAAGGGCCTGTTCATTTCGCCTCATAATGACGACAATGCTGGAGGGATTCCACAACAAATCCTGTCGCATGAACACTCTCATTCCGAAGCTGGTAATGGAAATGAATGTGACTGTTGCCGTCCCTCTATTCCCAAAGAATCAGTGACGGCCTCAACCAACGCTGACGCGGTTTTCAACGCCATTCTTGCTGGAAAAGCCGACGGATGTGAAGCTGCCACCAAAACAGCGATCGACGATGGAATATCACCTCAGGATATAATCAACGGACAAATGATACGCGCTATGGGAGAAGTGGGTCAACGTTTCCAGGACGGAAAGGCATTTGTACCTCAGCTCCTAATGGCAGGACGCGCCATGAAGGCCGGTCTTGAACTCCTCAAACCACTCATGGCCGGAGAAGCATCCGCATCAATCGGCAAAGTCCTTATTGGGACTGTCAAAGGTGACCTCCACGATATCGGCAAGAACCTTGTTGCATCAATGCTTGAAGGATGTGGTTTTGAAGTTGTAAACATAGGAATCGACGTCCCGGCTGAAGCGTTTGTCGAAGAGATACGCAACAGCAATCCTGACATTCTGTGCATGAGCGCGCTTCTCACTACCACAATGACCTATATGAAAGATGTGATTGATGCCGTTACCGATGCAGGTCTGCGTGACAAAGTGAAGATCATGGTGGGCGGGGCACCCGTCACACAAGCTTTTGCCGACGAGATCGGGGCTGACGGATACAGTGACAACGCTAATACGGCCGTCGCTCTTGCCCGAAGACTTGTCGGGATAAAATGAAAAACTAACCATTCACACACATAAACACCTAATACCTTAAATCGACTGTAATGACTGACTTGACTATGCGACCGATGGACTGGGCGGTGCTCGCCGCCTATTTCATCGTCTTAATTGGGGTTGGCCTATGGGCCTGCTCAAAAAGCAAAAAGGGTTCTCACAAGTTTCTTGCGAGCAACTCCTTGCGTTGGCACCATATAGGATTCTCAATGTGGGGCACTAATGTGGGTCCCTCCATGCTCATTGCCTCGGCGAGTGCCGGTTTTACCGCCGGCATCGTCTCTGGCAACTACGCGTGGTATGCGTTTGTTTTCATTGCGCTTCTCGCCTTTGTATTTGCACCCCGTTATCTTGGAGAGAAAATAACCACCCTGCCTGAATTTATGGGCAAACGCTTTGGTGAGTCCACACGCAATATGCTTGCATGGTACACTATTGTCACTGTGCTCATATCGTGGCTCGCACTCACTCTTTTTGCCGGTGGCATAATCATACGACAGGTCTTCGGCATACCAATGTGGCTTTCTGCCTTCATATTGCTTGCTATATCTGCGTTTTTCACCATCCTCGGCGGTTTAAGGGCCATTGCATACACGAATGTCTATCAGATGGTCCTCCTCATCCTTGTCTCGGCTACGCTGACCATTGTGGGAATTTGGCATCTTGGTGACCACTCTGTAGTGGGAGGAATTTCTACCCTTGCCGACAGCAGTATAGTTCCTTCACACTACTGGAATCTGTTCCAGCCCAACGATGACAAGGAATTCCCATGGCTCCCCATCCTTCTCGGTTACCCTATCTCCGGACTTTGGTTCTGGTGTACTGATCAGTCTATGGTACAGCCTGTTCTTGCAGCGCGCAGCCTCGAAGAGGGTCAGAAGGGCGCGAATTTCACCGGTTGGCTGAAAATTCTCGACGTGGCAATCTATATCATACCTGGTGTCGTTTGCTTCGCGCTGTGGAAGAAAGGCTTTTTCGGTAGTGCCATGATAGAACCGGACAATGCCTACATGACACTTGTATCCTCCCTTTTCCCTGTGGGAATGGTCGGTCTTGTAATCGCTGTTCTCACGGCTGCGCTTATATCCACAATCGGATCGGCTCTCAACGCTCTTTCCACCGTGTTCACCATGGATATCTATGTTAAAAACATCAACACCAACGCCTCGCAGAAAGAGATTATTCGAACAGGGCATATTGTCACTATTGTCGGTGCGCTTGTATCTATCATGATCACCATAGCTGTAGACAACATTAAAGGCATGGATCTCTTCAACGTATTCCAGTCTGTTCTCAGCTTTATTGCTCCCCCCATGGCAGCTGTATTTGTAATGGGTGTGTTCTGGAAACGTTGCACAACACTCGCCGCCAACGTAATTCTCACGTTTGGTACAATTTTCAGCATCGGCTGTGGCATACTCTACCTCTGGGTAATACCCAATGCCACAGACCATGTTCATTTCATGATGCTTTCGTTCATCATATTCGTAGTGCTTATTATCACCATGGTAGCCATTAGCTATGCCGACAAGGCTGTTGTTGAGCGCAAGCCTATGGCCGTCATAGAAAGCCGTATGTCGCTTGGCACCAAAATGGGCTGGCTTTTGCTATGTGTGGTGATGATTGCCCTCTACACATTCTTCAACGGATTTTAAACTTGTATAACCAGTATAAAACATGAGTACAGAAATTAAATCACCGCTTAGCGGCATCATCCCTCCCCTCGTAACACCACTTCTCGGCAATGACACACTTGACGTGGCAAGCCTTGAGAACCTCATAGAGCATCTCATCGCCGGCGGAGTCCACGGTCTTTTCATCCTCGGCACCACGGGCGAGGAACAGAGCCTGAGCTATCGTCTGCGCAAAGAAGTTATAGCCGAAACCTGCCGCATCAATGCCGGTAGACTACCGGTCCTCGTATGTATCACCGACACCTCTCTTATCGAAAGTGCCGCTCTGGCAGCCTATGCTGCCGACCACGGAGCTTCTGCCGTAGTCAGCGCCGCTCCATACTACTTTGCACCAGGCCAGCCCGAGCTTGTGGAATTCTATCAGGAGTTGCTTTCTCATTTGCCACTTCCCCTCTTCCTCTACAATATGCCCAGCCATGTCAAAGTCAATTTCGCCCCCGACACCATCCGTCGTATTGCCGAGAGTGGCAACGTGATTGGCTTCAAGGATAGCTCGGCCAATATACCCTACTTCCAGTCTGTGAAATACGCTATGAAGGACCATCCCGAATTCTCTCTTCTCATGGGTCCGGAAGAAGTCACAGGAGAATGTGTCCTGCTTGGTGCTAACGGAGGTATCAACGGCGGTGCCAATATGTTCCCCGAACTTTACGTGGCTATGTACAACGCAGCCCGTGCCGGAAACGTGGCAGAAGTATGCCGTCTGCAGCAGATTATCATGCAGATAAGCTCAACAATATATACTGTCGGCAAGCATGGCTCAAGCTACCTCAAAGGTCTCAAGTGTGCTTGTTCGCTACTTGGCGTAATCAAGGATGACTTTGTTGCAGCTCCTTACCGCAAGTTCAACGAGCCTGAACGTCTCAAAATCCGCGAGGCTCTCGACGCTCTTCCTGTAAAGGACGGCAAAATCATTCTTTAAATTATTCCCGGCAGAGGGAGCCTGTGTGCTCCCTCTGTTTTTCGGCTACGCCTTAAATAAAACACCATGAATCTCATAGACCTAATAGTATTTCTCATTTTCACAGTCGGTACAATTCTTTTCGGCTATATGTTTGGCCGCAAGAAGCAGAGCAGCGACGAGTTCACACGCGGAGGCGGCAAAGTGCCCGGATGGGTTGTGGGTCTCTCCATTTTTGCCTCGTTTTGCAGCTCTATATCCTTCCTCGGTTATTGTTCCTCCGCCTTTATGGGCAACTGGAACGCATTTGTTTTCACATTGTCAATTCTTCCGGCCGGCCTTCTTGCCATGTGGTATTTTGTGCCGTTCTATCGCTCACTTGGCAGCATTAGCGCCTATAGTTATTTCGAGCAGCGCTTTGGTCGCTGGGCACGTCTCTATGCCTCGACATTCTATCTCTTCACACAGGTATGTCGTTCAGGTGCCATACTCTTCCTTCTTGCCGTTCCGATGAATGTCCTGATGGGATGGAATATTCCTATTGTTGTTACTGTCACCGGTCTCGGCATCATATTATATAGTCAGAAAGGCGGTTTAAAATCGGTAATCTGGACCGAGGCTCTCCAGGGAGCCATCCTCATAGGCGGTGCTGTAATATGCCTTGTTGTATTGCTGATGGGAATGCCAGAAGGACCATCCCAGGCTATTGAGATATGCCGTGAACACAACAAGTTCTCACTCGGAAGTTTTGACGGTTCGCTTGTAGAGAGTACTTTCTGGGTATGCCTGATATACGGAATGTTCACCAATCTCAACAACTTTGCCATCGACCAAAGCTACACTCAGCGATATTGTGCGGCTCCTTCTCTTCGCGAAGCTCGTAAAAGCGCGTTTTGGGGTTCTCTTCTCACGATACCGGTCAACATCGTACTATTCCTAATAGGTTCCTTCCTGTTTGCATTTTACTATGTACATCCCGGTGCACTTCCCGATGGAATCAAAAGTGACTTTGTGTTCCCTTATTTTATAATTAACGAGATGCCGGTTGGACTTATCGGCCTTCTCATCGCATCTATTTTCTGTGCCGGCATGAGCACAGTGGCCACAAGTGTGACATCATCAGGAACCATCGTGCTTACAGACTTCTATTCGCGCATCGATCCCGATGCATCCGACGACCGAAAAGTTGTAGTGCTTCGTCTGGCAAGTGTCGCTGTTGGAATCCTTGGCATAGGTGTGGCTCTTTGTTTCTTGCTTGTCGACAATGCGCTGGATGCATGGTGGGCTCTTAGCTCCGTATGTTCAGGCGGTGTCCTCGGTATGTTCCTTCTCGCCTATCTATGTCCTAAGGCAGGAAAGAGCCATGTCGTTCCTGGTGTCATCATAGGAGTTGCCTCACTCATACTCATCGCAATGCAGACCAAACTGACGGAGTGGATGGACATACCGCGCTTTGTCCACATCAATCTCTCAATCGTGATATCCACTCTTATCATCTTCTTTGTCGGCTTTATCCTCGTTTCTGTGAGCGGCAAAAGACGCTGAACCTATATTCCACTAAGACATAATCACTCCGCAGCCGGCAAAGACCAATATTCCGGCTACGGAGTTTTTTATTTCATGGTGACCATCTTTCAATATACTCGGGAAAATGTTTGCCGTTTCTGCAATCGTTTTGTAACTTTGCATATAAATAACTTATCTACTCACTAAACTCCGTCATGAAGAAACAGACCAAACCGATTCTGATTACTGCAATAGTTCTCGCTGTACTTCTTCTCGTGGCTGTCGGCTTTGGTGTGACCCAGGTCGCATCGTTGAAGTCGCAGGTAGCTGAAGCACAGTTGCTCAATGAAGAACTCCGTCTTGACAACGAACAACTTCAGCTCTCAAATGAATTTGATCTTCTCAACTCGGAATTTCAGCAATACGAGGATCAGGCTCAACGTCTTGCCAACGATACGATTCTTGCAAAGTATACTGCGGCAAAGGCCAAAGTAGAACACCTCATGAACGAACTTAAAAACGAGAAGGTGAAATCGGCAGCTCGTATTAAAGAACTGCAAAATGAGATATCTACTCTCAAGGGACTTCTTCGCCACTATATCGCCCAGATTGACTCATTAAACAAAGAGAACGCCGGACTCAGGGCTGAGAATACAGAAATCAAGGAGCAAAATCAGCGCATGAGTTCGCGCCTACAGGAAGAAACACGTAAAAACGAGAATCTTAGCGAGCGAATGACGCTTGCCGAGAAACTCAACGTCACAGGAGTGACGCTAACACCTCTTAAGAAAAACGGCAAGACAGAAAAGAATGTCAAGAAAGCCAAACAATTGATGGTACGCTTCACCATTCCCCAAAACAACTCGACCCCCGTTGGTGAAAAGGTTATCTATATGCGCCTCATCTCTCCCGAAGGCCAGCTTCTTGGGGGGGCCGGCTCTTTCCCGTTTGAAGGTAAAAGCATTCCATGCAGTGCCCGCAAGAGCATCGAATACGCCGGCGACGAAATTCCAGGCATCACCATCTACTGGGATGTCAACACAGCTCTCAATCCGGGTGACTACACTGTTGAATTATTTACCGATGGCTATCGTCTTGCCTCTCGTCATTTCACTCTGAAAAAATAGCTCTCTCAACGTGGAACAATTCTGGCAAGAAGTGACGGCAGTGGATATAAATTCCACCTCAGCGTTATTCCGTATAGTACTTAGCCTTATACTCGGTTCTTGTATTGGCATAGAGCGCAAGCGAAAAGGCCAGATGGCCGGACTCCGCACTTTCTCACTTATATCGATGGGTGCCTGTATCGCCATGGTGCTATCAATATATGTGTGTCAGGAAACAGTGGGGCTTCTTAGAGGCGACCCTTCTCGAATTGCTGCTCAGGTATTGTCGGGAATCGGCTTCCTTGGCGCTGGTGCCATAATCCAGATGAAAGGCTCTGTACGTGGACTCACCACGGCTGCCGGTATATGGATTATAGCCGCCGTTGGTATGTCGGTAGGATGTGGACTATACCTTGTCTCCATAGTATCCACTATTCTTGTACTGTTTGTGCTCACACTTCTCGAACGGATTGAACACAGAGTGAATGTGGGCAACGAAGCGCGCACAATACGACTGAAAGTAAAGGGAATAGTGAAATCCATCGATCCATACAAGAAGGTACTGTCTGAGTTCGACATACATTTGACCAAAGTATATGTGGAGTATGACTATGACAAAGATGAAACCAGACTCAATCTCCTTGTCCTTATCCATGAACAGGGCGATATGATTGATGTCTTTGATGCCCTGCACCACGTTATGCCCACAATATCCATTTCTCTGTCAAACCAGGCTGATCTCTCCTGATTCTGACATTATTCTTCAACTCTCAAACAACCCTCACAATTGATACTCAACTTGGTAATAGCGAGTGTGGCTGCAACTTTACCGGAGTCATTCTCCGTCGAAGGTCTAATCGGCGACCTTGCCTTCATCTTGATTCTCGGAGCATTCACCACAATACTTTTTAAGTGGTTGAAACAGCCTGTGGTACTTGGCTACATTGTGGCCGGATTTTTGGCAAGTCCTCATTTCACATACCTCCCGTCTGTTACCACTGAGACCAATATCGACTTTTGGGCTCAGCTTGGCATAGTGGTGCTCCTATTCTCTCTCGGACTCGAATTCAGTTTTAAAAAACTTCTAAGTGCGGGAGGTTCGGCCGTTGTCACAGCCCTCTTTATAGTGTGTGGCATGATGACAGCCGGATTTGCAGTAGGACACATACTCGGATTCTCAAACATCAACAGCCTTTTCCTTGGAGGAATGCTATCAATGTCCTCTACGACGATTATCATAAAGGCTTTTACCGACCTCAACCTACGACACCGTAAATTTGCATCTCTGGTATTTGCCGTGCTAATTGTCGAGGATTTATTTGCCGTTCTCATGATGGTAATTCTCTCGTCAATTGCTATCAACAATAGTGTCGAGGGTGGAGAGATGCTATATAGCATCAGTAAACTTGCGTTCTTCCTTGTAATATGGTTTGTTGTTGGAGTTTTCGTATTGCCATCATTGCTCAATTCCCAGCGGCGCTTTCTCAATTCCGAAACACTCCTCATCGTATCAATGGGTCTGTGTCTGGGAATGGCGGTATTTTCCGTGGCTTGCGGATTTTCGCTCGCACTCGGAGCTTTTGTCATGGGATCAATTCTTGCAGGAACAAGCTTTGCCGAGCGAATTGAGAAAATCACCATGCCTGTCAAGGATTTATTCGGTTCTGTATTCTTTATATCCGTCGGCATGATGGTCAATCCCGAAGTGATTGCTGAATACTGGCTCCCCATCCTGATTCTTTCAGCAGTGGTGATTGTTGGAATGATATTCTTTGGCTCATTCGGTATGCTCCTAACAGGCCAGTCTCTTCGAGTGGCTATCGAGAGTGGCTTCTCACTCACACAAATTGGAGAATTCGCATTCATTATTGCATCACTCGGCATGAGTCTCGGCGTGCTCGACACGCAGATATACCCTATAGTTGTGGCAGTCTCTGTTGTAACAACTTTCACTACGCCATATTTTATACGTATGGCAGATCCGGCCTATGACTGGGTCGAGGCACATTTGCCCAAACGTCTCCACTTCCTCATAGACCGCTACTCTTCTTCTGCAACAGCCGAACAGAGTGTAACCAAGCAGTTATGGCATTCGCTGCTCAAGCGATATCTTTGGAGGGTGATGTTGTATTCTATTGTTCTCATAGCAATATGCGTGCTCACTACCAACTATATTTTGCCACTGCTTACCGGCATTTTTCCCTCATGGGGACGGATGCTGACACTCGTGATTTCCCTCATAGCCATGTCACCTTTCCTCATGGCCCTCACATATCCGGCTTCAAAGCAGACAGAGCGTTCCCGATTAAGAGAATGCAATGCACGTTTTGACATACCATTGATTATAATGACTGTGGTACGCCTTCTGATAGCCATGTGCATCATCGTGTATCTGATCAGTTCACTATACTCCATGGCCGTAGGCTGGACCCTCGGCATTGCACTATTCTTGGTGCTGATGTTATCGTTTTCTCGCAGAGTCAAAAAACGTCTCGCACGTATCGAGACGCGCTTCATAGACAATCTCAATGAACGTGAGCTACGTCGTAGCGGTGCAAAGAACGCACTTGTGCCCAATCTGCATCTCGCATTCATGACGGTGGGATACGACTGCCCGTTCGTTGGCGAACAACTCAAGAATTCCGGCTTGCGCAATCAATACGGAGTCTCTATATCTTCCATACAGCGAGGCAACACAACCATAATGGTGCCTGGAGCTGATTCGCGTATATTCCCAGGCGACATACTTGGTGTAATTGGAACCGACGAGGAAATACAAAGACTCCTCCCAGTAGTCGAAGCATCTGACGATAACGACAATGCTGCTCCGCACGGAGAAATTAAACTCACAAGTATCCGTCTCTCCGATGACTCTCCTCTTGTCGGTAAAACAGTGGTCACATCCGGGCTGCGAGACAAATATGAATCCCTTCTCGTTGCTGTACAAATAGACAGCGCATATCTGCAGCCCGATCCGGCTCGCCGTTTTGAAGCAGGCGACGTTCT
Organism: uncultured Duncaniella sp.; assembly: GCA_910586305.1. Lineage (GTDB taxonomy): Bacteria > Bacteroidota > Bacteroidia > Bacteroidales > Muribaculaceae > Duncaniella. The sequence continues at coordinate 31,281 of CAJUGS010000020.1, forward strand.
TTGGATCGTAGGTGACACAAAACGACTCTCGACTCTTTCATAGTCATGAAAAAAGATCTATCATTGACTCCTCACACCATTGTCAGAGGTGGTAAGAATGAATACTGCATCCTTTCCTGCATACGACGGGACGGGATGGGCTACACATACATAGCCGAACCTGTAAACAGGCACAAAGGACTACCTAACAAGGTGGTGATACGTGAGCACTTCATGCCCCACTGCTCAGAGCGTGGAACCGACGGAATCACAGTTGTCACTCCCGAAGAGATTGCGCCCACGGTAGAGAACTGTCGCACAATCTTTGAGAAGTGTTCGCGAGTAAGGTTTGAAATATCTTCAATCAGTCCTTCGGTGATAAGTGTTATCGACATTTTTAATGCGAATAATACCTTCTATTATGTAGTGGAGTTCCTTGACGGTATCACCTTTGAGGAATATGTGAAACAGAAAGGGCCACTTTCATGGGAGGAAACACGCGAACTTCTCTCGCCAATCTTCGACGCTGTGAAAATAATGCATTCTCGTCGATCTATCCACACCGAAATCCAACCCAGACACATACGTTTCGTACACCATAAAGGAGAATACATCCCTGTGCTTTTCAGTCTCTATGCTTCTCTTCACTTTAATGAGGAAGAAAGACAGATGTGGGCGCTTCCCATTATGACCTGTGAGACCGGATTCGCGCCTCCGGAACAATATGGTAATATTGAAAACTTCACACCACAGACCGATATTTATGCACTTGCCGCCACCATAGTTTTTGCACTATCCGGGAAAAAACTTCCGGATTCACGCGTGGTGACCGAGAAAATAATACGTGCAACGCTCCCACCTGCCCTTCCGGAGAATACTGTGCAGGCTTTGATTCATGCACTTCATCCCGACATAGCGCAGCGTACAGCTTCAGTTTCAGCCTTTCGTGACGAACTACGGGAGTTCTATGGAGGACGCCGGCGTGAAATAGATGATGACGAGCATTATGAATCAGTCTGGAAAGAGATATTGAATCAAGACCGCATTCCTCTTGCAATCGTGGGTGTAGCAATCATTGCAGCATTATTTATTTTCTTTATGTGACGTAATGTTTGCATTGGAAATATTTTTTTATTAATTTTAACGCTCAGACGAGAACTATTCCGCTCGTTGTGTTGTTTATCTGACGTAAATACCTCTAACCCCTGTTCCGGTATCAATATCCGGGGCTATAAAAACACTCTACGAATTATGAAAGCATTAAACATTGTGCTCGCAGTTTTAGGTGGCGCTGTAGCAGGTGCCGCAGTTGGTCTTCTTCTTGCTCCCGAGAAAGGTGAAGATACCCGCAAGAACATCATGAAGTATCTTGAAAGCAAAGGTGTCAAGCTTCACAAGACCAAACTCGAAGAACTGGCTGACGAGATAGCTGACGAACTCGGCAAATAATCCCGTGTGACATTTCTCACCCCTCTCTCCGAGTGACTCCCACTAACACCTCTAACCAATAGAACAATCCAACTATGTCATCTAATCTTTCAATCCTCTACGCTTTCATTGGCGGAGCTATCGCCGGAGCGGGTGCCGCATTGCTTTTTGCCCCCGAAAAGGGCGTTGATGTGCGCCAGCGTATCGTTGACCTTCTACGTAAGAAAGGCATTCTATGCTCTGATAACGAGATCGACGCTCTTGTGGAGCAACTCACAACTCAGATTGACGATTAAGCCGTTAGGCCATCCAACCGATAACGACGGGGCGCGGAATTATCCCCTATCCCATAACTCCGCGCCCCGTTTCCATAATACAGCGAACACCAAATTCATCCCACTTATCCATGGCCGAGACATCTTCCCAAATCAACTCCCTTTGGAACGAGCTTAAGGAGACATTAAAGCTCAACATTGACTATGCCAAACTCACCGCTGCCGAGAAAATCACCATTCTCCTCTCTACTGTGGCTTTTGTCTTTGTTGCTTTTGTGATGGTTTCATCAATCGTTTTCTTTGTGTCTCTCGCACTTGTCATGCTTCTTTCCAAAAGCACCGGTATATTCGGGGCCTCAATGATTATGGCCGGAATCTACGTGGTATTTCTCATTGTCGCGTTCCTACTCCGTCGCTCTCTCATCATCAATCCCATTTCAAAGTTTGTGTCCTATCTGATACTCAAAAACGATTGATTTTATGTCCCAGCAAAAGATACTTCCCCACAGAACCGCCGACTGGAACGGCTACAGCATTGACGAATTGAGATATATGCGCGCCTATACGGCTGCAAGGATTGAGATAAAGCGTGATCGTCTGACCCAGCGTGTCGCCGCCTTGAAAAAAGGCGGGATAGGTTCTCAAGGCACAGGCTCAATGGCCAGTCGCCTGCTTGGCGCAATCGGATACGTGGATATGGCACTCATCGGTTGGAAAATTTCTCGCCGCCTATTCAAGACAATGCGCATACTGCGCCGCAAATAGCCTGTATTCCCACACCGTATTTATGAACGACTACATAGAAGCCAGATTTTCACTCTCTCCATGTACAGAAACGCACACCGATATTCTCGCCTCACTCCTTGCCGACGAGGGTTTTGAGAGTTTTGTGCCCGACTCCGAAGGTCTTACCGCCTATATCAAGAAGGAAGACTACGACCCTGAAAGGGTGAAACAAGTAATAGTCGACTTCCCCATGGAAGCCGACTTCAGCTATTCATTCAAAATCGTAGAAGGACGTGACTGGAATGCCGAATGGGAAAAGAACTATTTCAAACCCATCGTAATCGATGATTTATGCGTGATCCATTCCACATTCCATCGCGATATACCCGAGTGTCGCTATGATATTGTGATTGATCCCAAAATGGCTTTCGGCACAGGCCACCATGCCACCACATCACTCATGCTTCGCCGCCTTCTGTCAATGGAGCTTTCGGGGCTTAAAGTTGTTGATATGGGCACAGGGACTGGAATCCTCGCCATCCTCGCTGCCATGCGTGGAGCCGCATCAATCGACGCTATCGAGATTGACGAGTTCGCATATACAAATGCAATTGAGAATGTGCGCCTCAACGAGGCCCAGAACATATCCCTGCACCTTGGCGACGCCTCCACTCTTGCAACAATACGCGACATCGACTTGTTCATCGCAAATATCAACCGCAACATCATCACAGCTGATCTTCCGGCCTATGTGGACACACTTTCACCCGGAGCCACTATGTTGCTGAGCGGATTCTACGAAGAGGATGTTCCTGTTATTATGAAAACGGCTGAGATACTCGGACTCAAATACGTCGATCACACTACTGTACAAGATCGTTGGACATCACTTCGACTTGTTTTTCAGCCGTGAAGAACGTCTGGAAAGCGCATAAAGAAAAACCGCAGACAAGACGATTGAAAAAGACATAAGGGATAATGAATCTGTCCCTATCCTATCCACCCCGGCTATCGATGAGTCGGGGTTAATTTTTGTATACCAGCTTGTCACAACCACTATCGTATTGTTTAGCGCGTGCACAGCCACCGGAAGCCACAACGAACCGGACCAGTATAGCAGATAGCCAAAGAAAGCTCCGAGAATCAGACGTGGGAAGAAACCGAAAAACTGGAAGTGAAAAATACTGAATATAATAGCAGTAATCCAGATTGCAGAGTGGGCATTCAGCTTTTCAGAAGCAAGCAACCTCTGCATTGTCCCGCGAAAATAAATTTCTTCACTTAATCCGGCAAGTATGCCTATGAGAAATATACTCACAACAAGATCTCCGACAGTGCTTCCGCCAAGTAGTGTCTCAACAGACCTGCGAGCGTTCTCTTCAGTCATTCTCATCCATGATTCAACATCATGCAGCGAATCAGGAAGAGTCAGTGATTCATTCCACATCACAATGGCATTCATTACCGGCATAGATACAATCATCACAGCAACAGCATAAAGCAGAAGACGCATATCCGGTCTACGTTCTGTCTCAAGCAGTCTGTCCGGACGATTAGTTACCATTGCAGCTGTGAGGATAGCAGGAAGAATGAAAACCAATATATCTTGAACAACAGTTGCTATACGCAAAGACTTTGTCGTAACTCCACTATGGGTCAACACACCCATCAGTAGTCCTGCAACCACGAGTCCAAAAAGGGAAAATAACAATAGCTGGAATAGTCGTCCCACATAACCAGGACGAAGATTAGGGAATGAATTCATCGGTCAAGATAGAAATCGGATGTTAGTTTTCTGTATTGATCTGTCAGATTATTATTAAAGTCTCGGATTATCACTGGGATATCAGATATATGCTCTTTTATACCTCTTCCGGCCTGAAACATCACCCTCATGGCCTTACGACCCTCTCTTGAGAAAACCAAAGCCCTTCGTCGAACATCAAGACGATGGAGCGAGAGTTGAAATTCAATTTCATCAATCCTCGAAGCAGGAGCGATGAACGCAAGAGTGTCTTCCGGAGTTGATATCAATCTATCGGCAAGCTCTATAAGACTGTTTACCTCAAATCCTTCGCCATGACGTGCCAGCGAGCGATCGGCATCGGGAGAACGGAGAGTTTCGTTAAAAAAGGGCGGATTGGATATAATCAGAAGAGGAGATGGTAGAGTATCTCGATTCATCGACAACACATCGCCACATGATATTTCCACCCTGTCAGACCACGGAGATTTACCGACATTGTTTTTTGCGTCACCACAGGCCTCCATGTCTATATCGACTCCAATAATCTTTGCACAATGATTACGCTGAGCCATCATCAGTGATATAATTCCCGATCCGCAACCGGCATCAATTATACTTGCAGCAGTCGAACACTCAACCCACGCTCCAAGAAGCACGCCGTCGGTACCGACCTTCATCCCACAATGGCTGTCATCAATTTCAAATTGTTTGAATGTAAACATATCAGAATCCAAAGCCGGCGTTATCAATATACAGTGTCAGTCCCGGAGTACCTTCATAAGGAAGTCCATTACCCGCAGAAAACATCACAATTACATGAGTAGGCTTAGCATCTGCACTATCCCATCCCTCTTCAACCACAGGAACCATGTTTCCCTTGGAGTTTTTTGCATAGTATGCATTATTGCCTGAACGCAGAGCCAAATACGGGGCATAACCGGCTTTTTTTGATGCATCACCATACACAAGGGCAAGCTTATATTTCCTGACCCAAGGCGAACTACTGTCAAACAGTTTCCCACCCGTGGCCACTCTCTTGGCATGAATATTGCCCTGCGCATCCTCCCAACGACGCTGCAGGAAAACAAACACCACTCCTTCATCTCGACCCGAAAGCTTTTTCTGCGGACCAAAACCCGTGGCTTTGATTTTATAGTCTACATTTGGCATATCAACCTTGTAGTCAAAGACAAGTGACTTAGGCCTCTTCGTATAGGCCATCCCCATATCCATTTTGCTATAAGGGTTAGATGTAGAGGTCACGGGTTCAATCATGTGGCCAAGAAACATTGATCCGGCCACCATGACTTTCATATTAATGAGCCCAAGCACCTTTACCTCCTCAAGAAGAGATGCAAGTTTAGCACATTTTCCATAACCGGGATCATCGGCAGGAAATACCGCACAGGAACCTTTGACTATTCCGGAAACTTTTGCATATACGTTGCTCGTTCCCCACGGTGAACCACCAAGAGAACCGTAAGGCTTATTACCGGTAATGGTCTGCGTCGGCCCCACCTCATAAAGATTGATCTCATGTCCGCCTATCACAGCAGACTCATGAATCTCACGAGTCACCCACTGGTTGAAATTACCATATTTAATTTGCTCTACCTGAGCTGATGCACCTTGCGATAAGAAAGCGAGGAGCATGATGATTATAATTGATGGTCGTCTCATAAACAATAGTCTTTTTTTAATAAACATCAAAGGTAATGAAAAAGACTGCGATTCATGAAAAAAGATTCTGCAATAGCTCCATTTTGCTCAGAAAATCTGCTGAAACAGACAACTTTTCACTAAAGTTTCACTTTAAAAAATGTTCTTCTCAGTAGAATCGAGGCTACGATCAAGGCACCCGAGAAGCTGTAATATACTCCAAGATTGCCAAGATTCAATCCCTTGGCAAGGAACAACAGAAACGGGACGCCTACAATAAGATAACTTACTATTGAAATCCACAACAAAGGTTTGACATGAGATGTGCCGCGCAAAGCGTTGACATAGGTAAGTTGGTAGGCGTCGGCATACTGATAGAGCACCATCGGAGGTATAAGTGTGAGCGCTATTGTCACGACATCCTGATCCGGCGTGAATACACTTATCAGATGCGACCCGCCGAATATGAAAATCGACGACGCAATGGTAGCAAGAAGCAGATTAAGCCGTAACCCGGCGGAAGTGATACGGTATACACCTGTCAAATCTCTAAGACCTGTATAATTAGCGACGCGTATCGAGGTGGCTATACCAAAGCTGATATACGTCATGAATCCCAGCTGAGATATAGTGTTGACAACCTGGTAGGAGGCAAGTTGGAGTTTGCCAAACCAGCCTGAAACAATGGTACCGAAACTCCACAGAAAACATTCGATTCCACTCTGAATCATCAGCGGATAGGATGTCCTCCAGATCTTCATCCTTGTCTCATGATTCTGCACAGAGGTGGAGTTGTTACGCTCACTCACATACTTACGGTAACGTCTTGAGACAAAAATAAACGATAAGATACCGACCATGGAGATATATCGTGCCGTCATGGTACTGAGTCCTGCTCCAACAAGTCCAAGCTCTGGCATACCGAAGTTACCGTATATAAAGATGTAATTACCGGCTATGTTTATAGCATTTGCACACAATATCATCCACATAGGAGTTGCGGTGTCGGTCGTACCATTGGCTGTCTGCTGGCAACAATTAAACACAGCCATAGGCAAAAGTGTAGCGAGGACAATCAGATAATATTGTCTGACCAAGGGCATGATTTCCTCAGGTTGGCCGAAAAGGTCAAGAAAGAAATACAACCCACCCATTATAATGGTAAATGCGACTGAAACCATTATATTTACCTGCATTCCACACTTGAACGTCACACCTACATTGCGGTTTTCACCACGACTGTATAGCGCACCAATTATCGGTGTCATTCCCGATGCGAATCCAATCTGCATAATCGTGGCAAGGAAAAAGAGAGAATTAACAAATGCCGAGGCAGCAAGTTCGTTAGTTCCATAGCTTCCCACCATTATAGTATCTGCGAAATTGACGACAATGATTCCCAACTGTGTTACAAACACAGGCATTCCAAGTCGAAACAGATTTCGATATTCGGGCTTATATTCTTTCCAGGAACTGCTTAATGATATCAAATTCATTTTCTTCTGAATATGTAGGACAAGACATCGTGCTGAATGCGCGACTTAAACAAATAGTTGACACCGAGATAGACAATAAGAAATATCACACTCTGTGCTACGCATAGGAGAAGAGGGGGAAGAGATAAAGAGAGAAGGAATACAGGAACAACAAGACTGACAGCTGTAAGGGCAACATATGGCACCATATCAAGCAGATATTGCGACAGTCCACGCCCGGTAAGTCTGACAGCTATAAGAAGTGTCACACCCCATGTCAGAGCGGTTGCGGCCGCCTGCCCCCAAAGAAATATCTCGAGACCGGCTACAGGATTCTCTTGAGTCGATACAGAAATCCCAGGAAGGGTAACAACTATAGCCAAGAGAGCCACTATATCGCGAAAAGCCTCTGAATAGACCAGTGTTTTTGACTTTCCGAGCGAAAGAATGAAATTACTATACAGCAGCGTCAAGACTGTGAACACACCACGAAGCAACAAGATTTGGAATAGCGTAATCGATGCATCCCATTTCGTGGAAAATAAAGTGTGGAATATGGGAGTGGCCATCACAGAAAGAAGTCCCATCGCCGGAAATACAAGATAAGATGTAAGTCGATGAGTCTTCCCACATATTCTCGCAAAGCGTTCGGCATCATCCTGCACGCCCGACAGAAGAGGAAGGAAAGTGGATGTCAATGTCTGAGAGAGAGACATCACACCCATTTTGCTCCACTTATCGGCCTGAGTAAAATAACCCAGTGGCACAAGACCGGCTCGATTACCTATAAAAAAAGAATAAATATTCTGAAACACCGTGTTGAGGAGCGACGTCAACATTACTCCGGAACCAACAGAGAAGTAGCTCCGTAGCACAGACCATGAAAACCGCATGAGCGGTCTCCACGAGCTTGTGAGCCATAATATCAGACTCTTTACTCCGGCAAGGGTTATAGTCTGCCATACTATGGCCCAAGCACCACTACCTGCAACTGCGAGCCCTATACCGACAGCCGCAGCTGCCACAAGTCCGAGAGAGTTGCTAACTGCGATCATTTTCACGTCCATCTTCTTCATCAGACGATTGGTCTGCACAATGGCCGAGGCATTGATGATAAAGGAAAGGAACATCACCCTCGACAAAGGTACAAGCCGCATATCTCCCTGAAATACAGATGCAATCCAAGGAGCGAGGAAGAAAAGAACAACGTATAGTCCACAGGCAATAGCAAGATTGAACCACAGCACTGTAGAATAGTCGAGCCGTGTTGGTGATTTTCGTTGAATAAGTGCCGAAGAGAAACCACTGTCGACAAAAAGTGAAGCGAATGCCTGGAATACGAGTATGGCTCCAACAAGACCAAAATCCTCTTGAGAAAGCATACGCGCAAGCACTATACCGGTGACGGCATAGAGCACTTGCGAAGCAACGCGGTCAATGACATTCCACTTCAGTGTCCGCGCTACTTTAATCTTCAAATCACCTCCCTCGGGCTCTGTCATTCAGCAAGAGGGTTGAGCTTTGGTCCTACCGAACGATTCTTGATCTCCGGATGTCCTTTGTAATATATAGCGGTCGAACCCATTCCGAAAATCGACATTTTGTCGACTGCCCACACACCTACCGAACCGGTACCTGAACAGTTAATGGAGACATTTTGGGCTTTTAGAGCATCAGCCTGTATTACGCCAGTGCCAACAAATTTCACACTTAGCTTATCGCATACACCCGAGGCAACAAGCTGACCGTGACCCAAGCGAAGACTCAGTTTTATTTCATTGGCCTGGATGTCACGGGCAACGAGAGTACCGTTCCCCTCCACAATGCCTTCAAATTTCGGTCCCATACTCACTGACATCACTCTAAGTGTAGAGTCTGAATTGTTTTCAGCTTTAATGAGGTATTTAGAATAGAGTTTTACCGTAGGAAGTGGGCCTGTAGGTGGATTATCAGCCGATATCCGCACAGTAAGTTTGGTGTTGTTGCGGTCGAAGATAAAAGAAGAGGCCACCGACGGCGCACAAGTAAACACTGCATATCCGGCCGAATCAGCAGAACTTGAATAGTCGATATTCAGACCGTCAAGTACTTTAAGTTCTGTAAAATCACCTATTTTCAATCGATACTCTCCCATCGACTGTGCGTGGGAAACTAAGAAAGAAAGAACAACAAGGAGTAGTATGGAAGTTTTTTTCATGACTGTGACTATGATTGTGATTGAAATATGATGAATTATTCTCGTAACGCCTGCACTTCGGCAAGGATTTCCATGAGTTCGTCAAAGGTATCGGCCCGAAGCATCTTGATACGCGTATCTCGGAAATGAGGAATTCCCTTGAACAGCGGAGATGCTGCCAGGTGTCGACGTATGTGAAGGATACCGCGATACTCGTCAATCCTGTCGATGCTCTCCTTTACCTGTCGACGGATAAGGTCAAACTTGACGCTGTCCGAAAGCGGAGCTGGCTCTTCTCCTCTCAATGCCCGGGATATATCGTGGAATATCCATGGCGCTCCTATCGATGCTCTGCCAACCATAACACCGTCTACACCATAACGGTCAAAAGCACTGACCGCAAGTTCCGGCGAGGTTATATCTCCGTTACCGATAACAGGAATGGTGAGGCGTTGATTTTCCTTCACACGGGCTATCATTTCCCAATCGGCCTCTCCTGAATACATCTGAGACCGTGTGCGACCATGAACAGTCAGTGCAGCTATACCACAGTCTTGGAGTTGCTCGGCAAGCTCGACAATAATCTTGGAATTATGGTCCCATCCAAGCCTTGTTTTCACTGTCACCGGCAACTTGACAGCCTCAACTACAGCACGTGTAATGGACAGCATTTTCGGGATATCACGTAGCATTCCTGCTCCGGCACCCTTTCCTGCCACTTTTTTCACCGGACAACCAAAATTGATATCGATTATGTCAGGGCCTGCTTGTTCCACTATTTTTGCAGCCTCTACCATTGGCTCAATCTCACGGCCATATATCTGAATAGCCGTCGGTCTCTCGCCAGGGTCGATTGACAGCTTTCTCACAGTAGTCGGTATATCGCGAATCAACGCGTCGGCACTCACAAATTCAGTGTACACCATCGAGGCACCCTGCTCTTTACAGATAAGGCGAAAAGAACGATCGGTGACATCCTCCATAGGGGCAAGCATCACCGGGCGTGGTCCAAGGTCGATGTTAGCTATTTTCATAGGTGTAAAGATACTGTTTTTTCTCCAATCCGAAGGATAGTTTTGGCAGTAAAGAACAATAAAAACGCAATTAAAACATTTCCTTGAGGTCGGCAATGAGGAAATTACTACCGGCCACCAATACGAATCCCTGCTCTCCCACTCTCTCTCGAGCTATGGCAAGTGCCACATTCACATCGTCAACAACCTCTCCATGCAGTCCATATGCAGCAGCCCCAAGGGCAAGTTCACTGGCCTTGAGACCTCGAGGAACAGAAGGAGTGCAGAAAAACAATTCGACCGAAGCCAGTGACTCGGCAATGTGGCTTAAAATTACTGACAGGTCTTTATCGGCCACAAAACCCATCACTATAGCCTTCCTATCGCCGGGAGTCTGTAGCACCTGGTCTGTCAGATAATTCCATCCGCCACAGTTGTGACCAGTATCGGCAATTGTGAGAGGGCTCTCCCCAATCTTGCTCCAACGACCAAACAAATGAGTCAGTTCCACCACTCGTGACATTCCTTCCCGAACAGCAGAATCTGTTATCTCGAAACCCAACTGACGCAGGTTTTTTATAACTTCGAACACTGTGGCGGCATTCTTAAACTGGTATTCCCCCTGAAGCTCTCCCCTCACGATACCGAACGGCGTATCAGGATATATATTTCCGTTATCCGAGACTTTGCCTACCACTTGTGACGCGAAAGAAATCGGAGATTCCTCCTCCGAAGCCTTTGTGATAAACACACCATCGGTTTCCGGACTTCTCTCTCCTATTACCACCGGAACTCCATGCTTGATTATTCCAGCCTTTTCATATGCAATCTGCTCGAGGGTGTTTCCGAGAAGTGCAGTATGGTCCATGGAAATGTTTGTAATCACACTTAGAGCCGGTGTGATTATATTAGTACTGTCGAGCCGTCCACCGAGTCCAGTCTCAATCACAGCGACATCAACCTTACATCTTTTAAAATACTCAAAGGCAAGAGTGGAAGTAAGTTCAAAAAAACTTGGCGACAACTCTGGATGATGTCCTCTCACAGTCATCCATCGTTCCACAAAATCCACAACATCCTTACAGGGTATTTTTTCTCCGTCGACCCTGATTCGCTCGCGAAAATCATATATGTGTGGCGATGTATATAAGCCGGTCTTATAACCGGCACACATCAGCACTGCCGCAATGGTATGTGCAGTCGAGCCTTTGCCATTTGTTCCGGCGATATGAATACATGGATAATCTCGCTCCGGGTTTCCGAATAGCGATGCCAGAGCATGAGATGTCTCCAATCCGGGTTTATAAGCTCCCGGGCCGATATGCTGGAACACCGGGAGAGAGTTGTATAGAAATTCTATAGATTCGTCGTAATTCATATGTCAATATATTAGCCAGCCAGCGACACCAGCAAGACAGATGATGAGAATAGGATGCCATTTAAGCCAGTATACCATGGCGAACGCTGCAATACACAACGTCAAACTCCATACTACCTGATACGTATCAGTGCCAAAATTCGCTTCATTCATTAGCAGAAGCGCTGCCGAGGCTATCAGTCCGACAACAACAGGCCGGAGCCCTGTAAAAATACCTTTCACCACGATACTTTCCCGATGTCGGTGTATAAGATGGCTCGTATATGCCACAAGCAAGAAAGACGGAATAATCACCACAAGTGTACACAATATCGATCCAAGAATGCCGTATATCGGTGATGCAAATGCATCGGAATACTGTCCCGGAGCCACATATCCTATATATGTAGCCGAGTTGATTCCAATCGGCCCCGGCGTCATCTGCGATATGGCCACTATATCGGTGAACATCTGTTTTGTTATCCATCCTGGGCCTACGATTTCACGTTCAATCAGCGCGAGCATGGCATACCCACCACCAAACCCAAACAGCCCGATCTTGAGATAGGCCCAGATTAGCCTGAGATATATCATTGTCGTGTATCCTCCTTTCCCGATTTAGTATCTGTTTTATGCAGAGTGGCGTGTTGCCGTCTGAGCCACAGATAGCCAAGACATCCGCCAAGTATAATGTATAGAATAGGATTAGAAACATACGGCAGCCCTGACCATATAAGTACAGCAACAACAATAGGTATGAATACCGTCTTCCATCCTATTCCGGCTGATTTTGCCGATGATATAACAGGAGCCACTATCAAGGCTACCACTGCCGGACGTATACCCTTGAATATCGCAGAAATTGTATCATTGTTTTTTATAAGGTCGGGAGTAAGGAAAACCGCAATAGCAAGGATAATAAGAAACGATGGCAGAATCGTACCGGCTGATGCCGCCACAGCTCCCTTCATACCCTTCAGCTTATCACCGACGGCGACTGATATATTCACGGCAAGAATACCTGGAAGAGACTGCGCGACTGCCAAAAGATCAAGAAACTCCTCACGCTCAATCCAATGGTTTTTATCCACAATCTCCTTCTCGATAATAGAAATCATGGCCCATCCACCACCAAAGGTGAATGCGCCAATCTTAAAAAATGACGTGAACAGTCTTAGACAGATATTCTTAGTCATAATACTTTGTACGGGCTATCGCAAGATTATACTCATAGAGTACATCGAGATAGTCGCGATGAGCGGCGATGAAATAATTGAGTTCCTCGATGTATGTGAGAAATGTTATCTGACCGGCTTTGAGTGCCTTGTGAAGAAGTTCATAGTGAGACTTATCCTTCACGACAGGCTCATATTCTTCAATCACTTTACGATAAGAATCAATCAGATTATTGTCAGTCACAAGAGAAGCCTTGCGCTGATGAAGCGCTATCTCCGCATCAGTTAGTGCAGCTTCAGCCTCAAGACGGGCTGCTTTCGCTGAATGACGACGTCCTCCCCATGAAGGCAAGGTGATACCTATCGAGAATCCATTGAAATGCTCGTCTCCCTCGGTTTCATGTTCGAATCCTATTGAGAATCCGGGGAACGCGCTTAAACGATCGACTTTAACAAGCGATTCAGCCGCATTTGCCTGGGCTAACGCAGCCGCATAGCGCGGGTCACGCTCACGCATCACGGACAGAGCTACAGATAACCGCATAGGCTCCATGTCGGGATAACTGTCTCCGATGCCTTCAAGGATAGGCTGCACGTCAAGACCGGCATTGAAATCCTGGAGCTGTGCGATGATGGCCTCTTGGGCTGCCTCAAGATTGTGTAGCTCGCGATGTACGGCGATACGCTCCAGCACCGTTTTATTATAGTCAATCCTTGTCTCAAGGCCTACTTCAGCAGCATCTCTGTAATAGACCACCATGCTGTCGATGTTGGTGGCTATTTCACGCTGGAGAGACAGAATCTGATAATTGTGGATATAGTCTATCAGCAATACGCGGGCATCCCGACGTGCATCAAGAAGGTTGGCCTCACGTAAATACTGCATAGCTGTTGATGCTGTACGCGCAGCCTCACTGCGGGCCTTGTAGAGTCCGGGCCAGTCAAATCCCTGAGAAACCGATAAGCCCCATTTATTTCCGAATTCCGCGGTTGTACCCCACACCCTGGAGAATTCGACTTCTGGTCCGGCAAGGATATTTTCTGCTTTGATAGACTCTACCGATGCTTCGGCACGCGCAGTCTCAACCTTGAGTCCTAAATTGTTCGCAACAAGAGCATCAACAGCACTGTCAAAATCGGCTGCTGCAACCGTCAGCGGAGCCAAAGACAGAAAAAGGAACTTAATTCTGTTCATCTATTCTTTTTGTTTATCAGATAATATATAATGGGAACAATAAACATATTGAGAAGAGTGGACGAAAGTAGCCCGCCGAGGATGACAATGGCAAGGGGAGATTGAATCTCATTTCCGGGAAGATGCCCCCCCAAAGCAAGAGGTATCAAGGCAAGAGCCGAACTCAGTGCTGTCATCAAAATGGGATTCAATCTGTCGGAAGATCCATGAATTATACGACCCATCAGATTCTCTCCATCCTCGCGAAGAGTCTCATAGCGCGACATGAGAAGCATACCGTTGCGTGTGGCAATTCCCATTAGAGAAATGAATCCGATAATTGCCGGAATATTAAGTTCACCAGAAGTAAGACGAAGAATAATCACTCCTCCTATAAGAGCAAGGGGCATATTCAGCAAAATTATACCGGCACGTGACGCACTGTGATACTGCCCGTATAGCAGTAGGAATATGACCACCATAGCAGCAAGAGATACCAGCGCAAGTGTGCGCGATGCACTTTGCTCACTCTCGAATTGTCCACCATAAGTCACGTAATATCCCTCAGGAAGCGCAATTTCAGAGTCGATTTTAGAAGCGATATCATCCACTGTACCTCGTAAATCGCGGCCATCAACATTGGCCGAAATCACGATTCGGCGACTGACATTCTCTCGATTTATGGAATTAGGGCCAGAGGTCGACACTATTTCGGCCACAGACTCAAGAGGGACTTTGCCCTTGGGAGTGTCAATCATCAATGACGACACGGCCTCAAGTGAATTACGCGCTGATGGTTCGAATTTGAGAGTGAGATTTACGGGATATCCTCCTTCGTATACCTGCGACACTACTTCCCCCGAAAGAGCTACAGTGACAAAATCAGCAAATTCGCCCACGGGTATGCCATAATATGCAAGCATATCTCTACGGGGACGTATGTCCAGTTGCGGACGCTCCATCTGCTGTTCTATATTGGCGTCAACCACACCGGGCACCTCGGATATTTCGGCTTTAATGCGATTACCAAGTGTGTAGAGAGTTGCAAGATCGTCTCCAAATAACTTGATCGCTATCTGGGCCTCCGTACCTGAAAGCATTGCATCGATACGATGGGAAATGGGCTGGCCAATCTCAATGTTTGCTCCGGGAATGTGGGATAGTCTATGACGCAAATCTGCCACAAGTTCCTGACGTGAGCGACCTCCGTCAAGGACATACGGAGCTTCGATTTCGCTGACATTTACACCGAGAGAATGCTCATCGAGCTCAGCACGCCCTGTTTTCCTGGCAACAGTTTTGATTTCAGGAGTAGCAAGAATAATCTTCTCTGCCTCTCGTCCCACCTCATCACTCCTCTCCAGTGATATACCGGGGAGGGTGGAGACATTTATTGTCAGAGATCCTTCGTTGAAGGGCGGAAGGAAACTGCGTCCGAGAGTAAAGAACAACCCCAGGGAGACTGCAAACAAAATGCCTGTCGCAACAAGGACCGGACGAGAATGTGACATTGCCTTGCCAAGCAGACGGTCGTAGATGGCACGAAGTTTACGCGAGAGCCAAGGCTCACGGTCAAGGGCGGCAAGCGCCTTCTTGCTTCCAAGTAGATAGGAACACAGAACCGGTGTCACTGTCAAAGCAACCATAGTAGAGGCTATCAGCGACACAATAAACGATATTCCAAGGGGTCGCAGCATCCGGCCTTCCATTCCTGTTAAGAAGAAAAGAGGAACGAATGAAGCCATTATAATCAACGACGAGTTGAATATTGGCATTCGGACCTCACGGGAGGCATCATAGACAATTGTCACTATTTTCTCACCTGTAGCATGACGCTCACGCAGTCGTTTGTAGACATTTTCAACATCCACAATAGCATCGTCAACAAGCGAGCCTATGGCAATCGCAATACCGCCAAGACTCATTGTGTTGATTGTCAATCCCATAAGATTGAGCACGATAATTGTAACAATGATTGAAAGAGGGAGAGCCACGAGCGAAATAACAGTCGTGCGGAGGTTCATCAAGAAGAAGAAAAGCACCACTATTACGAATATGGCTCCGACAAATAGCGACTCACGCAGGTTGGATATCGAACGATTTATGAAATCGGCCTGGCGGAATATATCTGTGTGAATGCTGACATCCTCAGGAAATGTTTTGGCAAGTGCATTGAGCTGTTCGTCAATCTTGTCAGTAAGTGAAATAGTACCTGCTCCGGGCTGTTTGGTCACAGTAAGCAGCACGGCCGGAGAAGCCTTGACCGATGCGAGACCAAGACGCGGCTCTTCGCCACCTATAGCCACTTCGGCTATGTCGGAAAGACGCACCAGACGACTGCCATCACTGACCACCACCGAGTTGGAGAGTGACTCGATATCGGTGCTCATGATATCACCCTTGACAATGTATTCGTTTCCATAATCATAGACGACTCCGCCTGGGGCATTTCGATTCATTCCGGCCACAGCCTCACGCACCTCGGAAAGCGACACACCGTGGCGCTGCATCTTGGCCGGGCATAGCCTTATCTGATACTCCTTGGCATCACCTCCTATAACTGAGACTTGGGAAACTCCTGCTATTGACAACAGACGAGGACGTATCTGCCTGTCCGCGATTGTGCGGAGCTCGGTCATAGAGGTGATTGAGTCCGCTGTCAGTCCAATGATGAGCATCTCACCGAGGATAGAGGACTGACTGCCAAGTGTCGGACTTCCTACACCCGGAGGGAGCGTGCCTTCAATCTCGGAAAGTTTTTCAGAAACAATCTGTCGAGCACGGTAGACATCAGTATCCCAGTCAAATTCCACCCATACAACAGAAAATCCGGTAGTAGTAGACGATCTGACTCGACGAACACCTGACGCTCCGTTAACCGCTGTTTCTACGGGATACGTGACAGTCTTTTCAATTTCTTCCGGCGCCATACCGGGAGCCTCGGTCATTACAACGACGGTGGGGGCATTGAGATCCGGGAAGATATCAACCTCGGTACGCATCATAACCGCCATACCTATACACAGAAGTATACCGGACAGAATTATTACCGCCAGACGATTGTCAAGCGAGGCCTTGATTATTCTATTAAGCATAGTCCGGCTATTTAGTGGTTATGGGAATGGCCTTCTGGAACTACTGTTGCCTGTTCTGCGAGTCGGACAAACGACAGCCCGGCAATAACAATGGAATCACCTTCTGCAACTCCACGACGCACTTCAACACGCATTCCGTCAGAACGCCCTGCACTGACGGGGCGTTTCTCATAATCGTCGCGTCCGATTTTTACATATACAAATTTCTCACCCAGCTGTTCAGTGAGTGCCGATACAGGTACAGAAATCACACCCTGAGCAGCAGCACCCTTTATATATACCTCTGAAGCACTGCCCGGAAGCATCGGCGAGTTGGCCGACATGGAGAAATACACCGGAATATAACCTGGTGTCTCTGTAGATGTGGTCGACACCGAAAGAAGTCGACCGTTATAATCGGCAATATCTATCGGAGGCTCATTGGTTCCATGAGGAGTTATGACAGCTCCGGATATGGATGGTATAAATGATGACTCTCTCACAGGAAGTAGTGCGCGCAATGTCACAATGCCTGTGCCGGAGATGGAAGCTATCGGTGCGCCGGTCTCAACATATTGGCCCTGCGATGCGCTAAGAGACGTGATAATTCCCGAGCGTGGAGCTGTAACCACACCTGAGGCTGCGGCAGGGCTGAAAGCCGCCAAAGCAGAGTTATAAGCCGCCAAAGCGTCATTATACTCCTTACGGGTCACAAGCCCGTCGTCAAGGAGGGGCTTAAGACGGTCAAGTTCTCTCTTTGCGTTGTCTATCGCTACCTTGGCGGATGCATTTGGATCACCACCGCTGACTCCTTTTGAAGTAATTCGACCGATCGTCTGCCCGGCCTTTACAGACGAACCTTGGGTGACACCCTCTGCAAGTGTGAGAATACCCGAAGTTGTTGCCGAGGCCGTAGCTATATCTGAAGCTGAAGGAAGCACCTCTGCTGCAACTCTTACAGCCTCACAAAAAGATCCGGGAGTAACACCTTCCACCTTTATGCCAAACCGCGTGGCATCCTCAGGCGATAGATGTACTATGTTGGGATTATCATGCTTGTGCTCCTCTAATTCGGATTTGTCCTCCTCGCTGTGGTCACCATGTTTGTCATGGTCATGGCAAGAGGTCATACTGACAAACAGTAAGGTCGCAAGGACCAGACGGGGGGAGAGTCTGTAAATCATTTTATAATACTTTGGCATTTTGAAAAAACTCTGCAAAATTACTCATCTTTTTCTTTATTGACAAATTTCTTGGGAATACAGACGAGGTTTTGACTTCGTCGGCATCCATAACACAAAATTACCCGTCTTTTTTCAGATGAGTCTTACACTATTCCCTCAAAAGTTTGCACAAAGCCACTATGGCAACGGAGCTATACCCTCCCATCTGACAGGCCACGAGTCAGGGAATCCCGGATTAAGCCGTTCTTCACCATCCCATCCGGCACACATCAGAGCTATTGCCGTCAGCAATCCTCCGTTGCCAGGCAGATAGCAACGCAGGCGGGAGTCTTGAAAATTGTGCCCGTTGGGAAGATAGGTATTTTTCCCGGTTTCCTTCATCAATGCCTCCAAAGCCTGAGCAGGCTTTCCGCATCTTGCAGCACACATTGCCGTCAGAGAATAGTCCCAGCCCCACGTCTTTGACCAGTTCCAGTTTTTCAACACCCAATCAAGTGTCACATTCATTTTGTCGGTATCCGTGAGAGGATTTCCAGGGAGCATTCCAAACGCCCCAAGCATGGCAGGATGATCAGAGATTAGCCGAAGAGTCAAAAATGTTTCCGGGGCTGATTCGGCTGCAAGATAACGACCGACAGAGTCGGCTGCGAGACGTGGCAGATTTGATGCGATTGAATCCCACACAGCGATTCTCGACAGGCCTCTGGCTTCTCTGAGACGATTGGCCTCCTTAAGGCCGAAATACCAATAAGACAACTCCATCGGAGAATTAAATGTAGTCTCAGCCTTGAGCGTTTCTTGCGCCGGAATATAACCCTGGAGTTTGACATATCCGTCCTTGTCAAGTGCGAAATCGGCCATAAACTCAGCCGTTGCATCTATGAGTTGTCCAAATCTCTGAGCCACATCTCCGGCAGGGTCAGAACGTTGGAGAAGAGAACACAGATATATTATGTGTGGTTGCTGCCATATGAGAAAGCTACCCACTTTAGATGGAGATTCTTCTCCGCCAGGATCAGTCATCTTCATCCATCTGCAGCCCCTAAAGCCTTGTCGAGACGCTATTTCCACGGCTTTTGGATAGGCGCGCTCATACCATGAGAGTGTTCTTTCAAGCATTTCAGGATGCCCGAAGAGCGGAAGCCACGCCTGATGCCACCATATCATCTCCATGTGGTACTTGCCAAACCAGGAATTATAGGTCAACCCTGTCTCTTGCGGAGGTGTGTCGCCGGCACATTGAATAGCAAGCAGATATTGACTCAACACCACCCGGCGTTCCAACTCCCGCGCCCTTGGGTCTGGACATTGCGAGAAATCAACAATTCCACCCTTATTCCAAAATGTCCTCCAGGCCTGTGCAGATGCGGATTCTGTTGCCACAACCCCAGGAGTCTCGCCAATCGGGAAATTCTCAGTGAATAAGGCAGTAAAGTCAAGAGTATTTCCCTTGGCAACCAGCGACAACGTGTTCGCACCTTCACTAACTACCTCCGCAGGCTGCTCCCATGAAAGAGAGACATAGTAGATACTGCTTCCCACCTTGCGTTTGATCACTGCACCGTTGTCTAAGTTTGCCACTACGTCTGTGGTATGCGGGAGTGAATCCCGCCAGTCGCAAGCATCATCGGCGTGTTGACCTGTTGGAAATGGAAACCTTAGCACAATACCGGCACTACACGCGCTATCCGAGACAATGCTTGCCGACACCATGTCAATATCAGGATGACACACTGTCCGGACACTATAATGCCTGCCATTTACATCAAAACTGCTTTCTATGCGTCCCTCTTCAAGCACAAGCCGTTGTGACGGATGCGAAATATCAGACGGACTTGTGCCTTTAGGAAGCAACAAGCCGATACAACCAAGATGAAGGCGGTGAGGATTGACCCTGAACCACGTGGCAGCATCTTTCTGCCGTCCGGGATTCTTATGTTCTGCAGCGTATACCTCCGGATGACCATGACCAAAGTCATACACACGATAGGACTCCTCAATCCTCAGACTGTCCGGATTGTCAAAGCTATGCCATCCCCACTGGCTCTGTGTCCCAAGGGGTACTCCATTACTGTAATACTCTGGAAATGTCTGTAGGCCTGTAATGTCAGTAGTGAAAGCGAATGCCCCGTTGCCCACACTTAAAGATGCGAGTGTATCTACAGCTGTTATGTGAGGTGAATTTCGCTCAAGAAGAGCGGAACGGTCTATCCCGGCCGTAACAACTGAACAAAAAGCTGTATACATTGTGGCAAACAGAATGATTTTTTTCATGGCATTTTTGTAAAAGGTATGCAAAGATGCAAAAACTTGCTCATTTATGCAAGAAATTGTAACTTTGAGGCTATGTTTTCGACTCGGATCAAAGAATATATCAAGGCGAATGACTTGATTGGCGACAACGACAAGGTGATCGTCGGGCTAAGTGGCGGAGCCGATTCTGTGGCACTGCTTTCAGTGCTTCGAGAAATAGGCTATGACTGCGTTGCAGCACACTGTAATTTCCATTTGAGGGGAGATGAGAGCAATCGCGATGAGCGACACTGCACAGAACTCTGCGTACATCTCGACATACCTCTTGTAGTAAGACATTTCGATGTCTCGGGCCATCGTGCAAAAACAGGCGAATCAGTCGAAATGGCGTGTCGCACATTAAGATATGAGTGGTGGAACCACCTCATTGCCAACGGGGAAGGAAGTCTCCTGGCCGTGGGACATCACCGTGAAGACAATATTGAGACATTTTTTATAAATCTGTTCAGAGGATGCGGACTTGCAGGCCTTAAAGGTATGCTTCCGAGAAACGGAGTCATAATACGCCCACTCCTTGATGCTTCACGCGATGATATAGAGAGTTATCTATGCGAAAGACAACTGGATTTTGTCACCGACAGCACCAATCTTGAGGATGACTTCCGCCGCAACAAGATTCGTCTCAACATACTTCCGCTTCTCAACCGCGAATTTCCAGGAGCCTCTGACTCCATATCCCGGACTATTGACAATCTGCGTGGTAACTTTTCGCTTTATGAAGAACATATTGCCAACCTTCAAGCTAAATACATTGACCCAAGCGGCATCATCAATGTGAAAAGCCTTGTAGAGACATCTCCCCATCCGGCCACTGCTCTCTATGAGATTGCCTCTCCTCTCGGGCTCAATTCTTCAAGGACAACCGACATAGTTAAATCTGTAAAGAATGGATCCGCTGGAGGCAAATGGTTTGACAGTTTTCTCCTTGACCGTGGCAGACTCTACCATCCTACTCCTGCCAGGAATGCCTCTGTGGCTTTGACTACAGAGATCATCTCCGTAGCGGAATTCTACCGCCTTAGAGATTCAAGGGCACTTGACAGGAACACACTTTATCTTGACGCTGACACAATAGACAACTCCTTTCTCACAATTCGTCCGTGGCACGCCGGCGATCGCATTGCCCCATTTGGTATGAAAGGCACACGACTTGTCAGCGATATACTCAGCGACGCCAAGCTGTCTTTGTCCGAAAAAGAACACGTCAGAATCATTGAATACCAAGGACGCATTCTTTGGATTGCAGGCATTCGTGCTTCCCGCCATTTCCCTGTCACAGCCACCACCACCAACGTACTTACGGTGAAGATTACTGAAAAATAACTAAAACGGTCGGAAGCCCAGCAAATGCTGACGCTCCCGACCGGGATTAATCAAGTTTAAGAACCGCGAGGAAGGCCTTCTGTGGCACTTCAACAGATCCAATCTGCTTCATGCGCTTCTTGCCTTTCTTCTGTTTCTCGAGGAGTTTTCTCTTTCTGGAAATATCGCCTCCGTAACACTTGGCCGTAACATCTTTTCTGACAGCCTTGATAGTTTCACGAGCGATAATCTTCGCTCCGATAGCAGCCTGTATGGCAATGTCGAACTGCTGACGAGGAATGAGCTCCTTGAGTTTCTCGCACATTCTTCGGCCAAATGTCACAGCATTGTCCACATGGGTAAGCGTGGACAGCGCATCGACGCTCTCTCCGTTGAGCAGAATGTCGAGCTTAACAAGCTTTGATTCTCTGAAATCGTGCAAATGGTAGTCGAAGGAGGCATATCCTTTAGATATACTCTTCAATTTATCGTAGAAATCAATCACGATTTCCCCGAGTGGCATATCGAATATCATCTCCATACGATTACCGGAGATATATTCCTGTTTCACCAACTCTCCGCGCTTACCAAGACACAGAGTCATGATCGGGCCGATAAACTCGGCGGCCGTTATCACAGATGCACGGATATATGGTTCTTCTATACGGTCTATAAGTGTCGGGTCGGGAAGGCCTGAGGGATTATGGACCTCTGTCATGTTGCCATGCTTGTCATATACGCGGTATGAAACGTTGGGGACCGTCGTAATGACATCCATATCAAACTCTCTGCCAAGTCTCTCCTGGACAATCTCCATATGGAGGAGCCCGAGGAAACCACAGCGAAATCCAAAACCGAGAGCCATCGACGATTCCGGCTGGAACGTCAGCGATGCATCATTGAGCTGGAGTTTCTCCAATGAAGTACGGAGATTCTCAAAATCCTCGGTCTCGATTGGATACACACCTGCAAATACCATCGGCTTAACCTCCTCGAAACCGTCTATCGCAGCGTCGCACGGACGATTCACATGGGTTATAGTATCACCCACTTTGACCTCTCGGGATGTCTTTATGCCGGATATAATATATCCAACATTTCCGGCAGACAAAGTGTCACACGGTTGCATATCGAGCTTTAGCACACCTATTTCATCGGCATTATATTCCTTCCCGGTAGCCACGAATTTCACGAAGTCATTCTTTCTGATTGACCCGTTGACAATTTTGAAATAAGCAATAATGCCACGGAACGGATTGAACACCGAGTCGAAAATAAGTGCCTGAAGAGGCGCCTCGGGGTCGCCCTTTGGTGCAGGTATTCGCTCTACAATCGCCTGAAGAATTTCGGGGACACCTATGCCGGTTTTTCCACTGGCACGAATCACATCCGAGGGATCACATCCAAGCAAATCCACAATCTGGTCCTCGACCTCCTCTGGTTTGGCACTGTCAAGATCCACCTTGTTTATCACAGGGATAATTTCGAGATCGTTATCAATAGCCATATACAGATTGGAAATTGTCTGAGCCTGTATACCCTGCGAAGCGTCCACAATCAGAAGAGCTCCCTCACAGGCGGCTATAGAACGCGACACCTCGTATGAGAAATCGACGTGTCCAGGAGTATCAATGAGATTGAGTGTATAATCCTCACCATTCAGACGATAATTCATCTGTATGGCATGACTCTTGATTGTAATTCCTCGCTCGCGTTCCAAATCCATGTCGTCAAGCACCTGGGCCTGGAGATCCTTTCCCGCAACAGTATTTGTATATTCAAGCAGACGGTCGGCAAGCGTGCTCTTGCCGTGGTCGATGTGCGCTATGATGCAAAAGTTTCGAATACGTTTCATACGTGCAAAATTACAAAATTTCCATGCGATTAAAAAATCGCCACAACATTTTTCCACTATTTTCGCACAACTGCATTTGCAAAACAATACGGCCAATATCTGATTTCTTAGTCTTCTACGCGCAATTTAGAACAATATTATTCTCGTTTTACCGTTTATTCAAATTTTTTCGCCAAAAAATTTGCACAGTCCACAAATAGTGCCTACCTTTGCAGCGCAAAACCAAGGAATGGTGAGCATAGCTCAGTTGGTTAGAGCGTCGGATTGTGGTTCCGAAGGTCGTGGGTTCGACCCCCACTGTTCACCCAAAAGAGAAACGACAAGCAAA
This sequence comes from uncultured Duncaniella sp., assembly GCA_910586305.1. Taxonomy (GTDB): domain Bacteria; phylum Bacteroidota; class Bacteroidia; order Bacteroidales; family Muribaculaceae; genus Duncaniella. The sequence goes on from CAJUGS010000020.1 coordinate 55,521, forward strand.
TTTGCTTGTCGTTTCTCTTTTTTGCATATGGAAACAGCGCGTAACCGATATTGTGGCGCATGGTAAAAAAGCTGTGTTTGTGGGATAAAAAGCATACCTTTGTAGTAG
>CAJUGS010000021.1 GCA_910586305.1 uncultured Duncaniella sp.
ATATATGTCTGTGCCGAGGATGTCCACATACTCGTCGCCGGGATAGGTGGAGAAGTATTCCTCGCGTGTGAGGTCCTTGTCGGGAGAGTAGGCCCACACTACATTATTGATTCCTTTGGCATCGAAACGCTCGCGTGTGAGTTTCCAAAGGTTGATGTACTGCTCGGGAGTGGAGTGATCTTTGCCCCACCAGAACCACGACCCGGAGTTTTCGTGCCACGGACGGAATATGACTGGAAGGGGATTGCCCTGCGAGTCTTTGAGCGAGCCGATGAATGTGGCGGCGCGGTCAATCCACGCTACGAGGGTGTCGCGGACAGCTGCATTGGTCGCCATCTCGCGGAGTGGGGTTGCCGAGACATCCCACGAATTGGAGCGTGTCATGGGGTTGAGTGGATGCCAGGAGATGGCGTTGATGCCTCCGCGCGCATCCTGGGCAGCGGCCTGGGCGGCGATGAATTCAAACGGCACACCGTCGAGATTGCGGGCAGAGTCAACCTCGATCATGCCAAGGTCCCAGCTCATGAGACCGGGATATTCGCCTGTTATGGCCTTGACGTCCGACGCGCCGTCGACATAGCGCCAGGTGTGGCCATAGGCTGTGTCGTCGTGGTGGCCGAAATAGTACTTTCCATTGCTGACAGCCGAGTCAAGACGGGCAATGAGGACTGAGGCCGGACTGATCGAATCAGTGGTCTCAGTCTCGCTGACGGATTGTGATCCCGCTCCGGTGCAGGAACCAAGCAGCAGAGAAGCTGCAAGTATTGATGTGGTGACTGGTTTCATTATTGGTGCTTTGAAATGTGTGAAATACTGGCTCAGCCCATCACAATCTCGACCTTGTTGACCGAGCCTTCAGGACAGAGTGGTATGCGGTTGTCGCTGACATATTCTCCGTTGAGCTTGAGAGTGCGGACACCTCGGCATACATGGGCCGGATTCTCAACCGTGATGTCATAGCGTGCTCCGCGGAATTCGCGGCTCACCTCGTAGCGGTTCCACGAGTCCGGGATGCAGGGATCCACGAGAAGGCCGTCATAGTCGGGTTTGATTCCGAGAATGAACTGTGTGATGGCATACCAGTTCCAGGCAGCAGTTCCGGTGAGCCATGAGTTTTTGGCCTCGCCTGGTTTCGCTGCATCCTTTCCGGCAGTCATCTGGCAGTAGACATATGGTTCCACCTTGTGCAGGTCGCTCTTTTCTTCGATAAAAGCAGGACAGATTTTGGCGTAGTAATCCCATGCGCGGTCTCCTCGGCCAAGTACTGTCTCGCCGATGATTACCCAGGGGTTATTGTGGGCAAATATACCGGCGTTTTCCTTATATCCGGCAGGATAGGTGGATATTTCGCCATATTCCATCACATACTCAGTGAAGGCGGGATTGTTGAGCACGATGCCGTTTTCAGTATCGAGATATTTCTTCACGGCGTCGAGCGATTTCTCCACGAGGCCTTCCTTGAGACCTATTCCGGCCATTGTGCACCATCCCTGCGATTCGATGAAGATCTTGCCTTCTTTGTTTTCGTTGGAACCCACCTTGTTGCCATAGAAATCATATGCGCGGAGGAACCATTCGCCATCCCATCCGTGTTTCTTGACAGCCTCGACCATCTCGTCGACATATTTCTCGGCACGGTCGGCCTCCTCGTTGAGTCCGAGTCTGCGGCAGAGGGCGGCATAGTCGCGACCGTAGATTACAAACTGTCCGGCAATCATGAGCGACTCGGCCTTTGAGCCTTCCGAATTGTTTTCGGTGGTCTGAAACGACTCGTTGGGGTCGTTTGAGAAGCAGTTGAGGTTGAGGCAGTCGTTCCAGTCGGCGCGGCCTATCAGAGGCAGGCCGTGAGGACCGAGGTTGTTAACGACATGGTCAAATGATACCTTTAGATGCTGCATAAGGGACACCTCCGAGCCCGGCTGGTTGTCAAACGGCACAGCTTCGTCGAGAATTGAGAAATCTCCGGTCTCCTTTATATAAGCGATGGTGCCGAATATGAGCCACATCGGGTCATCGTTGAATCCTCCGCCTATATCATTGTTGCCGCGTTTGGTGAGGGGCTGGTACTGGTGGTAGCATCCGCCGTCGGGGAACTGGGTGGATGCGATGTCGATTATTCGTTCGCGGGCGCGTTCGGGTATCTGATGGACAAATCCTACGAGATCCTGGTTGGAGTCACGGAATCCCATGCCGCGTCCGATGCCGCTCTCGAAGAATGAGGCAGAGCGTGAGAAGCAGAATGTTATCATGCACTGATACTGGTTCCAGATATTGACCATTCTGTCAAGACGCTCATCGGCTGAGTGTATGTTGAAGCGTCCGAGCAGACCGTCCCAGTAGAGACGCAGTTCGTCGAAGGCGCGGTCTACTTTTTCAGATGTGTCGAAACGCTCCATCATGGCCTTGGCCGGAGCCTTGTTGATCACGCCCTTGCTTTCCCATTTTTCTTCCTGCGGGTTCTCGATATATCCGAGCATGAACACAAGATCGCGGCTTTCACCCGCTTCGAGTGTGATTTCGAGCGACTGTGATGCGATGGGGCTCCATCCGTGGGCCACAGAGTCGCGCGACTTGCCTTCCATCACTGCGTCAGGCTCGTCAAAACCGTTGTATAGGCCTATGAATGTCTCGCGGTCAGTGTCAAAACCGTCCACAGGAGCATTGACTGTATAGAAGGCATAGTGGTTGCGGCGCTCCTTGTATTCGGTCTTGTGGTAGATGGTGGAACCGTCTATTTCCACTTCGCCTGTCGAGAAGTTGCGCTGGAAGTTCTCCATATCTGTTGCTGCGTTCCAGAGACACCACTCTATGAATGAGAACAGACGGAATGTCTTGCGATGGTCGCTGCGGTTGGTGAGTGTGAGCTTCGTGATTTCGGCGTGAGTGTCGAGGGGTACGAAGAACAGGGCGCGGGCTTCAAGACCGTTCTTGCTACCGGTGATGATTGTGTAGTTCATTCCGTGGCGGCACTCATAGAAGTCGAGCGGGGTCTTACAAGGTTTCCAGGAAGGATTCCACACCGTGTCTCCTTCTTTTATATAGAAATACCGGCCGCCGGCATCCATGGGCACTCCGTTGTAGCGGTAGCGGGTGATGCGACGGAATTTGGCGTCTTTATAGAACGAATAGCCTCCTGCAAAATTGGAAATCAGAGAAAAGAAATCCTTGTTGCCGAGATAGTTGATCCATGGCCAGGGGGTTCTGGGTTCGGTGATGACGTATTCGCGGGCTTTGTCATCGAAATAGCCGTATTTCATGCGATGTAAAAAATTATTTATTATAGTTTTGTGGTGGAGAGAGATTGGTGAGATGAGGAGGGTATCAGCCTCCTCATCCCTATTGGGGTGGGGTGATTTATTTCAGAGAGAAATCACCACGGTTGAGCATGAAGGGGAGATTCACGGCGTTGCGCCAGCCCTTGCGGGTGTTGGAGTCGCTGAAATCCCACTCCTCCCACTCGTTGGAGTGATACCAGTTCATGAAGAAGCTCCAGCAAGCCTCGTTGTTGATTCCGGCGGCGAAATCGGGGAGATTGCCCACTTCGGAGAGTGCGATGATCTTGCTCTGGTTGATGGCATTTGCCACGAGGTTGAACTCGGCTGTGACATCTTCGTTGGTCTTGTCCTTGTAGATGTCGGTGCCCACGATGTCTACGTAGGCGTCGCCGGGATATGCACCCTTAAGCAGGCTGACATCAGCAAGCTTGCCGGCATCGGAGGTCTGCATTGTCCACACCCAGATGAGGTTGTTGAGTTTGTATTTGTTGGTGAGCTGGTCGTAGAGATAGAGCCAGAGGTCCTTGGTCACGTCTACACCGTCGTTGCCCCACCAGAACCATGCGCCCCAGGTATAGTCGCCGGCGGCTTCATGGAATGGACGCCACAGCACGGGGATGCCTGCATCCTGGAGGAGCTTGAGATAGTCGGCCACGATGGCGATATCCTTGTCGATGATGGCACGCTCTTCTGTGCCCTCCTGGAGAGCCTTGGCGGGAGAGAAGGTGGTGCTGCGTGCGGTATAGGTAGTCTTGGGCTCAAGGGCGGGGGTGTCAGCGTGTACAATCTTTGTGATCACCACCGAACCGCTCACGTGGAGGGTGGAGTTGGACTGTATGTCGGCGAGGGTGGCGGCATCGAGAAGAACAGCGATGTTGCCCGAGCCATTCACGAAGTCAGTGCCTCCGCAGTTGCTCCAGTCTTCATTACGTATGCCGATGGCGTCGCCCGAGGTGGTCTTGAAGATGAGATACTCGCCTTCCTTGAGGTTCTCGGCCCATCCGGCGGTGGGGACGTCGAGCCATGCGCCCCAGTTGGAGCTGTCAAAGTTGCCTTCCCACACTACGTTCTCGAACGAGGCGATGGGATTGTCAGGATCGGGCTCTTCAATCTGTGGAGCAGCCCAGTGCCAGCAGATGGCCGGAATGGATCCGGCGTTCCAGGCCTCCTTGACAGGGGTGATATCGCCGTAGTTGATCCAGTTGGCACCTTCAGCCGAGCTGAGGTGATGAATGTAGTCGAAACCTACGATGGCGGGATACTTGCCGGCCTTCTGTGCTATGAAGTCGGAATAGCCGCTTTCCCAGGCCACACCGCCCATGGCTCCGGTGAGGGTCTTGGTGCCGTAGTTCTCGAGGAGGAACGAGTAGAGCTTCCTGGCCTCGGCGGTGGCGTTGGGGTTGACGAGTGATTTGGCTACGTTTTCCTTCGAGAATGCCTTGCCGGTCGAGAAAGTCACGACTACAGATTCCTCGAGGAAGCGGTGCTCATCCTCATTGGCACCCTGCACGGAGAAGGGGAGAAGGGTGACGGTGTACTCGGTCGAAGCCTGGAGTCCGTCGGGCATATAGATGAGGAGCACATTGCCGTTGCCTGACACGGAGTCGGGCACCTGGTCGTTGACCGTGATCTTGGAGATGTTGGCGGGTTTTACCTCGGTGTTGAAGTTGACGGTAATGTCGGTGGTGCGGGGATTGACGTTTGTCGCACCCTGGAAGTCCGAGCCGGTAGAGGCGACGGGTGTACCGTAGTCCACTACTGTGACATCATCGTCGTTGCAGGCGGTGAAGCCCATTGAGAGGGCTGCACCGAGAGCAAACATTGTCAGTTTATTGAGTTTCATGATTGTTCAGACTGGTTTGGAGGTTAGTTTTGCGGAACGATTTCCACCTTGGTGAAGGTGATGTCGGAACCCTGTATGATGAGTCCGCAGTCGATAGCGTTCTCATCGCCACAGTCTCCACGGTTGGCGAGGATGCGGTCTATGTTCTCTTGGGTGAGTATGAAGTCTGCCTCATGATAGTTGTGGAAATTATTCCAGCCGAACATATCAGAGGGGTTGAAGGCTCCTGTGAAAGAATAGGATGTGATGGGATTTCCGTCGCCGTCAAAGAGATCTTCCGGAAGTTTGGCTTCCCATGTCCATTCATTGCCCCATGCACCGTCGTTGACTTGTGCCTGGCACCATGTCTCGGCTTTGGTTGTGATGGTGAAGCGGAGGATAGAGCCTGCGACTGCTGTTTCGAAAGGCTCGGCCGGAACACATACGCGGCCACCGGCACCCCAGGAAAGAGTTACGTTTCCGTTCCAGATTTCAATGGGATCATTGGAAGGTCCGGGAGTGGGCTCGTCGCCGCCTCCGAGGGTCTTGCCTGGCTCATATTTCACTGCCGAGAGGTTGAGACCACAGCCGTAGATTACGAAGCTGCCATCGGCGATGAAGCGGTCGATATCGTTCTGGGTAATCTCTACCTTGAGGTTTTTGTCAGCGCGATCAATGATTACGCCGCCGCTGCCTGCGTCGATCGGACCGGCCTTCTCCCAGGGAGTGGTCCAGTCGCCATATGTGAGCTTGAGAACATGGTCGCCCTCGACATTCTCGTCATGGCTGAAATAGATTGTCATCACACCGGGCTTGTTGACTGCTCCGTCGCGAAGGATGAACTTCTTCCAGAGAGATGCGTCCCATGTGGCGGGATAAAGGTTTCCGCTCCAGCCTCCGAGTTCCACGTTGCCCTTCCAGATAAATGGAAGTTCGACGAGCATGGAGGTGGCGAAGGTCAGAGATTTCGAGGAGTTCTGATAGAACTCGATGTTGCCGTCCTGGTAGCCTTCGGGAATTCTGAAGGTGATGGCCGAGGTGCCTTCGAGTGTATAGTCCTTGAACTTTTCGGTAGCTTTGGGAAGGATGATGCGGCGCACTGCGTCGAGGTTGCGGCCCTCGAAGCGCAGTTCGTTGCCTACCTCAAGGTCCTCGATGGGAGCGGCCATGTTGACCTCGCTGCCGTTGAGGAGCACGCGTTCCACAGCTATCACGGGGAGGGTGAACGCCGGAGTCTCGATGTTAAGACCGTTGGCGAGAGTGAGGGTGGCTACACCTTCGTTGCACTCGTCGGGAATCTCGAGGGTGATGGTGGTTCCGTCTTCCGAGATTGTGAACTCGTCTTTCTCAAGCACCACGTCGGTGGGGAAAGTGATCTTCTCCACAAACTGGAGGTACTTACCGGTAATCACCATCTTGTCCATGAAGTTGTAGTCGGTTTTGTCGATGGCGGTCACCTCTGGGGAGATGATCTGCAACTCCTCCTCGGAGACGTATTCCCAAGGCTCGTCGGCATTGCCGTCAGAGAGGATAAGATTGCCGCTCTGGGCCTCGCGGGGCACAGCCACTTTCAGCTCGCGGCGGGAAGCCGATACGAACTCGGTGGAGGGAACCTCTACACCGCCGCCGAAGGTGACGGAAGCGATGTTGTAGACACAGTCACCCTTGATGGTCACCACATCGCCGGGGATAAGGCCCTCGGTGGGAGTGATGGAGCTTATAGTGATTTCCTCGTTATAGGAGAGAAGCGACTTAGAGGTCACCATCTCATCGGAGGTTGTGAGGAGGCGGAGATGTCCGGCAAGGGCCTCTTCGGGCACGGTGACTACAATCACGTCCTTGCCTTTAAGAGTGAAGTCGGTCACTTTCTCCTCGATGGGGAACACCACAGCCTTCACCTTGTTAAGGTTCTTGCCGTGAATCTCGATGGTCTCGCCACGGGTGGCGGGCATGGTGCCGAAGTAGGTCAGCGCGACGCCATCCTTGTTGTCGGTAACGACATCTTCGTCATCGGAGCAGGCGGTGAAGCCCAGCGAGCCCACCATCACCGATGCAGCGACAAGGAATGAATATATTTTGCGGAATGTTTTCATTTTGTTTGTGATAATGCTCGTTGGTGAAAATTATTCGATGGGCACGACGCGGATATTGTCCACACAGATGACGGGGCTGCACTCCGCACCTGCGTCACCGCCTTCGAAGGTGATTGTGAATCCGTCAAACGAATCGTTGTTGTAGAGTTCGCTGACAGCCTTTCCCTGACGGTCGAAGCGGAACGAGGTGAGGGGAACAGACACTGTCACCCATTCGTCGGCGGTATTGAAGTTGAATCCTTCATTCTTGAGTTCTGCATAAGGTTGATAGAGCGAGCGGGCCCATGTGCCGTCATAAATATAGGTATTATTGGCATTGTTGGTATAGTGGACCACCGACGAAGGGGTGAACATCATGCGCATTGCGGTTGATTTCCAGGGACGAGAGGCGGGAACACACATCTCGAACTTCACCTGGAGTTCGGTCCAGTCGTTGCGCTTGAGAATGTCTGCGAAATCAGGCTTGTCTTTCAGGCAGGGGAATTCGGGAGTTCCTTCGGGCCAGTATTCGAGATGGCCGTCATCCTCTCCTGCGCCCCAGCTGTCTTCCTTCCATGTGGCTGTCACGCCGAAAGCAATGAAGCGTCCGTCGATGGGAGTCACTTCGGGTACACCCTGCTCGACAAGGTCGGCATAAGTCTTGGCGCTGTGCCAGCCATGGCCTTCGAGCTGGCCGCCGTGGCTGCCGTCGAAGTCAAAGAGAATATTGAGGTTGTCCTTGTAGCGGAACTTGCTCTTGCTTTTGCCATAGATAGAGGTGAGGTTGAGATAGCCTGGCTTCCAGTTTTCGGGAATGGTGATGGTGAGCTTGGTCTGCTCGAGAGACTGGATCTCAGCCTTGTTGCCGGCACCGTCTGTCACTGTCATTTCAAACGAGGGGTCGTTGACAAAGAAGTCGCCGTAGATCACGGCTGTGCTTCCGGCCGGAGCCCATTCGCATGACATGGTTGACGCCTTGGGTGCGGGAACGAGCGATTTGAAGGGATAGGGGATGGTATCGCCTTCGTAGTTGATCATATAGAGATTGTCGGTCACCTTTGCCGGAATCTGGGATGGAAGGGTGACAATCATATGGTTGTCAGTGATCAGCGAGGTGTTGAGCACGGCCTTCTGGTCGTTGAAGTACAGCTCGTGGATGGCACGCAGATTCTGGCCGACGAGACACACTGTGTTGCTGAGAAACGCACCGGTGAGGAGCGAATCGGCCTGTGCGGGATTGGTGGAGCGCACGTATTCAATGACCGGTTTGCCGCCTGTTGACTTGAATTTGTCCGGCTCATCGTCGCATGACACCGTTCCGAGAGCCATCGCGCAAACGCCGAGGGCCACGGCAATTTTGCCTGTGAATATATGGTTCATGTGAAAATTCAGATTAAATGATGGTGATTAATAGGAATATTCCGAACGAACGTCGCATTCCACGGGATCTTTGAGAAGATTGGGATTGAACACAACATCGGCGGTGGGGAAGGGAAGTGTGAACGACGATGCGGTCACGTTGGGAGCCGGAGTGTCGGTGTCATACTTTGGAGCTTCGTCGCCTGCTTCCACCTGCCACGACTTGCGGTCGGAGTTATACCAGGCCTTGTAGAGATTGTTGAGGTTCCAGTAGGTGTTGCGGCGCTGGGTGGTGAGCTCGTTGATGCAGTAGTTCATATCCCAGTAGGAACGGCGCACATAGTCATACCAGCGGTCGCCTTCGCCTGCGAGTTCGAGCAGACGTTCCTTCCATATATCATCGTAGGTGATGGTAGTCATAGGCTCGTAGGAGGTAAGAGCGCGGCCACGAACGGCATTGAAGGCTGCGAGAGCGTCGGCGTCGGATGTTGAGTTGGCTGTGCCCATCTTTGCCTCGGCATAGATGAGGTATACATCGGCCAGACGGAGGATGTGTGTGGCAAGTTCATTGGCCATGTTGTCGGGCGATACGCCGAGGGCCGACACGTGGTCGTAGGTGTTGCCATAGAGATGCTTCACATTCCATGCGCCTGTACCAGACTGCCATTCGCCGGGGCCACCCTTGCCATACTCTTCGTCGTAGCAGAAGTTGAGGGGGTCGAATCCGCCCTTGTCGGTCCAGAAATATTCATACTTGTCGCCGGGGAGCATCATAGTGGCTTTGCGGCGCTTGTCGAGGTCGCGGCGCTGCGAGGGATCTTCGAGCACATCGATACCGAAAGCATCCTGGAGGTTGACAGAAGGACCTCCGTAACCGCCCCAGCAGTCGCCGAATTCGTCGAAACCGACGGGAGCAAGGTCGCTCTGAAGAGTGTTCTGCTGAGTCCAGGGATCGCGTCCGGCTTTCCATCTCCATGCTATGAGCGATTCATCGCTCACATTGTTCTGAAGGCGGAAGATGTCGGAATACTCAGGCATGAGCTGGCGTCCGGAGTTGTCGATCACATCCTTGGCATATGAAGCGGCTTTCGAGAGATCGTCGGCATTACGGGTGCCGCTGAGGCCGGCCTTGGTGAGATACACCTTGGCAAGAAGGCCCTTGGCACAGTAGCGGTCGATGCGGCCTGCCTGGCTGGCCTTTTCGGGAAGAAGCTCGATAGCTTTCTCAAGTGTCATGATGATGTACTCATAGACATCGGCACGGCGCACCTTGAACTTGGTGTTGTAGGTGCCGTTCTCGAGTTCGGCCGAGTTGGAGTGTATGATGGGCACATCGCCGAACGTGCGGACAAGGTAGAAATAGGCCAGAGCCTTCCATGTCAGACACTCGCCCTGGCAGTAGCGGCGCACTTCTTCGGGAGCCGGCGACTTGGCGAGGTTCTCATAGACGTTGTTGGAGTGGCCGATCACAGCCCAGAGGGAGTAGGACATATTGACGAGGTCCACGTCTGTGCCGTTGACGGTGAAAGTCAGGTAGGGCGATGAACCCTCGTAGCGGAGACCCGACATGATTTCGCCGATCTTGATGAAACCGCGCTGGAAGTCATACCAGGGAGAGTTGTAGAGATAATTGACGCCCTGGTAGCACTGCTCGGCAGTCTGGTAGAAGTTGCTGGCGGTATAGCTGTCGTCGGTCGGACGGTCGAGGAAGTCGTTGCAGGAGGTGGCTCCTACCCCGAGTGCTGCTATGACCAGGCTGTATTTTAAGCTTTTCGCAATATTCATTTTTGTGGGTTTTAGAGAGAATTAGAAAGATACGTTCAGGCCGAAGGAGTAAACCTTGGGAGAGGGATAGCGGCCATAGTCGAGACCATAGACGAGACCTGACGAGTCCTGTGTGGAGGCACCGACCTCTGGATCGTAGCCTTTGTATTTGGTCCAGGTGCAGATATTCTGGAGATTGCAGTACACGCGGAGGCTCTGCAGATGGAGTTTCTTGAGCACCTTGGAGTCAAAGGTATAGCCAAGCGAGATATTCTTCAGACGTATGTATGAGGCATCCTCTACATAGCGGTCAGAGATGCGGTCGTTGTCGTTGGGGTCAGCGGTGACGGCGCGCGGGGTCTTGGTGTCGGGGTTGGCTACCATGACGTTGTTGATGTCATTATACCAGTATGAACCGGCGGGATAAGTTTTGTTGGGGTCGATGGGGACAAGTTTGGCGCGGTCGTTCACCGAGTTGAGCTGGTTGGCCCATGCCGAGTTCATATGGGTGAGGTTGATGCTGAGATAGTTCATGACATCATTGCCATAGGAACCGTTGAAGAACACCGACAGATCGAAATTCTTGTAGCGGAATGTGTTGTTGAAGCCGAAGGTGAAGTCGGGCATTGGGTTGCCTATCACCGTACGGTCGTTCTCATCTATCTTGCCGTCGCCGTTGATATCCTTGAACTTGAGGTCGCCGGGCCATACGGTATTGGCGCTGTTGAACACTCCGTTCGAAGGATACTTGTCGCTCTTGGGCGAGTTCTGTATATCGGCGAGGTCCTTGTAGACACCCTCTACCACATAGCCGTAGAAGTTGTAGAGAGGCTGGCCGATTTCCGATACCGAAACAACGTCGTTCCACTGTCCGTAGCCTACGAGGTTGGCATTCTTTGTACCGGTGAGGGCTTTCAGCTCATTGCGGTTGAACGAGAACTGGATGCTGCTCTCCCACTCGAAGTCGCCCACGAAGGGACGGCCGGTGAGCTCAAGTTCAAGACCCTTGTTGACAATCTCGCCGAAGTTGCCCTTGGGAGCTGCGAGAGCCGACGAGCCGTTGCCCTGGGTTCCCATATAGGAGGGAAGCTGCATGGACATGAGCATATCCTTGGATGTCTTGTAGTAGAGGTCGCCGGTGAAGTTGAGGCGGTTGTTCAGGAAAGCCAGGTCTAAACCGAGGTTCCACTGCTCCTGCTTCTCCCACTTGATGGCCTCGTTGGGGATATTGGCGGGACGATAGCCTGCACCGAGAGCCGACGGCATACGGTTCATGGCCACACCCCAGGCGAAAGCACCGATATTGGCATTACCGGTCTGGCCCCAGCCGAGGCGGAGCTTACCGTTGTTGAACCAGTTGGATGTGCCGGCAAACCATTTCTCATTCGAGAAACGCCATGCGCCTGCCACGGAGTGGAATCCGGCCCAGCGGTTCTTGGGTCCGAAGTTCGACGAACCGTCATAGCGGTATGTGTAGGTGAGCATATATTTGCCGTCCCAGTTGAGGGTCTCGCGGGTGAAGAACGAGGCCATTGCCGAAGAGCCCCAGCCGGCGGTGATGGTGGCTGTGCCCGTACCGAGCTGCGGGTTGTGTACATCGTTGGAGGGAAGACCGGTGTTGGATACCGACTGGTAGTCGTAGTAGGATTCCCAGCATTCCTGGCCCACCATGGCATTGTAGGAGAGCTTGCTCCACTCGCCGTTGTAGGTCACATAGTTCTTGAGTGCCCAGAACCATGAGTTGTTGTTCTGGATTGAAGATGAGTTAGCCGAGCGAACCCATCCGCCGAGATCGACAGTGGGTTTGAAGCGGTCGCCCTTGTGCTGGCTCACGTCGTAGTCAAACTCGGCGTGCCATGTGAGGTTCTTGATAGGGGTGACATCGAAGAATACGTTGCCGGTGAGCTTGCGGCGGTGCAGCTTGATTTCGTCAAGCATGGCGAGAGCCACGGGGTTGGGATTGGTGTAGCCTTCGCGCACCACCGACGAGTAGTTGCCGTCTATGTCATAGATGGGTATATCGGGCACGGTTGTAAGCGAGTAGTTGATGATACCGGCCTCACCGTCGGCGAGTTTCAGGTTTTCATCGATATCCGAATAGGTGGCGGTGACACCGAGTTTGAGCCAGCTCTTGAGCTGTGCGTCAAGGTTGGCGCGCAGCGAGAAGCGGCGGAAGTCAGAGCCGATGAGTGTACCCTCCTGGTCCATATAGGAACCTGATACATAATACTGGATCTTTTCAGTACCGCCCTGTGCGGAAACCTGGTGCTGGTTCTGGAAGGCTGTGCGGAAGATAGCGTCCTGCCAGTTGGTACCCACGCCGAGAATCGACGGGTCGCGGTAGGTCTCGTTTTCTTTCTGCTGGCCGGTGGCAACAAGGTCGTTGTAGTATCCGGCAAATTCGCGGAGATTCATCATGTCGAGACGCTTGCCCTGGTGGTTCCAGGCCACCTGGCCGTCGTAGGTGAACTTGGCCTCTCCTGCCTTACCGCGCTTGGTGGTTATGAGAACGACACCGTTGGAGCCCTGTGCGCCATAAATAGCGGTGGCCGATGCGTCCTTGAGAATCTCCATCGAGACGATGTCCGAGGGGTTGATGGTAGAGAGTGGTGAAACGGTCGATACTTTACCGTTGCCGAGAGCGTCGCCGAGACCGAATGACGCGCCTGAATCACCTCCGCCTTGAACTATCACTCCGTCAATGACATAGAGAGGCTCGGCGTTGGCGTTGATTGTGGCCTGGCCGCGCACGCGTATAGATGAGGATGAACCGGGGGCACCCGAGGTGGCAATCGCCTGTACACCGGTGGCACGGCCCTGGAGGCTCTGGTCGAGGTTGGTGATCACTGAACCCTTCATGGCATCCTCGCCAAGAGAGGTCGAGGCACCGGCAAGGTCGCTCTTTTTCATGGTACCGTAGCCCACGACTACTACTTCGTCGAGTACTTCGGCATTGTCCTCAAGAGTCACTGTGACAGTGGAACGTCCGTTGAGGGCTACTTCCTGGGGCTTCATTCCCACGTAAGACACTAAGAGTGTGGCGTTGGCGCTTTTCACCTTGAGAGTGAAATCACCGTCAATACCTGTGGCCGTGCCGTTGGTAGTGTTGCCCTTCTCTTGCACTGTCGCGCCGATAAGCGGTTCGCCCGACTTATCCTGCACGATTCCTGTCACTGAGACCTGTGCGGAGGCACTGAGCACGAAGCACATCAGCAGCGCCGCCAACAGACCTCGAAGGTCGGAAAATGTTACTTTCATATTGCAATTTTAAGGTAATAGATAATTGATTGTCTGATGGTTGATTGTTTTTTGTAGGTTTCTGTTCGGGATTGGATCGTGGTTTGTTTTTTAGGTATTATTATATTAATTTATGATAGTGGCAAAGTTAGGGCAAAGGTTTGACAAGAAGTTGTATTATTTTATCCAATCGTTGGTTAAATGATTTGCGACTGAATTTGCGTGTATTTTTGCCACTTATTGTCGTGGCGGCATCTTGCTGGTATATGGTTTAAGGTCGTGGAGCTATAACTGTCGCAAGGGTGGTTGCTGCTCTACACTGCCAGTCTTTCAGGATGTTGTGTGTCATATCCTGGATTTATGACAAGGAGCGCTACCACCCTCGCCGACGGGGATTTGTTTATTTGTTTGTAGCTTTGCGGATAATTGCAATTGTGGTGCTGTCGGAGGCAAAGACCGAGTTAAGACCTTGCGCTTCTTGCGCCGGATCGCCCGTATAGTCATCGCCCGGACGCCATGTGGTGTGGGCAGGCTCGGCCAGGCCGCCCCAGCCCCAGAAGTTGACTCCCGAGAGTGCGCCCTCTCCCGATGTGACAGTCGAGAACACGTGGTTGTAATAGCGGTCACGTCCTGTCACCGGTGTGCCCTTGGCCGTCTTCATGTCGTCGCGCGGGTAGCCGAATTCTTCAAGAACAATCGGCTTCATGGCGGCTCCGTGGTTGAGCAGAGAGTCGGAGAGAGCCTTGCGGTGGGCGAGGATATATTCGGTGGTGTTGCGGCAGGCCGCTTCCACGCTGTCGGTCACGGTCGACTCTGTCACCCAGCTCCAGTTGTAGGGCCAGATGTGTATGGTGGCATAGTCTACGTCGGGAAACGAATGTATGGCCGTCCAGAGGCTCATGTCATTCTCGCATCCCCATGAGCCTTCGCTGCCCACCGAGACGAGGTGGTTGGGGTCGATGCTTTTTATAAGGTGTGCTGTTTCGGCAATCCATTCTGCAAACTCCTCCTTGCTCTCTTCCGCAAAGGGACGCGGCTCGTTGGCGATCTGCCATGACATGATGGTGGGCGTCTTCGAGTAGGGCTGGCCGGAGATGGTGCTGACACGGCTCACGATGTTGCGCACATGGTTGGCTGCAAGTGCCTTTGCCGAGTCATTGCGCACAAACTGTGAGGCATATTTCATATATGCCGGATATCCGCTTGTTGCCGGATTGACTGCTTTCCCGGCACCGGCCCATTCGAGATAGGTTGAGAAGCCTCCGCTCCATTCCCATGCATTGTTGAGATACAATACGGCGCGCATATCGCGTTTGCCCATCTCCTCGATGAGATAATCGAGTCCGCGCAGGAGTGTGTCGTTGTAGACCCCTGGAGCAGTCTGCAGGGTGGGGGAGATGTGTGATGCAAGTCCCTCTTCGCCGTCGCCGCCAACGAGAATGCGCAGGTTGTCGATGCCGAGAGACTTGAGCGAGTCGAGTTCGCGGACCAGACGCTGACGGTCACCGCCACGACCTTCCGAGGCAAGGATTGCGCCATACCAGAAGTTGGTGCCTATGTATCGGTAGACCGAGTCGCCTATGTGGAATTCGCCATTGCGGACGGTGACGAATGGTATTGCTTCCTCCTCCTCCACATGGGTCTGCTCCTTGTGTCCGGTACAGCCGATGAGCGAGGCTGCTGTCAGCGCGACAGGCAGAATGAATCGTCTATACATACTTTGAGATTGGAATGTATTCGGTTATGAATTTTAACACAATGGATTAATAATATAGTTAACACATTGTGCCTCATTTTTGTTGTGCAGGTGGTAGTCTATTAGTTGTTTCTCTCTGAAATGGTGGATTTTGCGAGTTTTGCCCACTCCTTCATTTCCTCCTCTTTCCATTCCATTCCGTTGTCGGAGGCTGTAGGGAGAATCATGGAGCAGGTCTCGTTCTTGTCGGCGATATCCCACATCACCACGGAGATGTTGTTTTTATTGGCCCAGTCTATCCATGCGTTCCAAGACTCATAATCTATCGGGCCGTCTCCTGTGCAGTCCATTGAGCCACACTCTGAGATGAAAATGGGAAGTCCGGCTGCGATGGCTTTGTCAGCTTTCTCGCGGTGCCAGTCTTTGTGGGTGCCGGTATAGAAATGGAGGGCATACATGAGGTTCTTTCCCTCGATAGGGCTTTCAGCAGCCACGTCGACATCCTGGTCCCACTTGGGTGTTCCCACTATGATGACCGATGAGGGAGCTTTCTCACGTATCACTGGAATCACGTCGGCGGCATATTCCTTCACTCCGCTCCATTCCACATCGAGAGGCTCGTTCCAGATTTCGTATATGATGTTGGGCGAGTCTCCGTATTTTTCTGTGATGACTTTGAAGAATTTCTTAGCGTCCTCGGCGGTGTTGTTGTGGGAGTGCCAGTCGCAGATGATGTACATATCGTTGGCGATGGCACCGTCGATGGCTGCTATGGCGCAGTCGACAGCATAGGCCGAGTCGGTGTCGAACGTTCTCACGCAGTCACCGCTCTCGTGTGCGCCGATGGCGGCACGTGTCACATTGGCGCCCCACTTCTCTTTGAGGGCGCGCAGGGTACCCTCGTTATAGAACCGTCCCCAGTTGGAGTGCCATCCGAGCGACGGACCTGTGAGCCTCACGGTGTCACCCTCGGCATTAAGCAGAGCTGTCCCGGCGACATGGAGCGGGCTTACTGTGGCTGTAGCGGTAGAGTCGGTATCGGAGGTCGATGCAGTTTTTGAGGAATTGCCACACGAGAAGGTCGTGGCCACGAGTGCCCACGCGATGGCGAGGCACAGCAGATGCTTTTTCATACGAGTGATTTGTGGTGTTGGTATATGTCTCGGAACACTTTCGGAGAGTTCCCTTTCTTTTTCTTGAAGATGCGGTTGAAGTTGGACACGTTGTTGAATCCGCATTCATAGCATATCTCGGCGACGGAAGTGGTAGAGTCGACAAGGGCGCGGGTGGCGTGGCCGAGGCGTATGTCGATGAGATAGTCTGAAATGGAACGCCCGGTGCGCAGTTTGAAGAACCGGCTGAATGCGGTCGGAGTCATTCCGACGAGTTCGGCCAGTTCCGCGAGTCTGATTTCCTCCTTGTAGTGCTCGCTGATGTACTCTTGCACTTTCTGCACTCTTCTCGAGTCGCCCGAGGGCTTGAGAGAGGCAAACGACGAGGACGAGAGCCGGCGATAGTCGCCGCTTTCGGCAAGCTCGTGGAGGATGGCCATGAGTTCGAGCATACGGTAGAAGCCCACCTCGGTCTTTGTCAGATTGTCGAGGCGGTTGAAGATACGCAGGATTGCGTTGGTGCCGAATGCGATACCGTTGGAGCTGACTTCAAGCATATGCCTGATGGATGCGAGCTGTGTTTTTCCGAGCAGCGACTCTCCGAAGAGGTCGCGTGAGAACTGGATGGTGACTTCGCGTATCTTGTCGTTGCTGCACGAGTGCTGTTCCCAGCCGTGCTCGATGCCGTTGCCAACAAGCACGAGGTCGAAGTCTCCGATAGTCTCCATCGAGTCTCCTACCACGCGACGCGCGCCGGCACCGTTGGCAAGGAAGTTGAGTTCATATTCCTCGTGGCGGTGTACGGGATATGTGAATCGGTCTTTAAGCCTGTCTACCAGATAGAAGCAGTCTTTTTCCGACAATGGGGTGATTTCAGTGATAATCTTGTTCATGGTGTAGAGAAGGATGTAAGCTACAGGATGAGTGTTTTTTCCTTTTTTATGTCGGTTTGTTAGAGTAGTTTACAAAGTTAGATATTTTTTTAATAAAAAACCATATTGTCGCACGGTATTTTGGAACATTGACTTATTTTAGTTGGTAGATGTTAAGAAAGTATCATAATTGGATAAAACACAACAAATATAGGTTTGAAAACAATTGGACGAGCCTCGCGTTATTTTATGGTGCAGGGGGCGGACACCTTAGTGAGGCCGGGCAGTGAATCTCACAAAACTCAATATTATTGGTCGTTTTTGTGAAATGAAAAAATCCTTCCGGCGTTGCCTGCATACGATATGTAACAAATCATCACCTAAATTTTAGATGGAAATACCCGTTCGTTCATCAAATTTCATTACCTTTGCACATTCACTATACATCCATTAGATACAATGTCACAGATACAATGTGTGGGCATCCTCACCTCCGGAGGTGACGCCCCAGGCATGAATGCAGCTATCAGAGCCGTCACCCGTTCGGCTATCTACGGCGGTCTGCGCGTCAAAGGTATTTATCGCGGCTACAAAGGCCTCATCACCGATGAGATTGTTGAGTTCAAGACCCAGAATGTCTCCAATATCATACAGGCCGGCGGCACTATACTCAAGACTGCGCGTTGCAAAGAGTTCACCACTCCCGAAGGTCGCCAGCTGGCCTACGACAATCTGAAACGTCAGGAAATCGACGCCCTCGTGGTAATCGGAGGCGACGGTTCGCTTACTGGTGCCCGTGTTTTCGCCAACGAGTTCAATATTCCCATTATCGGTCTGCCGGGCACAATCGACAATGACCTCTATGGCACCGACTCTACAATAGGATACGACACAGCCCTCAACACCATCATGGAGTGTGTCGACAAGATTCGCGATACAGCCACTTCCCACGAGCGTCTGTTCTTTATAGAGGTGATGGGACGCGATGCCGGATTCCTCGCCCTCAACGGTGCAATAGCATCAGGAGCCGAAGCAGCGATCATTCCCGAAATATCCACCGAGGTCGACCAGCTCGCCGAGCTTATAGAGCACGGCTTCAGAAAGAGCAAGAACTCTTCCATAGTCCTTGTTGCAGAGAGCCCTGTCACCGGAGGTGCTATGGGCCTTGCCGAACGCGTGAAGAATGAATATCCCGGCTATGACGTGCGTGTTTCCATTCTCGGCCATCTCCAGCGTGGTGGTTCTCCCACGGCCTTTGACCGTATTCTCGCATCACGCATGGGATCGGCTGCCATCGACGCTCTTCTTGAGGATCAGCGCAATGTCATGATAGGTGTCCGTAATGACGAAATAGCATATGTGCCCTTCTCCAAGGCTATCAAGAACGACAAGCCCATCAAGAGAGAACTCATAGAGACCCTTCGCAGGCTGTCTATCTAAAGCTCATACAAAATCGTAGAAAAAATGGTGGCAGGGGATAGGCCTCGACATACTGTGGCGTATCTCCTGTCACACTTCACATCCCCACCTACTACACAGAACAAATGATTGAGGTCAAGGATATTGTCAAGAGTTTCGACGGGCTGCGCGTGCTCGACGGAGTGAGTCTCACCGTGGCCGACGGAGAGTTTCTCTCCATTGTCGGTCCGAGCGGAGCCGGCAAGACAACACTCTTGCAGATAATAGGTTCGCTTGACGCTCCCGACTCGGGTGCGGTAATCTATGACGGCACAGACATAGTCAGGATGAAAGAGCAGCGTCTGGCTCGGTTTCGCAATCTCAATATGGGATTCGTCTTTCAGTTCCACCAGCTCCTGCCCGAGTTTACAGTGACAGAGAATGTGGCGCTTCCGGCCATGATAGCTGGAGAGAGCAGACGAAAAGCCATGTCACGTGCCGGAGAATTGCTCGGCAGCCTCGGCCTCGGCGACCGCCTGGACCACAAGCCAGCACAGTTGTCGGGAGGAGAACGCCAGCGCGCGGCTGTGGCTCGTGCTCTTATCAATGACCCACGTGTGATTCTTGCCGATGAGCCGTCGGGTAGTCTCGATTCTCACAACCGTGACGAACTTTACAACCTCTTCTTCGATCTCCGGGCCTCGACCGGCAAGACGTTTATCATTGTCACCCACGACGAGTCGCTCGCAACAAATTCCGACCGTGTCATACACATGAAGGATGGGCGTATAGTCACTCAAGCACCCCCCATGATATGAAACACATCTCTGTCCTGTGTCGGCTGTTGTGCGGACTGATGCTGTTCCCGTTCTTGGCCTGTCGAGAAGAAGGGCTTGATTCTGACGTGGTAATGCCACTCACCGACATCGTAACCTATACGGGCAATCGTGACGGCCATGCAGAGTTCACATTGATCAAGGTCGACGATACCCCCGAACTTCTGCTCACCGCCGATGCCCCGCTCAACGTGGATTCCGAGCGTGTACCCGGCAGAATGCTCATAACATATATCCCTGAAAGCGGTAGGCCCTATGAGAGCGGGTCTATCAGGCTTCTCGGCGCGTCGCTAATCAATTTTGCACCGGTGCGCACCGAATGGCGTGACGAGTATGACCGATGGGATGCCGACGGTGTGTATCTTTATAGTATGTGGCGTTCCGGCACATATGTCAACCTGCACGTGCGTCTCACTTATTCCACCGATCCAAGATTGTTCTGCCTTGTGGCAGATCCGTCTACTCTCGAGCAGCCGGTACCCGATCTTTATCTTGTCCACGCGCTTCAGAAGCCCGTGGATAATCATGACAGGGCCTACTACGCATCCTTCGACCTTTCGCCCGTCTGGAATAGTCCTTCGGTAGAGGGTGTGAGAATCCATGTGGCCAATACCAACCTCGATAAACATATTTTTACATTTACAAAGAACGGCGCTTCCGGTAATGATGCTAATTAGTTATTAATTAGTGATTATTAACAGAGTTGCTCAATCGTTTGGATATTGTGCAATAGGTTAAAAATGCATTATTTGGGACGCGTTAGGGGATTTTTTTCATATTTTTGTGTTGTATAACATAAAAACATCGTGTCAGACTTAGCCTGCTTTTGCATCCTCTGTCATGCGCGTAAAGATATATAAAGTATATGGCGAATATTATCGGTGCTCTGGATATCGACCGCGAGCGATGCAAGGGATGCAATCTCTGTGTCGTCGCTTGTCCGTGTGATGTCCTGTCACTTTCCACCAAAGATGTCAACGACCGAGGTTATCATTATGTCGGTGATACCGCCCCCGACGCCTGTATAGGCTGTGCTGCCTGTGCCACAGTCTGCCCCGACGGATGCATAACGGTCTATCGGGTGATTGAAAAATAATAGAACAGTATCCATTGCACTTCCACCACTAACTCAGATATGGAACAAGAAGTAACACTGAT
Source organism: uncultured Duncaniella sp. (assembly GCA_910586305.1). Taxonomy (GTDB): domain Bacteria; phylum Bacteroidota; class Bacteroidia; order Bacteroidales; family Muribaculaceae; genus Duncaniella. The sequence goes on from CAJUGS010000021.1 coordinate 20,602, forward strand.
GAAGGGCAACGAAGCGATAGCCCACGCCGCAGTCAGATACGGTGTCGACGGCTATTTCGGTTATCCCATCACTCCGCAGAGCGAGATACTCGAAACGCTCGAGGAGCTGATGCCATGGGAGACCACCGGTATGGTGGTGCTCCAGGCCGAAAGCGAGGTTGCCGCCATCAATATGGTCTATGGCGGAGCATCGACAGGCAAGGCCTGTATGACATCATCCTCAAGCCCCGGTATAAGCCTCAAACAGGAAGGTATATCCTATATAGCGGCCGGAGAACTCCCGGCTCTTATCGTCAACTGTATGCGCGGAGGTCCCGGCCTCGGCACTATACAGCCGTCGCAGTCCGACTATTTCCAGGCCACTAAAGGTGGCGGCCACGGCGACTATCACATGATAGTGCTTGCGCCTGCTTCGGTGCAGGAAATGGCTGATTTTGTCGGACTCGGCTTCGACCTCGCCTTTAAATACCGCAACCCGGTGATGATGCTGGCCGACGGCATCGTGGGACAGATGATGGAGAAGGTGGTGCTCCCGCCTTTCCGCCCGCGACTCACCGACGAGGAGATTGCGCAAAGATCGCCATGGGCTGTCACCGGACGTCCGGAAGGAAGAGGACCCAACGTCCTCACAACCCTTGAGCTTGATCCGCGACTGATGGAGAAGCACAACATCCATCTCCAGGAGAAGTATGATCTCATCAAGGCTGAAGAGGTAAGATACGAGGAATTCATGACCGAGGATTGCGAGTATCTTGTCGTGGCTTTCGGCTGTGTGGCACGTATATGCATGAAGGCTGTGGAGGAGGCTCGCGCACAGGGTCTGAAAGTCGGTCTCCTGCGCCCCATCACTTTGTGGCCCTTCCCGTCGGCCGAAATCTGCCGACTCGGAAAGCAGGTGAAGGGTATGCTTGTAGCCGAGCTCAATGCCGGACAGATGATAGAGGATGTGCTCCTCAGTCTCGACGAGCGCATTCCTGTACACCACTTCGGGCGTTTCGGAGGTATTGTTATGGATCCCGACGAGATTTTTGTTGCACTTAAAGAAAAATTCACTTTATGACAAGTCCCAAGGATATACGTCGGCCCGAAAACATCGTGGCCGCAAAACCAAGGCTGCTCAACGACAACACCATGCACTACTGTCCGGGATGCTCCCACGGAGTGGTTCATAAGCTTGTGGCCGAGGTAATCGAGGAGATGGGAGCCGAGCACATAGCTATCGGCGTGGCTCCTGTGGGATGTGCTGTCATGGCCTACAACTATCTTGACATAGACTGGATTGAAGCAGCTCATGGCCGTGCTCCGGCCATAGCAACAGCGGTAAAGCGTCTCAACCCCTCGAAACTGGTGTTTACATATCAGGGCGACGGTGACCTTGCAGCCATAGGAACAGCCGAGACTATCCATGCGGCCAACCGAGGAGAGAATATCGCCATTATCTTCATCAACAATGGCATCTACGGTATGACCGGCGGCCAGATGGCCCCCACGACTCTCGAAGGAATGGTGACCGCCACGACTCCCTATGGCAGACGTGTCGAGCTCAACGGCTATCCGCTCAACATATCAGACCTTGCCACACGTCTCGATGGTACCTGCTATGTGACCCGTCAGAGTGTCCACACGGCAGCTTCGGTGCGCAAGGCCAAAAAGGCTATTCGAAAGGCGTTTGAGAACTCCATGAACGGCCTGGGAACATCCATTGTTGAAATTATGTCAACCTGCGTGTCGGGCTGGAAGATGACTCCCGAGAAAGCAAACGAGTGGATGGAGAAGAATATGTTTGAGAAATACCCTCTCGGCGATTTAAAAGACGTATCGAAATGAAAGAAGAAATCATCATAGCAGGATTCGGCGGCCAGGGAGTGCTCTCCATGGGTAAGATACTTGCCTATGCCGGACTTATGGGTGGCCTTGAAGTCACCTGGATGCCGTCTTACGGTCCTGAGCAGCGAGGCGGAACGGCTAATGTGACAGTGATCCTGTCCGATTCACCTATATCCAGCCCGGTACTGAATTCCTACGACACCGCAGTGATTCTCAACCAGCAGAGTCTCGACAAGTTTCAGAGTAAGGTGAAGCCCGGTGGAACACTCATATACGACCCCTACAGCATTCATCACGCCCCGTCGCGCACGGACATAAAGGTTGTGCCGGTAAATGCTATGGAGGCTACCTTCGAGTTGGGTTCGTCAAAGACATATAACATGGTACTTCTCGGAGCGCTCATAAAGCAGCGTCCCCATGTCACGGTAGATGCTGTGATGGCCGGTCTGAAGAAGGCTCTTCCAGAGCGTCACCACCATCTTCTGCCTGTCAACAAACAGGCCATCCTAAAGGGAATGGAACTGTAAGTACGTAATATTTCAGACATTCAGAGACGCATCGGCCGGGCAATCCCTGCGTGATGCGTCTCTGAGCTATTATGCATCTACCTGTTGTTCAGGTTTGGTCAATCGGATATTAAGGTGTAACTTTGCAGCCGATATGGAAACAGAATTACATTACTCGACCCTTTCCACAGGTCTTAGTGTGGTTGTGAGGCATAGGCCCGGCGCGGTGGTAGAGCATTGCGGTGTGGCTGTCAATGCCGGTAGTCGCGATGAGGAGCCCGACCGGTATGGACTGGCGCATTTTGTGGAACACACTATTTTTAAGGGCACTGCGCGTCGTCGTGCCTGGCATATACTCAACCGTATGGAAAGAGTCGGAGGAGAGCTCAACGCCTATACCACCAAGGAAGAGACGATGCTGTATTCCATCTTTCCGGCAGGCAATCTTGCCCGTGCCCTCGATTTGATTTCCGATCTTGTTGCCGGTTCTAATTTCCCTGCGGTAGAGATTGATCGCGAACGTCAGGTGGTGTGTGATGAAATAGACACATATCTCGATATACCTTCCGAGGGGATATTCGACGATTTCGAAGAGCTGATATTTGCAGGCTCATCTCTGGCCCATCCTATTCTCGGGTCGAGAGAGAGTGTCGGACGTCTTGACACTGAGGTGTGCCGCAGCTATCTGGAGCGGTTCTATACACCGGGCGAGATGGTGCTGTTTTATAGCGGTCCCGAGCGTCCCGACCGTTTCCTCTCCATGGCTGAGCGATATTTCTCAGTGCTGGTGCGTACAGACTCGCCGCGTATGCGCAAGTCGCCCCCGGCTGTAGAGCGGTTTTCCGAGACGAGAAGAATCGGTACACACCAGGCGCACACTGTGCTTGGGGCGAGAGTACCCGGAATGGACGATGACAAGAGATATGCCATGTCGCTGCTCACCAATATACTCGGAGGTCCTGGAATGAACTCGCTGCTCAACGTCGCCTTGCGCGAGCGTCGAGGCCTTGTCTACACAATCGATGCTTCCACATCGCTTATGACCGATGCCGGACTTTTCACAGTGTATTTCGGCTGTGACGAGGAGGATGTGGAACGTTGTTGTCGTCTGGTGGAAGGGGTCATAGGCCCGCTGAGAGAGACCTGTGTTTCAGAGCGTAAACTCTCGGAGGCCAAAAGACAGTATATGGGACAGCTCACAGTGGCTTCGACCCAGACCGAGCAATCCACACTCTCCATGGCCCGCAGCACTCTCTACAGAGGTTGCGCCATGACAACATCTGAGGTGATGGAATCGATCCGCTCCGTCACTGCTGAAGACTTGCGCGAGTGTGCATCGCGTTTGTCTCTGTCACGACTGACGCTTCTCTGAGCGTTTGGCGAGTTCGATTACGTCGAGTTCGCCTATGTGTCCGTTGTCGAGTGACAGTTTCACGAGTGTGCGCACAGTCTGCCATCCGTGGTAACCTGCGGCTCCGGGGTTTATGTGTAGCAGCCCGAGGCGCGCGTCGGGCATCACTTTCAGTATGTGGCTATGGCCGCAGACGAAAAGATTTATTCTGTTTTCGGCAAGCATCCGTGCCATTCCCGGAGCATATTTTCCGGGATAGCCGCCGATGTGTGTTAGGAATATCCTGACTCCTTCGAGTTCGAAACACTCTGCTTCGCGGCATCGGCGACACACGTCGCCATGGTCGATGTTTCCTCTCACGGCTCTCACCACCGGCGCCACCTCCTCGAGTCGGGCTATTATGGAGATATCGCCTACATCGCCGGCGTGCCATATTTCGTCGCATCCTGCAAAGTGGATGGCATAACGGTCGTCCCAGCATGAATGGGTGTCGGAGAGAATCCCTATGCGTTTCATTTTTTCAGCAGCTTTATTTCGTTGAGCAGTATGGTGGAGTTTACGTAGTAGAGCGATAGTTTGTTGTATCCGTCCTTGAGAGGCACGGTGATGGTGGTTGATGTCTGCGTGGTCACCCAGTCGTTGCGTCTGACCGGAGGGCATATCACACGGCCTGCCGGTAGTCCGTTGACTTCGACTGTGCGCACTGCTGTCTCGTCATACCCGTTGGAGTATATTATATTCAGAAAGTAGTCTCCCGGAGCAGGGGCGTTGACATAGAACGTCAGGCGGGTATTGTGGCGTGCGGCCAGCTCGATATAGCGTGTGGCTGTCTCGCGGTCTCTGATAAGATGTAGCGGCGAACGGCGTGGTGTAATGGTCAAGGATGGGATGGATATTATGTCGGACGGGTCGGCGAGTATGTGCCCGCGTGGAGAGAATCCCGTGACAGGAGGATTGCCTGTCGTGACCGGTACTATGTTGATTATGTTCGTGCCTCCTCCGTCGGGTGTGTAGTGCTTGTTGTCGCTGCGTTCCATCAATACGCCGTTGACATAGATATCATAGACGGTTTCCTCGTCATCGTCGGTGATTGTTGCCTCTCGCGACCGGTTCCAGTAAACTTTTGGCATCGGTGGCATTTTGGCCTCGGCTGAGGATGGGAGGGCACGTTCGTGAAGCGAGTTACCCGACATTGTGATTTTGAGGGTGTGCTTTCCTTTGATGTCGGCGGGTATGAAGGCCGATGTGGCAGGTGTGTCGTCGAGTGAGGCAGAGGCTATGCGGTCGCCTGTACCGTTGATTGAGATTGTTATTTCGGCCTCGCGATACTTGAATCCGCGCAGGATGTGAGGTCCGCTGAGAATGGCGGGTATGATGGGGGTTATCTCTATTCCGCGTGATGTGAAATTGAGTCCGAGCAGTCCCTTGACAAGCAGGGCCGGCCATGCATATGGTGCCGGAGACTCGAGGCTCATGGCCCATAGAGAGCCTATGGCGAGTTTGAGTGCGGCAGGGTCGCGTACAATCGCCGCGGCAAGACCATAGAGTGTCTGCACCTCGGGGGTGATTTTCCGTGGGGGTCGGGTGACGGATAGGTAATAGGAAGGCCTGCGGGAAGAGATATGGCTGAACCGACACCGGCAGCCGACATCTCTTCGGTGGCAATTCCGGAAAGTGTGCAGAGAGCGCCGGCGAAGTTGTCGGACAATGGTGACGGTATGGGATATAAGTCGCCATAAAGATAGGCGGAGTATCGACTGCGGGCCGGTTCCCAAAAGGTGTCGTTGATGGCCTCGCGGAGTGTGTTTGCCTTGTGTCTCCACTCGCTCTCTTCGTCGAGCCCGAGTGTGGCGGCCATGTCGGCTGCGGCTTTGAGTGTGAGATATCGCCAGGTATTGACTCCAAGTGATTTCACCTGGAGCAGGTCGGAGGTCTGCATCCACGACGGGAAGAAGTCCCCGGCGGGTGTGAGGTATTGAGGCACGCCTGTGGCGAGTATGTCGGTGCCGACGGATTGCTCTTTAAGTGATGTGCAGATTGTGCGGTAGGCTTCCGCAAGCCATTTCTTATTACCGGTGACGCAGTATACTTCCCATGCGGCGGCTCCCCAAGGGGTTGAATCTATAGGTCTGGAATTGTAGGGAATGCGTTTCTTTTGCGACGACTCGGCTATGGCTCTAAGCTGTCTCATTGATTTTTCCGGATCAATGAATGCCATTGACAGGAATATATCGGTCTCTGACAGGGATGACGAGTCGGTTGTTTCGCTAATGGCCTTGGCAAATAGCGCGTCGGCCATGCGTGATGTGGATCTCAGGCGTAAACCGCTATTGACGGCCTCGCCTTTCCAGGCGTTGGTGATTTCGTTTGCCGACAGCGCATTGTATTCTTTCCCCCCGGCTATGATGCTGTCAGGGTAAACTTCTATTCCGTCGGCCTTGTAGACCGATTCCTTTTCGGACCCGGATATATCGGTGCATCCGTAGTATATTGCTGCGGAGAGCGCGATTATGATTATGGGCAGGAAACGGTTCATTATAGTCATAACAATAGCGATGAAGAATTTCCTCCCGTCATCCGGGGAAAATCCTCACCGCTATGGTGGTTCTTATGATTTATATGCAAATAAATTAAGGTGTGACTCCCTTTCGGGGTATTGCAGCCTCCTTTCGGTTGGTTATAACTGAAGTGGGGGATAGATGGATGAGTCGATTACTCCTCGTTGGCGCGGAGAGACTGTACGTAAACAGCCTTCATCATCTTCTTGCGGTTGGTCACAGAGGGCTTCTGGAAGGCCTGGCGAGAGCGGAGTTCGCGTACGACGCCGGTCTTTTCAAATTTGCGTTTGAATTTCTTGAGAGCCTTCTCGATGTTCTCACCTTCTTTTACTTGTACGATGATCATGTCGTTTCTTTGGTTGGTTGATTTTAGTGAATATTAGTGATTTAGCAAAATACAGAGCTGTCGCTCTGACTTTTGCGGGGCAAAATTACAAAAAATCCGTGTCTCTTGCAAGTTTTGACGTAGATTTCAATTATAAAAAATGCGGATGGGGGAATACGGATGATGTAGGCATCGGGAGATGTGGAAGGCGATGCAAAGATTCTGAAATCAATGCTGCTGCTGTGACAGCATTGTGTATAGAACTTCAGATATGTGTGCGATGGCCTTTGCAGCCTCTGTCTCGTTGCCTTTGAAGTCTTTTACGAATACCGGCCAGGGTGTAGCATACGTTGTTGGGCAGACATATATAGGCTACGTCGTTGTGTGCTGCGAGCACTCCTTCTTCGTTGATATAGCCGGAGCCTGTCTTATGTGCTATAGTGACCCCTTCCTTATCAAGCAGGGGTGCAACTATCCTGTCGGTGCCGGTTTTGCATTCTTTCAATGTGGTCGTGATGAAAGATTGCTTGTCGAGACTGACAAGGCTGTCTGTGAACAGTCGGTTCATTAGTATTGCAGCACCGAGAGGTGATGTGCGGTTGTCGTAGGCTTTGTCGTGGTCTGCCGACATTTCCTCTTCGGTGTGTGATATCTGAAAACTTGAGCGCGGTATGATGGTGGCTATGAAGCTGTCGGTTCCGGCGGCATCGACCAGTCTGTCAAACATGAGATTGCTTGCATTGTTGTCGCTCAGAATGAGCGTATAGCGCAGAAGGTCTTTCACTGTCAGTGAAATCTCGGATTCGGAATGCTCTTTCAGCATCGGACTCCATGTATTGGGGTCAAGATCGGCGCGTTGTATGGTCATCAATGTGTCGAGAGATATGGATCTGTGGTCGAAATCATTACAGATGGCCAAGGCTTGATGGACTTTGAACACGCTCATCATTGGATAGATGTTTTTGTTGTTGACGGTGACTGTGTCCGTGTTGTTTATAATTATCGCCACTCCGATTTCGCCCGGATATTGCGATACTATTCCGGAAATAGAATCGGTGATTGCATCGTTGCGCGATGATGTGTCGTTCCCGTTTGACCGATATATCGACAATATAATAACGGCTATACAGCAAATTACGGATAAACTGAGTACAAAAACACGTGTCTGATGAGATTTTGCCATAAAATATAGAACTGAATAGTGTGATTGGGAATGCAAAGTTACTAAAAATAGCATTATATTCATGTCACGTGATCTCTCAAGGTACTTGTCGGGGCGTACAGACGCTGGCGGGGTGTCAGGGACGCTGTGTGAGTGACTTCCAGCGTTGTTTTCGGGCGCGGGCTGCCTCGCGACGCTCACGGCGTGTCGGAGGAAGTGGCGGGGTGGGCGGGGTGACTTCTTCGAAGTCTTCGGGGGTGAGCTGTGAGAGAAGTTTTTCAACTATCTCCTCGGGGGTGAGCTTCTTTGGTCCGGCAGGGGCATTCTTTCGTTCTTGTGCTCTTTGACGGGCACGTGCAGAGCGGAGCATGGCGCGGTCCAGCTCGACCTTTATCATATTGAAGGCGAGGAGGGCCACAGGATCGGAGCTCTCGGCAGTTGTTCCGTCGAGATAGGCCTCGACTATGCGCATAGCTTCGGCCGCCGACTGCGGGGCATGGGAGAGGGAGGTGTTTATACGTTCGGAAATGTCGGCATAGACTTTGCGCGATACGGGTAGTTTCTTCATGATTGCTCTTTTTTAGGCAAAGGTACTATGAGGAATCACGAAAAAGGTGCGATAATGTCGCGTTGTCAGATGATGATGTGTGTGTACACAAGAGTCAGTCGTCGGTGTTGTTGAGCCTTTTCTTGGCCTGGCGACTCACATAGTCGGTAAGATATACGGTGAACAACGGGAATATTACCATGCCGGCGATAGGGAGCACGACGGCCACTATCTTGCCGGCTACTGTGACCGGGGATATGTCGCATCCGACTGTAGACATATTCATTGCTGCCCACCACAGTGCCGTCCAGTAGGTGTCGACCTGCGGATTGACCGGTTGTTCCTTCTGGAAGAATATGAGGCTGCAGAAGTATGTGACCAGAAGCATAATGGATATGTAGGACATGAACAGCGACGTGACGGCGTTGCCAGAGACGTAGCCTATCACGATGGAGAGGGCGAGTGCTCCGCGGGCAAGGGGAATGAACCTGACGAAATAGAGTGCGTTGGCGGTCAGGTGGATGTCGAGCAGGCTGATGATGTTGAGGTAGGGGATGCTCAGCAGGAGAAATGCTATGCGGTGGCGTGTGAATTGCCACTTGTCTGTCGCATAGTGCATCTCGACAAAGAAGTCAACGATGAACACGATGCACACCCAGAACTGGAAGTGCATATAGGCGGTGTTTTCGAGAAAGTTTATCTTCTCGAATGTGTCGACGGAAATGAATACGATGAGAAGGACTGACAGTATCAGAACTATGAGATTCATGATGTCGACCACGATATTGCGGTCTTTACCATGCTTCCCGGGGGTGTGTACTGTTGTCGGTGATGATGGTTTTGATGCAGTCATAGTGCCGGATGCGTTTAACAAAGGTTAAACGTCCGGAGACCGCAGAGTGTTCACTATCAGAAGAAATAGGTGAGATGCAGATCCCAGGTTTTGTTGCGTGCTGAGAAGTCGGTGAGCTGTTGGGTCTTTAGCGCGTAGGTCATGCCCCAGGTGTATGAGGCTGCAATCTGCCAGCGTTTGAACACCTCGAAGCCGAGTCCGGCCACGAGTCCGACTTCGCCGCCTGAGTATTTGATGGCATCACATTTGTTGTGTCCGGCCTGGATGGACAGGACGGGACCGCCGTAGACGAATGGTGCCACATAGTCTTCGAGTCCCTGCATACGTGTCCACTTGAATTTGAGATTAAGCGGGATGTCAATGTTGTGGATGTAGAGGCGTTCGTTGCCGTAGCCCTGCGAGCTCCAGATGAGGCGTTCGCCGAGGTTGACACTCGCTCCGCGCTGAGAGTAGAGGAGTCCGAATTCGATTCCGAATCCTATGCCGGGAAACATCATCTCGGCACGCACGCCGGCAGTCTCGCCGAAGCCCTGCTTTACAGATACGAGGTCTTGCTTGAAGGTGAAATTGTTGCAGTTGCCACCTACCGATGCACCCCAGCGGAACTGGGCGTTGGCTACATTGGAGAGGGCTGCGATGGCAATAAGGAGCGATAATATGATGCGTTTCATTACGTGCTTTTGAGTGGTTTTGGGCGCAAAGGTAGGAATTTTTCTTGAAAGTTTGCCAATTTTATGATACCTTTGCATTTCAACCAATCAAAATCAATAAAAGAATGAAAAAATATATTGTGGCTGCGGCCTGTGTGGCTCTTGCGCTTGGTGTTTCGGCCAAGAAACAGTCCAAAGCTGAGAAGGAGCCCGAGGGGTTCAAGTTTACCGACGTTACCCTTGTAAAGACCACTCCTGTCAAGGACCAGAACAAGTCGGGCACCTGCTGGAGTTTCTCGGGGCTTGGCTTTATAGAGAATGAGATTCTCCGCAAGACAGGGAAGGAGACCGATCTCAGCGAGATGTGGATAGTGCGTCATTGCTATTCTGACAAGGCTGACCGCTATGTGCGTATGGACGGCCATACCAACTTCGCAGCAGGCGGTGCGTGTCCTGATGTCACCTATGTGATAGAGAACTACGGCATTGTGCCCGAGGAGGCATATCGCGGTCTTAACTATGGAGAGGAGAAGCACGACCACTATGAGCTTGATCCGATTCTCAAAGGTATAGTAGACGGTGTGAATGCAAAGAGCGGTAAGAAGTCGACTGCCTGGAAGAAAGGTTTCGACGGAATTCTTGACGCTTATCTCGGTGAAAAGCCCGAGACATTCGAGTATGAGGGCAAGACCTACACTCCGAAGAGCTTTGCCGAGAGTCTTGGCATAAATCCCTCGGACTATGTTGCGGTCACTTCGTTCACACATCATCCGTTCTATACCAAGTTTGGTCTCGAAGTAGCTGACAACTGGCTCTGGGAGAAATACTATAATGTGCCGATGGACGAGATGAAGGCAATCGTAGACAATGCTCTCGACAATGGTTATTCCATAGCCTGGGCGGCCGATGTGAGCGAGCCCGGATTCAAATGGAAAGAGGGTTATGCGGTGATTCCCAAAAAGAAGACCGAGGCCGATATGGAGGGCACCGAGCTGGCCCGCTGGGTGAAGCTTTCGGACAAAGAAAGAGAGGAGGAAACCAACAAGATTGAGGGTCCCTGTGAGGAGATCGCTGTGACTCAGGAGCTGCGTCAGCAGATGTTTGACTCTCACGAGACTACCGATGACCATGGTATGATTATCGTGGGCAAGGCTGTGGACCAGAAGGGCAACAAGTATTATAAAGTGAAGAATTCCTGGGACACAAATCAGATATACGACGGTTACTTCTATGTCTCAGAGCCTTACTTCCTTGCCAAGACTCTTGATATCTATGTCAACAAGGAGGCGGTTCCCGCCGGGATAGCGGCAAAGATGGGTATCTGATGCTTCATCTTTTCAATCCGGAAAATGATCTTGCCCTCGGGGCGGGGTGTCGTCACTACACACCCCCTCCGAGGGTTTCAGCTCTTCATCGGGCCGGCGGCCTTATGCCTGCCTGGTGGAGCGGGGCGAGTGACTGTATTCTTGCGCCCGAGGCCACTGACAGTGAGGCTGGATGGCTGGAGAGGGAATATGGTCTTAAGACCGACCTTTCGCCTGTGGGGTGTCCGCGTCCGTGGGGATGGAGTGCCGATGCTCGCAGGCAGTTTCTCGCTGCCGGTGTGGCTGCTGAGTCTCTTCCATCGGATGAGGATGTGGAGCGTATGAGGTTTCTGAGCCACAGGCGTACATCGGTGTCGATTCTCAGCGCTCTCGGGCGTGGCGACCTGGCCGGATGTGAGTTGAAAGAGGTCGGTGAAGATATTGCGATGACGTGTGGCGATTTCTTTGTCAAGTCGCCTTGGTCTTGTTCAGGACGCGGGGTTTTCAGCTCGCGAGGGCTTCAGACTGATGTGCTCAGGAGCCGCATGGCCGGTATAATAAGGCGCCAGGGGAGTGTGATGGTGGAGAAGGAATGGGAGAAGGTGAGGGATTTTGCCGTGCTTTTTGTGAGTGACGGCGTGAAGGCCGGATTTGCCGGATGGTCGATGTTTGAGGCTGAGCGTCGCGGTGCCTATACGGGCAATGTCGTGGCTCCGCAGGATGTGCTCCGCGGCAGAATCGGTTGCGATATAGATATAAGCGGACTTGAGACGGTGCTTTCCCGCCTTGTCGCTCCTTACTATAAGGGACCGTTTGGTGTGGACATGATGGTGTATCGCGATGGAGGGATTGAGAAGGTCCATCCGTGCATTGAGCTGAATCTGCGTATGACCATGGGATTTGTGGCCATGGAAGTGCAAAACAGATTGTCGCTTGACCGTCCGGCTCTTTTGGGATGGGAGTATGGCGATGTCTCGGCTGTCCCGCTTCTTAAGCCCAGAGAGGGTTTTGCGCTGACCCTAAAGGGCCTTTAGCGCACGGTAGAGGCGGTGGACCGGCAGGCCCATTACGTTGTAGAAACTTCCGCGTATTTCCTTTATGGCGACAGCGCCTATCCATTCCTGTATGCCGTAGGCTCCGGCTTTGTCGAGAGGACGGTATTTTTTGACGTAGTACTCTATTTCCTCCTGCGACAGGGGCGAGAATTCCACTTCGCTCTCGCAGCTCCATGTCTCTGAGTGGTGTCGGGTGCGTATTGTCACGCCAGTTACCACTTTCTGTGTTTTTCCCGCAAGCATTGCGAGCATCGAGCAGGCGGCGCTTTCGTCGGCCGGCTTGCCGAGTACTTCTCCGTCAAGGATTACGACTGTGTCGGCTGTGATTACCAATGGGTTGTCGCCACTCTCGATTGGAAAGGCCATGGCTTTGACTGTGGAGAGATGGGCCGGGACCAGTTCTGGCTCCATTCCTTCGGGGACTGATTCGTCGACGGGGTGTGATGTGTCTACTCTGAATGGTATGTCGAGCAGTCCCAGCAATTCGCGACGGCGTGGTGAGCCGCTGGCGAGTATTATATCGTATTTGTTAAGATTGTCAAGTGGATTCATATTCATGTGCAAATTTACACATTTTCTTAAAAAAATCTTGAAAAATGTTTGGAGGATTGGAAAAATGGCTATACCTTTGCGGTGTGTTAGTAATGTACAACACCTCAACACTGCAATACCACAACATTCATCGACAGACAATAATGAAAAAGACAATCCTCACCTTTGTATTTCTGTTTGCAGCCGTGTTATGCTGCAATGCCCAGATATTCTGGAAAATAACCGGCAACGGACTTTCGCGGCCGTCCTATCTTCTCGGTACCCACCACGTAGCTCCTGTAGAGGTTCTTGACTCTCTCGAAGGTTTCAGCGATATTCTGGCGGGTGTAGACAAGGTGTATGGCGAGATGGTGATGTCGGAGGCAATGTCACTTGCCGGCCAGCAGGTGATGGCTATGGCTGCAATGGCCCCTTCCGACAGTACGCTGAGCAAGGTTCTTGCTCCGGCTCAGATGGACTCACTCACGACAGTGCTTCGCCGCTATATGGGGCCTCAGGTCAGCGCCGAGGCTTTCGAGCCTTTGAAGCCTTCTATGGTGTCTACCGTGCTGGCTATGGCGCAGTCTCAAGTGGCCTTCCCTGGGTTTGATTCTTCACGTCAGCTTGACGGGGTGGTGCAGGAGCGCGCGGCCGCTCTCGGAAAGGAGATAGGCGGTTTTGAGAATATCAACGAACAGTGTGCCGTGCTTTTTGGCGGTTCTATATCTTCGCAGGTAGAGGACTTGCTTGAAGTAGTGCGCCACGACGACCAGGCTGTAGACATGGCTAAGAAACTCGCGCAGGCTTATATGTCGGGCGACCTGAATGCTATTCTTTCGATTCTGGAGAATCCGGAGTTTACCACCCCGGAGGCCACCGACCGTCTCATCAATAAGCGAAATCTCAATTGGATGAGAGTCCTGTCGGCTCTTCTTCCCACAGCCTCGGTGCTGATTGCCGTTGGTGCCGGACATCTTCCGGGAGAAAAGGGCTTGATATCCCTGTTGCGCAAAGATGGTTACACCGTAGAAAAGATATAATGTCATGATAAAAATTGAGAATCTTAGTTTCAAGTATGCGAAGCCGTATGATAACGCGGTGGACTGCGTCAAGGCTGAGATTGGCCCCGGAATACATCTGCTGCTCGGAGAGAACGGTGCCGGAAAAACCACGTTGCTGAGACTGATTGCCGGCCTTCTTCCACCGGCCTCGGGACGGTGTCTGGTGAATGGCCACGACACTTCGGACAGGCTTCCGACTGTGATACGGAGCGTGTTTTTCCTTTCGGACGATATGTATATCCCCACTAAAACCATCCGTGAGTTTGCATCAGTGCATTCGTGCTACTATCCGGGTTTCAGCGAGGAGGTGTTTGACAGGAATCTCGCCGACTTCGGTCTGACCGGCCATGAGCATATGGCCTCTCTCTCGTTGGGAATGCGACATAAGACACTGCTGGCCTATGTGATAGCGCTCGGAGTGGATGTGCTTCTGCTTGACGAGCCGGCCAACGGACTCGACATCACGTCGAAGAAGACACTGCGTGCCATGCTGGCCCGCAATGTGGGCGAGGAGCAGACGGTGGTGATATCCACCCATACTGTCAGTGATCTGCGTGAGCTTTATGACGGGCTTATAATGCTTTCGGGCGGATGTATGCTGCTATGCAGTTCATCTTGGGATATCGCCGAGAGAATAAGGTGTGTGGCCACGCCTGTGCCTCCGTATGAACAGATATTCATGGAGCAAGAAGGTGGAATGTTTCTATCTATTCTTCGTAACGACTCGGGTGAGCCGGGTGATGTGAACTACGGGTTGATCTATTCAGCGCTTCTTTCGCCCAGGCGCGACGAACTTCTGAAAATATTATCTAAAGACTGATATAATGGACAATAGTTTGGAATATAATAAATTCTCATGGCACAGATGTTTCAGTCTGTGGCGTGTCAACGGCCGCTCTATCCGCAAGCAGCTCATGCTGTATGTGGGGTTGACTCTCGGTATATATCTTATAGATGTGCTGATACTGACTCTTAGTACAGGATGGGGAGCTGTGAAATTGTACTCATTTCTCGGAATTGTGACTTCCTATATGCTTTATCTTTCGCCTTTGGTCTTTTTCGGACGTGACAAGACACTTATGGCTCAGCTGCCTGTGTCGCCTGGCGAAAAGACGGTGTTCTATGTCGTCTATTGTGTTGTTTTCATGACGATTGTAGTCCAAGGTCTGTGGTATCTTTGCTGCTGGCTTGGCGGATATATCTTTACTATAGGCAATATAAATTCGATTGTCGAGATGAAGGTGTATTCTATGGTTGGTAATATAATAGAGGTGACGCTTGAAATGAGGTGTTTCACATATTTCGCCAATTACGTTCAAGTGTTCTTCATTTCGGTATGCGTACTTTACATAGTATTTCACGAGCGGTCGTATGTAATTCTAAAGAGCGTCCTCACGCCGGTGGTCTATCTTATGGCAATAGGTGTATTTGGAGGTATCATTGGAATAGTAGATGGTTTCAATGACGCTGTCCATGGGATCGATGCTGATCCTGATACTTTGACATCGACAATGTTCTCGCGTATGCAGCCATATATCATTCTGGTCACAGCGTTTTCTGCTATTTTCGGTGTATTTGCAATAACACGTATCTACCGAAACTTCAAACATCCACGTATCGCACGATAAAACAACGATTCTGTTGATGGAATTTAATTCGAACAAACCAATATACCGTCAGATTATAGACTATTGCTTCGGGCGTATTCTCACAGGTGTGTGGATTCCGGGCGAGAGAGTGCCGTCGGTTAGGGAGATGTCGGTGGAACTTGCTGTCAACTCCCACACGGTGCTTAAGGCCTACGAGTATCTACAGTCGGAGGGACTCATTGCATCGCGTCGAGGTATGGGGTTTTATCTCGATGCCGAAGCTCTCGGCACCGTGAACAGGCTGCGCCGAGAGGAGTTTTTCTCAACAACGCTTGTCGAACTCTCGAAGGAGATGAAGCTGCTTGGAATCTCTCCCGAGGACCTTGTCGAACATCTTAGGCAAATGGAATAAATATCACCTCACGACTACCGTCGGAGGTAGGGATTCTCTCTGCGAGCGCGGGGAGAATCTCTCTGCATTCATATGCGTGTATTGTTTCGGGCAGTGATATCTCGCTTCCTTCAGGCACAATGACTGCCACGCCGTTGAATGATGTGGTGGAGTGGAGTTCCATTCCGGAGAACGGGCGGGTCTCTATGTGTCCGTCGGTCTTCTTAACAATGGCGCAATAGGTCACTCTGCCACTTTCCACTACGGCCTGGCAAATCACGGAGGTGTCTGTGGCCATATCTTATCTGTATCGGGTGGTGAGTTGTCCTCGGCGTGCTGATGCATTGTCGTTGCGTCCGCGTGTGCGCACCAGTGATATTGAGTCGAGATAGGCCACGTTGCCTGGAGTTCCGGAGTAGAAGAGAGAGCCATAGACTCTGGTGGCTACTTTGGACGAGTCGACCACGAATGTTAGTCTCTGCATATCTTCGGCCGGATGGACGAGTGATGTGTATTCTGTTGTTCCGTCGTTGTAGTCGGCGGCAATGAACATAGTGACTGAACCTCGTGTGTTTATGCCTTTGGCCGAGAGTGTGTAGCGGTCGCCACGGTCCCAGTTTTTGTCGGTGAACAGTGAGAATGTCTGGAAATCGGATGCTTCGGCTCCTGTGACACGGCGTATCTGTGTTCCAGCCCATAGATTCACAGAGTCTCCGTCGAGGCTTGTGGGCGACGGAGTGCCGATGCTCTTGCCCCCTGCCTGTTCGGCTTTTTCGATTCGGGCTGTAAGAATCTCCTCAGCCTTCTCGCATACCTTTACGTATGTCTCGATATTGTGGCCATACCAGACCATCGAGGTGTCTACCTGCTCGGCAGTCACTCCATGACGTGCATAGATGCTCTGCATGAGCACCATTTTGGCCGAGTCGGTGGCATATCGCCCTCTCTCGGATTCGACGATGGCGTTTCCTATGTTGACGTCGGCCATGAGCGCGGCCATCTTGTCCTCGGGGATGACGTGTGAAGGTGTTTTCCTGCACGATGTTGCCGAGAACAGCAGCAGTGTGAGAGTTATGAAGACCGGAAGGTGTCTCATGATCTGGTGTGGGCGGCTGCAAGAGCCGATGGTGACTGGATGTAGTTGTGGTAGAAGATGATGAGGATGAAGATGCCTACCGAGATGGCGGCATCGGCGAAGTTGAATACCGGATGGAAGAATATGAATTCCTCTCCTCCGACAACAGGCATCCATGCGGGCCATTCGAATGAGAACAGCGGGAAGTAGAGCATATCCACCACTTTGCCCATGAGCCATGGGGCGTAGCCTCCGGCCGCGGGGAAAAGTGTGGCTGTCTGCGGTGGCATGGGATTGTTGAAAATCACGCCGTAAAACACACAGTCGAAAATATTACCGGCAGCGCCGGCTGTGATGAGTGCAAGGCAGACGAGGTAGCCTGTGGGTACAGTCCGGAGCCGGTATATTTTCACGATATACCAGATGAGGAAGCTGATTGCAGTGAGGCGGAAGAGGGTGAGCAACAGCTTGCTTCCGATGGTCATGCCGAACGCCATGCCGTTGTTCTCGATGAAGAGAAGGTGGAACCATGGGAATATTTCCATGTCTTCTCCCAGATAGAAGTTGGTTTTTACCCAGAACTTCAGGATTTGGTCAATTATAATGACGATTGCTATTATACAGGCTGCGATGAGGCCTCGTGAGCGCATTGCTTGAAACTGTGGTTAGATGGATAATTTGACAATGGGTGCCGCAGTGGCACTGCGGCACCCTTTCGGTCGATGTTGTTTTATTGTTTGCGGTTGATCTTCGCTTCGACACTGCGGGTTGCGTGGGGAACGGCGCGAAGTCTCTCCTTGGGGATGAGTTCGCCTGTCTCGCAGCACACACCGTAGCTCTTGTTCTCGATACGGATCAGAGCGTTCTGAAGATGCTGGATGAATTTCAGCTGCCTTTGGGCAAACTGTCCGGCCTCTTCCTTGGAGTGGGTTGAGGCTCCCTCTTCAAGGACTTTGAAAGTTGGTGAGGTGTCGGCTATATCGTTGCCCTCGGTATTGTTTATATTGGCTCGTAGGGAGTCGTACTCCTTCTGAGCTTTTGCGAGCTTTTCGAGTATGATTGCCTTAAATTCTTCAAGCTCTTCGTCGGAATAACGCTTCTTATCGCTCATGACGGATAGTTTTTAACGTGAATGATTACTTATTTAACACTATCCTGACGTTAAGGTTCACATCGTCGATGGAGAGTTGCTCGACGGCGGGGTCGGTCGTTTCTATTACGGCTATGTCGAGGTTGTCTGCGAGAACCTGTCGTGAGATGTATTCGGCGTGTTCGCGGATTGCCTCGTCATTGTCGCCTGAAGGCTCGAATGTGAGCGAGATACGGTCGGTGATGTCATATCCGCGAGACTTGCGGATATTCTGAATGCGATTTACAATCTCGCGTGCGAGACCTTCGCGTCGCAGTTCGGGAGTGACTGTTACGTCGAGAGCTATTGTGAGCGCGCCTTCGTTGGCTACAAGCCATCCGGGGATGTCCTCGGAGATGATGTCGATATCGCAGGCGTCGACAGTGACGGGAGTTCCGTTGACATCGATGGTTATGCTGCCTTCAGTTTCGAGTGCGTTGACCTGTTTTGAGTCGAGTGCTTTGACGGCTTCGGCCACGGCCTTCATGTTCTTGCCGTGCTTCGGGCCGAGCTTCTTGAAGTCGGGTTTGGCACTCTTCACGATGATGCCTCCGTCGGCACCTGCAAGGGTGATTTCCTTGACATTGATTTCGCTTTTCACCAGGTCGGCAATGGCGTTGATGTCGGCGCGCATGGCTTCGTCGGTCACAGGAATCATGACGGTTTTGAGTGGCTGGCGCACTTTGAGGTTTACCTTGCGACGCAGTGCGAGAGCCATTGATGTGATGTCCTGGGCCATCTTCTGACGCTTTTCGAGCTCGGGCGAGAGAAGTGACGAGTCGACTTCGGGATAGTCGGCGAGGTGTACGGAGTTTTCCGCGCCTGTGAGGGCACGGTAGAGGTCGTCGGCGAAGAAGGGCGCAAATGGCGCCATGAGCATGGAGACTGTGCGCAGGCAGGTGTAGAGGGTCTGGTAGGCCGAGAGTTTGTCTTCGGTCATCTCGCCGCCCCAGAAGCGTTTGCGGTTGAGGCGGACATACCAGTTGGAGAGGTTTTCGCTCACGAATTCGGCGATTGCACGGGCTGCACGTGTGGGTTCGTAGTCGTCGAGCGACTCGGTGACTGTTCCCACGAGTGTGTTGAGAAGTGAGAGCACCCAGCGGTCGATTTCCGGACGCTTTTCCACAGGTACCTGCGGAGCCTCGGGGTCGAAGCCGTCTACATTGGCATAGAGGGCGAAGAAGCTGTATGTGTTGTAGAGTGTTGAGAAGAGCTTGCGAGAGGTTTCGGCTACTCCGGCTTCGTCGTATTTGAGGTTGTCCCAGGGAGAGGAATTGGCAATCATGTACCAGCGCACGGGGTCGGCTCCGTAGGTGTCAATCTGACCGAAGGGGTCTACCGCGTTGCCAAGTCGCTTGGACATTTTGTTGCCGTGCTTGTCGAGTACGAGACCGTTTGACACGACGGCTTTGTAGGCCACCGAGTCGAAGAGCATTCCGGCTATTGCGTGGAGGGTGAAGAACCATCCGCGAGTCTGGTCGACACCTTCGGCAATGAAGTCGGCGGGATAAACCTCGCGGTTGTCAAAGGCATCCTTGTTCTCGAACGGGTAGTGAATCTGGGCATAGGGCATGGAGCCGGAGTCGAACCACACGTCGATGAGGTCTTTCTCGCGGAACATCGGTTTTCCTGACTGGGACAGAAGGATGATGTCGTCGACATAGGGGCGGTGGAGGTCGATTTTCTCGTAGTTTTCCTTGCTGTATTCGCCCGGCACGAATCCCTTGGCACGGTAGGGGTTTTCCTTCATGAGTCCGGCCTCTACTGCGCGGTCAATCTCGCTGCAGAGCTGCTCGACCGATGAAATACACATCTCTTCCGAGCCGTCCTCTGTGCGCCAGATGGGGAGCGGGGTGCCCCAGTAGCGGCTGCGCGAGAGATTCCAGTCCTGGAGATTTTCGAGCCATTTGCCGAAACGACCCGAACCGGTTGACGCAGGCTTCCATTTGATGCCTTCGTTGAGCTGCATGAGGCGCTCGCGCACTTCTGTGGTCTTGATGAACCAGCTGTCGAGAGGGTAGTAGAGCACAGGCTTGTCAGTGCGCCAGCAGTGAGGATAGTTGTGGGTGTGCTTCTCGATCTTGAATGCTTTGTCGGTGCTTTTCAGCTCCATGCATATCTTAACGTCGAGAGTCTCGGTTGTCTCTGTCGCATCGGGGTCGTAGGCGTTTTTGACATACAGACCTGCCCATGGGCGATAGGCGTCGACATCGACCATCTTCTCCACAAATGCAGGGTCGAGGTCTTCGATGCGGAAGAAACGGCCTGTGAGGTCTACCATGGGTCGTATGTTGCCGTCGCGGTCGATGAGGTGGAGTGGCGGTACTCCGGCGGCCTTGGACACACGGAGGTCGTCGGCACCGAATGTGCCGGCTATGTGTACGATGCCTGTTCCGTCTTCGGTGGTAACGTAGTCGCCGGGAATCACGCGGAATGCGCCTTCTCCGGGATTCACCCATGGGAGCAGCTGCTTGTAGTTGATTCCGGTGAGGTCGGTGCCTTTAACCTGTGCCACGACTTCGTAGGGCACAGCCTTGTCGCCTTTCTTATATTCGTCGAGCTTGAGGTCTTTGGCTTTTGCGCTGAAGAGGGAGCCCATCAGTGCGTCGGCAGCAATTACCGTGATTGGTGAGCCTGAATATGGGTTGTAGGTGCGGACTATGTTGTAGACAATTTCCGGACCCACAGCGAGAGCGGTGTTGGATGGAAGGGTCCACGGAGTGGTGGTCCATGCAAGGAAGTAGGGGGTGCCCCACTGGAAGAGCATATCGCGGTAGGGAGCGAGAGCCGGCGCGTTGTTGTCGACAATCTCAAACTGAGCCACACAGGTGGTGTCTTTCACGTCGCGGTAGCATCCGGGCTGGTTGAGCTCGTGGGAGCTTAGGCCGGTGCCGGCGGCTGGAGAATAGGGCTGGATGGTGTAGCCTTTGTAGAGGAGCCCTTTTTTGTAAAGCTCGGACAGGAGCCACCACACGGTCTCGATGTAGCGGTTGTCGTATGTGATATATGCCCCCGGCATATCCACCCAGTAGCCCATCTTTGATGTGAGGTCCTCCCACTCGCCGGTGTATTTCATCACTTCGCGGCGGCAGGCGGCGTTGTACTCGTCGACAGAGATTTTATTTCCGATGTCCTCCTTGGTGATTCCGAGAGATTTCTCCACTCCAAGCTCAACGGGAAGGCCGTGTGTGTCCCATCCGGCTTTGCGTTTCACCTGGAAACCGCGCATTGTCTTGTAGCGGCAGAAGATATCCTTGATGGTGCGGGCGAGCACGTGGTGGATACCGGGCTTGCCGTTGGCGGAGGGGGGACCCTCGAAAAACACAAACGAGGGGCATCCCTCGCGTTCGCTCATAGTGCGGTTGAAGACATCTTCGTCTCCCCACTTACTGAGTATTTCCTTGTTGATTTCGGGCAGGTTGAGCCCGGCATATTCTTTGAATCTCTTGGCCATTTTGAGATGATTTTACGTTTTGGTCGGGGTTTCGCGAATCCCCTCCGAAAAATTTTCGCAAAATTACGAAAAAAATCGGACAATTCATAGGCTTTTTCAACTGAATGTTACGGTTGAGGCATCTTAATTTTTTCACATCAATACTTTTAGGGCATACGGTTGGTGACAGTTGTCTGATTCGTCTTCTTTTTGAGACGCTTTTTCTGCCCAATAACGCTGCGTTTACGAACCATCCGAATAGCAAGGTGTTCTGTTCGGAGGAAAGAGAGATTGTTTACTACTGAGTTGTGGCTGTGTGGCCTTAATGTCTTTCATATTGTCTTTCATGAAATAAAAAACGATTTTTCCATTGTCAGATTTGTCACTACGGATATTATTGACTAAGTTTGTGGAGAAATATTCCGTTGCTGAATGTGGCGGATTGTAATCATCATTTTATGAAGAAAAAAACTCTCAACATCCTCAAGAACGATCCTTGGCTCGCACCATATTCGGAGGCTGTCACGGGTCGTCACAACGATGCCGTAAATAAAGAACTTGAGCTTTGCGGCCCTGATGGGAAGCTCGAATCCTTTGCAAATGCCCACAACTATTTCGGACTCCACCGCACAGCCGACGGCTGGGTGTTTCGCGAATGGGCTCCGAACGCTACTGCCATAACTCTTATCGGCGATTTCTCCAAGTGGAAGGAGATGAAGAAATATGCTCTCAAACCGAAGGAGAACGGTGTGTGGGAGCTGAAACTCAAGTCTGACTCCATCCATCACGGCGATTTCTATAAGATGATGGTGGAATGGGAAGGCGGCAGAGGCGAACGCATCCCTGCCTATGCCACACGTGTGGTGCAGGATGAGAATACTCATTTGTTTTCAGCACAGGTGTGGTCGCCGGAACCTTATAAGTGGAAGGTGAAGCGTTTCCGTCCCGATACGCGTCCGCTTCTTATCTATGAGTGCCATATCGGTATGGCACAGGAGAAGGAGGGTGTGGGCACGTATGCCGAGTTCCGCGACTTGGTGCTTCCCCGAATAGCTGCCGATGGCTATAATGCCATTCAGATTATGGCCATTCAGGAACATCCATATTATGGGTCGTTTGGTTATCACGTGTCGAGTTTCTATGCTCCGTCGAGCCGCTTCGGTACTCCTGAGGAGCTGAAGAGCCTTATCGACCGTGCCCACGAGCTTGGAATAGCGGTGATTATGGATATCGTGCACAGCCATGCCGTGAAGAATGAGTTGGAGGGTCTCGGACGTCTCGACGGAAGCTACAACCAGTATTTCTATGGCGACGGCCGCCGCGAGCATCCCGCATGGGACTCTCTGTGTTTCGACTATGGAAAGAACGATGTGATAAACTTTCTGCTTTCCAACTGCAAATACTGGTTGCAGGAGTTCCGCTTCGATGGTTTCCGCTTTGACGGCGTGACTTCGATGCTATACTATAATCACGGTCTCGGCCAGGCTTTCGGAAGCTATGGCGACTATTATAACGGTGGCCAGGATTTGAATGCCATCACCTATCTGACCCTTGCCAACAAGCTCATTCACGAAATCAACCCGTCGGCCATCACAATAGCCGAGGAGATGAGCGGTATGCCCGGTCTGGCCGTTCCTTTCAAGGATGGAGGTATGGGATTTGACTACCGTATGGCCATGGGTATTCCCGACTACTGGATAAAGACTCTCAAGGAGAGGAAGGACGAGGAGTGGAAGCCTACTTCGATATTCTGGGAACTCACCAACCGTCGAGCCGACGAGAAGACTATCTCGTATGTCGAGAGTCACGACCAGGCGCTCGTTGGAGATAAGACTGTTATATTCCGTCTGATAGACAAGGAGATGTACTGGCACATGATGAAGGATGACGACAATATGGTGGTGGCGCGCGGTATGGCCCTCCACAAGATGATACGCCTCGTCACTGCCTCGACCATCAACGGCGGATATCTCAATTTCATGGGCAATGAGTTTGGCCATCCGGAGTGGATTGACTTCCCGCGCGAGGGTAATGGCTGGAGCTACAAGTATGCCCGCCGCCAGTGGGATCTCGTGGACCGCGACGAGCTTAAGTATGGCTATCTCAATGCGTTTGACAATGCCATGATCCACACTATCTCGGGTGTGTATAACTTCCAGTCTCTTCCCGTGGTGAAGCTGTGGGAGAAGGATGACGACCAGGTGCTCGCTTATATGCGCGGTGATCTCGTGTTTGTATTCAATTTCTCGCCCACCAAGGCGTTTACCGGCTATGGTATTCTTGCTCCGGCCGGTGAGTATGAGGTGGTGCTTTCGACCGACAGTCCGGAATTCGGAGGCTATGGCAATATTGACGAGAGTGTGCATCATCTCACCCAGACCGATCCGCTTTTCGCTCCGTCAGGCCGTGAGTGGCTGCGTCTCTATCTGCCTCCTCGCTCGGCGCAGGTGCTTAGAATGATGCGTCCGCAGCCTGTGGCTCCAAAGACTACACGAAAGAAAAAATAATTCTGATTATACCCAAAACAACACCCCCCGCCACTGGCATTTCCATGGCGGGGGGTGCTGTTTTGTATTTGTGTTTTACGCGCTTGTGCGCGTCGTGTAGCGGTGTGTTATTTCTCCCTCATGAAGATGTTGACGGGGGTGCCGTGGAAGTCCCAGTTTTCGCGTATCTTGTTTTCGAGATATCGGCGGTAGGGCTCTTTCACCCACTGCGGGAGATTGCAGAAGAAGATGAATGTGGGCACGTAGGCGTCCTTGAGCATTGTGACGTATTTGATTTTGACAAATTTGCCCTTGTTGGCCGGCGGGGGATATGCGCCGATGGCCTCAAGCATCACGGTGTTGAGCTGAGAAGTTGGCACGGTGCGCTTGCGGTTCTCGCAGACGTGGAGTGCGGTCTCAAGCACTTTGAAAATACGCTGTTTGGTGAGTGCCGATGCAAATATGATGGGGAAGTCGGTGAACGGGGCGAAGCGCGAGCGGATTGCCTCTTCATAGTGGCGGATTGCTTCCTTGCTCTTGTCCTCAACGAGGTCCCACTTGTTGACGACCACGACGAGTCCCTTCTTGTTGCGCTGGATGAGCGAGAAGATGGATACATCCTGTGACTCTATGCCTCGAGTGGCGTCGATCATGAGTATGCACACGTCGGAGGCCTCGATGGCTCGGATGGAGCGTATCACCGAGTAGTACTCGATGTCCTCGGTCACCTTGGCTTTCTTGCGTATACCGGCGGTGTCGACGAGGTAGAAGTCGAAACCGAATTTGTTGTAGCGTGTGTAGATGGAGTCGCGGGTGGTTCCGGCGATGTCGGTGACAATGTGGCGGTCTTCGTCGATGAAGGCGTTGATGAGGCTGGATTTTCCGGCGTTTGGTCGGCCCACGATGCATATCTTGGGGATATCTTCGAGCTGGTCTTCTTCGTCGTCGCTCTTTTCGGGCATCTTGGCCACCACTTCGTCGAGAAGGTCGCCTGTGCCGTAGCCGCTGACGGCAGATACGCCGTAGGGGTCACCCAGTCCGAGGGCGTAGAATTCGGCTATGTTGTAGATGGAGTCTCCGGCGTCGACCTTGTTGGCCACGAGTATGACCGGCTTTGTGGATCGGCGCAGAATCTGGGCCACTTGGTCGTCGAGGTCGGTGACACCGTTCATGGCGTCGACCACGAAGAGGATCTCGTCGGCCTGTTCGATGGCGAGGTGAACCTGCTTGTTTATCTCGTTTTCGAAGATGTCTTCGCTGCCTACGACCCATCCGCCGGTGTCGACGATGGAGAATTCTTTTCCGTTCCAGTCCACTTTGCCATACTGGCGGTCGCGTGTGGTGCCCGCCTCATCGTTTGTGATGGCGGTGCGGGTTTTGGTGAGACGGTTGAACAGTGTGGATTTGCCCACATTGGGACGTCCCACGATTGCGATCATTTGTCCCATATTATTGTTGATTCTTGTTTTCTTAAGGTGGAGTGACTGATGGCTGAGGCCTGGCCGGCGACTGTCATCAGGCTCACTCTAAGTGGGAACAAACTGCGCCCACCCGGTGTTCAGCAGGCAAAGTTACGAAAAATCGGGGGAATGCACAACCCGCTCTATTTTCCGAGTAGCTCGAACGTGTCGACATAGATTTCCGTCACGTTGCGTTTTATGGCGTTTCGGTCTTCCCAGACGCGGTAGCGGATTTTACCTTCTATATATAGGCGTGCTCCTTTTCGGATGTATTTTTCGGCGAATTCCGCGGCTCCGTCCCACATGATTATGCTGTGCCATTCCGTGCGCTCCGGCACCTTGGAGCCGTCGGGCGTGGTGCGTGCGCGCTCGTTGGTGGCGAGCGGGAATGTGGCTATCGGGCGTGTCTCGATATACCTTATCTCCGGGTCTTTGCCCACGTTGCCTATCAGTATGACCTTGTTGACGCTCATGATATGTGTTGTGTGTATATATATTATGTGTGTCAAGGCCTGCCGGCATCAGGAGCGTCCAAGCTCCTCGGCTACTTCCATCTCAGTGGCCTCCTTGTCGAGTACTTCCTGGAGTTTGGCATCGTTCTTGACTTTGAGCTGTTCGAATCCCTGTCCGTACACGCCGTTGACGTTGGCCTGGGTGATGAACGCGGTGGGGTCGATGCTCTTGACGATGCGGAAGATGGTGACCGACTCTATCTTGCGACAGGCTATGAGAAGTACTTTAATAGGTTTCTTGGTGTACCATCCCATACCGTCGATGACGGTGACTCCGCGACGGGCGTGGTGGTTGATGGCGTTGGCGATGCGTTCCCACTTGTTTGAGACGATGGTGAACTGCACGGCCTGGCGGTTGGTGTTGATAATCATATCCACCATGTAGGATACGATCAGGAGCACCACGAATCCATAGAGCACTGTGGTGAGATTGTGGGAGATGAGGTAGGAGGATGAGATGATGCCGAAGTCGACATAGAGCATTGTGCGGCCCACAGAGACGTTGGTCTTTTTGGCGGCCATTGCAGCCACGATGTCGGTGCCTCCGGTGCTGCCGTTGTGGGTGAAGACGAGTCCGAGAGCTATGCCGACTATGATTGCGCCGAGACAGACGCTCATGAATGGCTGGCCCGGAACTACGGGGGCGGGGAATAGAGGTGGCACAACCACCATGACAAGTGAGATGACGGTGGCACCGAAGATGGTCTTTATGACAAACTGCTTGCCAACGATGCGCCATGCAAACGCGAGGAGGAGCAGGTTGATGCCATACTGGGTGAGACCGATCATATATACTTTCCCTGTCAGGAAATAGGCCAGGGTACCAAGACCGGTGACTCCGCCGATCACAACATTCTCGGGAAGAATGAAAGCGGAGAAGCCGAATCCGTAAAGAACTATCGCAAAGACTATTATCAGGTAGTCCTTTGTCGACATCCACAGTTGTTTTGCGTGAAAATGCATAGTAAGGTTACAATTTGACATCGCAAAATTAGCGATTTTCCACATTTCTGCAAATACTACCGCCAAAATACTCCGTCAGCGTTTGCTCATGGCCGGTTTCGGCGGGGCTACACAGGTTTTCATTCGCGCAAAGCCGGCCCCAAGACATTGCATATCGTAATTTCAGTGTGCTTATAATTGTTCAAATCAACACAATTTCGTTGTTTTGTTAAAAAAAATTTGCATGAGCGTTTTTTTTTACATACCTTTGCGAATGATAATAAATCTGCAACAGCATCTTTGTGATTTCTGTCGCTACATACCTAAAATTTTAAGATAACCTTATTATACCACTGACACAAGTTTAACCTCGGGCATTCTTGCTTCGTAAAAAAAGTGCAAGTATTTATGGGCTTTAACAGACTATATACACCTATCGCCTTTCTGACCGTTGACAGTTTCGGCCAGACTTGCATTTTACCCCCCCCGATTTACATAAGTATTTAGTATTCAGCCGGTTGATATCCGGTGAGATTCCCTTTGCCTGTTGGCTCCGGCCTGCGGGCTATCGCTGTATACGGCTGTCGGCACTATGTCTGGGAGCCGTATCGGCCTATACGTGCATACATTAGAGTAAAAAAACACCACAGTATAACACAGACAAAACCCAATGAGACGAAAGATTATTCTAATGCTGATACTCCTCGCCGGGATTTTCACTGCTCCCCGCACGGACGCTCAAGAAGTCGCTCTCAAGACCAATCTGCTCTACGACGCTACTCTCACTGTCAATCTCGGAGCCGAGGTGGAGCTTTCTCCCCGCTGGTCGTTTGACCTCTCAGGCAATCTGAACACATGGACCCTGAGCCACGGACGGCGCTGGAAGCACTGGCTCGTGCAGCCCGAGGCCCGCTACTGGTTCTGCGAGCCTTTTGGCGGACATTTTGTTGGAGTCCACGGCCTTGGCGGACAGTACAATGTCGGCCATCTCGGATTTGCCCGCGACATCCTGGGCTACAGCTTCTCGCGCCTAAAGACCCATCGCTACCAGGGATGGTTTGCCGGAGTAGGTGTGGCCTACGGCTACAGCTGGCTGCTGGGCCGCCACTGGAATCTCGAGGCCGAGATAGGTCTCGGGTGGCTCTACACGAAGTATGACGTCTTCGAATGCAAGGGATGTGGCCGCAAAACAGGCAAGAATCATCAGAATTATTTCGGCCCCACAAAGGCTGCCATCAACCTCGTATATGTTTTCTAACCGCTCTCACAACTTCATCATGCTGAAACACCATACGATATTAGCCTCAGTCCTCGCCTTTTCGTTTGCTCTTACTGTGCCCGCAGCCCGGGCCGACTCGGCCGTGAGTGCCGACCCCAGGGTAAAAGGCCTGGAGGTAGAACGCTCTGAGAACAACCTATTTGTGAGCTTCTCGCTCGACCTCTCGTCGGTCAAGGTCAAGAGCGACCGCGAGGTGGCCATATTTCCAGTCATCTCTCTCGGCGACAGTGCCGTCACTCTGCCAAAGGTGGTAGCTGCCGGACACAACCGCTATATACAGAACGAGCGCAAGAACCGTCTCGCTCCGGGCGATATGCTTGTCCGCCCAGGCTCCACTGTTGATTATTCGGCTGTCGTGGCCTATCGTCCCTGGATGGAGACCGCCGTGGTCTCTCTGGCCGAGGACTGGTGTGGCTGCGGATTCTCGCTCCTTGAGTCGTCTACGGCCGAACTGGCCCGTCTCGATCTGCGCGAGAAGGTGTTTGCCCCGATGTGGGCCTATGTCTCCCCGCGTGTCGAAGCCCGCAAGGAGCGCAGCGCCAAGGGGTCGGCCTACATCGACTTCAAGGTCAACCGCACCGAGATAGAGCCTTCCTACAGGCGCAATCCGCAGGAACTCGCGGCCATACGCGACACTATTGATGTGATAAAGAACGATCCCGACGCGCGCATCGAGGAGATTACAATCACCGGCTATGCGTCGCCCGAGGGCCCGTTTGCCAACAACGAGCGTCTTGCAAAGGGGCGCACCGAGGCTCTCGCCTCATATGTGAGAGGTCTCTACTCCTTCCCCTCGTCGGTGCTCCGCACTGCCTCGGTGGCCGAGGACTGGGACGGGCTTATAAGATATGTGGAGGGTTCGGACCTTGCCGACCGTGAGGCCATACTCACTCTCATTGCCGGCACCGACCTCGCTCCCGATGCCCGCGAGTGGAAGCTCAAGAAGGAGTTTCCCGAGCAGTATCGCTTCCTGCTCGACAATGTGTATCCCGGCCTGCGCCATTCCGACTATACCGTGGCCTATGTGATATCGTCGTTTGCCGATCCTGCCAAGATAGCCGAGGTGATGCGCCATAATCCGCGCAAGCTGTCGCTCCACGAGATGTATCTCCTGGCTCAGACTCTTCCGTCGGATTCTCCTGAGTTCCGCGAGGTGTTTGAAGTGGCCGTGCGCCTTTATCCCGACGACCCTGTGGCCAATCTCAATGCGGCCATTACGGCGCTGTCGTTTGACGATCTCGACAATGCCGCCCGTTTTGCAGCAAAGGCCGGTGACAGTGCTGAGGCGGTCTATACGCGCGGACTTCTCGCTGCAAAGCAGGGCGATTATTCCAAGGCTGCCGACCTCCTGGCCCGTGCCCGCGATCTCGGACTTGCCTCTCAGGCC
This sequence comes from uncultured Duncaniella sp., assembly GCA_910586305.1. Classification (GTDB taxonomy): domain Bacteria; phylum Bacteroidota; class Bacteroidia; order Bacteroidales; family Muribaculaceae; genus Duncaniella. The sequence goes on from CAJUGS010000021.1 coordinate 50,015, forward strand.
GACGATGCTCTCGCTCAGCTTCGTGCGATGGGCAGGATAAAGTAGACTTTCTGACAAACCCAACAAAAGAATTATATAAAACCAATAACCCAATTTTCTAACTAAATTCATTCTAACCAATGAAAACATCCAAACTGTTTAGCACAGCAGTGATGGCTCTCTCTCTGAGCGCCCTCGTTGCCTGCTCCAGCGACGAGCCCGCAGGTGTTAAGGGTGATGTGGCCGAAAAGGACCAGACCCTTTACCTTAAAGTCGCTATCCAGGACGTCAATGCTCCCGGCAGCCGTGTAGCGAATGACAACGATCACTTTGAGAACGGAACGGACGATGAGAACAAAATCAATAATCTCCAGTTCAAGTTCTTTGACGCATCCGGTCGCCAAATCTATCAGACCACATCTGATGTGACGTTTGGGGAAGGTGCTGTTCCCGGAGCCCCAAGTGTTGGCAAGATTGCAATCCAGACCGTGCAGGTAGACGTTAACCAGGGTGATAATATGCCCGCCTATGTAGTCTGCTTTGCCAATCCGGTGGTTTGGTCTTCTGTAACAGAAGGTGACAATGCCGGTGAGGGAATCAGCCAGATGAACGGTCTGCGCAATGTGATACGTGAAGGCTATCAAGGCAACAACGGAGGTTTTGCTATGAACAATTCCGTATATTTTGGCACTGACCCCATCTCGGGTGCTACCGGTGTGAAGATTGTCGGAGCTCCCATCGAAAAAAGCCAGCTTTTCTCTTCGAAGGCTGAGGCAGATGCTGCAACCGACGGAAGTGTAGTAGACATCTATATCGAGCGTTATGCGGCAAAGGTAAAGCTATCTGTAGCAGAGGAAAGCATCGAGGCATACGATGACGTGGAAGGTTATACTCTTACATTTGTTCCTAAGGCTTGGGGTATTACTGCTGATGCTCCCTCAATGTTTGCTGTGAAGCGTTTCTCTACAACGGCCGGAAACACCGCTCCAATTCCTACTGAGTCTGACGTTCAAAACTCTCTTGGTGACTGGACTCAATGGAATGATGCTCCGCTACATCGCAGCTATTGGGCTTGCTCGCCGTCGTACTATGCGACAGATTTCCCTCTTGTTTCCGACAATATCATTGATGCTGCTACTAACGGTTCGACCGGTGCAGGTGAAGTCGTAGATCCTTATGCGCTGAAGTACTATAGCTACAATCAGATTGTAGGCGAAAACGGCTCTCCGATTGCTGCGGACGGTGTAGAGGTGGCTCGCTACTCTCTTGAGAACACCATGGGTGCTGCTGCTTTCCAGTCGCAAAACCCGATGGCTGCTGTACCTTCGGCTCTTCTCGTAGGCCATTATACCATTGCTTATAATGGCACTGCTCTTGAAACAACTCCTACCTTCTATCTCTATAATGGCGGTATCTATTTTGATGAAGTTCCCGCAGGTGTGGCTGCTAATGCAGTTACAATTCGTGAGCACCTTCTTGCACATCAGAATATCATAGCAGTTCGGGTTGGTGAGAAATTTGAAAACGCAAATATTCAGAATCTACCTGCATCTGCTACTGTCAATGTGGTTCACCCCTCCAAGGCTGTTCGTGATGTTGCCGATGAAAAGCTTTCAGAAGAACTTGTGACTCTCCAGGTTGAGAATGGTGCAGGTCTTTACTATAAGCCCCTGGGATCGGACGAATGGACTTCTCTTGCCGGTGCTGATGAAAACGTTCTCAACTATGTCAACCGCCAGCTGATGGGTATGCTCAGATATGCCCATACTTATACCAATGGCAAATGCTACTTCTCAATTCCTATCCAGCACCTTGGTCTCACAGAGAATACCACTAATCGCCCGTATGATGAAAATAATCTTTTGGATTGGAAAAAGGTCCGTGTAGGTGACTTCGGTCTTGTTCGTAACCACGTATACGATATAAATGTAGATAAAATCAGTGGTCTTGCTTCCGGTATCAATAATCTTGAGAATCCCATCGTGACTCCGATGAATACTTACAACTATTATATCCGTTATACTCTCAATGTCCTCAACTGGCGCATTGTCCCCTCTCAGAATGTAATTCTCTAATCTCTATGAGATACATACTCTAAATTCCCCGGACGGCGGTTGTGCTGCCGTCGGTATCAAGACTGCCGTCCGGGTCTTTTCTTCACTCTCCTTGTTTCACCACTGCCGTAGCAGAGGCGGTATAAAAAAATCTGCGCATTTCCACCACCGGACACCCCGAACATAGAGGGTATCCCACCAAACACAGACAAAACAGGCCCACGGGCCACGACATATATAAGAAAAGAAAAAACATCCAATCACAACCCATATCCAAGACTATGAAAATGTTGAACATCAGGCATAAGCTACACTCCGCATTGAGTCGCGTGGGGCTCGCAGTTCTCGCAGCAGTGTGTCTTTCGGCTTGCGACTCCATGATTTACGATGACGAGGGTGACTGTTCCGTGCATTATCGTGTGAGTTTCCGCTATATAAAGAATATATTACAGGCCGATGCTTTTGGTCCGCAGGTTTCCGATGTCTCGCTTTATGTATTTGACAAGTCGGGCAATCTGGTTATAAGTAAAACCGAGACCCGTGCCTTGACTACCGAGAACAATTTCTACATGGATATAGATCTTCTTCCGGGCAAATATGACATGATAGCCTGGTGTGGCGGACAGTCTCTCAATCCCGAGGCCACCCGCTTTGAGGTAGACAATGCCGACTCACCCACCACAATGAGAGAACTCGGTGCCACTCTTCCGCTCTCGGGAAGTGCTCCGAGCCTTTATTCCGATCTCGACATCAATCGCCTCTACCACGGTATAGCTTATGATGTGGAGTGCAAGGATGTCGACTACGGACACATTGATCTTCCGGTGATATATCTGACCAAGGACACAAACCATCTGAGTGTGCTGATGCAGAATATAGATGGCTATCCGCTCGACAAGGACCTCTTCAGTTTCACGATAGAAGCAGCCAACAGCAGACTGACTTATATGAATGATGTGGTGGGTTCGCCGGAGTTTGTCTACCGACCCTGGTCGGTGGAGACATCGTTTGCATCGTTTGACCAGAACGAGCCCGGTGCCCGTGCCACCATGGAGGATACGGAGATTCCGTCGGGTGTGCTTGCCGAGTTTACCACCGGACGTCTTATGGCCGACCGTGAGCAGTATCTCACTGTCAGACGCACGGATACCGGCGACGTTATTCTCAGAATACCGCTTGTCAACTATCTGCTCAAGGTAAAAGGCAAATACCAGGCTATAAAGGGCGACCAGAACTACCTGGACTGCTATGACGACTACACACTGATGTTTTTTGTCGGCGAGGGTATGACCTGGGTCAAGACCCGTGTGTTCATAAACGGCTGGCGCATAGTGCCGTCACAGGACACGGAATTGTGATGATATAAACAGATAGATTACAACCTTTTTCTTTTATACACGTGATTACTTCACTAATACGGCATATTATAAAACTCTCGGGGATGTTATCGATTCTCCCCGCTCTGATGCTGGGAGGATGCATCAATGAGGCCGAGGACTGTCCCCAAGGGGGCGGGACCGGAGACGAGGGTACGCTAAACCTGCAATTTTCCATAGTCACCCGCAAGAGTGCCTCGGCCGACAATACATTCCAGAGTCGTGCTGCCGATATAGCGGGAGATGTGATCGGGTCGTTTGCCGAGAACTTTATTGCCATGTCCGACCTGCGTTTCATGCTTTTCGACGGCAACCGACGATTCCTACAGACGCTTCCGGCTACGGTGAAGAATGTATATACCTCGCCGGACTATTCGGTCTACATATTCCATGCGCCGGTCGATGAGCCGTATTTCGACCAGAATATCAACACGACTTTTTCTTTCTATATTCTTGCCCTTGCAAATGCCCAGTCTCTCGGAATGGCCTATCCGGAGCCTGCTTCGGGGGCTACACTTGAAGAAGTTTTTGCATCGGCACAGGGGGAGACCGGGCTGCTCACGGCAAAACTCATACCGTCACTTCTAATTGCTTCCAACCTGGTTGCCGAAGGCCAGAGATTCCCAATGGCCGGACTGCAGAGATTTACTGTTGACGGTGACAGACTCCTGAAGTCTACCGAGGCGGTGCCATATGATCTCTCGGCCGGCGGCAAGAATATCAATATGCTCCGAGCCATTGCCAAGATAGAGGTTGTGGACAGAGTTAGAGTCAACGGCCAGTTTACCGATGAGGATGAGAATGGCGAAAATTCTCGTCTGAGAATTGACAAGGTGCAGATTGACGGTATATTCAATGCCGGTTCGCTGCTTCCATCCATAACAGAGTGGACCAATGGAGATGCCGATGAGACCCAGCAGGTGGATGATCCGTCTGTCCCTGCCGGAGCTAAGTATCAGAATCCCGTGTCACTCCTTCCCGACGGTTCGCTGTCGGCCTCGCCTTCGTCTGAGGGGGCGGTGATTCATTTTGTCCCCGACAAATATGCGCGACAGCTTAGGGCTGATAACTGTCCGGTATTTTCATGCTATCTCTACGAGTATGACAGGTCGAGGATAACCAATAGCGAGCAGGCTCCGTATATGCGTGTCACTACCCGTGGGTCAGCCGGCCTGCAGGACGGTGAATCGCTTGTCCGTCCCATACGTCTCGCCACCTATACCAACGGGGTCGCTGACCAGAACCTCCAGGCTCTCCTGCGTAACCACATATACCGCTATGAGGTGATTGATGTCAATGAATTCTCGGAAATCGAGCTTGTCTGGACTGTCTGTCCGATGGATGAGGCGACTGTCGATATTCCTTCTTTCAATTAGAAACTGTTTAAATTTGATTCAATAAAATTTTTATGGCAGCCAAATCAATCA
>CAJUGS010000022.1 GCA_910586305.1 uncultured Duncaniella sp.
TTGATTTGGCTGCCATAAAAATTTTATTGAATCAAATTTAAACAGTTTCTTAAATCTAATACCATGAAAAACTTGTCACAAAGATATGCTGTTTTTGGTATTTCACCAAATTTTTGTATAGAAAAATTTATTGGAATAACATTATTTAACATATGCGATTTCCAAGTGTGTGGTCGGTGAGCTTTCAGAATGTTTTTTTATGAGATAATAAACGAGTGACAACCAGGTGGTTGCCACTCGCAAATCACTGCCTCACGGCAATTTTTCAATATATAAAAGCTATTTCTTGTTCTTCACTGATGAAATGCCAGATGTCGATGATTTCAGCCGTGTGACATTGCATTTTATTTTGGATGCTCCCGACGCACGAGTCGAGCCGGTTGTGGCTTTGAGTTTGGATGCGCTGATGCTGCTTGCACCTGAGGCTGTGAAATTGACTTCGGTGGCTATTCCGTCGATTTCGGCCGATGAACCTCCCGATACGTTAATATTAGCTCTTGACACATTGGCATTGTCTGCCTCGAAAGAGGAGCCTTGTGAAATGTTGGCATCAAGTGTGGTGCAATTGAGCGATTTCTCAAATTCCAACTCCGAGCCTTGGCTACAGTTGGCTGTGACGCTTGTGGCCGAGACGGGATGTGAGAATTCCACGCTGGAACCTGATGTTGTCTTTATCTTCATAGCACCCGAGACTGAGAGTTTGCCTTTTACTTCTATTTCTGAACCTTGGGAGGCATAGTATCCGGCAATAGCGGGAGCCGTGAGTACAACTTTGATTTTTCCGTTGTCATTGAATCCTGTATTGCCGCTGAAATCGATGTTCAGAACTCCGCGGGAAAGATTGATTTTAAGCTGGTCGGCATACTTCTTGTCGATATATGCTTTGACTGAGACATTTCTCGAGGGAGTGTATTCCACCTCGATACCTCTACGGCTGTTGATTGAGCCGATATGTCCCTTGATATCATAGGTCTTGCATATTGTCTGGGCTGAGGCCGCGAGGGTCACGAGCAATGCTGCGAGTGAAGTAAAGAGATGTTTCATGATGACTGATTGGTTATACGTTTTTCTAAGAAGACGTATAAAACACCTTGAAGTGACAGGAAACAGCTTTGTTTTAACATTTTTTATTCTTTTATGCCATATGCAAGATCGCCGGCATCGCCGAGCCCGGGCACTATGTATGAGTGGGCGTTTATTTCGGGATCGATGGCTCCGAGCCACAGTGTGGTCTTCTCGGCGGGGAAGGCTGACTTAACATAGTCGACGGCTGCCTGCGACGAAATCACCGAGCAGATGTGGATGTGACGCGGTGTGCCCTTGGTGAGGAGGGCGCGGTAGGCCAGGTCCATGGATGAACCTGTGGCAAGCATGGGGTCTACCAGAATTAGGGTTTTGCCGTCAAGTTTTGGAGAGGCTATGTACTCGATGAATACATCGAAGTTGTCTTTTTCGCGATATTTGCGGTAGGCTGATACGAATGCGTTCTGTGCACGGTCGAAGTAGGACAGAAATCCCTGGTGGAAGGGGATGCCTGCCCGGAATATGGTGGCGAGTACCACCTGCTCGTCCATCACGTCGTCCATTGAGGTGGCCAGCGGTGTGGTCACTTCTTCCTTGCGGTAGCTGAGGCGCCGCGATATTTCATAGGCCATGATCTGGCCTATGCGCTCGAGGTTGCGGCGGAAGCGGAGCATATCATTCTGGATGTTGACGTTGCGGAGCTCGCTGAGATACTGGCTGACCAGCGATGGTGTTTCGGCAAAGTTTATGATTTCCATATTCTACTTTTTTATAATGAAAGCAATGATTTTTCAACGAGGTGTGTGAACTGGTAGTTTTTGAGTCCCCACCGTGGGTAGATGAGGAGTTCTGACGGAGCCTGTGAGACAAATCGCTCTATGGCTATATCTGAGCGCAGTCGGCGGGTTATCTTTGCGCATAGCAAGGCGTATTGCTCGGGGCTGAAGCGTGGGATGTCGTAGAGCCCTGACTCTACGTCGGCGGCCATACGTGTGCCGCGAAGGAGCTGTAGCTGATGTATTTTGACAGTGTCGACGGGGAGCAGGTTTACTCTGTCGATTGTGGTGAGCATATCCTCCTCGGTCTCGCCTGGAAGGCCCATTATGAGATGCAGCCCCACTGGTATACGGGCTTCGGCAGTGATGCGGACTGCTTCGGCCGTCTGTTCCCATGTGTGGCAGCGGTTCACCCGTTGCAGTGTGGTGTTGTGGGAGCTCTCCGCGCCATATTCCATCATGACCCATGGCAGTCGGGCAAGACGAGTAAGAAGGTCGCGGTCCACGCAGTCGGGACGTGTCCCGATTATTATTCCTTTGACTCCGTCCACGGCAAGAGCCTCGCGGTAGAGGCCCATGAGACGGTCGGTATCGGTCGAATGTGTGTTGGTATAGGCCTGGAAATAGGCCAGATAGTTCATCTCGGGATATTTGCGTGCAAAGAACTGTTTGCCGCGTTCAATCTGGGCCGTCACCCCTTCAAGCTCTCGGCAGTAGGCCGGCGAGAACGAGTGGTTGTTGCAATAGGTGCATCCGCCACGTCCGATGGTTCCGTCGCGGTTGGGACATGAGAACCCCGCGTCAACGCCGAGTTTTTGCATCTTGCCTTGGAAATGAGAGGCGAGAAAGTCGGAGAAATCGCGGTGTATCTTCATATGCGGGCGGCACGGTTGAGCAGAAGAGAGTCAAGTATCACCATGGCTGCCATTGCCTCGACTATGGGGACAGCGCGTGGCACCACGCACGGGTCGTGGCGTCCCTTGCCCTTGAGAGTGATGGTGTTGCCGTGGTCGTCAATGGTCTCCACATCCTGCATGAGTGTGGCCACGGGTTTGAAGGCCACGCGGAAATATATGTCCTCTCCGTTGGAGATTCCACCCTGTATGCCTCCGGAGTGGTTGGTGGCCGACCGGGCCGGGTCGAGATCACCGGGTAGGAATCGGTCGATTACCTCGCTGCCACGCGATGCGACTCCTGCAAACCCCATGCCGTAGTCAAAGCCCTTGGCGGCGTTGATCGACATCATTGCTGAGGCAAGGCGTGCTCCGAGACGCCCCATCACCGGATCGCCCAGCCCGACGGGACAGCCTCTGACCACACAACTAACAATGCCGCCGATGGTGTCGCCGTCGGCTTTCACGTCGAGTATGAGTTTCTCCATCTCCGCGGCCTTGGCCGGGTCGGGACAGCGTGTCGGATGGTTTTCGGTGAGCGAGAGGTCGAGGGTGGTATAGTCACCGTTGACAGCGATATGTCCCACCTGCGAGGTATAGGCGGCTATGCTTATTCCGTGTTGTTCGAGAGCCTGGCGGGCAAATGCTCCGGCCACCACGCGAGTGGCTGTCTCTCTTGCGCTTGACCGTCCGCCGCCACGATGGTCGCGCAGACCATATTTTGCAGTGTAGGTATAGTCGGCATGAGATGGGCGGAAAGCGTGGCGTATGTGTTCGTAGTCGGCACTATGCTGGTTCTCGTTGCGGATTATGAATCCTATGGGACAGCCGGTGGTCACCCCTTCGAAGAGTCCGGAGAGAATTTCCACAGTGTCGCTCTCCCTGCGCTGGGTGGTGAGGGCGCTTTGTCCGGGACGCCGGCGGTCGAGTTCGGCCTGTATGCGTCCGAGGTCGATTTTGACCCCTGCCGGCATTCCGTCGATAACTCCTCCTATGGCTGCGCCGTGTGACTCGCCAAACCCGGTGAAGCGAAAGATGGTTCCTATGGTGTTCATGCTTTGATTCTGGTTGTGTTTATTTGTCCACTGCTATGTCTGCAATTGTGGCATGGCAGTAATCGATGAGGGAAGATGGCGAGAGCTTGAGCTGCAGCCCGCGTACTCCTGCCGACACATATATAATATTGTCGTCTGTGGCAGTGGTGTGGAAAAATGTCGGAAAAGTTTTTTTCATGCCTATGGGCGAGCATCCGCCACGTATGTAGCCGGTGAGCGGGAGGAGTTCTTTCATTGGAATCAGCTCGGCCTTTTTCGCACCTGCTGCCTTGGCAGCTTTCTTGAGGTCTACTTCCATATTGCCTGGAATGACGCACACGAAATATCCCGCTTTCTCTCCGTGGAGCACGAGGGTCTTGAACACCCGGCTGATATCTTCGCCAAGCTCTTCGGCTACGTGCTCGGCAGCCAGGTTGTCCGGATCGACGGTGTAGGGGATAAGCTCGTAGGCCACCTTGGCCCGGTCGAGTAACCTTGCGGCATTTGTCTTGTTTATCTTTTCCATAATTCGCAAAGTTAATCAATTATTCGCAATCGCGGACAATTGCGTGCCACTATCTTTAGAAATTTACGGTGTGGGCTTGAACGTGTCCGGCTCAGGATACACCGTAGCTGTGCAGACCGCTGAGCAGGTAGTTGACACCGAAGTAGGTCATAAGCACCGACAGGAAAGCTAAGAGAAGATAAAGGTTGATACACCTGTCGTTACGGAACGCTGTGAATGTCCGGTCGTGGAGCGGAAAAGAATATATGATGAATGTCACAAGCGCCCATGTCTCCTTTGGGTCCCACCCCCAGTATCGGCCCCAGGAACGGTCGGCCCATATAGCTCCGACAAATATTCCGGCTCCAAGCAGGAACAAGGCGGGATAGAGGAGGAGGCGCGAGGTGTCGGCGCTGCCTCGTCCGGCAAGTCCGATAGCCGAGTTGAGCGCTATGATTGCGAGAAGTGCATAGGCGCTCATCACCAGCATGACGTGAAGCGAAAGGAGTCGTGATGCAAGTACGGGCACCAGCGGGCTCACTGCCGGATTGCGCGAACTCATCATTGCGACCATGAGGGAGGCTCCGCACACCAGAAGCCCGAGCGGGACTATTGACTGAAGTCGTGGTGTGCACACCACAGCCGTCAAGGCTGAACACCAGGCCAGACAGAGCATGGTCTCATAGCCTGTGGCGAGCGGGATATGACCTCCCGCAATCCACCGCATGGCAATGACAGACGAGAGATAGAGCAAGATGGCCCAGGCGACAACTGTGGCACCACGGCGCAGCCTGCAGAGTCCGACCAAGCCCCCTGAAAAGGCCACAATGGCAGCCAGAAGGGGATAGTAGGTGATATTATAGAGTTTTTCGGCACTGATTGCGACAGGTGATGGCAGACGGTCGGAACCGACACTCCGTTGCCATATGCTGAAATCCTTGAGGCGGGAGTCGGCGTTTCGGTATCGTCCTATTGCTATGTCGGAGGCTATTTCTTCCAGTCTGACAGAGCCTTCGAAACTGTCGCCGGCAAAAATCGCCGGCAAGCGTCCGGCCACAACTGAGGAAATGAATGTAACTTTCTCGTCGTCGGACAGCAGGTCACGACTTATGTGTGAGCCATCTTCGAGCAGTGGTTTCAGTATGTATCCGTCGCGTGTGAACAGTTCGGACAGAGAGACACGTTTCTTTCCGAGCAGTTCGCGGGCTTCACGGCTGTGGAGTGTGATGAACGGTTCGTGTTTCCAGCTGTCATAGTAATATATCCAGCCGGTCAGGACCTGTTCGGCCGATAGTCCTTCGTAGCTGTCACTACCGTAGACTTTGTTGCAGAAGTCACGGGCAAAAGTCTGAGCCGGACATATACGTCCGCCCGACACCACAAATATGTCTCCGAATGTTCGAGCGAGTGGAGCCTGGAGGGTGCGTGGCTGGCTCCAGGACAATGAGGGAAGGAGAATGAGAGCGGGAAGAAGAGATTTGCGTAAAAGCAAGTGAAATCGCGGACTGCCGGCCAGAACTACAACCATCGAGATGAACAGGATTGCATAGGCTGTGAAACTGACCATCCTGCCCCATGGATCGTGTGACACGGAGAGAGTGGCGGTGCCTGCTCCGATTGACGACTGGGTAAACCTGTAGCCGCGGTGGTCCACAACGTGGTTCATGGACACCCGTTCCTCACGGCCATCTATGAGGAGGATACTGAAATAGTCGCGTACAGCCACCTCAGAGGAGTGGTATTCAGTGCCACATTCAACAAGCGAAATCTCAAATGGAAATTCACCTGCCGATCCGTCTGAGAGAGTCCAATGGGTCACCGGACTTTCGCCGGATGTCAGCTTGATATTGCCATGTTCGCCGGTGAACCTGGTCATGGCGGCACCTGCGAGAATAAGGACAAGAGAAAGATGTAGCAGGAGAGAGCCGAAGCCCATGGCCATCCGTCTGGCCAGGACTACGGCAATCCCTGTCACGGCCGTCGCCCCCCAAAGCCCTGTCAATATTGGCGACAGATATATACATCTTGTCGCAACCTCTGTCCCAGCGAGTTTTTCGACAATTGTCGCACTCACAAGTAGGAGGGTGATAGTGACGAGTAGCAAGAAGGGCAGACGGGAAGACATCGTGAATATATTTAGGGGTCGTGTGTAAGTTTTGGAATATGGTGGTATTGGAAACTATTATTGATCAGATGGCATCTACAAATTTCACAATTGCATCACGGTCGGTCTTGGGGAGCGCCCGGAATTTTTCGATGCTGTATCGTGCATCGCTCTGTGGCGAGTAGCCATGCCACATTATCGCCTCCATGGCGTTTCGTGCCCGGCAGTCGTGCAGACGGTCTGCTGCGGATGAGCCTGTGACACGCTGGTGGAGTCCGCGCGCCCATAACGGGGCTGTGCGACACCAACCGGTGCGGATATCGTTGGCCATATGCAGTTTGTGCTGCACCATATCCGTGTAGGGCCAGATAGTCTGATAGGGATAGCGTGGCAACTCGTCGCCTTTGAAGAAGCGGGCGGGATCGCGTATTTCGTCGGCACCGGTAGTCCACGACGGGCGGTGGCAGTATGCACAACCGATTTCCTCGAATTTTTCCTTGCCCTTGATTACTTCCGGGTCATCGGCACCTCTCACCGCCGGCACGGCGAGTCCGCGGTGCCACACCATGAGATCTGTATATTCGTCGTCGGTCATTTCGGCTGGCAGATTCTTGGAATTGAGATATGAGAGTATGCGTGTCTCCATATCTCCTTCCCACCATTCCGGATGTTTCCTGTCTGGGTCAACCTTGGCAAGATAGGTGTCGAATCCGGCCTGTACTTCCGGGTCTTTGGCCGAATAGGCGGCCCACGTTCCTGCCGCATCCATGTAGTGGTATCGGCGGTCTGAGCGAGTCACGTTGGTGATGTTCCATATGGCGTTTGCTCCGGCGGCATCCTGGAGAGGTCCGCGAGAGAGTGCATAGGTGAAGCGTCGTGGATATTTTGTGCCGTCGCCTTGCAGGGAGTTGCTGTACATTCCCACCCATTCGCCTCCGGCAAAGAAGGCCGGGTTTAGTCCGTTGGGTAGAAATCCGTCGGCTTCTTCTTTACGATACTGTGCCAGAAGGTCGGCATCGTCTATGGCATCAAGAAGTCCCGATCCGAAAATACCGATGGTGCTTTCGAGTTTCACCTCGTATGGCTCGTTTATTTCAAATCCGCGGCGATAGGCATATACGGCCTCCTTGGGCATAGAGACTTCGGGATAGATGAGTTCGTATGTCTCTCCGTCAGGAAACTTGTTGCCCCATTCGTCGGTGGCATTGAGCCATTTCACAGAGATTTTGCTTTCGTCGACGGGAGCCTTGAAGGGTGCCACAGCATGACTCTGGGGCATACCTGCAAGCCAGCTTACATAGGCGTCGGTCTCGGGGTTGTAGACCACGAGAAGGCATCCGTTGCCGATTTCGTCGGTTGAAAATCTTCCTTCAGGGACTCTCTGTCCGTGGCTGTAGCCGGGGTGGCAGTGCATACACGAGGTGCGTATGTAGGCCGGTCCGAGTCCCGAGCGTACTCCCGTAGAATTGGTCATGAAGGACTTCTCGAAGAGTGCTTCGCCGTTTTTGAACTGGCGGTACATACCGGCATTCTCCACGGCGGCCGAAGGCTGTTCGAGGGCGTTGGCCGTGGTGAGGAAAGATGTGCCGAGCTGTCCTCCAGAGTAGTACCATTCGGGCATTTCTATCTCAGTGGCCGAGGTGTCGTCCCTGATTTCGTCGTCGGAACACGATGAGGCCGTGAGCATAAACATTGATGCTGCGATGGCCGTATAGGTAAATTTGCTCATATCCGGCAGATTATTTTCCTAACTGGTTGTACACTTCTTCAAGCACGTCGACAAGATCGGTGCCTACGACTTTCACTGCTTTGTCGGCGGCAGATCCTGTTGCGTTGAGGGCGAATGGTTCGGGAATAGCGGCAATTGCTGCGATGGATTCGTCGATGGCCTCGCGCATCTTCGTGTCAAGAGTTGGATTGACGCTTTTCACATAGTCCGAGATGGATGCGTCACCGCCTGCCGATCCGAAATACGAGTTGCTTATCGATCTGATGTTGTCCTGGAAGTCCTCGATTGAGTTGAGGCTATAGGGCGATTCTATGTAATTGCGGTCGTCCGTGTTTGTCGCACCGTTGGGTCGTCCGATCTTTGTGCTTCCTACTTCGTCGGCTATGTCGATGCATCCCTGTATGATTTCCTCGGCTGCTTCCTGGAAGGTCTTGTAGATCGAACCTGCCCGGCCTGCGTTTTTCATCATGTCGCCGTGGTTCTTGTCCTTGTCGAGATCGGCGTCGGTGAGTATCTGCTGCTTGAGAGAGCCGATATTGTCTGTTCCTGCCCAACAAGCCTCGAGGCATACGCACTGGTTGCGGAGGTCCTCGGCCACCATCACGAGATACTTCAGTTCCTCGGTGGTATAGTTGGTAGAATGCAGGCGTGATGCAGTGCCGTCGGCGGTCAGTTCATACAGCATATATTCGATGGAGTGGAATCCAAGTAGTCCGTAGCCGAAATTGTTGTCGAGAGAATAGTCGGCACCCTTGCGTATGGCCTCGAGCAGACGCTCCATTGCGTCCTTGTCCAGCGGCCAAGAATCGATGTGTGGATCTATGTTGTAGTCGGCTGCCGGGCCGAAGAGAAATGCCTCGGACAGCTCCCAGTAGCGTCGGGATTCCTTCCAGGCTTCGGCGGCCGCCTTGATGTCGGCCTCGGTGAGTGTGCCTTCGGAGTGACGTGTCTGTATGTCGACACATCGGTCGTAGAGGTTTACCGCTGCGTCTGCCATTCCCTTGTAGGTGGGTCTGACGGTGTGGTCTACGTAGGCGGTTACGGCGTGTGAGAGAGCCTCTTCCTTGGCACTCACAGTGTCATCGACAGGGTCGCTCTCAGAACATGAGAATGTGGATACGGACATGAGCCCGGCGAGGGCGATAGTTGTAAATTTCTTCATGGGTGTGGAATATGTTGATTGTATGGAGGTTTACGTAATTACAGGAACCATCCGGCATAGGCAATGCCAAGCGAGAGTGACGGCTCGTTGTTGTAGCGTTTGTCGAGAAGGCCCACGGCATATTCGCCTTTTATCACTATGTCGCGTATAGGATAGAAGTTGAGGCCCACGGCCACGCGCTGTCGTGCACACCACTTCTCGTCCATGTCGCGCTCCATTTTGTACATGGAGTCATAGTAGTCATAGCGTCCGAAGAGGTAGAGCCGTTTGCCGCCGGAGGACAGCTGTCGTGAGAGGCTGAAAAGGTCATACCCCGCCTCAATACCGGTGGAGAGTGCGGCCGAAGCCACCTTCTGGCGTTTCGATGTGGAGTTTTTTGACATGGATATATTGAAGTCCGAGATGTGTTTCGAGTCGGAGAGGTGGCCGTAGTCAAAGTGTCCTCGCACGATGAGGCGGCGTATGTCGTAGCAGAAGTCAAACGACCCGATTGCCACTGTTCCGCGCACTCCGCGGTTTTTGATTCCGTCGGTGGGGTAGAGGGTGTTGCGGAAAGAATTGCCAACATATCCGGAGACGGAAAGACGCAGTCCGCTCACTGAATAGTTGTCGATTCTCGCTGCTCCTGCATAGCTGTTGGCAATTTTGAATTCGAACGGCGAGGCCGATCCGTCGTGAATCCAGCCCTGGCTTCCAAAACGTTCGCTGTCGAGGCCTGGAAGGAGCATTGCCTCATAACGCCATGCCCCGGCACGTCCCCACAGGCTCAGACCCACTTCGTGCCATGTGCAGGGCATGATGGTGTTCTCTCCCTCTGGGCGGTAGACACCGAAGAATTCCGTGGGCAGGTGGTGGGAGTTGGTGGCCCCGACAGGAACAACTATCATTCCTGCGCGTAGATTGAGCTGTGGCATGAATGATTTCTGAATCCAGAACTGCTCCAGGGCCACTTCGCCACCGCGTTCGATTTCACTTTCGTATTCTCCGCCCTCCTCGTTCTCTATTTCGACAGCGCTTTCTGTACCGCCGTGTTCAAACTCGATTTCGGTACTCATGCTCCAGCCGTGTCCGAAGTCATAGCCGAGGAAAACCACCACGTGGGGAAGGTCAAAACGACCGTGGCTTTCGTTGCGATAGAGGTCAGGGGAACTGTAGCGGTGAGGTTTGTCGGAATAGAAATTGCGTGTCATCACAGCCTCGCCATAACCTCCCACGCTCAGGCGGGAATGGTTGGCGGAGGTGGATGTCGAGTCGGCCCCGGTGTGGGCTAAGCTCTGCACAGGTGATAGCATACTGAATGCTGCTATTGCTGAGCCGATAATTGAATGTTTCATTTGCACTGGGAAAAATGGTGTTTTTTTCGATTGCAAAATTACCCAAGCCAAATCCCATACACAATCACTAAAATTTGGTAAATTTTTGTAAAAACAAGTCCGATGTATACCTAAAAAGGATTAGACGGTGTGTGAATTGCCATAAAAACAGGTGTAATTTTGGACGAGAGAGTTTTTTTTCAGTAATTTTGTCGGAACAAGATATCTTATGACCATGAAGAAAATACTGACTGTTTTTGCTGCTATTTTAGTGGCTGTGGCCTGGACCGGATGCATAGCCCAGGTCAAGGTAGTGGATTTTGAAAAGCCTAAGATGAAGGTCTTTGTACCCCCCGGAGGTCTGTCAAACGGAAAGGCCGTTGTAGCCTGTCCCGGCGGAGGATACCAGCATCTTGCAGTCTACCATGAGGGATATGACTGGGCACCATTCTTCAACGACCTGGGATTCGTCTATGCCGTAGTGTCCTACACCATGCCGGAGGGCGACAAAGCCCGACCTACAGGTGATGTGGCCGAATGCTTCAGAATTCTCGCCGACAGTGCGAAGGTGTGGAAGATCAATCCCGATTCCATAGGTATCATGGGCTCATCGGCCGGAGGACATCTTGCTGCCACAATGTCGACTCATCATGAGCTTGGATGCCGTCCGGCTTTCCAGATACTCTTTTATCCGGTCATCTCGTTTGACGGCTCAATCACCCACAGAGGAAGCCGTGACAACTTTCTCGGAGTCGGATGGACGGAGGCTGACGTTGAAGAGTGGTCGGCCGACAAGGCTGTGGGACCCGACACTCCGCCGGCCTTCATAACACTTTGCAGCGACGACCGTGTGGTGGTGCCCGACAACAGTCTGCGCTACTATAAGTCGCTGATCGACGCAGGCGTGGAGGCTTCGATGTTTGTCTATCCCAAGGGAGGCCACGGTTTCGGCTACCGCAGTCGTTTTCCTTTCCACGACAGAATGACAGCTGAACTGGCCGGGTGGCTCAGAAACTTGAGGTAAAAACAATGGAGGGGAGGCAATAAAGCGGTGTCGAGGAGCGTTATAAGGTTGTATTTCATTTCATCACGTCTGCCTATGAATAAAAACTCTACTCCCGACAATACCTCAGCCATGACCAAAAGCCTGACCGTCGTGTCAAGACCCGCCCCTCATCCGCGCAACACAACAATAGAGCGCATCCGCCAGTTTGCCCGTGCCTACACCTATGTGCCTGTACCGGTCGCGGGAGCTATTGGTGGCATTGTGCTCAACTGATAGAGATACATTTTCCCCTTTCGCTGTAGCGGACGGAGTGTGCGTTTTTTGACTGCATTTCTGTGTCGCACTAACTATTCAGGGGCAATTTTTTCGATAATGACTACATTACTGATAGTATTGGCGGCATTGTCTGTTGCCGCATCTCTCTTTTTATGGCGTCAATCCTCGACGCTTCGTCGAGAACTGTCCATTGCGCGCGAAGAGAAGGACGTAGCCGTGCGCGAAAGTGATGCTGTACGCAATAAGGCCGCGCTCGAAGCAGCGCTGCATTCAAGCGAGATTGCCTCGCTCAACAGCCGTATAGGGGAGGCTGACACCCGTCGTTTATCCGTCGAGGCCGAACTCGTGGAGACACGTGCCCAGCTTGCTGATTCACGCGAGGAGACCGCGCGGCTTTCCACATCGCTCGCACATATCGAGGAGGAGCGTGAGGAACGGGAGAGAATGCTGGAAACAAGATTCCAGAATCTTGCAAACGATATTCTACGCAGAAATTCCGCTGATTTCAAGGCGCAGAACGAGGAGCGTCTCAACGAGCTTCTGTCGCCTCTGAAGACCGATCTTGACGAATTCCGCAAGACAATCACCGATACATATTCCACCGAGGCCCGCGAGAGATTCTCGCTCACTGAGCGCATACGTGAGCTTGTGGAGCTCAACAACACCATCTCACGCGAGGCCCGCGAACTCTCGTCGGCTCTCAAGGGTAACACCAAGGTGCAGGGCGACTGGGGAGAGATGGTGCTTGAGTCCATTCTCGAGAAGAGCGGACTTGTGAAGGACGAGGAGTATTTCGTCCAGGCCACGACCGATGAGGCCGGCAATGCCATCACAGGCGAAGGTGGCGGCAAGCTCCGTCCCGACGTGGTGGTGAAATACCCCGACGGGCGATATGTGGTGATTGACTCAAAGGTATCGCTCACAGCTTTCATAGAGTATGTCAACGCCGACGACGACAATGTCCGCAAGGATGCAGCCTCGCGACATATCCGCTCTGTGAAGAATCATGTCGATAAACTGTCGCGCAAGAGCTATCACACCCACGTGGGAAGCGAGGACGGCAAGCTCGACTTCGTGATGATGTTCATTCCCAACGAGCCGGCCTATATAGCCGCCATGCGCCTTGACCCGGCACTGTGGCAGGATGCTTATGACCGAAAAGTGCTTATTGTGTCGCCTACACACCTCGTGTCGGGTCTGAGACTGATAGCACAGTTGTGGAGTCGTGACAAGGTGACACGCAATGCCATCAAGATAGCGGAGGAAGCAGGAAAGATGTACGATAAGTTTGCCGACTTCACCAATGATATGGAGCGCATTGACAAGGCTCTTGCCTCGGCCCGCAAGGCCCATGAGGATGCCGTGCGCAAGCTCTCGTCGGGCACGGGCAATCTTGTGAAGCGCGCACGTGACCTCCACGCTCTCGGAATCAAGGCACAGAAACAGCTTGCCGCATCGATGGAGAGCGACGAAAACGAGTAGTAAACCATCCTAACAAAAAAATAACTCCATACAATGCAATATTTCATCAGTCTAAATAGGCAGACGCTCGGCCCTATGAGCGCGCAACAGGTCATGGCCTATCCCGTGACTGCAAGCACACAGGTGTGTACGGAAAACGACTATACATGGAAGCCTCTCTATAACTTTCCCGAGCTGATGGAACTTATGTCCGCCCGTGAAGGCTCGCGCAGGGCCGAAGTCTATAATTCAGGCAAAGACCGCGTGGTGGCGGGAGTTCTAGCTTTGCTCCTGGGCGGCCTCGGAGCGCAGTACTTCTACCTCGGAAAGATCTCCGCAGGTTTCATCACCATCATTCTGTCACTGGTTTCTTGTGGACTATGGTCTACAGTCATGTTTGTGCAGGGCATCTATATGCTCACCCTCACACCCGAGCAGTTTGATATGAAATACACCTGCTCCACCTCCAACTATCCGCTTTTCTGATGGAGACAGTAGAAGAAGAACAGATTATGCTACAGATTCAGGACACACTCGTATCGCTTGATCTTGCCGAGCGGTTTTTCTGCTGCGACATTGACGCCTGTCTGGGCGAATGTTGTATAGAGGGCGACGCAGGCGCGCCAGTCACCAAGGAGGAAAGCAAGATTATCGACAACATTCTCCCCGTCATCAAGCCACGCCTGCTTCCATCGGCTCTAAGCCGCATCGAAGAGGCTGGCACGAGCTATACCGATGAGGAGGGTGACCTCGTCACGCAGATTGTCGAAGGACGCAATTGTGTGTTCACCTCCTACGCTCCCGGCGGAGTGTGTCAGTGTGCTATAGAGTGTGCGCATTCGGCCGGAGAAACCGGTAATTTTCGCAAGCCGGCCTCATGTGCCCTCTATCCGGTGCGCCTCACCCACTATCCCACGTTCACCGCGGTCAACTATCACCGCTGGGATATATGCCGTCCGGCCGAGAAGCTCGGCAAAAAACTTGGGATACGTCTCTATCAGTTTCTCAAAGGCCCTCTCACCGATTATTTCGGCAAAGAGTGGTATGACGAACTTGTCATGGCCTGTGAGGCCTATCTTGAAGAATACGGCGAGAAATAGAGAGGCTGTTTGTAGACAGTTAATGCACAACGCCACCGTGGTTGAGGCTTAGGGCCTTCCTCGGTGGCGGATTATTTTATTTAGGTATATTAGTGAGATTGAGTATGTTCGAGCATTTCCTTTATATTGGCAGGAAGTTCCGGCGCCAAGGGAGACTGCTCGATGGTCCGTTGAGAGTAATCCCATTCCAGGTCCTTTGCCTCTTTGACAGTCAGATACTGAGCCTCCAACGGATATACCTCTACGGTGCTGAAACTTTTGATAGGTTCTTTTGTGTGAAAAGCTTTCTTGATAAATTTGCTTTTGATTGTCATCTCCATTGTGTATGTGGCCATCTGTAGACTGTGGGGTCCGTAGTTTCCTTTGTCGTCAATTAGAAACACATCTTTTGAGCGCATTTCCGAGGCATCGATGGTAAAACCTATGAGTTTCAAAAACCATGGCGACCAGTGATGTCCTTTGTAATTAGCCAGGATGTCGCGTGAGTAGACAAGTCTGTTATTGTTTATGCGACACGTGGAGAATTGTTTGTACTTCCCCATGACTGTTTCAGTGGCACCGTTCATGACGCTGTCTGCCATGGTGCGTCTGTGGGGATTAATGGAGCAGAGATCAATCCAGGACAGAAACTCGTCTGTATCACTCGGCTTGGCAATCGAGTCAAGGCCGGCTGAATTCTTGTATCTTACCCTTGCTCTTTTGGCTCTCACATATGGAGTGCTGATTTTATGAAAACCTTTTACTTTCTTGTCGTTAAGAAAATAGTCGGCCATATACTCTCCAAACATCTGTATGGTGTCGCTGCCGAAAGTACCTGTCGTGTATTCCCTTATATAGCAACGCAGTTTCAGAATAGGTCTGTCGGCGGGATTGACCACGATTTCAGACAGTTCGTATGTCTCAGGCAGAAGAAACACTGTGTCAGGGGGGACAACGGTGATGTGCTGGTCCTTGTAACCTATACATCGGACAGTTATTGGCAGCGACTTTGCCATGCATTCACACGCTCCCTCCTCATCGGTCATTCCCACTATCGTACCGTTGCCGGACATCAATATGGTTCCGCTGAGAGGCTGTGAATCAGACTGGTCAACGACATACATCTTTTTTGCACATATCGCAAACGGCAAAACAAGCAGTGTTAATATAGCGACTATCCTGGTCATTGATGGAGTTTAGATTGCATATCATAAATCGCAAAAATACGGAAAATACTCGTATTATACAACTACATGAAGAAATAGTTGAAATGTGTCTAAACAACTACCACTTTACAGAGAATTTACGATAGGGCTTGTTTTCATTGTAATGGTGAAGATCTAAGTCTCCGTTTGTGTAGTTGAGATACACATTGCCGTCACAATCTTCTATGAGGTTGCCGTCAAAATCATAAATTTGTTTGAGATTACCGTTGAATACCAGAGCAAGATTATCCTCCGTAACCGCTCTTATCTCAATGAAATCACCCTTGATTATTCGCAGAGGCACACCTGTACTGCTAAGTATATAGAGTTGTTTATCTTTGATGGCCATATACTTGTCATCTACGATATAAGGTACTATGTTGTCATAGTCAAACGGTATTACCTGGTGTCCGTCGGAGTCCATTAGCCCCCATCTTTTTTTGTCAGCTGAAACTGTGGCATATCCGTCGGGCGACAGCGGGCTGCACAAGCCTTCCCGGAAGTCAAGCACCATTTTTCCGTTCTGGTCCATTATTCCGTATTTGCCCTGATTGTTGACAGTGGTGCGTCTCCCCTTGTAGGACGGACGGTATAGCCAGATTGAGTCGAATGTCGATCCTTTTATAGACATTGAGAACTTTGTGGCAAGATCGCTAAGGTCGGTATCTGAGGCCTTGTAACCACTTAGCGCAAACCATGCAGTCTCAAGATCGCGTACTTTTTTGGGAATATCTTTACAGCCCTGTCCTTTAATGAGCATTACACAATAGTAGTATTGTGCCATTCGGGAATTGCGTGATGAATATGCAAGATTCCTAAATATCCGGAATGCATCCGTGTAATTTTTTTCACTATAGTATTCAAGTGCCTTGCTGAGACTTTCCTGGGCATCCATATCGTCAATCATGACGATGTGAGGTCCCTGCACAAAAAACAAGTCACGCATATTGTCGGAATGCTGTTTCCCACTTACACTCATTCGTGCAGCCACAAAAATAGTGGGATATTTGAAATCAGACATTTTTATGCGTGGTTCCTGATAGTCTGTGAGGAGTTCATAGTCCGACAGTTCCACTGATTCTATCTGTCCGTCGTCGTGACGGTTCATCAGTTCGTTGTGATAAGTATCGCTGTGCATGGTCATGGCATTCCATTTCTTTTCTTTTGCAAATTCCTTGGCCATACGATTGTTTATTACGCATTTCACATCTCCTCCACGTAGTAGTCTGTCGATATTGTCGAGATAGTCCACATCTCCGTCACTAATAAAGCCTCGAAGGTTAGTGTTGTATGATTTTACTATGTCTATGGCCGTGTGTTGTCCATAAGATTCCGAACACCACACGGTCTGTATCAACAGAAGAGCAAGTGAAAAAATAAGATGTTTCATAGTTTCAGTATTGTGTCTATAAGCCATCCGGAATTGGTGCTTTCCCTGTCGAAGTGTCTGACAGTGAATCTCCATCCGGGAACTTGGCAAAAGATGAATTCCAGCGATGATACATGGTCAATCTCAAGTTGTCCGTCGTATACCATGGTAAAGAATACAGTGGTCGGATCTATGTTGACGTCGCTGGCGGCATAGTTTGTTATACATGATGTCTGGAGACTTGTGATTTCATGGAGCGACATGAAGTTGACTTCATGGTCGTCAGGCATCAGTCTGAATCCTGTGCCGGTAGCTGAGGGGAAGAGTCTAAAAATATCGCCAGAGGCTTTGAGAATACTCCATTTGTACATATCCCTACCTAAAGGTTCTACTTTTAAGGTAAGGTCAAACGAAACCTGTTCTTTTTTATAACGGGCTATACACTGCGCTTTTGCATACCACAGAGAATCTGTATAAGATAGTATGGTCCCAGATTTTACCGCTGCGGATGCGAACTCAACCGCAGCGGTATAAAGGGGATCTGTTTCGGACGTAAAATTCTCGGCATTGAACAGATTGACAATCCGGCTTACAGCAACTTCTGTCGAGTCGTATGGTGAATCTTCGAGATTAAATCGTCTCATGAATTCATCCACAAGTCCCACCCTGGAGTCGAATATTGATTGCTCAGGATTGTTGCCGAGAACGATGGTATAATGTATTCCGCAAAGAATCAGAAGGAGGAGTGATAGAGTGCGCTTCATTATGTATTCTCTCCTATATTCTCTCAGTGTGTGTGGCAGTGATATTGCCGAGTCTCACGATGTATTCTGTGCCATCGATTGTCTGTTCTACCGATATAATGCACTGGACGCTCTTTCTGGTTATATCGCCATATAGTGGACGTCCGTCTGTACCGTATCCGCGAAATACCTGTTCTATATAACAGGTACACTGGTAGGTGTCTTCATCGATTTTTTTAAGGCTATTCACTTTGATTTTGCCTACTTCCGTGGTTGTAAGCGACACGTTGCGGTACTTGATATTGATGAGATTGGTGAAATATTCGCCCATGGGGGTAGTTTTTACCACCTTTGAATTGGTCGAAGTGGTCTGCATCGATACAGCCGGAAATTCCCTGCCTCCGAGTTTGTATGGTTCACCCTTGCCGATGAAAAGGTTTAGTGCCTTGTCGCGATATCGCTGTCTGAGGCTGAGCTTTTTATTTTTGTCGGCCATATAGTTGAGATAGTCGCCGAGTTGTGACACCATTTCGGCCGCACGACGTTGGATGAGAGCCTCTTCGTCATAGTTTTGTGCCTGTAGTCCGAATCTTAGGAATGCAATGAGAAGAAGCAGTAATGACAATTTTTTGATCATGATTGGATAGGTTCGTTGTTATTTTTGATATATTTCTCTGACATATATGCCCGAGCTGTTCATGTTGGCTACAGCGATTCCTTTAAGTACACGCGAAGTGGAAAGACGTCCGACGAAATCCTTGAGGTCTTGCCGTCCCACAACTACGTCGCTATCTTGGCCGAGGGTGCGGACCGGAATACTTGTATCCGAGATTTTTGAGAGAATTATATCGCCGAGTTCCATGCGCTTTTCGTCATCAATCTGCTGGTTTATGAGTAGATTGAATGAGGAGTTGAGCCAGTTGATTATCTTATCTCGATTGTCGGTCGACTCGTTTTCTTCGGCTGATGTCTGTGACTGTCGGTCAACCTCTTCATGTGTAGGGGTAGGAGTGGTGGCTGTCTGAGCAATGCTATTGTCTGGGACTTCTGCACCGGTGAGATTTGATTCCCATTGTGGAGTTTGAGTTTTATGGTAAATTTCCTGGATTTTTTCATTGACACCATTGCTTACACATGAAAGGAGTGAATCCCAGTTGGGAGATATATCTCCATCCATTACACAGGAAAGTCCCATAGTCATATATAGTGTGAAAATGTCAATTCCTTTATCAGCTCCTAACCCTATAGGTCGCGATGGTTCTTTGGGACTACTGGATGATAGGATAATATCGCCTTTCTGGCCAAGAAACAGTTTGGCAATATTCTCAGTGGCTGCATCCGACATATATGTATTTCCATAGTTTGGGGCAAATATCGGTGCCATTTTGGGGGAGATGTTGGATTCTGAATTGCAGCACATCCCAATTGTTACAAGCAGGCGATGTGGCTTGTTTTTTAGAGTCGAGTGAACCCATACAAGCGGAACGAGTTTGTCATCGTAGTGCTGGGCGAGTGCCATTTGTGGCCATCGTGTATTGTCGTTGTGTGCACGTGCTCCGTGTCCGATGTAGTAAAACATGATGAGGTCATCGGACTCTGTCTTGAGATTTTCCACCACAGTCTTGCAGTTCTGTGGCGATGTGCGGGCACCGTAATAGTCATGGAGCGCATAGTTGTATCCCTTTTCGCTGAGGGCGGCGTTGATGAGGTTGATGTAGCGATTATATAGCACATCACGCCCGATTACATCGAATTGTCCGACATCAGGGTCAGTGGTATCAATGAATGTTATCCAGTGGATTGTCTTTGCATTCACTGAATATATAGTGGCTAAAGTCGCCAGAAGGAGAATGATTCGTTTCATAGCTATTTTTTATCTATGGATTCAAGAAGGGGATCGGTGGGAAATATGTGTCTTGAGAATCTCAGGATGTCGTTGTTTCTGAGGTCGCGTGTGAACAGTAGTTTGCCTGCCTCGTCCGAGATTCCCCATTTTTCAAGACCGAAGTCGAAGACTACGGATATCTCTTTTTTCCCGCTTTTGAATATGTATATTACCGATGGGTTGAAAAGTCCGTATACAGGATTGTCAGAAAGGTAATTGTTAGGAGTTTCAATCATGAATCTGAGGGTGGCCGTAGCGTCGGGCTTCAGAATCACTGTAGTGTCAGTTGTATTGCTAAGCGAAATGCTTTTGTTGACTGCGGTTGCGGAGCGTGCGGATGTGAAAATCGAGAATATGCTGTCGCCCATGAACGATGAAGCCGTCGAGTCGCAGGCTATATTTATGTCGTCCATCCCCTTTTTTGTCTGTCGGTGTATGCAGCAGCTTGTCAGTGCTATCATTGTTGATACTAACATTATTATGAATCCTGCACGTGCTGTTTTAGAATATATCATGTTATAAAACATTATTGTTGATAGTTGATAATCGTAGGCCGTGTTGTTTGTGGTCAGAATCCAAAGCGACAAGATATGGACAGATAGCCCATCTTGCTTTTCCAGCCTTTATAGGGATGTGTGCTGCCGTTGTCGGTGGTGAAGTCTTCGTTAAACCAGTTGTAGAAATCCTGTTCGTAGCGGAGGGTCCATTGCAGGTGGGTGTTGGTATCACCGAATCCGATACCGGCGATACCGTGAAAACCGTTGTTGACAGACTTTGTATTTTTTGAAAGGCCCTTACAGGCTATCGCGACATCATAGCTTCCACCTATTTCGAGTACAGGGTTCACACGGTTGGTCAGGTAGTTGCCGAAGCGCACGTTTAGCAAGAATGTGGGGGCTATCATCTGACGGTTGAAATATTTCTTGCTTTTGTCCGGAAGGTTGGTCTGGAGTCCGCGTTTTTCGTATCCGACTCTGAATGAGAAGCCGAATGGGTGAAACTTTCCCTGATAGGCCACCTGGTAAGCTACGGCTATATTGCGGAATTCCCAATCCCAGTATTTTATACTTGCTTTTCCTTCGGGGGTATGCAATGATTGCATGACACTGAATCGATTGAATAAGGATGGAACCCATGAGGAGCCCATAATGGTGCCTGCTCCATTAAAAAGGAGTCCATAGAGTGAGTTGGTTGTGGTTAATACCGGTCTGAAGTCCCATTCACCGCGCTTGACCTGTGCATTGGCATTGGACGGTAGAATCAGAAGAGTAGAAATGATAATGATTGCGATTAATGATAGTCTTTTCATGAGGATGAATGATTTGATGGTATTCCGTTACTTCACAAAGTTATAATTGCACTGGTATGTTTTTCTGTTTCGCAAAAGTACATAAAAAATGTCATATTACCCCCCCCATTTGTTAAAGTGTGTTAACGTTGAGCGATTGCGTATTTACTCTGAAATAATGTTCTTAATCCGAGACCTTTTACCGAACATTTTAAGACGCGATGTGTTTTTATTTCAGATGCTTGGATCTTCTTGGGATGCATGAACAAGAGGTTTCATAATGTTGACTTCTGCAATGAGCCAAAGTGTATCGTAGAAGATTGCAGCATCTTTTTTACAGCATATGTCATATACAACACTTTATAATTTACTATTATGATTGATCCCAATTATCGCCAAGGCGATATCAAAAGCGAAGCTTTCGGACAAGACTCCATGTTGCAGTCCGCTCCGGTTGACAAAATTCCTGACGGGCCCACTACTCCTGAGGTGGCCTATCAGATGGTGAAGGATGAGACTTTCGCCCAGACTCAGCCACGACTCAATCTTGCCACATTTGTCACCACCTATATGGATGACTATGCCACAAAACTGATGAATGAGGCCATAAATATCAACTATATAGATGAGACCGAATATCCTCGCGTGGCTGTGATGTGCCAGAAGTGTATCAACATCGTCGCCGGTCTTTGGAATACTCCCGAGCAGAAGAAGTGGAAGACCGGTGCGCTGGCAATCGGATCGTCCGAGGCCTGTATGCTTGGCGGTATAGCTGCCTGGAAGCGCTGGATCGAGCGTCGCAAGAAGGCCGGTAAGCCCTACGATAAACCTAACTTCGTTATTTCGGCCGGTTACCAGGTGGTGTGGGAGAAATTTGCCACTCTGTGGAATATCGAGATGCGTCAGGTGCCTCTGACAAGGGAACACACCACTCTCGACATAGACCAGGCCATCAAGATGTGTGACGAAAACACGTTTGCTGTCGTTGCCATCCAGGGTGTGACATGGACCGGCCTTAACGATGATGTCGAGGCTCTTGATGCCGCTATTGACAAATACAATGCTGAGACAGGCAATGAGGTGTGCATACATATCGATGCCGCTACAGGAGGTTTTATCCTTCCATTCCTTTTCCCTGAAAAGAAGTGGGATTTCCGTCTGAAGTGGGTGCTTTCGATAAGTACCTCGGGCCACAAGTTCGGTCTCGTTTATCCGGGTCTCGGATGGGTGGTCTGGAAAGACAAGCAGTATCTTCCCGCCGATATGTCGTTCACTGTCGACTACCTCGGCGCAGAGGTGACACAGGTGGGCCTGAACTATTCGCGTCCGGCAGCTCAGATACTCGGACAGTACTATCAGTTCATACGCCTCGGATTTGAGGGCTACAAGAATGTGCAGTACAACTCCCTGCAGATTGCCAAGTATCTCCATGCTCAGCTTTCGGCAATGCCCGAGTTCATACCTTATTCCGAGGATGTGCCCAATCCTATAGTGACATGGCTCATGAAGCCCGAGGTGCAGAAGGATGCCAAATGGACTCTCTATGACCTCCAGGACAAGCTTGCGCAGCATGGCTGGATGGTGCCCGCCTATGCTATGCCTGCCAATATAGAGGATATGGTGGTGATGCGTGTGCTATGCAAGCAGGGATTCAGTCGCGATATGTGCGACGAGCTTCTCCATGACATCAAGGCGGCTATCGCTGAGCTCAACGCTCTCGAGTATCCCACCACGACACGTATAGCCATGGAAAAGAATATTCCTCTTGTCAGCAAGTCGTTCAACCACACCGGAAAATAGCTCTGAGTCAGGTTGCCTGAGAATTGACAGGACATAATTCCAAAAATACTTGACGGATTATACGGCAGATGGAGTGTCGGCGACATATCCCATCTGCCGCTTCCGTCGAGATATACGTTTCAGACTTTTTATTCCGCTTAAACATATGTGTATGGAAAGGCAAATTACATTATCCCAGATTGAAAAGGCGGCACGCGAGGCTTACGAGGAATCAAAAGACATAAAGGGCGGCCTAAATGCCCACTATATACCGTATCTGGCCAATATAGACCCGAACCTGTTTGGATTAAGCGTGACGCTTACCGACGGCTCGTGTTTCAATTTCGGCGATACCCGGTATAGGTTTGGCATTGAGTCGGTATCGAAAGTCCCGACTGCCGTGCTTGCTATGATACAGCATACTCCTGCCGGTGTTCTGAGCAGGATAGGTGCCGATGCCACCGGACTTCCGTTCAATTCCATTTTCGCTATTCTTCTTGAGAATGATCATCCGTCGACTCCTCTGGTCAACGCAGGTGCCATCACGGCTTGTTCAATGATTGCTCCACAGGGCGATCCGGCTGAGAAATGGAAAGCCATCACGGGGAATATTGCAGATCTTTGCGGGTCTGAACCAGTGTTGATCGATGAGCTGTATGAAAGCGAGACGGCTACCAATTTCAATAACCGAGCCATATCGTGGCTTCTGAAAAACTATGACAGAATCTATGATGAGGTGGATATGAGTCTTGATCTCTATACACGTCAGTGTTCGCTTGGCATCACGTCGTCGCAACTTGCGGTTATGGGTGCCACTCTGGCCAACGGAGGACTTAATCCCGTGTCGGGCAAGCAGGTGTGTGACAAGGATATTGCATCGAAGACGGTCACTCTGATAGCTTCGGTGGGCTTCTACCAGCATACAGGCGACTGGCTTTTCACGTCGGGCCTGCCGGCCAAGACCGGTGTGGGAGGTGGAGTGATGGGTGTCATGCCTGGGCTTTTCGGTATCGCTGCCTTTGCTCCTCCGCTCGACGACGCCGGCAACTCGGTGAAGGCTCAGACAGCCATAAAAAAATTCATGCAGAAGCTTGATCTCGGTATTTTCTCCGGCGACAAGGTGTCTATCGTGGCCGGATAGCCGCTATTCGATTTCCCTGCATGGCAGACGGAATTGCGTAGAGGAAAACAATTCACAATTATAATAATGTATGTTATGGCAAATTCTTCCGTACAGACAAAACCGACGGTGAAGCAGGCCGTCAAAATGGGGGTGTTCACCCTCGTGATTATGAATATTGTCGCGGTGGTGTCGCTCCGAGGTCTTCCTGCCGAGGCTGAATATGGGGTAAGTTCCGCGTTCTATTATATTCTCGCCGCTGTTGTATTTCTTGTTCCGGTTTCTCTTGTCGCAGCAGAGCTGGCCGCGATGTTTCCCTATCAGCAGGGCGGAATGTTCCGCTGGATAGGCGAGGCTTTCGGCGACAAAGCCGGATTTCTCGGTATCTGGCTGCAATGGATCGAGAGTACAATATGGTATCCGACTGTGCTGACATTCGGAGCCGTGTCGCTTGCGTTCATAGGCATGGACCATATATACGATACTCATCTCGCCGCCAATAAGTTCTATACCATCATAGTGGTGCTTGCCATATACTGGCTTGCAACCATAATATCTCTCAAGGGAATGGGATGGGTAGGAAAAGTGTCGAAGATCGGCGGACTCGTGGGAACAATCATACCTGTCGGACTGATTGTGGTCTGCGCTGTGATATATCTTGCCACCGGTGGTCAGTCGCAGATGGACTGGCACGGCAGTTTCATACCCGACTTCTCCAATTTCAACAATATCGTGCTTGCTGTGTCGATATTCCTGTTCTATGCCGGAATGGAGATGAGCGGTGTGCACGTCAGGGAAATCAAGAACCCGACGGTCAACTATCCTAAGGCGGTTATTATCGGCGCCATAGCTACTGTTGCAATCTTTATCCTCGGCACATATGCTCTCGGAGTGATAATTCCGGCTAAGGATATCAATCTGGTCCAGAGTCTTCTCGTCGGATTTGACAACTATTTCAGTGTGCTTCACGTGAAGTGGCTGTCTCCGGTGATTGCCATAGCTCTTGCCTTCGGTGTACTCGCTGGTGTGCTCACATGGGTTGCCGGTCCTTCCAAGGGTATTCTTGCCGTGGGGCAGGCCGGATATCTTCCCAAATTCTTCCAGAAGACCAACAAGAACGGTGTTCAGAAAAACATTCTCTATCTGCAGGGTATAGTTGTCACTGTGCTTGCGTTGCTCATGGTTGTGATGCCGTCGGTTGAAAGTTTCTATCAGATACTCTCTCAGCTCACCTGTATTCTCTATCTCATAGCATACCTGCTTATGTTTGCGTCGGCCATCCGTCTGCGCTACAATATGAAAGACGCTCCACGTCCCTATCGTCTCGGCAAAAACGGCAATGGTGTGATGTGGCTTATCGCCGGAGTGGGATTCATCGGTTCTCTGCTTGCATTCATATTCAGCTTCTTCCCGCCGAGTCAGATTGAGATGGGTTCAAATGCCGTGTGGTTCAGTGTTCTGATATTCGGTACCATCTTGTTTGTGGTGCTCCCGTTCATCATTCTCGCTTTCAAGAAGAAATCGTGGAACTCGATGGGAACAGACTTCGTGCCGTTCCATTGGGACAACACCCCGGGTGCCGCACAGTTGAGACAGAAAGCTGCCGAGGAATTTGCAGCTGAAAATGGCGAGGATACTCCCGAGCACGCACAGGCGCTTCTCTCTCATGCCTCCTCTATAAACAGGACGGCAACGTCGGACAGCAAAGCGGATGTAAAACAATGACCTGGTCTGCAAAGACTTCATAATGACAGGAAGTCCGGAATCAGCCGGGCTTCCTGTCTCTAAAAAAAAGACACTATAAGGCAGGCTCCGTGCAGCCATTGAAAAAGACGGTTTTATGATAAAGACAGGCAAAACACCTATAGCCGTGATGACCTACTGTGCCATCATGTCGATCTCGCTTGTCGTGAATCTTCCGGGACTTGCGATCACACCCATGCTGGGAACACTTCATAACGTTTTTCCGGACACCACGCAGATTGAGGACCAGTTGCTGACGGTGCTTCCGAATCTTCTGATAATTCCGTTTGTGCTTCTGTCCGGCAAGCTGTCGCTGGCAAGGCATAAGACTCTGATTGTTGTTGCTGCTCTGGTGCTTTTCTGTTCAAGTGCCGTCGGCTATCTGTTTGCAGAGACAATGGTGCAGCTTATTGTCATCAGTTGTGTGATGGGCTGTGGAGCCGGACTCCTTATACCTTTTTCCACAGGTCTGATAGCCGATACTTTCTGCGGGTCATACCGTCTGAGGGAGATGGGTATACAGTCGGCGATTTCAAACATCACCGTAATGATGGCGACGTTTGTTGTCGGCTGGTTGTGCCATGGCAACTGGCATATGCCGTTTGCTGTTTATCTTGTCGGACTTTTGCCTTTGGCCCTTTCTTTCTGGCTCAGGGATATGCCTCGTCAGGATCTTTATCAGACCGATGCTCCCGACCATGGATGCGAGTCGGCCGGACAGTGTGCTTCGCCTGACGCTCCTGTGGCCACATCGGCCGAGGAGGGGCTTTCGGATTCCCCGAAGGTTAGGAATGGTTTTTTCGTTGGAAGAATACTGGCCCTTACCGGTGTTTACTTCTTCATAACATTCTCGACGATAAGTATCTCGTATTATTGCCCATATCTGGTTGAGAAGGAGGGATGGAGCGAATCTCTGACAGGTACTGTCACCGCCGTCTATTTCCTGTTCATCTTCTTGCCGGGATATACTCTGACATGGTTTATAAAATTTCTGAAAAGAAACAGCCTGCTGTTTTCATCCATATCAATGACTGTGGGAATAGGGCTGTTTGCCTTTCTTCCATCCGGATGGGCCTTGTGTGTAGGAGCCGCCCTGGCTGGACTCGGCTATGGCATATTCCAGCCCGTTATCTACGACAAGGCAAGTCTTGCCGTGGCTTCGGAAAACAAGGCCACTCTATCGCTGGCCCTTGTGCTGTCGGCCAATTATCTGGCTATCGTCCTGGCCCCGCCGGTCATTGATTTCTTCCGTGACTTTTTCAAGGCCGGTGGTGTCACCGGATTTGCTTTCATCGTATGCTTTGTCCTTCTTGCGGCATTTACAATTCTCACGTGGCTCAAACGTGACAGTTTTGCATTTTCTGTAGAGAACGAGGAGTCAAACTAACAATATGTCAAATAATACTTTTATGAGAAAACTATATCTATTCTCCGCTTCCATGCTTGTTTCGGGAACGGTGTTGCCTCTGTCTGTCAGCGCCCAGTCGGGCGTCGGGGGCAATGAAGACGAACTGTCTGTGAAAATTGTAGAGTACAAGGATTCCACCGACACCTACAAAACCCTTCATGAGAATGCACCAAAGCTCAAGGGTGTTCCGGATGTGCCGAGATTTGCCCTGCATGGCAAGGAGGGCAAGTTCTATATGGGTATCGGCACCAATATAAAGGTCGTACCTCTCTATGATTTCGGCAATCCTATACCTGATGACAATATGTTCATAACTTCTGCCATTCCGATGCATATCGCTCCGGGAAACGGCGGACAGTTTAGATTCAGTGCTCAGCAGAGCAATATTTATCTGAATGTCGTGGCCCTTCCGGGTACTAAGAATCAGCTCGGCGCATATGTGTCGATAAACTTCCTCGGCAATGGCTATGCTCCCAATCTTCAGCTGGCCTATCTGAGATTCTGGGGTTTCACAGCAGGATATAACTACTCTCTCTTTACCGATATATCGGCCTGTCCGGCTACAATAGATTATGAGGGTCCAAATTCATTTGCCTGTCAGAAACACGGAAATGTCTACTATGAGCAGACGTTTGGTAAAAAAAATCAGTGGAAGGCGGGTATAGGAATAGATATGCCTTCCAACTCGTTTACAAATGCGACACACACTTCGACTGTGACTCAGAGAGTCCCCGACATTCCTTTCTACGTACAGCGATCCTGGTGTGATGGAAAAGGGTGGTTGAGATTGTCGGGAATAGTGCGAAATCTCTATTACAGAAATGAGACGGCCCAAAAGAACGTTGATAAAGTAGGCTGGGGTGTCAAGGCAAGCGGAATGAGCCCTCTGGGTAGTGGATTTACGGCTTACTATCAGGCAGTCTATGGCAAAGGAATAGCCAGTTACATTCAGGATCTGGGTGGAACAGGAATGGATCTCATGCCCGATCCGGGCAGCTCTTCAAGGCTCAAGGCCGTGGAGGCGTGGGGTGCTTTCGGTGCGCTGCAATACAATTTTTCTCCCTCGCTGTTCTGCACGGCCATGTATAGCCATGTGCGTACATATGCCGGTGAGTATACCGATTCAAGTGTGCCGTGGGGGACTGGATACAAATATGCCCAGTATGTGCTCGGCAATCTCTTCTGGCAGGTCACTCCGATTGTGCAGGTGGGAGTAGAGTACATATACGGTCGTCGCGTGGATTTCGACCGCTCTCAGGCCCATGACAACCGTATCCAGGCCATGCTTCAGGTGAGTTTCTGATTATTTCTCGTAAAAGAGTGTGATAACGGAGAGACTCCCCGTCTTGTCAGTGTTGAATTGACAAGACGGGGAGTCTTTTAAGTCAGAATCCGGATAGCGTGAATTATTTCACTGCTATCTTGATTGAAGATGTACGTCCCTGTGCGGTGGTGGCGGTGGCGATGTAGATGCCCTTTGCAAGAGCTGAGGCGTCCACTGTGTCGTTGCCGGCTGCGACCTTGACACCAGCCACATTGTAGATGGCGATGGCGCAGTCTTCGGCGTTGACGCTGTAACCGTCGAATGAGATGAGCGAGGTTTCGTCGCCGGTGATATCGGCAATGCCGCTAAGTCCGGTGATTGAGAGTGTGGCCTCGATGGATCCGAAGGTGGCGGTGAGAGTGTAGGCGCCCTCTTCGAGCATCTCGATTTCGATTGTTACATTGCCGTTTTCGTCTGTCGATACGGGGTTGAATGCAAATCCGGTTTCGGAAGAGGCCTTATAGGTGATTGCTGAGGCTTCCACCTTTTCGAGTGAGAGAACCACTGTGGCCTTTTCGCCTGTCTTGATCGATACGGATGCGGGGTTGAAAGCCATAGACGCTCCGGCGGTCTGCTCGAAGTAGAGAGCGGGGAGTGTCTCGGTGAAGATCCACGGAGCATTGGCTTCGTTGCCGTCAAACTTGTAGTTGAGTCCCTCGAAGAATTCGCGGTTGAGAGAGGAAGCTTTTTCTCCCTCGGTCGACTTGTTGTCGGCGGTTACTGACGAGTCGACGGCTGCGAGATCACCGGCCACGTAGTTGTTCACGAGGCAGGGATCGGCTGCTGCGGGATCACCCCATACGATTATCCATTCCTGGCTGTTGGGATCGTTGGGATCATAATCGGGGTTCTCATACTCATCGATATACTCGGGATCCTCGTTTACACTTGAGCGACCCACAACGCGGTGGGTGGTCTCTATGAGACGTGCGTTATCGGCGGGAATGCTTATGGAGGTGAGTGCTACGACATTCTCCGATACGATGGGGTCTTTTGAGACGCTTGCGCTGCCCATATTGTTGGGCTGGGTTTTCAGACGACCTATCACACCGCCCACGTTCATGGTCTCGATGCGACCATCCTTCATTGAGTAGTGTGTGCCGGGAGTGTGTGCTGCTATGGAGCCTTCCACGATATTGCGTACCACGATGCCGCGGTCAGCGTCGGCCACGATGCCACCGATGGTGTTGGCACCTTCGATCTCAAGATTGACATGACAGTCAGAGATAGTGTTCCCAGTGGTGTTGGTAGCCTTTGCAATACCGCCTACATAGGCGCCGGCTTTGACAGTACCGGTGACGTTGCAGGCAGTGATTTTGCCTCCGCGGTTGAGCTCGGCCACGATGCCGCCGAAGTGTTCGGCCTCGGGACGGTTGAAGTCAATGTTGACTGAGCATCCGATGAATTCGGAGTTCACACCTGTCTGGGTTGCGAAGGCGGCAAATCCGTTGGAGGAGCCGTCGTTTACAGTTGCCTTGTGGATGTGGACGTTGGAAACCTTGATGTTTGACGATACGTTGCCTTCTGAGAGAATCGAAGCGGCACCGTCAACAGTCACATTGGAGAGTGTGAGGTTCTTAACCTCGCAGGGCTGTACCTGGTTGGCCGAGTAGAGATTTCCGAATATGGGTTTGTCCTTGACAATGAAGTTGCGGAATGTGTGGCCGTCTCCGTCAAGCGATCCGGAGAAGAGACCTGTGATGGATGTTATGCGCTCGCCGCCAAAGTCGATGTCGTTGGCTACACGGTAGTGTGATGTGAGGTTCTTGGCTATCTGTGCGAAGTCGCCGGCGGTCTCGATGAGGTAGGGTGATGCCTGTGTGCCTTCGCCCTTGAACTTGTTGAGCGGAAGAGAGATAAACTCGGTCTGCTGCATTCCGGATACATAGTCGGCATACTGAATCCAGATTGAGGGATTGCTGCCCTGGAGGAGGGAGATGAGGATGTTGCTTGACTGTGAGTCGAAGGGATAGTTCAGGAGTGTTTCTCCCTCGTGGTTGACCACGAGAAGCTCGGTGTGGGATTTGGGTGAGCCCGTAGATTCCTGACGCTGCACGAGGACCATGTATTCGCGTTTGTTGTCAGTGTTGAAGATGTACGGGTTCATGGCGTTGCCTGCGATATAAGGCTTGATGAGCTTGATCATCTTGCCTGCATTTACCACATCGACTCTTTTGAGCTGGCCTTCGGTGTCCAGATAGATTATCTCATGGCAGGTGTTGTCGTCATTGTCGACAAATCCGGCTGCGGCCGAGAAAACATACTCATAGGAGGAGCCGGCGGGTGTGCGGTCCATGCTCATGGAGAGAAGTGCGGAACCCTGGTTGATAGAGCTGTCAATGATGGTGCAGGGTATTACGGCCTTTGTCTCGAAGC
The DNA here is from genome assembly GCA_910586305.1 of uncultured Duncaniella sp. Classification (GTDB taxonomy): domain Bacteria; phylum Bacteroidota; class Bacteroidia; order Bacteroidales; family Muribaculaceae; genus Duncaniella. The sequence goes on from CAJUGS010000022.1 coordinate 30,602, forward strand.
TGGGAAAGTCTACGAAGTGGTAGACAAGGCCTCCGACAACGTCGAGGTCTTCTTCAACAAAGACATACTGGTCGGGGAAGCCTTCGACACCTGAGAGGCGGAGATATCCCATGTTGTTCTCGCCGAACGTCTTGATTGTCTTTCCGTCCTTGTCGACGATAACGTAGGATGTAGCTGTCTCAAACATCATGTCGATGTCGGATACTCCGATGATATAGGCAACAGAGTTGTCGTCGGTGAAGTCGAAAGTGATGTCGCGTGTCAGTCCGAAGAGTCCAAGGCCGTAGGCACGTCCGATGTAGCCTTCGGGAGCGTCCTCACAGGGTATGGCGGTTGTCGACTGGAGGGTGAACTCTTTGTCCCATGATCCCTTCTTGTAGAGGTCGATAATGTAGTTGTTGTCTGGAGTGAGAAGGAACTTTGAGGGATCTATTTCGCCACCCTGGTCGGCGAAATAGGGTTTCTCATAGCGGGCCACTGTGATGTATACGTCCTTGCCGCGTGAGGTCATCATCACAGGCATAGGCTCGTAGCCAGTCACTTCGGGAGAGTGTCTCATGTCCACATCGTAGGAGGCTATCTTTACGGGGCCGTTGCTATTGTAGGTGGTTTTTGAGTAGATGTCAAAAGTCACGGACATATTATCGTCTGAACTCTTGTGCTGGCTGCCGAAGAATTCAAGATAGTAGTCCTCGCTCCACTTGTCGGTGGCGGTGTTGATGGCCGAGATATAATAGCCAGGCATGGTTGTGATGTGCTCGGCGGGTGCGTTGTCGCGAAGTGAGACAACATAGGTGTAGGGCAAGGCGCCATAGCCGTCTTTCGGACGGAAATAGGCCGTGAACATGATTTCGTAGTTGGCGTCGGAGTTGAAGAACTTCTGTGTCACGAGGCTTCCAAGGTCGATGGATGAGCAGATTCCCATTCCTTCGGGAAGTTCGATGGGGGTGTCGATTACGCCTACTTTCTTGAGCTGGTCATTGTAGACTGTGCCCTTGAGTCTGGTATAGGCATATTCTTTGTAGCCACCTTCAAACTCACGGTGGAGTTCACGCTCGTAGTTGAGTTCTACAAACCAGTTTGACCCGTCGGGCATATCGAGGTAGGAAAATCCGTTCTGGCTTGTTATCTTCACATCGCCTTCGGTGACGATTTTATTGACTTTTTTAGCACTGCCGGGTTTTGTCATGTGCCAATCAGGTTTGATGGCTTTAGACTGCTGTTGCCACATTCCCGGCTTCAGTTCGAAGGGTTGCCTGGCAACTTTAGCATCGAGATTGAGCGAACAAGCCGCAGCGATTCCCAATGCAGAGAGAAGTAAAGCTTTTTTCATAAATGAATGATAAAGATTGATAGATGTGAGAGTATTTTATGCAAAGATATGAAATTATCAAGGAATAAAGCATATTTCATTCCTTGATTTAAAAAAAACATTAACTGTGCCGTGTCACATGGGTGAGACGGCGATACGCTTGGTGCTTGTTGCGGTTGCTCCCAAGCCTTCGGTCTCACTGACTGTGGCGCGGTAGATGTATATGCCGTGGCTCACACGGTTGCCTCCGGTGTCGGTGAGATTCCAGTTGACAGGAGACGATGCATACATATCGGCCCGGCCCGAGGTGGTGTTGGTCCACACAAGAGCACCATTAATGTCAAAGACCTCGACTTTCACTGTGAGCATTGCGTCCGGGCGGTTGTGGATTATGAAAAAGTTTGCTTCCTCTCTTGCCGGATTTGCGTCGGAGTACATCTCGAAAATCTTAGGAGCAGCGTTGGGGTCAACAAAGAATTCGATGGTGCCCGAGGCGGAGTTTCCGGCGATGTCCCAAACTTTCAGCATGGCTGTGTGGTGGCCTGGAGTCAGTTCCGGCAGACGATAGTTGATGGAGCCTGACGGTGATCCGTCGTTGTCGAGTATGAATGAGCCCGAAACGTCGGTGAGATTCATTGTCTCGTCGATACGGACCGACATCATGTGGCCTATGCCAGACGAGGATAGGTTGAATCCGTTGTCGTCGCTGACGCGGGCTATGAGCATCGGTGAGGCGTTGACGGTTTCTCCGTTTTTGAAGCTCTCATGGTTGAGCACGAGCTGCTCTATCACCGGAGGTTCTTCGTCGGTGATGGCATCTTGTGCCAGTCCGTAGGCATACAGAGAGCGTGATGTGCCTCCGCCCGAACCGGAGGCATCGTCGGTCTCGGCATACATCAGCAGCGTGGCCGGGCGGAAGTTATCGGCAATCTCTGTCGGCAGTAATACTGTAGTTTCCCATAGTCCTGCGTTGACTTTGGCTCGGCCTGCGTATATGCGTTCTCCCTGCTCGTCGAAGTTTCTGATTGCTTTTTCCTCAATACCTCCGTTTTTTTTGCGGCCGTATGTTGTGAAACTTCGTTCGGCATCGTAGAGCGTCAGAGTGACGTAGCCGTTGAAATCAGACTGAATGTTGCCGTTAGGATCGGTGACACTGCCTTTCAGAAGGGTAGGTGATAGTGACGGAATTATTGCGTCGCGGTCGGTCTCGGTTGTGATGTCTACATCGCCGACGCTGTTAAGGACAGCCATATTGTGGGGAACAGCGAGGCGCATGGCCGGATCGCCGAGAAAAACGTAGCGGAGCTTGTTTGTGTCCTGCACTCGGTTTTTGGCCCGGCGCATAGCCTCGGCTACGGGTCGTACCATTCCGTTGTCGTCACGTGCGAACAATTCAGCCCCCATGGCGTCGGAGAGATAACCGTTTTGGGTGATGAATACAGGGCGTACTGCCGAGATGCCGCCTATGACGCCTCCCGATTCAGACATGGCCAGCATCTCGAGGCCGGAAAGCTCTGTGCCGTCCCAGTGAAGAAAAGAACAGGTGGCGCCATAGAAGAACACAGGATGACGCAGATAGAGGCTGGTAATGTCCTGGAGTGTCATGACACCTTCGCCCGAGAGTTCGCGGAGGCTGGCGTGACCTATGTAGTTCCACCACAGAGCTCCGCTGTTGAGGAGCGAGTGGAGCTTTGAGCGTGCATTGACCGTGACCCCGCCGATTTTCTCGTCGGAGTCGAGGTATACCTTGTGGTATACAAGGTTTTCTCCGAGATGGTTTGAACGCATTTTCTGTTCGAGCGACTCGGTCTGGTCGAGATGTTCGGCCATGTCCTCGTCATCGGCGAGAAGCACTATTCTCGACCTCCATTCGCCCGAGATGGGGTTGGTGACATAGGAGATGAGACGGTCAGTGAATATTTTGGCCGCTGTGGTGTTGCGTGCCGGTATGCGTCCGACGGCTATGCAGAGCTTGTCCTGGTCGGTGCGTATGCCGGAGTTGTCTTCGAGAAACGAGTAGAAGTCGTCGGAGGAATAGGATGTGTTTTCAGAGACAGATCCGTCGGTCTGCCATGTCGGGAGATATGTTCCGTTGGAGTTTCTGATAGCCGGGGTGACTGCGCGGTGGTCGAATGTCACACCTCCCATCAGCAGGAAGTATTTCAGTGAATGTCCGTCGGGTGATGTGCCTCTGTCGTAGAACATCTTGAGCATACGGCGTATGGCGTTGATGTCCGGTGTGCCGCTTCCGAATTCGTTGTAGACCTCCTGGGGGGTGACTACAAGAACGTCGAGTGGAGCAGTCGGGTCGTCGCGGTGCATCGCGGCTATACGCTCGCTGTGGGATGCGAGAGAGGGGTGGGTGAGTATTACCATGTCGGGCACTGAACGTCCGTGGAGGTTTTGATTGGCCACGGAGCCTGTGCGCGATGGTGTCTGAAATGTCGCTCCTGGATTCCATGCCGCATAGGAGCGCTGGCCGTTGTATTCGGATGACCAGGCCACGCCACCGGCTGAGGGAGTGGTTTTGACAGATATTATGTTGGCCGGGTCTGTGACATCCCATACTCTGGTGTCGGCAGTTGCTCCCGCAAGAAGAAGTGAGCGTGCAGAGGTGGTGAAGTGCAGCGTGCCCGAGGCCGGCATGGCGAGTGCGCGGTTGTAGCATACGGAGATGTTGTCGAGAGCTATGAGGCTGACACTTCCGCTGTAGCTGCACTCGATGCCGAGGCTTAGTGTGGAGGAGTCGATGGTGAATGTCTTGGTGATGATGCACTCTTTGCCGTAGTCGTCTGTCGGAGCGATGCGGTCGCCGGTATTCTCGGGAAGGGGGGTACCGTTGGCGGTAAGGCGAAATACCGCAGGCGCTGAGGTGGTCTTTCCAAAAAATCCGGCTCTCAGCCACACGTTGGAACCCTCCACAAGTCCCGGAAGGTTGAATGTGAAGCGTCGTGAGCGTGTGAGGCGGAAGTCTTCGCCGAGTAACAGGTGGCCGCTTTCGGCCGGTGATGTCAGGTCGGTCTCATGACGTGTTCCGTCGATGAATGTCGTGGCGGGATTATTGTCCGGAGCCAGTCCCTCGGACTGCATCTCTCGGGCAGGTGTGTTGCTCTCGGTGAGGAAATAGTAACCGGTGTTGGAGTAGGGGTTGAGAGTGTGAATGAAGTTGCCTCCTTCGGCTTCAACACGCGTGTCGACTCCGAGTGCGTAGAAGACTATTCCCCTCGATGTTACTTCGCAGTTCACTTCGGGGAGGTCGTCGATGTAATTTGAGCGTGTGAAATGGTCTGGAATGCGCAGTCCGCCATATCCGTGTATTCTCACGTTGGCCGGATTGGAGAATCCCATTGAACGCAGTTCTGATGTGGTGATGAGGTGGAGGCCTGTGCGCGTTACGGATATTCTGGTCCATCGTCCTTCGGAGAGCACCGATGAGTCTGCGTAGGTCTCGGCGGCATTAAATCCTCTTACTGCCATGGGAAAGGCCATGAGGAGGGAGATGAGGAATATGGTCTGTCTTGCAAGAAGGTTCATAATGATGTGTAGAGAGCTATGGGCCGGTCAGTCCCGTGGAGTCTTAAATATATATAACGTGACAGCAATGGCGTTTATTGTGTCTGCGGAGCCATGCACCCCGAAGAGAAAATGTCCCACTCGGCACGTGTGCCTCCGAAGGCATTGATATCTACAGCGCCGTCAACTCCTTCTACTCTTCCGTTGTGGGTGGCCTGCCAGAGTGTCCATCGCTCGAGTTCCGGCTCGACGGCAAGGGAGCATATCCACAACGGGTATCCCTCAAGCCTTCCGCTTATGAAGCGTGCGAAGCCGTTTTTGTTGGTGTACAGCATCACCCGGTAGCCGTGGCGTTCGAGGTGGTCGATCATTTCGGCCAGACGGTCGAGCACGAGGGCTGTTGCCTGGCTGTTGGGGTTGGTCCACTCCTCGACATCTATCACGAGCGGAAGATCGAGCTCGCGTCCGCGGACGGAATTGAGGAAGTTGAGTCCCTGCATATAGCCCGGTGTGTCGAACCGGAAGAAGTGATAGGCCCCGGCTTTCAGTCCTGCCTCGCGGGCCCTGCGCAGATTCTCAATGAAGCGGCGGTCTTTGAACGTGGCCCCTTCGGTGGCTTTTATGATGACGAATTCGTAGCCGTCGTTGCGCACTATCGGGAAGTCTATCTCTCCGTTGTGGGCACTGATGTCGATGCCTCTGACCGAGTATTTCGCCGGGTCGGGATAGGCTGTGACGGGTCTGCTCCCGCCTCGCGAACAAGCCGCGAGCAGGAGCAAAAGCATCGTTAGCATGACAAGTGGAGAGGCGGTGCGCATCTTCTTATACGGTAAATAATCGGAATTCGTGTCCCGAGTGGCGGAAATCCACAAGCCCCATGGAATGGAGCGTCACCACTATATCCTCGGCTGTGACTCGTGACACGTGGGCTTCGTACATGAACTCCTCGACCGATACTCCGCCGGGGGTTGAGGCCATATCGAGCAGCCGGTGGCCGCGTTCGTCGATGCGGACAAGAGTTCCTTCGGAGCAGGAGGCCTGTCGCCATGCCCTGGCCATGAGCGGGGTGATGCATATGTTTTCGTCGCGGACGCGGAAGTAGGCTTTCATTGAACCGTCGGCTTCCTTCACCATCACAGGGCGCGACTGTGAGCGGTCGATTTCCACACGCATCACTGTGAGTCCGTCGGCCGCCTTGAAGGCTGTGACGCGAATCTGTTGCGGTGGCACACAGTGCATTTCGGCGGCCTGTTCCACAACGTAGACATCTTCTTCGTTGCGCACGCCTGCCACCACGCCGTTGTCTTTTACTCCGATGAGCAGGCGCCCTCCGTCGTTGTTGGCAAAAGCCGAGATGCTCCTGGCTATCTTGCGGCTGTCGGAGACTGCAAACTTGAAGTCCTGGTGCTCATGCTCACCCTCTTCGATGAGGGAGGCTATGTAGTATTTTCCCTTTATCCCCTTTAGGTCCTTCATTCCGGATAGGTGAGGTTTTCTGGACCGGCGCAGGAGAGCACCTCGTCAACATAGCGTCGAGCCGCTACTCGGGCTGCCGGAAGGTCCATGTATGAATAGTTGCCGCAGTCTCGCGGAGTTGCCCCCGGCACGTCTCCCTCAAATGAGGCGGTGAACTCCATGGCTTCCCGCACGAGCGGGAGAATCTCGGCCGGTGATGTCTCGCCCTGTACGAGGAGATAACATCCGGTGCAACAGCCCATTGGACCCCAGTAGACGATGCGGTCGGCCCACACGGGATGATTGCGTAGATATGTGGCCACGAGATGCTCCATGGCGTGGAGGGCTTCGGGCGAGAGAGCCGGTTCGCGGTTGGGGAGAGTCATGCGGATGTCAAAGGTGGTCACTGTGTCGCCTGAAGGGGTGACATCGCGGCGTGACACATATATGCCTCTCAGCAGGCGGTTGTGGTCAATGGTGAAACTCGCTATCTTTTTCATTTCGTGGTGTAGTTGCAGGGTCAGGATAGAGATTTGAGCAGGTGGCTCACGAGGTTGAATGAGTGGTGCGGGGCGTCTTCCCAGAAGTCCTCATACTGGCGGGAGTTGTCATGGCTGCTCCAGGGTGAGTCGCTGATTACCCTCATGCAGAAAAACGGCACTTCTCGCTGCTGGCAGGTCTGGGCTATCGCTGCCGACTCCATATCGATGGCTTTCACGCCCGGAAAGCGCGAGAGGATGGTGTCGACCTCCTCCTTGCGGGATATGAAGAGGTCGCCTGTGGCTATGAGTCCGCGATGCACGTGTGTGCCACTTACAGCCTCGGGATAGTCTGTGGCCGGCAACACGGCGGGACAGCCTGGTATATGCCCCCATTCCTCTCCGATGCACCAGAAGTCATGATGCACCAGTCCGGTGGCCACCACCACGTCCATTACAGCCACGTCGGCCGATGCTCCTGCAGCCACACCGGTATTGATTACCAGTGATGGTGAATAAGTGTCGATGAGCGTTGTCGCGCCTATGGCGGCGTTGACTTTGCCTATTCCGCATTCCATGGCCACTACACGGTGCTGTCCGAGCGTTCCGATGTGGAATGTGGTTGAACCACGTTTCTCCGTGGTGAGTTCGCCAAGCATGGGGAGTATTAGCCTGAGCTCCTTGCTCATGGCCACTATAATACCTATTGTCATGTTTCTACTGTTTGTTTTCGGGTGGAAGGTACGGTGTAGGCCGACACTTCCCAGAGTAAATATATTGGTAGGAATACTACGGCGAGTGTGAATGGGTCGCCTGTTGGTGTAACTACGGCGGCGAGGATGAGAAGTGCTACTATGGCATGGCGGCGGTAGTCGGTGAATATGCTGCGGTCAAGCAGTCCGGCCTTGCCGAGTAGCCAGGCCACCACCGGGAGTTCGAAAATGATTCCCATCACAAGGATGAGCATCATGAAATTGTCCATGTAGGAGTCGAGAGATATCTGGTTGGGGATGAGAGGACTCAGACTGTATTCGGCGAGAAACCTAAGTGTGAGGGGGAATACGAGGAAGTATCCGCAGGCTACTCCGGTGAAGAACATAGCTATTCCGGCAGAGAAAGCCGCTCCTGCCCCGCGTTTCTCATGCTCATACAACCCTGGTGACACGAAAGTCCATATGAGGTATAGGAGAATCGGAAAGGCTGTGATTATGGCAAGCCAGAGGGAGGCTGACATATGTGTGAAAAACTGTGAGGCAAGGCGTATGTTGATGAGTTTCACTTCGGAACGCTCAGGGTCTATGACTCCTCCCACCGAGTCGAGGAAAGTGTAGAGGCAGAAGTCGGGCCGGCACGGTGCGAGAATCACACGGTCGAAAAGCTCGGGCATCACAGCGAAATATACCGTCATGAAGAATACGACGACACCCACCCCGCGCAGCAATACGGAACGCAGGGCGTTGACATGGTCCCAGAATCCCATCTCCTTTATTTCCATTACAGACAGCGGGATTGTGGCGGTGAATCAGTCTTGCTTGTCGGCCGGACGGGATATTTCGTCGGATATATCGTTCATGCCCGATTTGAACGACCGTATGCCTTTACCGAGGCTGCGGGCAAGTTCGGGAATGCGCTTGGCTCCGAAGAGAAGAAGAATCACAACGACGATAACTACTACTTCGCCGGTGCCGAGATTGAATATGCAAGGTGTCATAGAATATGGCAATTTATTGCAAAGTTACTGACTTTTCACTTCATTAACGCAGAGATGACACTAAAAATTGCCAAAAAATAGTTAACTTTGCGGTCTTGAAACATAGACAACACATAACCAAACCATTCATTATAAAAGAAATGAAAGCATTTGTATTTCCCGGCCAGGGAGCCCAGTTCGTAGGAATGGGCAAGGACCTCTACGAGAATAATCCCGAGGCTAAGGAGATGTTCGAGAAAGCCAACGAGATACTTGGCTTCCGCATCACCGACCTTATGTTTGAAGGCACTGACGAAGACCTTCGTCAGACCAAGGTGACCCAGCCTGCTATATTTCTCCACTCTGTGATTCTCGCCAAGACCATGGGCGAGGAGTTTGACCCGGCTATGGTTGCCGGCCACTCGCTCGGCGAATTCTCGGCTCTCGTAGCCGCCGGCGCTCTCAGTTTCGAGGACGGTGTTCGCCTCGTATCGGCCCGCGCACAGGCTATGCAGAAGGCTTGTGAGATCAATCCTTCCACAATGGCGGCTGTGCTCGCCCTCCCCGACGAGAAGGTAGAGGAAATCTGTGCCGGCGTTGACGGCACCGTGGTGTGTGCCAACTATAACTGCCCCGGACAGATTGTGATTTCCGGCGAGGTTGAGGCTATTGACGCTGCTTGTGCCAAGCTGCTTGAGGCCGGTGCAAAGCGCGCTCTTAAGCTCAAGGTTGGCGGCGGTTTCCACTCTCCCTGCATGGAGCCTGCCCGTGCTGAACTTGCCAAGGCCATCGAGGCCACCGAGTTCCACACCCCCTCTGTGCCTGTATATCAGAACGTGGATGCCAAACCTCACACTGACCCTGCCGAAATCAAGGCCAATCTCGTGGCTCAGCTCACCGCTCCGGTGCGTTGGACCCAGAGTGTGCGCAACATGGTGGAAGATGGTGCCGACTGCTTCGTTGAGGTAGGTCCCGGCAAGGTGCTCCAGGGCCTCGTCGGCAAGATTGCCAAGGGTGTAGCCGTTGACGGCCGCCAGTAATGCAGGCAATGTAAGAAAATGAACCTATAGCCCAAGGGCGTTGTTGTTAAGTGTGAACAAAGCACAATAAAAACAACAACGCCCTTTTCTCATGTTTCCTTACAGACGTACATATTCTACCTACAATGTAGTTACCGCAACACGCCGCGAAAGCACTCCGTTGCGTTTCTCTCAGCTCACGGTTGAGGACATTCCTGTGATAAGGCCTTATCTGAGCGCTGCCCCGTCGAGAACTTGTGATTTCACCATCGGTGGAATGTTCATGTGGGCCGATTATTTCAACTATACTTATGCGATCTTTAACGACACTTTGTTTGTCAAAGGTGTCACTGAAGATGATGTTACCAGGGCTGCATTCTCACTGCCTCTCGGCAAGATGGGGCTTGACGAGTCGGTGGATATGCTGCGCGGCTACTGTCGTGCCACAGGTTCTGGTCCGCTCCTTTTCTCGGCTATTCCCGAGGTGGCTGTGGAACCGCTCAGATTGCTTGGTGTCAAGACTGTGTCGCCGCTTGTGGAGTGGAGCGATTATCTCTACGAAGCCGAGGACCTTGCTACGCTCAGCGGAAAGAAGATGTCGAAAAAGCGCAATCATGTTAACCATTTCATGGCCGAGAACCCCGGGTATGAACTGCTTCCGCTGACATCAGGCATGATTCCAGACGTCAGACATTTTCTTCAAATGGTGCCTCTGCCGATTGATAAGCCCGTTCTTGCCGACATTGAGCGCGAGCAGGTGATGAGGGTTCTTGACAATTATGGAGCCTATCCGTTCGAAGGCGTGGTGCTCAAGACTCCGGCCGACGGAATGGTGGCTTTTGCCATAGGCGAGGTGATAGGAGACACTCTCTATGTCCACATCGAGAAGATGAACCACGAAGTGTCGGGCGCGGGGGAATGCATCAACAAGCTTTTTGCCGAGTATATGCTCGACAAGACTCCTCATTTGCGCTATATAAACCGCGAGGAGGCCGCAGGAGACCCCGGTCTGCGCAAAGCAAAGGATTCATATCATCCGGCTATGCTGCTCGAGAAATTCAATGTGGAGATGCTTACGGAATTTTGATATCCAATGCAATAAAATACAGCCTGGTCCGTTAAAAAAATTAGATAAAAAACGAACCAGACAATAGATGAAAAAGTATTTTCTCCCGGTGGCGGTGGCCACGGCTGCCATTCTGACTGCAGCCGCTGCCCGTCCCGATAAGTCGGATCCCGTGGTGATGAACATCAACGGGAAGGATATTCCGAGCAGTGAGTTCAAGTATCTATACGAGAAAAACAATCTCCAGCAGATACAGCCCCAGTCCATTGACGACTACGTTGATATGTTTGTGGTCTACAAACTCAAGGTTGCCGATGCTGAAGCTGCTGGTATAGACACTACCGAGACATTCTTGAAAGAGTATAACGGTTATTGCGCCGACCTTTCCCGTCCTTATATGCGCGATTCGCTTGTTGAGGAGAGGCTTGTTGAGGAGGCCTACGGACGCATGGCCACATCTCGTCTTGTGAGCCACATCATGCTTCCGGTGGGAACTACCTATGCCGAAAATGAGGCCAATCGCCAACGGCTCGACAGCATACGCCAGGCAATCATTGACGGAGCCGACTTCGGAGAAATGGCGATGCGTTTTTCTTCTGACCGCTCGGCGATGAAGAACAAGGGCAGTATGGGTTATATAAACGCCAACTCCTATCCCTATCCATTCGAGAAGGCGGCCTATGATACACCTGTAGGACAGATAAGCGAAGTGATTGACGATGCTCCATACGGATTCCACATTATTAAGGTGGTCGATGAGAAGCCTAATCCCGGCACAGTCACCGCCCGACATATTCTGAAGCTTACCCAGGGGCTGAGTGAGGAGGAAAAGGCTGTCAAGAAAGCCCAGATTGATTCAATCTACACCTTGCTGAAGGCCGGAGCCGATTTCGGTGACCTTGCCCACCGCGAGAGCGACGATAAGGGATCGGCTATCCGTGGAGGCGAGCTTGGCGAGTTTGGAACAGGACGTATGGTGCCTCAGTTTGAACAGGTGGCTTTCGCGCTTAAGTCGGGAGAGATTTCAGAGCCTTTCACCACGACTTTCGGCTACCACATAGTACAGACTATGTCGCATAACGGTATCCCGTCGCTTGAGAAAGTGCGTCCGCAGATCATGATGATTATGGCCCGCGACTCGCGCAGCTCCATGCCTGAGAAGTCACGCCTTGCCCAGTATCGCTCACAGTATGGTATCGCGTTTGATGAGGCCGCACTCTCCAACCTCCGCACCGAACTGACATCCAACTCGGCACTCGAGAATCTAAAGAATTCCACTCTCGCTGTGGCCCTGCTCCCAAATAGAAAGATAACTGCCGGCGAAATTGCCAGAGATATTCCCGAGAATGTACGCGAGGCCACAAAGGATCCCTATGGAACTTTCAAGGAGGCTGCCGACCGTGTTCTTGACGAGGCTACAAAGGCTTATGCTCTCGAGCGTCTCTCGGCCGAGAACGTCGACTTCCGCAATATTACCAATGAGTATCGCGACGGTATTCTGCTTTTCGAAATCAGCAACCGCAACGTGTGGGGACGGTCTACGTCTGATCCCGTGGCTCTTGAGAAATTCTTCGAGGCCCATCGCGATAACTACAAGTGGGACTCTCCGCGCTTCAAGGGCTATGTGGTTCTTGCCACCAGCGACTCAGTGGCTTCGGCAGCGCGCGGATATCTTGCCTCAAATAATATCGAGAACGATTCTCTCGTGTCGCGACTTCGCGAGAATTTCGGACGCGATGTGAAGCTTGAGCGTGTTCTTGCAGCAAAGGGTGAGAACAAGATTATCGACGAGATTGCGTTTGACGGCCCCAAAGCCGATGCCGTAGGCAAGTGGACTTCTTGGTTTCCATATCGCGAACGTCTCATTTCGGCTCCCGAAGAAGCAGCCGATGTGCGTGGCACTGTCACAACCGATTATCAGCAGCAGCTCGAAGCCGACTGGGTGAAGAGCCTCCGTTCGAAGTATAAGGTGAAACTCAACAAGAAGGAACTAAAGAAGCTTTCTAACGGAAAGTGACTGAATTAGCTGCTTAACTATCAAAGTATACAAGAAAGTGTGTCGGAACCGCGTGCTCCGACACACTTTCTTGTATACTTTGATAGTTACAGGTGTAATTTTGTGGTGCAAACAATTGCTCACAGTTAGATTGAATCACAAAGAAATGGAATTTGGAAAATAGATTATGAAGATAAGGTTAGATTTAAAAATGAAATACGCTCTCGGAGTCTGTGAAGATTCTGGGAGCTTTTTACTTCAATCCCTTTCCTGTTGATAGTGGAGTGGATAATGAAAAGAAAGCCACTGCCGAACAGTTTCAGCAGTGGCTTCGTGTTTATTTCGTATTATCCGTATGGATTAATGTGTCTGTTTGACGGATTACATCATCATCAGCCGCCCATATCGTATTATATCTTACTGATATATAGATAGATGCTAAAATATCAATTAAAAACGGACAATAGAAAGTCAATAAATTCGCCCCCACAAGTGGCTTATCGTTAACTCAGACCTACTCATCAGCAGCTATTGATTCCGTCCTTTTTCTGAGTTGTTCTTCTTTCTTTATAATCTCTTTTTCGCGTTTTGACAGCTCTACCTCTTTCACTCTCAATGCCTCCTCTCGTTCCCGGAGTAACGTATCTTTTCTATTTAACTGCTCCATCAGCTCGATAAGTTTCTTTGACATTGATATTAACTCAGAGGTCTCTGCCATACCGCTATTCTTGTCTGAGTTTATCAACACAGGCCCACTTCCAGAATACAAAAAAGTAGGATTCACTTGTGGGAACACCCGACAGATAAGGTTGACCATTCCGGGATTGAATTTTTTTACTCTTCCGCTGCCGAGATCATAGATGCGCTGATAGTTTATGCCAAGTGCCGTCGCAAACTCTCCGGGACCCAAATTTAGAGCCTTTAGAAGTTTGTCGCGGATGTCCTTCGCGCAGACATTGTTTTCTACCAATTCTGAAGCATCCATACCTTAATTATATAGAAATTATATAGAATTTGAATATTAAACACGTGTGTCTGTATGTATGTTAGTGGTTGTTTGTTAATAATCCTTAAATATGTTGGCAAACCGTAGAAATGATAATATTTTCGCTTTGTCAAACCGACATAAATGAGTATCTTTGCAACATATAACAAACACAAAGACTAAGCAAAGATACAAAATAAATCGTGATTTTGATACACGAGTTGTCAAAAATCTCGACTTGTATCATCCTAATAGGAACGCTGGTCTGCTCATATGCAAATTAAGATTTAATATTAGAACGATTAGAAATGGAAGAAATGACCAACGGAGTGGCTATTTCAAAACCTTACACTCCGTCCAAACAAAGGATAACTCCAGAGTTCGCTCCTGGAGTTCCAGAAGTTGAGTTGAGACCCATTGCTCCAACGCTCAAAGCACTTAAAATTGGAGGGAAAGCCTACTTCCCTACCGAACAGCGCTCAAGTCTTTATGCTACAATCTACCGATTGAGAAAAGATTACAAGCGACAGGGTTGGGATGTGAAGATCAGTGAGAGTGAGGATGAATACACTATTTACGTAATAAGAGTTAGCTGATATGGATACGCTCTCAAAAGACGTGATAGTCAGAAAATATCTCTCATTTCTGCATAGGGCTGAAAAGCACGATATTTCGTGGAAAAAGGCCGCAGTCTTTGTCGGTGGAGAAAAACGACTTGAAAGGCTGATAGCAGAGGGCAGAATCCGCTATCATAAGCCAGACGGAGCCTCTAACACAATGTGGCGATTTAACTTTGCTGATATTGTAAATAATGCCCGTCCTGTATCAGAATTAACAAGATTTCCCATTGATGACCCTCGGATGAGACCGGCACTGGCTTCATTCGGCGTTGGATGTACTACATTTGAATTATAATCAAATGTAGTATATATGATAAGGTGATATTATCAATTATGCAAATAATCATTTAACTGGAAGCTAAACGTATGGACGAACAAGACAAAAATACACATATCCCCTTGATTTTCGGGGCAATGGTTCGTATCATGAAAAGCGTCAAGGCTGTTGCCAAAGGCGAAAAGAACGAGCAACAAAACTATATGTTCCGTGGCATAGATACTGTGATGAATGAATTGCACGATATCTTTGCAGAGAATGGCGTGTTCATTCTCCCGGAGGTTCTTGAATACAATGTCACTGAAAAAGTTACCGGCAGAGGTTCCATATTATACTATACTCGAGTTAAGGTAAAATACCATTATGTTACCGAAGACACCTCCGAGGTGTCAACTATTAATGTCGGCGAAGGCATGGACTCAGGCGATAAGAGTATGAATAAAGCGATGAGTTCTGCGCTCAAGTATTCATTGATGCAGATTCTTCTCATTCCGACCAAAGAACCCAAAGATGCCGATGCCACTACTCCAGAAGAAACACGCCCAAGAACTATTGCAGAGATAATTCAGACCCTTGATCAATTCAAGGATGCCATGCTTGTGCAAGCTTTGACTGCAATAATGGAGGCAACCGATAAGGATTCACTGGTCGCTGTCTGGAAGTCATACAGTGGTCAACTCCAACAGAATCCCGTATTCTCCCAATGTATGAGTTCCCGTAAAAAAGAATTAGGACTATGAGAGAAAGACCCGAACTGATTAAGTCGGCAGTTGTATTTGATGAGTTGGCGCATACCTATAATTATATGGGGCAAGATCTCTCCGGC
This sequence comes from uncultured Duncaniella sp., assembly GCA_910586305.1. Lineage (GTDB taxonomy): Bacteria > Bacteroidota > Bacteroidia > Bacteroidales > Muribaculaceae > Duncaniella. The sequence goes on from CAJUGS010000022.1 coordinate 45,840, forward strand.
GTCACATCACTTCTGCATAGGACCCTTTTTGCTAATAAGTATAATGGCATATCGCAAGAAGTCCTCAATAAAGCCGCTGAATATGGTCACAATATCCATGAGCAGATTGAGCTGGTCGATAGCCTTGGTGTGGAAAGTGACCACCCATCGTTGATTGATTACGTCAGGATAAAAAAAGAGAATGGACTCGTCACATTGGCGAACGAATATCTTATTTCTGATGATAGTTATATCGCAAGCTCAATCGACATTGTATTTGAGGTTGCAGACAACGTGGTATATGTTGATATCTGCGATGTTAAGACCACCTCCAAACTTGATATGGAATACCTGTCATGGCAGTTATCAATCTATGCATATCTGTTTGAACGACAAAATCCACACCTAAAAGTTCGCAAGTTGCTTGCTCTATGGCTACCTAAACCCCGCTATGGCAAATCAAATCTTGTTGAGGTTGTCCGTAAGCCTATGGAAGCAATAAAAGTCCTCATAGCGTGGGACAAGAGCATTAGACATACACTCTAAATTATATAATAAGAATGGCAAATTCCGTTACTGGGACTATCACCGCAATAGGTGTAACCCAAGAGCTTACCTCTAAACTTGGTAATGCTTTCAAACTTCGTGACATCATCCTCGCTGTTCGTCGTTTCGACCCGAACACCGGCGAACCTATCACCGACAATGAAAATACACCTCAACTTACATTTAGTGGTGATAGATGTGCCGAACTTGACAAGTTTCAGCCTGGTCAAGTAGTTACCATCTACTTTGACCTGCAGGGGCGCAAATACACTGATGCAGCCGGCATCACAAAAATCATCAACGACATCAAGCCCTACAAGATTGAGTTGTATGCTCTCCGTAATTATGCGCAGCCTCAGCAAGTGCAAACTACACCTGCACAACCCCAGTCCGCTACCGTACCGAATAATCCGGGCTTCGCGTCTCCGGCACCTCAGCAGTCCGCTCCTGTTCAACAGCCACAATATCCACAGTCTGGTCAAGGTGGCTATAGGCCTCCGTTCTAAAATCAGTCCTCATGCTCTACGATTGTAAAAATGATCTTGACAGAGCATCGTTTCTCGCTCGTGCTCAACTTCTCGCAGACCGAAAGGATGTTGTGGAGTTGCGCACGAAGCGGCAACGGACTCTCAATCAGAACGCATACCTCCATACCATACTTGGATATTTTGCAGCAGTATATGGGGAAGATGTAGAGTATGTCAAGCAGATGTACTTCAAGCAGCTTGTCAATCCCGAAATATTTATAATAGGTTCAAGTATTGATAAGTTTACCGGCGAGAAGCGCATTCAGTGTCGTTCTTCTGCATCCCTTACTACTGAAGAAATGTCTGTATGTATAGATCGGTTCCGAAATTGGTCGTCAAAAGAAGCCGAGATATATCTGCCGACAGCAGAAGAAGGAATAATGCTTAGGCAATGTGAAATTGAAATTTCAAAAGCTCAGAGATACTTATGACTTATACCCTCCGAGATTATCAGCAAATATCAAGCGATGCAGCAATCCGATTCTTCAGGAGTACATCCAAGAAGAATGGATTATTAGTCGTTCCTACGGGTGCTGGTAAAAGTCTCATAATCGCCGACATCGCTGCCCGTTTGGATGGTAATGTTTTGGTGTTCCAACCATCACGAGAAATACTCGCACAGAACTTTGCCAAGTTGCAGAGTTATGGTGTGATTGACTGCTCCATCTATTCAGCTTCATTTAATCGCAAAGAGATTAGACGAATAACATTTGCCACGATTGGCAGCGTAATGGCTAATATGGAAGATTTCAATCATTTCAAATATGTCATAGTTGATGAGGCTCATGTTACTAATCCAAAGGAAGGTATGTATAAGGAGTTCTTTGAATGTGCCGACCGAAAAATACTTGGATTGACCGCTACACCTTATCGGCTGTGTTCTTCAAGAGATATGAACGGAGAACCGAAATGTATTCTGAAATTCCTCACGAGAACCCGGCCAAGGATATTCAGTGAGGTAATTTATCAAGTCGATATATCTACCCTTCTGCAAAGAGGATACCTTGCTAAGTTAAGGTATTTCGATCTAACCATTCTTCCACCAGAGAACATCAAGCGTAACACTACCGGGATGGATTTTGATGAGGATGATTTGAAATTGCAGATGCAGTTTGTCGATCTCCAAACTCATCTTACAAATATAGTGCGTAGGCTTCAGAATACTAAAGATGGGAAACCACGCAAAGGTATTCTTGTTTTCACAAAGTTCCTTGAAGAAAGTGAAGCACTCTGTAAAGCAATCCCTGGATGTGAAATGGTCAGTGGCGAAACGCCCAAAAAAGAGCGCAATCGCATACTTAAAGAATTTCAGCAAGGCAAAATAAATGTTCTTACTAATTGTGGCGTACTTACTACCGGATATGATTATCCCGAACTCGATACAGTGGTATTGGCTCGACCAACTATGTCGCTGGCTCTATACTATCAGATAGTCGGCAGAGCTATTCGCCCTCATCCTCAAAAAGAGAGTGCTTGGATAGTAGACCTTGCCGGTAACATTCAAAGATTCGGCCATGTTGAGGATTTGCATTTGACTGAAAACAGCCCAGGTCTATATGCTGTGAGCAGCTATACTAATGGTAGAATCAAACAACTCACTAATGTATTCTTCTAACTTGTAATGGGAAAAATTGACAAATATAATAAGATGGTAATGGATGCCATTGTTTCCGGGACACCACTCCCGGCAGCAAAGGTACGGCAGCTTGCTCAATACGGTTTATCTGAAAGTCAGATTCAACAATCGTGTATTCGATGGTTTCAAGTCACACATCCTCAACTGTGGAAAGACGGGGTTTTGTTCCATATAGCCAATGAGCGCAAATGCACTCAATGGCAAGGGAGAAAACTGAAGTTGGAAGGTGTGGTAAAAGGTGTCGCAGACCTATGCCTCGCCGTTGCCCGGAAAGGCTTCAATGCTCTTTACATTGAAATGAAAAAGCCGGGAAGTTATCAGGAAAAAGAGCAAAAGGAATGGCAGTCTGGTGTAGAAAAGCACGGCAACCGATATGTTGTTTGCAAATCACTTGACGAGTTCGAGAAAATAGTAACTGATTATCTCAAAGAATCTTAAAAATGAATGACGAAGGAATATATCTTGATAGAGGATTGCTCTTATGGGAATGGTTCAGTTCCCCAGAGGTTTTAAGCCTCTATGTTTATCTGCTTCTACGAGCAAGCACCAAGGACAATGTTGTTTTTGGCGAGAAAGTTAGCAGAGGGCAATTTCTTGGATTGCGCAAGACGTTTTTAAGGGAGGTTGGGTTGTCTCCGCAGAAACTGACAACAGCCCTTGGCAGATTGCAACGCTGTGATTTAATATCAATCGTGAAGATTAGGCATTACTACCTCATAACACTGTTGCGTTATGATGACCATGCCTGCTCTCCATCGCAAGTCTAATAATCATGAAATCCGGCTGGTTCAAAATGTATCGTTCCATAGTAGATTGGGAGTGGTTCAAGGAACACGATATGACGTGTTTCTTCATCTACTGCCTAAGTAATGCCAATTTAATAGATAGGATGTGGCGAGGTGTTTTTGTACGAAGAGGACAACTCATCATATCACGTTCCACAGTTTGTCGAGAACTCGGAATCAAAGAGCGGCGCTATCGCACCATAATATCAAGGCTTGTAAAATCGGGGGAGATTACGATTGAACCGAGCAACACCAATACACTTGTAACTATTTGTAATTGGGATAGGTATCAAGCCGACTTTATGGATGAAGCGTCCGAAGATAGACCTGTTATAGACCAACAACCGACCAACGAGCGTCCAAGTATATTGATTGAATTACCAACAACAACGTCCAATGCCACAGCGAATTGCGATAGAATAAACAATCAATCAGCATTACTTCCCGTCCAACAATCGGAAGAAGAAAACCCCAACAATCAGCTTGGTTTGTTCTTTGAGGTTGATAAGAACTCAGATAAAATCGCCACTCCAAAGAAGCATAAATCAGAGGTAGATTTCGACTTCATAGTTAAGTTATTTCACGACCGATGCCCTTCTTTTCCTCGCGTCATAAAAATAACCGATAAGCGAAAGACAAAGATTCGTCTCCGCTTTGAAGAAATGGGATTTAGCTTTGAAAGACTACAAGAAGTTTTCGACAAAGCAGAAAATTCTATGTTTTTAAGAGTATGTTTGAATTTAAACCAAATTAAACATTAATGGGCATAACAAACCC
>CAJUGS010000023.1 GCA_910586305.1 uncultured Duncaniella sp.
CTACTACAAAGGTATGCTTTTTATCCCACAAACACAGCTTTTTTACCATGCGCCAACTTAACTAAAAGAGATTATAAAACATACATTACAACAAAACTTTCTAAAAAACTCTTGCATGAAGAACATTTGTTTTCAAATGAGTCGGAAAGTGTGGCTTGCCGCCCTCTTTGCGGTGTGCTTTGCTTTCCCGGCGTTAGCGCAGAAGATTACGGTCACAGGTACCGTGATTGACCCTGAGGGCGAACCCCTCATCGGCGCAAGTGTGCTCGTCCAGGGCGAATCAATGGGTACTGCCACCGATTTAGACGGCAACTACTCCATCTCCGTTCCCTCCGACGGCACTCTCGTATTCTCCTACGTCGGCTATGAGACTCAGGAGATTCCCGTCAACGGTCGCACGGTGATTGATGTCAAAATGACCGAGAACAGCCTCGTGCTCGGCGAAGTAGTGGCAATTGGCTACGGTGTGGTCAAGAAAAGCGATGCCACAGGCTCTGTCGCAGTAATCAAGCCCGACGATATCGAGGCCGGTATTGCCACCACAGCTTCAGATATGCTCGTGGGTGCAAGCCCCGGTGTGGTGGTCACAACAAATGGTGGTAATCCCACCGGTGGCGCCACAATCCGTATTCGTGGCGGCGCGTCGCTTTCAGCTTCCAATGACCCCCTCATCGTAATCGACGGTGTGCCCATGAACAGCCAGGATATGGCCGGAGGTACAAACGCTCTCACCATGGTGTCGCCCGACAATATCGAGTCTATGACTATCCTCAAGGATGCATCGGCCACCGCCATCTATGGTAGCCGCGCATCAAACGGTGTCATCATCATCACCACCAAGAAGGGCCAGAGCGGACGTCCGCAGGTCAACTTCTCGGCCAACTTCCACCTTGCCACAGCCCGCAAGACACTCGACCTCATGGATGCCGCACAGCTCCGTGACTTCGTCAACAACTATAACAATCAGAAAGCCAAGGACAACCTCGATGCTCCCTATCTCACTCCCGAGCAGGCTGCAGCTGTCAATACCGACTGGCAGAAAGAGGTGCTCCGCACAGTGTTCTCTCACGACTATTCTCTCAGTGTGGGTGGTCAGGCCGGATTCCTTCCCTATCGCGTCAGTGCCACATTCAACGACACCAAGGGTATCGTGAAGACTTCCGAGATGAAGCGTACAACTGTTGGCTTCAACCTCAGCCCGAAGTTCTTCAACGGACTTCTCTCGGTCAATGCCAACGTCAACGGTACATATGTTGACTCTAAGGAGGCCGACCTCGGCGCTATCGGCTCTGCCACAAGCTTCTCGCCGACTCTTCCCGTCCGCACTCCCTATAACACCGTTGATGCTGCCGGCAATCCCGTGTCGCCCATCTATAACGGCTATACCAACATCTTTGCCAACGGTCTTGCCGAGACAAATGCCGGACAGAACCCCGTGCAGCTTCTCAACGACCAGAACAAGCGCGGCAAGGTATGGTCGTCGACAGGAAACCTCCAGATCGACTATGCTCTCCACTTCCTTCCCGAACTTCATTTCAATCTCAACCTCGGTTATCAGGTGAGCAAGAATACCTGGACCGATGTTGTGGCCCAGAACTCCATCATGGCCTGGCGCGGCAACTACAAGGATGGTGCCGGCACACGCCACCACAAGTATGAGCTCCAGCGCAACACTCTGCTTGATTTCTATGTGAACTACCGCAAGGATTTCGAGGCCATCAAGAGCAATCTTGATGTCATGGCCGGTTATTCCTGGCAGCACTTCGACTACCACGGACGTGAGCAGACTCTCATCAACACCCTTGGTTACAACGTGTCCTATGCAGGCGATACATGGACTCTCGGAGAGGATCCCTCCACCCAGAGCCACATCGGTCAGTCCTACAACAATATTCCCATGACCCGTTGGGCCGGTCCTCAGCAGCTGATCTCGTTCTTCGGTCGTCTCAATTATTCTTTCGACGACACATACCTTCTCACCTTCACTCTTCGTGACGACGCTTCTTCTCGCTTTGCCAAGGAGAACCGCTGGGGTCTCTTCCCCTCTCTCGCTCTCGGATGGAAGCTCATCAATATGCCTTTCATGGAGCCGACACGCGGATGGTGGAACGATCTCAAGCTCCGTCTCGGCTGGGGTGTGACAGGTCAGCAGCAGGTATCGGGCCTCTTCCCCTATATGGCAATCTATACCGTTTCAACTCCTCCGTTCCAGTACCTCAATCCGTCGGGTTCCGGCGAGTGGATCAACGTGCTCTATCCCAAAGCCTACGATCCCGATATCAAGTGGGAGGAGACTACCACATGGAACGTCGGTCTTGACTTTGCTTTCCTTAACAACCGCATCACTTTCGCTGCCGACTGGTATCTCCGCAAGACCAAAGACCTTCTTGCTTTCGTTCCCACAGGCGGTATGAACACCTCGAACTATTTTGACCGCAACATCGGCTCGCTTGAGAACACCGGTTTCGAACTTACCGCAACCGCCCGTCCTGTCGTGACCAATGACTTCACCTGGACCACAGGCGTCAACATTGCCTATAACAAGAACAAGATCACCAAGCTTACAGGCGATGCCGAGACCTCGCAGCTCGAGGCTGCCGGCACTCCTTCCGGAACAGGCGGCGGTCTGCAGTACCACCTTGTCGGTCACCCCGCCTACTCATTCTATGTCTACGAGCAGGTATATGACGAGGCCGGCAATCCTCTTGAGGGACAGTATGTCGACCAGAACGCCGACGGTGTGATCAACGATGCCGACCGTATCGTATATCACTCTCCCGATCCCAAGTGGACTCTTTCCTGGAACAATACGTTCAACTATAAGAACTGGGACCTCGGTTTTGTGCTCCGTGCCAACCTTGGCAACTATGTCTACAACGGTCCCCGCTACGAGCGCACCCGTCCGGTCAACAACCTCTTCGGCTACCAGCTGCAGAACCTCATGGCCGACGAGTATCTATTCACTTCCGTAGCACCCAGCTCTGTGAGCAGCTACTTCGTGGAGAATGCCTCGTTCCTCCGCTGCGACAACATCACCCTCGGTTATACTCTCGACAAGGTGCTCAAGGACGCTCTCAAGCTCCGTTTCTATGCAGCCGTGCAGAATCCCTTCGTAATCACCAAGTACAAGGGTCTTGACCCCGAGGTCAACGGCGGTATCGACAACAATGTATATCCCCGCCCTGTCACCTGCACCTTCGGCGTGGTCGCCACTTTCTAATCAGTTCCCAACTACATCAACTCTGAATCAATGAAAAGACTCAATAAATATTTCATCTCGATGGGCATCGCGGCCTCGGCGTTGGCTATGGGCTCCTGTATCGGCGACCTTGACCTGCTCCCGTCCGATCCCCGCGAAATCACTGCCGCTGACTTTGCCAAGGACCCTGAAGGCTACATGAACCAGGTGCTCGGCGACGTGTATATGCAGTTTGCAACATACGGTGCCAACGGCAACGCATCGGTCAATAACTTCGACGGCGGTATGTCCACATTCCAGCGCGCCATCTTCAACCTCGAGGAAGTTCCAACCGACGAGGCCGACTGGCTACCCCAGGATGACGTTGACTTTGCCACTCTCCAGTATGGCACCGTGGCACCCAATAACAAGGTGCTTGTCGGCACATACGGCCGCCTCGTGATCAACATCTCCCTCTGCAACGACTTCATCCAGACTGTACGCAAGGGCTACTTCCACCTCAACACTCCCGAGCTTCAGGCCATGGCCGACGACTATATCCGTCAGTGCCGTGTGCTTCGTGGAGGCTGCTACTTCTATATGCTGTCGCTCTTCGGCAATGTTCCCTATGCCGACGAGAATTCCACAATAGGCAGTGTGTCTCCCCAGCTCACACGCGCCGAGGTGTTCGACCGTGTTGTTGCCGACCTCGAGGAGGTATCAAAGTCCTATGCCGAGAAACCCTCTACCACTCATTGGGGCTTTGTCGGCCAGGATGCCTGCGACGCCATTCTCGCCAAGCTCTATCTCAATGCCGAGCTTTTCTCAGGAACTCCCCAGTGGGCCAAGTGTCTTGAGAAGGCCAACGCTGTCATCAACCGTCTCAAAGGCCCCGGTTTCCAGGGTTCTGGTCTCGCCGAGCACTACCACAATCTCTTTGCAGCCAACAACCGCGATTATGCTATAGGCGGAGCCAATGCAGTCAACGAGAATATCTGGGTGATTCCTTCAAGCGAGGCTCATCTTAAGAACTATTCAGGTGCTACCCTCCTCATCGAAGGTTTCATTGCTTCTCAGGGTGTGCAGGCTACTCTTAAGGAGCCTGTACGTGAAGACTACGAGAAGGAAGAGGACTACAACAAGGCCGTTAAGAAGTACAACGATGCTAAGGACTGGGAGAAGACCGTGTCTTATACACACAATGGTATAGACTACTCTTTCAATCCTGAAAGCAAGGGTTGCTGCCTAAATGAATGGTATAATGTTGCTCAGTCGGGCTGGAAGTGTATGACGGCTCGCGAGGAGTTTGTCGATAAGTTTGATTGGGAAGATGACGAATGCTCCATTTCCAATGATATTCGTGTGAAGAACTGGATGACTTCTGCCTTTGGTTTTGACAAGGCCAACGATGTGCTTGACCAGAACCACTTTGGCTATAACGGCTATCTGCCCCTCAAGTATACCAACTTCAATCTTGGTCCCGACGGCGAGATTATCGATACTCCCAAGGGCCAGGACTGTGCTGATGCCGACTATGTCGTGATTCGTCTCGCCGAGATGTATCTCTCGGCTGCAGAGGCTATCCTCCACGGCGCAGGTGAGAAGAACACAGCTCTCATCTATGTCAACTACATCCGTCAGCGTGCCGGTCTTGCCCCCTGGGAAAGCGACGATCTCGATCTCAACACTCTTCAGGACGAGCGCGCTCGTGAGCTCTATACCGAGAATTGCCGTCGCACTGACCTTCTGCGCTATGGCAAGTATCTCTCCGGCTACACATGGAGCTGGAAGGGTGGTGTGCGCGAAGGTGCCGACCTCCCCGCTACAGCAGGCCTCTATCCGCTTCCAAGCACCGTGGTCAATCTTGCTGGATACAAGCAGAACCCCGGTTACTAATAACTCTCCCCACACCTATTTAATATAATAGTCAAAGACAATGAAAAAGCTATATATTTTCGCGGCTATCGCTGCCACGGCCCTTGGCTTCACTGCGTGTGAGGACGATAAAGAGCCTGTCTACAGCCAGCCCACTGAGTTTGTGCTCAACACTCCTCCCATGTCAGGCCAGACCTATGTGCTCAAGGCCGGCGATATGGTCAATTTTACCTGTACCCAGCCCAACTACGGTGTGTCTCTGATCACCAACTATGTCCTTGATGTTACCACCGAGGCCGAGTTTGTTGAGGCTGCCGAGGCTACTGAGGATACCCCTGCTGTAGAAGTCAACTACAAGACTCTCAGTCCTGCTGTGGCCAATGTGGCCAATTTCGACATCAAGGCCGAGGATCTTTCTAAGGCTCTCCTTCAGCTTGCCGGAATTGACGGCTATTCTGCATATCCCAAAGACGGCGATCCATCCTATTCCGACGTGAAAGTGCGCTGTCGCGCATTCCTCACCGGTATAGAGGGTAGCGAAATTGCTTCAAATGTGGTCACTCTCGCAGGTGTCCAGGTCTATAATCCTTTCCCTGCCGAACCACGTTTCATCTATCTCGTGGGCAATCCTTCGTGCAATGAAGCCGGACAGTGGGTTGAGCCTTCGGCAGGAAATAAGAGTCACTATGAGCCATGGGGTATTGAGGAGACCGGCGTAGGAACTGATATCTACGAAGGTTCTCTCGAGATTCCTGCAGGCGAGCAGTACTTCCGCTTCTATCTCGGTCTCGAAGGCTGGGGTGGCGATAATGCTCTTCCCTCCATCGGTCCTAAGGGCGTTGACGGAGAGAACGATCCCATCTCGTTCAGCTCTACGCCCGAGACCTACAAGGCTGTTCCCGGCAAGGGTTCATGGTTCACTCCCTCTACCTGGGAGGGCGGTTCGGTTACATTCACCCTTGATATGACCAAACCTGACGACTGGAAACTCACCGTAGTGACAGGAGCAATGGTTAAGGAGAACTATGTATATCTCGTAGGTACTCCCTCGATGCTCGGCGGAAATTGGGTTGAACCCAGTGCATCCAATGCATCTCACTACGAGAACTGGCGACTCGTGGACCGTGGCGGCACAGGCATTTACACCAACACATTTGATGTCCCTGAAGGTGATGTTTACTTCCGTGTCTATGGCGAACTTACCGGATGGGGAGCTACTCCATATTCTGCTGATGCAAGCGGTGCCAATATCTCTATGACTCTCGGTGATGCTTATGAGTTCGTCACCGGCGAAGGCAACTGGACATTCCCCTGGACCGGAGGTGAGCTTGTCTTCACTCTCGACACCAAGGCCGGCACAATGATCGTGACCCCCGCAGTATAAGTAAATATCCCTGCAGCGACGGCGCGAAAACCGTCGCTGCAGATTACAACCATCAACCCCTCATCTTAACAATCATCTGATAAAGAATGAAAAAGTTAGCACTATTCTCCATATTCGCTCTCGGGCTGGCTGCGGTGTCGTGCGAGGATTTCGACTATCCCAACCCTCCCGCTCAGTCCAATGAGCAACTCCCCGTCCTCGATGCTTCGGGAGTGACCGTCTCGGCCGTAAATGCCGGCCAGACCGTTGACCTCGCCCAGTTGAGCGAGGCCGGCAGTCTCATCTCTCTCGGCAAGCTCGATGCTTCCGGTGACTTTGATGCGACCGTCTATGAATTCACTTATACAGCCGAGATGGCTGTGGCCGAGGATTTCGCCGGGGCCAAGACCGTGAACTGTGTTACAGAAAACGGAGTTGCCAAGGTGTCGCCCGACGAAGTGGAGGGTCTCTTCCACGATTTTTTCAATACAATTGATCCCTCTGCCCGCGACGCATGGTTCCGTCTGAAGCTCTATGCCCAGAACAAGGATACAGGTATGAAGTATCGCGTTGGTGGCGAGAAGACTTTCTATGCTTCACAGTCGCTTTCGCTCGTGCCATTCGATCCCGGCTTCACCGTCGAGGAGAAATACTATCTCATCGGCACTGTCACAGGTGAGCAGATTTCCTCCCAGGGCGCTATCCTCCTCTCCAATGGAGGTGGTTCTCCCTATGACAATCCCGAGTTCTCGGCACTCATCACTGTCGATGCTGCGCAGGCACAGGCCGGCTACAATTGGGCTATTGTTCCCGAGTCGACTATGGCTGCCGGTTCAGGCGTCGTCATGGCTCCCACAGCAGAGTTTGTAGGCGAGTCTACAATTGGTACTCTCAGCTCACAGGATGCTCTCGGCAACTGGAACACCATCTACAAGGAAGGCACATATGTAATCAAGGTGAATGTACGTCCCAACGACGCAGGTGAATTTGTTTTCTCCTACATTCCCGCTCTTGATAATCTGTGGATCAACGGTGATGGCAACAACTGGGATTTCGCCAACTCCACCATGCTTTACACCTCTGATTACTCCACCTACCTCGGATATGCCCATCTTAAAGGTGGTTTCAAGATTGTCAAGGCTGACAATTGGAACAATGGTGACTATGGCGGTAAGGACGGTGAACTCACCAATGGCGGTGAAAATATCCCTGTTGAAGGCGACGGCCTTTTCTGGATCGAGGCCAATGTGGTAGAGATGACCTATGCTCTCTCTCATATCGCCACTTACGGTATCATAGGTAACGCTACTCCCTCAGGATGGGATGGCTCTACCGCTATGACTCCCGATGAGACTTTCCTCAAATGGACTGTGTCGGTGGCACTTACTGAAGGCAGCATGAAGTTCCGTGCCAATGACGCATGGGATATCGACCTTGGTGGACTGGGTGAAGGTTCAACTCCCCAGGAGCCTGTGCTTGAGCTTAAGTCAAAGGGATCGGACATCGTAATCTCTGAGGCCGGTAACTATGACATCACACTCGACCTCTCCAAGCTTCCCTACACCTGCACATTCACAAAAAAGTAATTTACTTTAACACCCTCTGATAGCGTCGCCCGGCACGGTTTCCTTCACGGATTCCTGCCGGGTGACTTTCATTTATTGCATTTGTATAGAATTTTGGCGAAAAATATGTAACTTTGCAATTAAAATTCCAGAATATGGCTAAGAATGACACCAAAAATGACACAGCAGTGCTTCGTATGCACTGCCCCGACCAACCGGGTATCATTGCTGTAATTACCGAGTTCATTACCAACAACAGGGGTAATATTCTCTACCTTGACCAGTATGTGGACCGTGTCAACCGCATCTTCTATATGCGTGTGGAGTGGGATCTCGCCGACTTCCTGATTCCGAAGGAGAAACTCCAGGAATACTTCCACACTCTCTATGCCTCACGCTATAATCTCACATATCGCCTCAGTTTCACATCACATCGCCAGCGTATGGCCATCTTTGTGTCCAAGATGTCCCACTGCCTGTATGATCTTCTATCGCGTTACATTGCCGGTGACTGGGCTGTTGAGATTCCGCTTATTATATCCAATCATCCCGATCTTGCCATTGTGGGCAAGCAGTTCGACATTCCTTTCGAGGTGATACCGGTCAATCGAGACAACAAGGCTGAGATGGAGCAGCGAGAATTTGAACTGCTTGAGCGTCACGGTATCGACTTTATTGTGCTCGCGCGCTATATGCAGGTGTTGTCAGAGGATTTCATATCCCGATATCCCAACCGCATCATTAATATTCACCACTCCTTTCTTCCGGCCTTTATCGGAGCCAAGCCCTACCACCAGGCTTTCGAGCGTGGCGTGAAGTTAATCGGTGCCACGAGTCATTATGTTACCTCCGAGCTTGACGCCGGGCCGATTATCGAGCAGGATATTGTGCGTATCACCCACAAGGATACAGTGGAGGACCTTGTCAAGAAAGGTAGAGACCTTGAAAAGATTGTCCTCTCGCGCGCGGTAGAGAAGCAGATTCAGCGGAAGATTCTCACCTACGACAATAAGACTGTGGTTTTCTCATAGATACAAAAGAATAGGAGAGGGGGCGAGAGCGCGTGAAACCGGTGTTTCTGTTCTCTCGCCCCCTCTCTCGTGTGTTGGGTAATTGGTAAAAAAACACAATTCCTCCCGCAAATTTGAAATTGCGGGAGGAATCGGAAGAGGTGTTGTGTGCTTAGCTCTTATTCAGCTGCGGGAGCTTCCTCGGCGGGAGCCTCTTCAGCGTGAGCTGCTGCTTCAGCCTCGGCTGCTGCTGCGGCGAGTTCGGCCTTCTTCTTGGCTACGGCCTCAGCCTTAGCCTGGTTCTTGGCCTGCTCTGCCTCAAGGCGAGCCTTGGCGTCAGATTCTTTCTTAGCGGCCATAGAAGCGTTGAACTTTTCAGTTGCCTGCTGCTTCTGGGCTTTCCATGCGTCGAAACGACGCTGTGCCTCGGCCTCGTCGAAGGCACCCTTCTTCACACCGCCCTGAAGGTGCTTCATCAGGAGCACACCCTCGTTGGAGAGAATAGTGCGAACGGTGTCGGTGGGCTGTGCGCCTACGTTGACCCAATACAAAGCACGCTCGAAGTTCAGTGTTACTGTAGCAGGATTAGTGTTCGGATTATAGGAACCTATCCTTTCAATAAATCTACCATCTCGTGGTGCCCTGCTGTCGGCGATAACAATGGGATAGAACGCATAGTTCTTGCGACCATGACGTTGCAGTCTGATTTTTGTTGCCATTAATTAGTGTTTTGTATTGATTGAAATTCGTGTGCAAAGGTACGAAGTTTCTTCCAATCCGCCAAACTTTGCAGAAGGATAAATTGCTATAATATATAAGGTATAGATTATTGTAGTGTTAAAATAATGTTAAAACGGCGATATTGCTTGCGACATTGGAAATTTCGTCGTAACTTTGCATCGCAAAACAAGGGAGGCCCCCTTGGGAAAGTAGAATGCAAGGCGATTTAGTGTAGAGGCCTAGCACGCCGCCCTCTCACGGCGGAAACCCGGGTTCGAATCCCGGATTCGCTACACAAGCAGAAGAGAAAGTTTCAGTTTCGGAGCTTTCTCTTCTGCTTTTTGTCTGTTTTAACTTTTATTTCCCGCAAGTGGTTTGTGTTTCGTGGAAAAAGTGTAATTTTGCTTGTCTAAAACTGATTTTATCATGAAAAGACTTCTTGCTCTCTTCCTCCTATTATTTCAGATAGCAAACATCAATTCGCAAACCAACTGCAAAGATATGACACAACAGACTGAAAACAACGGAGATGTAAAGGTGCTCCTTCACACCTCCATGGGAGATGTCACCCTGCTTCTTTATGGCGACACTCCGAGGCACACCGCCAATTTTGTGAAGCGTGTGAACACCGGAGACTATGACGGAGTGCTATTCCACCGTGTAATCAGTGATTTCATGATTCAGACCGGTGACCCTACGAGCAAGAACGCCCCTAAGGGCAAGATGCTTGGTGCCGGTGACTCGGGCGAGCAGATAGAGGCCGAGTTCCTGTTTCCCAAGTACTATCACCATCGTGGAGCGATAGCCGCAGCCCGCCAGGGCGACAATGTGAATCCAGAGCGGAAGTCGTCTGGTTCGCAGTTCTATATTGTCACCGGGCGCAAGTTCTCGCCTGCTCAGATGGACCAGATGGAACACAAAGCCCAGATGCAGCACAAGCAGGAGGTCTTCGACCGTCTGTGCTCCGAGAACCGTGACAGCATCATGTCTCTGCGTCGCAACCGCGACCGCGAGGGACTCCAGGCTCTTCAGGAGAAGCTCGTCAAGGAGACCGAGGAGCTCACAGCGTCAGCCCCGGTGATCTATACGCCCGAGATGCGCGAGGCCTATGTCAATATGGGAGGTGCTCCCCACCTTGACGGCCAGTATACAGTGTATGGCCGTGTCATAGACGGCATGGACGTTGTCGACAAGATAGAGAAGGCGGAGACCGATGCAAACGACCGCCCTGTTGAAGACATAAAGATTATTTCAGCCAAAGTGATAGAATGATTATGGAAGAGGACAAACTCGAAATAGCCGAGGTGTATCGCGCCGCCCGTGTGTTGCGCGACGTGGCACGTCATCCGCGTCTCATAGGACCAACCAAGCTCAATCCCGGAGCAGAAATATATCTCAAACCCGAAAATCTCCAGCACACAGGGGCTTTCAAGCTCAGAGGTGCCTACTACAAGATCTCTCAGCTTACTCCCGATGAGCGTGCCAAGGGGGTTATAGCCTGTTCGGCCGGAAACCATGCCCAGGGTGTGGCTCTTGCCGCCACGGCCAACGGTATCAAGTCGCTCATATGCCTGCCTGCCGGAGCGCCTATCTCGAAAATCGAGGCTACTAAGCGTCTTGGCGCTGAGGTGTGTCTCGTGCCCGGTGTCTACGACGATGCCTACGAGAAGGCTCTCGAGCTACGCGATCAGTATGGCTACACATTCATCCATCCCTTCGACGACCTCAAGGTGATAGCCGGACAGGGCACCATCGCGCTTGAGATTCTCGAGGAGATGCCTGATGTCGAGGCTGTCATTGTGCCTATCGGCGGAGGTGGTCTGATAGCCGGAATAGCATTTGCCCTCAAGCAGCTCAAGCCCGACGTTAAGGTCTATGGTGTTCAGGCCGACGGTGCGCCGTCGATGTTTGTTTCGGTCCGCGACGGCAAGCGTGAACACCTTCAGTCTGTGTCAACCATTGCCGACGGTATAGCCGTGAAAGAGCCGGGCAACAACACGTTTGAGTTCTGTTCGCGTTATGTCGACGACATAGTCACTGTGAGCGAAGACGAGATTGCTGCGGCCATACTTGCTCTCATCGAGCAGCAGAAGCTCGTGGCCGAGGGCGCAGGTGCGGTGTCGGTGGCTGCGGCCATGTTTGACAAAGTGCCGGTGGCCGGCAAGAAGACAGTGTGTGTGGTGTCTGGCGGCAATATTGACGTCACCATACTCAACCGTGTCATAACCCGTGGACTTGTGAAGAGCGGACGCAACTGCACCTTCAAGCTCGATGTGGGCGACAAGCCCGGCCAGCTCTCCGAGATATGCAGCATATTTGGCAACAACGGTGCCAACATCATCTCTGTGACACACGAACGCAATTCCGACGCAACCTCCATTAACGGCTGTATACTGCGCATCGAGGTTGAAACACGCAACAACGATCACATTGCCCAGATCAAGGCGGCTCTCGCCGAGGCCGGACATCATGTGGTGCAGTAAAAGCACACTCTCTCTGTCATGAAAGGAAAAAGAATACTTCCCCTCTCGGCTATGGCCTTTCTTTGTGCCTGCTCGCTATTTACAGGGTGCAAGACCACTGAGGCCAACTACAGACAGGCCTATGAGGCTGCCGTGACCCATCGCGAGGAATCGACCGGTCTCGATTCGACTATCTACTCGCGTATCCGCAACAGTGCTCGCACATCGTGTCTCGTGGTCGGGGCCGATTCTCTGCCTGTGCGCACCGAGTATATCGGAATCACCAAGGACGGTGGTCTCGAAAAGAATGATCTGCGACGCTACAGCGTGGTGGTGGGGCAGTTCAAGCAGATATTCAACGCACGCCAGATGCGTGAGCGCCTTGTGGGCTCGGGCTATACCGGGACTTTCATAGTCCAGACCCGCGAGCCCCTCTATTATGTAGCCGTGGCCACATCCGACACCCCTGCCGATATTCTTGCCGAGTGGAAGCGGGTGACGACCGACGATGGCCTTGTGCTGCGTGCCCCTCTTCCGTTTGTGCTCGTCCCGGCCCATCTCGCACGTTAAAATTTGCTGTTTCCTTGAAAAATTGCTAACTTTGCGGGAGCTTTTTACCATGAAGAAAGAAGATGTAACACATAAGGGTGTAATCACCGGAATCACTGCAAATGTACTGACAATACGCACCGAGGATGAATGTCGGTGTGACGGTTGCGCGGTGATGGCTCTTTGTAACAAGGACTCGTCCGACAGTCACGAGACTCTGTCTATCAACGTCGGCGATACCTCGTGTTACAGCGTGGGGGAGAGGGTAGAGGTGACAGCCTCGCCGTCGTCCACCCTTCTTGCCACATGGTGGGCTCTTGTCCTCCCCACGCTTGTATTCATAGGAGTGATTCTCGGCGTGAGGTTTGGGTGGCCCGAGAGCGGCGCGTGGTCCATACTTGCCGGCTTTGTGGCTCTCGGAGTCTACGACCTGTTTCTCTACCTGTTCCGCAAGCGTATAGCGTCGCGGGTGGTGTGGAAAGTCAGGCCGATGTAACCCAGACAGAAGTGCAAATCATAATTCTCACATAATGCCATGAATGTAATTTTGTTATCCATCATTGTCCTCGGGACTATCGGAATTGTTGGCGCAGCCGTGCTCTATGTAGTGGCCCGCCGTTTCCACGTCCAGGAGGATCCCCGCATCGATGAGGTAGAGGCTTTGCTTCCCGGCGCCAACTGTGGCGGTTGTGGACGCAGCGGATGTCGCGACTTCGCGGTGGCGTGTGTCAACGCCGATACTCTCGACGGTCTTTCCTGCCCGTCGTCGAGCGCGGAGACACTTAAGAAAATCGGAGAGATTGTCGGGCTGGCAGCAGCCGTCGCCAAACCTAAGATTGCCGTGATCAAGTGTAACGGCACCTGCGACCTTCGTCCGTCGATGGCCCGCTTTGAGGGAGCTCCTTCCTGTGCGGTGCTTTCGTCGCTTGGCACGGGTGAATCTCCCTGTCCAAACGGCTGTCTCGGCTGCGGCGACTGTGTGGCAGCCTGTCCCTATGGTGCCATGCGCATGAACCGTGAGACAGGGCTTCCCGAAGTTGTCGAGGACAAGTGTGTGGGCTGTGGTGTCTGCGTCAAGTCTTGTCCGCGTTCCATCATTGAGCTTCGCAATAAGGGCCCGCGTGGAATGAGGGTCTATGTGGCCTGCTCGAACAAAGAGAAGGGCGCACAGGCCATGAAGGAGTGCAAGGCTGCTTGTATCGGATGTTCGAAATGCGTCAAGGTCTGCACCCACGATGCCATCTCGGTCAGCTCCAACCTCTCTTATATCGACTTTGAGAAGTGCAAGCTGTGCCGCAAGTGTGTCGATGTGTGTCCCACTCACGCCATCCATGCCGTCAACTTCCCTGTGAAGAAAGCCGAGCCCGAGGCTGTGAAGGCCGAAGCGATCGATGCCTAAGTCACCACTCTAACACTCAAACAATCCATGAAACTGCATACATTCAAAACAGGCGGTGTCCATCCCGCCGAAAACAAGATAGCTGCCGGGAAGCCTATCGTCACACTCCCCTTGCCGGAGGAGGTGGTGCTCCCCGTGGCACAGCACATCGGCGCCCCGGCCAAGCCTATTGTCAAAAAAGGTGACAAGGTGAAGCGTGGCGACCGTGTGGCCGAGGCCGGAGGCTTTGTGTCGGCCCATATTCACACACCCATATCGGGCACCGTGGTCAAGGTAGACGTAGCCCGCACTCCCCAGGGAATGCCCGTGGAGGCCATATACATAAAGAGCGACGAGGACGACCGCAAGGCCGATGCCGAGGCCATCGAGGCTGCCCGCACTCCATTGCGCTCTGAGGCCGAAGTGGCAGCGCTTGACGCAAAGGCCATTATTGAAATGGTCAAGGAGGCCGGTATAGTGGGTCTCGGCGGAGCCACATTCCCCACCCATGTCAAACTGTCTCCTCCTCCCGGTTCAAAGGCCGATCTCGTAATCATCAACGCCGTGGAGTGTGAGCCGTGTCTGTCGTGCGACGATATGCTCATGCGCGAGAACGCTGCCGACATAGTCAAGGGCGTAAGGCTTCTGATGAAGGCCGCCGGTGTCGATCGTGGTGTTATAGCTATCGAAAACAACAAGCCCGAGGCTATTGCCGCCATGACAGAGGCCGTGGCTCAGGTGGGCGGACTTGAGGTGATGGCCATGAAGGTGAAGTATCCCCAGGGTGGTGAGAAGCAGCTCATCGAGGCTGTCACCGGAAAAGAGGTCCCCTCGGGCGCTCTCCCCATTGCCACCGGTGCCATTGTGCAGAATGTGGCTACAGCCTATGCCGTATACCGTGCCGTCTATCATGGCGAGCCTGTGCTCGACCGTGTGCTGACTCTCCACGACGGCAAGGAGGGCAAGAATCTCCGCGTGGCCATCGGCACCATCCTCGCCGATATAGTTGATACCGACGACTATGAAAAGATAATACTCGGTGGTCCTATGATGGGACGCACCGCATCCACTCTCGTGACTCCCATGATCAAGGGCACATCCGGTATACTGCTTGACAAGAAGTATGCCCACCGCCGTCCCATGGATCCCTGTATCCGCTGCGGTGCCTGTGTCACTGCTTGTCCCATGGGGCTTGAGCCGTTCCTGCTCAGCACTCTGTCACGACTCAAGGAATATGACGAGGCGGAGAATGAGAAGATCGCCAACTGCATCGAGTGTGGCTCGTGCAGCTACGCGTGTCCCGCCTCCCGTCCGATTCTCGACTTCATCCGTGTCGGCAAGGGCAAGGTGATGGCAGCCATGCGCGCCCGTGCGGCCGCAGCCAAGTCATAAGGTCGGATATACCCCCATACAGTTTCTGAGAGACATACAATCTTAGTATATAGGGCAGGCTCCCCGTTCGGTGTGCATCGAGCGGGGAGCTGTTTTTTATAAAAAATAACGGTTGACTACTCCAGGCGTTTTGATACGGTTTTGTTATTTTATTGATTGAATTTGTTAACAATCAGATTACAATAATGGTGATTTGTAACATTTTTGTAATAAAGATGTAACTCGCTATGTATTTGATAATAAGTTAAATAGTATGAGTGTTTTAATAAAATTGACTAACATAAGACTTTTTTATACTATAAAATATTGACAAGAAGTTTAAAGTGCGTAATTTTGAAGTGTCAGAACGACAAACACCATTTCGATAATCCATTTAATTCTACAAATTATGGCATCAAACGAATTTCAGAACAAACTGATGGGGCTCCAGGACAATCTCCTGAACTTCGCCCTCATGCTCACATCCAATCGTGACAATGCCTATGACCTGCTTCAGGACACCACCCTCAAGGCGCTGTCTAACGAGGGAAAATATGTAGAGAACACCAATTTCAAGGGATGGGTTTTCACCATCATGCGCAACATCTTCATCAACAACTACCGTCGCGTGACCCGCAACGCCACTGTTGTTGACCAGACTGAGGATCTCTACCACCTGAATCTTTCGCAGGACTCGGGCTTGGACTCCCCCGAAGGTTCTATAGCTGCTGCAGAAATCACCGAGGCAATTAACTCTTTTTCCGACGAGTATCGTATACCGTTCTCAATGCACGTGGCCGGTTACAAGTACAACGAGATAGCCGAGAAGATGAATCTTCCGCTCGGAACCATAAAGAGCCGTATTTTCTTTGCCCGTAAAAAACTTCAGAGCCAGTTTGCCGACTATCGTTAAGGCATTCTCTGCTCGGCATTATTTCAGCGATAAAAACACACAAGGATTATGAGTCATGCTCATTCTCCTCTCTTCTCTTGAGTTATACTTGTGCTCCCCCGGTCTGTCTCATCAATCGGCAGGTCCGGGGGAGTTCTTTTGTGTGCGGGATATTGCGTGTGCATACGACACCGCCGGCAAAATGATATCCGAGTCATTCTGCCGGCGGCGGTGTGTGTTGTAGGTGAATGCGGTCTGTTTACTTGTTCTCGCCCACCTTGTTGTATCGTGCGTTGAGGCCTTTGATCACCTCGGCTGTGATGTCGAGAGCCGGGTTGAAGTATACGCCTGCGTTCTTGTAGAGAATAGCGTCATATCCGCGCTCCTTGTTGAAGGCCTTGATGAAGCTTTCGATCGAGTCGTTGAGTTGTATCTGCTGCTGGGCCAGCTCATTGTCGGCGTTGCGGCTGAGGTTGGCCAGGTAGTTCTCGGCATCCTGCTGCATTTTCTGGAGCTTCTGCATATCGGCGTTGTAGCTTGCTTCGGAGAGATATCCGTTGGACTGGGCCTTCTGCTGCACCTGTGCTGCAAACTTCTGTATCTCGTTTCCTTTGGCCTGGCGGGCGTTGTCGATGCGTGACACTGCGCGCATTGTGGCCTCCTGGAGATCCTTGGCGAGATTGTAATTTGCGAGCAGTGAGTCGCTGTCGATGTAGCGGATGTTGAGCGTGGTGGGTGTTCCTTCGGCTGCGGCTGCCTTTGCTGCAGGCGCGGCATCGGTATTAGACTCGTTCCCGTTGCCCGTAGATGAGCAGGCCGTCAGGCTGATGGCGGCGAGGCCAACAAGCAGCGAGGAGATTGACATTGCGAATTTTTTCATGCCAAATGATGGTGAATGTGATAGGATGTATTTTTCTATACTTGTAGTTGTCTTTTTGCCTGTATGGGAGTTTAGGCCTCGTCGTGATGGCATCCCACACCCCGGCGTCGAAGCTCTGGGTTGTCGTGGGCGTGGCCCGACGGAAACCGTCCTCCCTTGACAAACAGAGCCTTCACTCCGAGCAACAACACGGCAACTCCGATGAGAAGCGCGCTGAGAGCTATGACTGTGAGGATTTCTGTCATCGTTCAGTGGTTTTGTGCTGCAAATGTAGCAATTTTGGCTTGATTATTGCGCTTATCTCGATTTTATTTTATACCTTAGTGGTGCAAATATGATTTATTTAACAATTGTTTCACACTTGCACTAAAGTTTTATAAAAAAACAAGGTGACACTAAAAATATAATAGATGGAAATTAAGGACTTGCAGCCCAAGGCTGTCTTTGAGATCTTTGACCGGATCACCCGCATTCCCCGTCCGTCCAAGAAGGAGGAAAAGATCCGTGAGTATATACTCGGCTTCGCCAAGGAGCACGGCATTGCCGCCAAGACCGACAAGGTGGGCAACGTGGTGCTGAGTATTCCCGCGACTCCGGGCCATGAGGATGCTCCCACTGTGATTCTCCAGGGCCACATGGATATGGTGTGTGAGTCGAACGACAAGTCGTTTGATTTCAACACCCAGCCTATCCCCGCCTATGTTGACGGTGAATGGGTAAAGACCCATGGCACCACTCTCGGCGCCGACAACGGCATCGGCATCGCCGCATCTCTCGCCGTGCTCACCGACAAGGATTATGAGCATGGCCCCGTGGAAGCTCTCTTCACCATGGACGAGGAGACAGGTATGACAGGTGCATTCAACCTCGGCGAGGATATGATCAACGGTTCTATCCTTCTCAACCTCGACTCGGAGGACGATGCTGAGGTGTATGTGGGTTGTGCCGGAGGTGTCGACACCCAGGCCTTCTTCACCTACAGCCGTTCATTCGCTCCCAAGGACTTCCTCTACTTCAAGATTAATGTGGAGGGGCTCAACGGCGGACACTCTGGCGGTGACATTCACCTTGGACGCGCCAATGCCAACAAACTCCTCTGCCGTTTCCTCTTTGACCTTTCCGGCAAGCACGAAGTGGTTGTGTCGGAAATCGACGGCGGCAACCTGCGCAATGCCATTCCCCGTGCGGCCCATGCCGTGATCGGTATCCACACCTCCCACAAGGAGGCCGTGCGTGCCGCTCTCAATGTCTATACCGCAGAGCTCGAGAATGAGTATGCCGGTCTGGAGCCGGGTCTCCGCATCACTATGGAGAGTGTGGACACCCCCGACTTCGCCATTGACCAGGCCACCTCGCTTGCTCTCATCCGTGCCATCTACAGTGCGCCCCACGGCGTCATTTCCATGAGCCGCGACCTTGAGAATCTTGTTGAGACTTCGACAAACCTTGCCTCCGTGAAGATGGCCGAGAACAACACTATCGTTGTCACCACCAGCCAGCGCAGCTCTGTGGAGTCGCGCAAGTGGGACATCGCCAACCAGGTCGAGGCTCACTTCCTGCTCGCGGGTGCCAAGGTGACCCACGGAGAGGGATATCCCGGATGGCAGCCCAATATGGACTCGCCCATCATGAAGATCTCCCGCGAGGCCTACAAGGAGCTTTATGGCATCGAGCCTGAGATCAAGGCCATCCACGCCGGTCTTGAGTGTGGTCTCTTCCTCACCAAGTATCCCCACCTCGACATGGTGTCGTTCGGTCCCACACTCCGCGACGTTCACTCTCCCTCCGAGCGTATGCACATCCCTGCCGTAGAGCGTTTCTATGGTCAGCTCAAGCGCATCCTCGAGAAGGTGGCCGTGATGAAGAAATAATTCGGCATAGACGCGTTTCAGCAGTGTTGGCACATATGGTGAAATGCGTCACTGACGGTGTCGTTTCCGTGTAGAATAGCACACCGGCCTGATGGGTTCCTGCACGAACCGATTAGTTTGGTAATTTCCCCTTTCTGAGGGGTCTGAGATAGGGAAAGAAGTTAAATAATTGTCAATGTGACATTTATTTTTGCTTCTTTCCTCTTTTTTTTGTACCTTTGCGCCGTTGTTGTCATTTCGGCCACTTACGGGCGGCCTGTGGCAGCCTTTGAAATCATCAATCCACACGTTTTAATGCGTTCTCTCCCTCCGCCGGAAAAGATCATGGGATATGCCCCTTTTTCGGACGACAGGCGCTTTTGACTTCGCAATCCCGCCAAGGGCTTTCAGAGGAAAGAGAAGTCGAAAGAATTCTGAAAAAGACCGCCGCGCCGACATCATTAGCTATTGTGACGGACGGTCTGAGATAGTCCCCCCTGCGCCGCGACAGGCGTGCAAGGGAATTGTAGAACCAAAACTTTTATTATGCGACTACGTGCAGCACTGCTGACGCTGTCGGTGCTCGTATCGGCCATGGTTTTCACCCATGGTTCCGGAAACGTGCAGCATCCCTCGGAAAGACAGATTATCGAGGCAACGATAGCCGAAGTACAAAAGCTCGCTGAGCAAAACGACACAATTCTAACTCTGACTGAAGATGACTTCCGCGAGGTGGCAGAAAGCCTCGGAGTGGAGGTTGCAGCCATCAAGGCCGTTGTCGAAATCGAGGCAGGCCGGGCACACGAGGGGTTTTCCGAACCTGGGAAACCGCTTATCAATTTTGACCTTTCTATGTTCCGCCGATTCGCATCGAAGCGTGGCGTGAACCTTTCAAACTACCGCAAGTCACACGCTGTGGTGTTCAACTCCCACCGTGGCTCGCAGGATCGCGCCAACCGTCGACTGGAGGCTGCGAGAAGTATTCATCCATCTGCCGCTGTGGAGGGCACATTCTGGGGTATGTTCCAGATTGGCGGATTCAACTGGCGCAAATGCGGCTGCGAGAGCCTCAAAGATTTCGAGGAACGCATGAGCCGTTCAGAGCGCGACCAGCTCGATATGTTTGCGAGCTTCGTATCCACTTCGGGTCTGCTCAAGCATCTCAAGTCCAAGAACTGGGCCGCGTTTGCCCGTGGCTATAACGGTCCGGCCTACGCCCGTCATTCCTATGACACCCGTATGGCTGCAGCCTACGCCCGCCACTCGCGTCCTGATACAGAGTGGTAATTTCCACGAGCCACTGTATGTGGCAATGCTATAAAATCGTAGCGCCAAAGAGACACAGGCCTCTTTGGCGCTACGATTTTATAGCGTCTGTCCGGGATTACTTCCCTATTCTGTAGGCTATGCGGAAGTTGACAACGGGATAGACCTTCAGAGATTTGGCGGTCTCCACATAGTCTCCCACCTTGCCGGTGATGTTGTTCACGTCGTCTGAAAGGTCCACATTCTCGTGGGTTCGTATGCTCGGAGTGCCGCCCCAGAAGAGCACACCGCCGTCTACGCCTATGTTGATGCGCTTGTCTTTGCCCACGCTCGTCACGTAGCCGAGGCCCAGGTAGGGCTTGAAACTGTTAACAAACATATCTGCCTTGACCGTTCCGTCCTTGTCCGGCTCCATCATATACGGGCTGCCGTCGGCGTGGTCGCCCACGTGGATGCCCACGCGGCCATATCCCTCCATCTTCTCCTTGAGACGGTCGGCCACGTCGGGGTCGAGATACACGTCTTCATATATAGGGGTCTCTATGAAGTCGGTGGTCAGCACCCAGTCGTGCATCTGGTTGAACATACCTATTGCCAGGAGCGATGGCATCTCCTCCATGGCGTTGATGGCCGATCCGATATTCTTCGAGCCCCAGTAGAAGCCGGCGGTTGCATACCAGTGCTTGTTGCGCAGGGGGAAGAAGTCGACAAGCAGCTTGAAGTTGACCATCTTGGCCTTGCAGTTCATGCGCACGGTCTGGTCTACGTCAAATCCGGATATCTGTTTCATGAGCTGTTGTATCTCCGAGAAGTCCGATCCGCTGAGGGCGCCGTCGCGGTAGCTGTCTATGCCAAACTTGAGAGGCACGTTGAATCGAGGCATATAGTCGACACCCGCGCGAACGCGCATGAACGATGTGGGCATGGCCGACACTTCGAGGCCTACGCCGGTGGTGCCGAGAGTCAGGCCCAGATCGACTGTGTGTGCAAGGCGTGAGGTGAATGACTCAGTGGACGGGCGGACTGACATTTCTATGGATTCTTCTGCTGCTTTAGAGGCAGTTGGTGAAAGTGACAGCCAACAAGCAAGAAAAGATGTAATAATGGTCTTTTTCATGTAAAAAATACTCCAAATTTCTATTTTGATGCAAAATTACGTAAAATAATGATGTGATGTCATTTTTTTTTGTTAATTTTGTCCCGAATTTCATTAAAGCTATTCAACATTCTTCAACATATTGAATTATTTGCAAATCGCTTAACAATCCGTTCACAAAACCACGTCACGACTATAAATTGCACAAAATTAACCTATATTAAATAACAAACTGAAAGTAATGAACCGAAAATTACTTAATGGATTACTGGCTACCGCCATCATCATGGGTGGTGCCGCGTCAGTGACCTCATGTAAGGACACTGACGAAGATCAGTACGCCCAGCTCAAGAGTGACAACCTCTCTCTCGGGAAAAAAATTGAAGCACTCACAGCTGCTCAGAAAGAACTCGCGGAGGCTCAGGCCAAGTGCAAGCAGGATTGTGAAAACGCTTGGAAGAACTTCAAGGAGACAGGTCTCGAGCAGTGGCTCAATGAGTATGTTTCTAAAAGAGGCGAGATCGCCACTTTCGCAGCTCTCATCGAAGAGGTAAACTCTCTTAAAGCACAGCTTGACGCTGCCAAGGGCAACGCAGAGAGTCTCAGCGATCGTCTTGGTGAAATGGATCTTATCCTTGACACCGTTAAGGATATCCCCGGAATGAATCAGGTTAAGGCTCTGCTCGAAGGCTGGAACACCGACCTTCCCACTGTGCTTACCGAAGCTCACGAAGCAAAGATTCAGGCTGACAAGAACAAGGCTACACTTGAAGCTCTTCTCGACGGCAAGACCGCTGCTGAACTCAATGCAGAGATTGACGGCGCAGTTGCCGCTGCCACAGAGGCAAAGGAAAATGCTAATAAAGCTCTTGAACTTGCCAATAAGCTTAAGTCTACAACAGACAAGCTCACAACGGATCTTGAAGCCCTCGCTGCTCGTGTTGAAGTCAATGAGAAGAATATCGCAAAGCTCACCAAGAAGCTTGACGCTCTCACCGGCCGTCTCAACAAGCTTGTGACCGGTATCATCGTTCAGCAGGTTTCCAACCCTGTGTTCGGTAAGATCAACCTTCCTCTCGACATCAAGTCGGGTGTACTCATGGCTTACTTCGGCGATCGTGAGCTTGGTGAACTTTATTTCCCCGCTGTGAATACTACTACCGCAGAGTATGACAACGCGTCAAACTGGATTACTCTGGAAGATCAGACTAATGCCAATATCAAGCCTGTGAAGATCTCCGGCGTGTATGGTCTGAATGACGGTGCCCTCAACCTCGGTTCTGTCTACATGACTGTTAACCCCGTGAACGTAGACTTCGAGAATACTACTTTCGAACTTGTAAACAGCAAGGGCGAGACCAACGGTATCAAGCTTGGCGCACTTGCCAATTGCGACGAGGAGCTGATGTTTGGTTTCGGTCGCTCGGCTGAGGTTCCCACCGGTCTCTACAAGGCAGGTGCTTCCTATCCCGCCACTACAATAGAGGATCTCAACGGCATCAAGTTTACTGTAACCGACGGCTTCAAGAACAAGGTTGAGGCTATGCTCAAGCAGCACTCTCTCTCTGACATCGCTGCTCTCACCAAGCTCATCTTCGACCAGTTCAACAACAAGTTTGCTGCTCGTGGTGTTCGCGCTGTCTGGGAATACGACGCTTACGATGAGGAAGGAAACGCGTTCAAGCAGCTTGACGCTACCTACTCTGAGTTCTCTCTCGCAGCTACCGCTGTGAAGCCCCTCAGCTACAAGTTCCTCTATGGTACAGAGTTCAACCCCATCGGTACCATTTCGCCCATCGAGGACTTCACCTTCGGTGACGAAATCAAAATCGAGGTGCCCGAATTTGAATTTAACCTCAGCAATGTTCCCTTCAACTTCTCCTTCGGTGAGATCGAGGTTAGCCTTAACGGTGTTGAGATTGAAGTGTTAGTGCCTGCTACCGATGTATACGACGACCTTGGAAATGTAATCGGTCATATCCAAGAGACTACTGCAACGGCTTCCGACCTTTCTCAGCTCGAGGGTGCTATCTCTGAAGCTATCTCTTCGTCTCTCCAGTCTCAGGATGCTGCTCTCCAGAAGGCCTTCAGCGAGGCTATGTCTAAGGTTGCAAGCGATATCAACAGCCAGATCAATGATAAGATGAAGGAATTCGAGACCAGCATCAACGATCAGTTCAATGATATCATCGGCAACATGGAAGACAAGGTTAACGGCTACCTTGGCACTGTCAACAAGTATATCGACAAGGTCAACAGCCTCATCAACCGCGTCAACAAGATCCTCAAGAACCCCAACCACTACCTCCAGATCGCTATGGTCTATGAAGGCAATGACGGTCAGTTCCACCAGGTATCTAACAACTCGGTTCTTCCCTCTGCGTTCAAGCTCGATGGTGGCAACGGTCTCCGTCTCTTCGCTACCAGCTACAACGGTGAACTTCTCGTTCCCTCTTACAAGAAGTTTGTTGCTGTGACCAACGCTTACCGCACAGGCGACCTCAGCAAGACTCCTGTTGCTTCTGTTATCGCTGATGCCAACAACGCCGAGTACTGGAACGCCGTAGTTGACGGTGTGACCACCCGCTACGCTCTCAAGCTCACCAAGGGCTACACCTACGAGATCGTATACTCGTCACTCGACTACCACGGATACACCTCTACCCGCAAGTTCTACGTTTCTGCCGAATAATCCCATTCACACAAGAACAAGATGAAAATGACAATAAAGAAATCTTTGCTGACCGCAGCCGTGGCCCTCACCGGTCTCGCTGCAACAGCCCAGGGACCGGCGGAGGAATATGAATATGTATTCAACCCCCACTGGTATGGCCAGGCTCAGGTAGGCATCCAGGAGACTCTTGGCGAGGCCAGCTTCGGCGACCTTCTCGCCCCCAATGCCCAGCTTGCCGCCGGCTATCAGTTCTCACCCCTCTTTGGCGCACGTTTCTCGCTCAACTCCTGGCAGAGCAAGGCCTCGATTGACTTCGAAGGTACCCACAAGTGGAAGTGGAACTATATCGCCCCGATGGTCGACGCTACTTTCAGCCTCACCAACTTCATCGGTGGCTATAACCCCGAGCGTCTCGTAGACGTTAATGTTCTCGCCGGTCTCGGTGTCAACATCGGCTACAAGAACAAGGAGGCCAACAACATCAACGCCGCCCTCAGCGAGGCTGCAGGATTCTCTCCCGTGCTCCGCAACATCTGGAGCGGTACCAAGGCCCGCTTCGTGTTCCGCATGGGCGCCGCTGTTGACTTCCGCGTGGCCGAGGCCTGGAAGGTAGGTCTCGAACTTCAGGCCAACGTGCTCCCCGACGGATACAACTCCAAGAAGGCCGGCAACGCCGACTGGTATTTCAACGGCCTCGTTGGTGTGAAGTACACCTTCGGCCCCTCCTTCAGCAAGCGCAAGAAGGAAGTTCCCGCTCCCCAGGTGATTGTGGAGGAGAAGATCGTCGAGAAGATCGTCGAGGTTCCCGCCAAGCCTGTAGAGGTTGTGAAGGACGTTCAGGAGCCCATCACCCGCGACATCTTCTTCACCATTTCCAAGACCCAGATCTCGCTCTACGAGATGCAGAAGGTGAAAGAGATTGCCGAGTACCTCAAGGCCAATCCCAAAGCCAAGGTGAGCATCACCGGCTATGCCGACAAGGGCACCGGTTCGCTGAAGCTCAACCTCAACCTCGCCGAGAAGCGCGCCCAGGCTGTTGCCGACGTGCTCCGCAAGGACTTCGGTATCGCCGCTGACCGCATCAAGTCTGCCGGCATGACCGCTGAGGCTACACCTCCCTTTACCGATCCCGTTCTCAACCGTGTTGCTGTCTGCATCACCGAGGACTAATTTAACTGAAACCCTCCAACTCTAATCAGGAGGCCGGCCCCGGCTCGAAAGCCGGGACCGGCCCCCTCTTTTCTCTAAAATGAAACTCTTACCGATCATTCTCTCTTTGTGCTGCGTCAGTGCAGCCGCATCGGCGGCCGATCTCCCCGAAAACGGATATTACCGTGCTTACAACCACATGAGCTCACGCTATGTCTATGTGCTCGATGACAAGGGCAAAATCGACATGGGTGCCACATCGGCCGAGCTCAATGCCATCGAGCTATGGAAAGGCTACGACAAAACAATTTCCGATCCTGCCACAGTGCTCAACTTCAAGCATATCTCAGACAAGCAGTATGACGTGACTTCGCAGGGCACAGGCATCCACAAAATTATCGACTATTACGTGAGCATCCGGGCTGTCAGCTCGCCTGCCGACACATATCTCCTCTATGCAACCAACAGCGGTATGACCAAGTATCTCTGTGACGGTGAGCGCGTGCTCGACCATGAGAACGGTATGCTCTCGGACAGCGGAGAAGGAAAGTGGCGCTACTGGACACTGGAACGTATCTCGTCGGACTCTGACAGATATTTCGGTGTGAATCCCGACATCGACTGCAAGGACGGTCTGTATGCGTCGTTCTTTGCCGAGTTCCCCTTCTCGTTTGCTTCGTCGGGCATGAAGGCTGTCTATGTGACCGATGTAGACCCTGTCTACGGTATCGCCATAGTGGCCGAGACCGACGGTGCTGTTCCGGGCGCGACTCCCGTGGTGATACGTTGCGGCGCGACTTCTCCTTCTGGCAACCGTCTTGATATCGGCACTACCTCTGGAGCTGCCTCCTTTGCAGGCAATCTGCTCAAGGGTGCCTATTTCTGCAATGACCGTTACCGCCATGTCAACCGTGTGGCCAACGACAAGGCCACAATGCGTGTGCCCGGTGTTCTGCCCGACGGCTCTTTTGGTTTCGTCACCTCGACCGACGAGTATATGCCGCGCAACAAGGCGTATCTCACCGTGCCTGCCGGCACCCCCGAGACTCTCCGCGCCATGAGTGCCGAGGAGTACAGCGAATTCATCAAGGCAGGTGTGACCGATATCACTGTAGATGCTGCCAACGGGTCGACTGCCATCTACAATATGATGGGTGTCAAGGTGGGCGAATCACGCGAGGATGCATCGCGTCTGCCCGCCGGCCTCTACATCATAGGCGGCCGCAAGGTTTATATCAATAACTAACGCATCTTTTTTGTCCCTGTCGGGGACAAGTCACAGAGCAAAAGGCGGAATCTTCACCCGCCTTTTGCTCTGTGCTTTTTATGCCTGTTTCTTCTGTCAAGGATGTCGATAATGTGAACTTTTTCAGGTTTTTTATTGATATATGAAAAATATTTATTAAATTAGCCGTCCAAATAGATATTTACCGTCCCCCTTCTTCCGCCGGCCGAATGTAGCCGGTGGCGGAAACATTTTCATCACTATACCCCTTAACCGCTATGGAACTGCGAGACCAGTCCTTGACACCCGAAGAGGTGAAGGATACCGCCAACCTTGACCCCCAGGCTGCTTCTGCGGCCGAGACCGTGAAAACAGAATCACCCGCCCCCGAGGCATCAGAGACCGTCGCTACAGAGGCTGAACCTAAGGCCGAAGAACGCGCAGAGCGTCACCGGATGCTCACAAAGGATGAAATCATAGAAGCACTCGAAAAGGCATCGGCTCTCGAAGCCGAGGAAATCCAGGCCGATGACGTGGCCAGGCTGAAGCAGCAGTTCTATCAGATTCGCAACGAAGAGGTCCGCGTGGAGCGTGAGGCTTTCGAAGCTGTGGAGGGCAATAACCCCGAGGATTTCACACCGGCTCCCGACCCTGTGGAGGAGAAGGCCAAGGCTCTGCTCAATGTAGTGAAGGAGAAAAAGGCTGCCCAGCGCGCTGCTGTGGAGGCTCGTCTGCAGGCCAACTATGACCGTAAGAAGGAGATTATCGAGAAGCTGCGCGAGATGAGTGCCGACACTGATAATGTGAACCGCCTGTTCCCCGCCGTGAGGGAGATGCAGAATGAGTTCAAGGAGATCGGCGAAGTGCCCCAGCAGGTGGCTGCCGAGCTGTGGAAAAGCTATCAGGAGGCTGTGGAACAGTTCTATGACCAGCTCAAGATCAACAAGGAACTGCGCGATTATGACTTCAAGAAAAACCTCACTGAGAAGGAGGCCCTTATAGCCGAGGCCGAGAAGCTGCGCGAGGAGGAGGATGTCATCGTGGTATTCAAGCGCCTCCAGGAACTTCACGACCAGTGGAAGGCCATCGGCCCGGTGGGCAAAGAGATGAGAGAAGAGATATGGGGACGTTTCAAAAACGTCTCGACTGAAATCAATAAGAAATATCAGGACTACTTCGTGGAGCGCAAGGCTCGCGAACGTGAGAACGAGGAGGCAAAGACCGCAATATGCGAGCGTCTCGAAGCACTCGACTTCTCCAAACTGTCGACCTATGCCGCGTGGGATACAATGACTGCCGAGTTCCTCAAGGCTCAGGAGGAGTGGAAGACGCTGGGTTATGCGTCGCGCAAGGCCAACAATGCCTTGTTTGCCCGTTTCAGAGGTCTTTGCGATAAGTTTTTCGCTGCAAAGGCTGCCTTCTTCAAGGAGATGAAGGATGTACTCGCCAAGAATCTCGAACGCAAGATAGCACTATGCGAGCGTGCCGAGGCTTTGAAGGACAGTACTGACTGGCGTGCAACAGCCGACGAGCTCACCGCAATGCAGAAAGAGTGGCGCACTATCGGAGCTGTGGCCAAGAAGCACTCTGACCAGGTGTGGCACAGGTTTCTGGCTGCCTGCGACTATTTCTTCGACCAGAAAAAGAAGAACACATCGGGCACACGCCGCAATGAACGCGCCAATCTGGAACAGAAGCATGAGATTATAGAGAAGCTGCGCGCACTCGGAGAGAGCGATACTCCGCGCGACGAGGCGGCCAAGCAGCTCAAAGACCTGCAGGCCGAATGGCAGAGCGTGGGCCATGTGCCTTTCGCCGAGAAAGACAAGGTTTACGAGGCCTATCGTGCTGTTGTCAACAGTCTCTATGACAAGTTTGACCTCGCTCGCAGAGGTTCGAGAATGGAATCGTTTGAGAATTCTCTCAGTGAGATGGAGGGTGACCACAACCGCCTGCTGCGTGAGCGCGAGCGTCTGCTGAGAGTCTATGAGCAGCGTCGCAGCGAGATTCTCACCTATGAGAACAATATGGGATTCCTCTCGGCCCGCTCGAAGAATGCCGACTCGATGCTACGTGATATGCAGCGCAGGATGCAGCGTCTGCGTGACGACCTGGCTGAACTTGAAACCAAGATCAAGAGCATAGACAGCAAGCTCTGACAATAGAGGGTTATTAAATACTCATATAAAGAATATGTACACTCGGAGAATCCGGCAATCGTCGGATTCTCCGAGTGTCAGACATCGATATTGCACAAAGGATGAGCATCAGAAAGGGGAAATACGGACGCTACCTCCACCGCATTCTGGCAGTGGGCGACTACGTCATACTCAATATGGTGTTTCTCGTCATCCTTGCTCTTTATCCCGGGATATCGGCTCTGCATTCCAGGCTGATCATACTTCTTCTTAATGTTGCCTATCTTCCTGTGGCACGCTGGCTGACCGCCACCCATAGGGAGCGTGCTCTGCAGATGGACCGCCTCATACGGTCGTCTATCGCTGCCGCCGGTTGTCATGCTGTGGCATTCACTGCGTTGCTTTATGTGATGGGAGCGGATGATATTCCCTGGCAACCTGTGGCCGCATTCTACGGTATCTTCATTCCGTTGCTCACGCTGTGGCGGATAAGCACTCAGGTGATTATAAAGTACTACCGTTCGCGCGGACGCAACTATACGCGTGTCGTGATAATCGGATGCGGGACCACCGGAGAGCGTCTGTATCGTGAGATGAATTCCGATATTGGGTTCGGCTACCAGATGCAGGGGTTCTTTGACCTGTATTGTCCGCCTGATTTCCGGTTCAAGGATCTATACAGGGGCAATCTTGACGAGCTCGGGAAATGGGTGAGGGAGAATGATACGGAGGAAATTTTCTTCTGTATCTCGGGAGAGAATGCCGAGGCTATCAAACTTGCCATAGGACTGTGTGACGAACTGATGATGAAGTTTCATTTCGTACCGCAGATATCGCCGTATCTTGCCCGTAACCTCAAGGCCACGTTCATTGGTTCTATTCCTGTGCTGAATGTGCTCAACAATCCGTTGGAGTCGCCTGTCAATTCGGCTATGAAGCGGGCTTTCGACATCGCCTTTGCCGGAACCTTCCTGGTTTTCTCTCCTCTTGTCTTTATCCCGGTGGCTATCGCTATCAAGCTTTCGTCGCCAGGTCCGGTGTTCTTCCGCCAGGCCCGCACCGGTTATATGGGCCACGAGTTCACCTGCTGGAAGTTCCGCACCATGCGTGTGAATGCTGACTCGGATTCACGCCAGGCCAGCAAGAATGATCCCCGCAAGACGCGTGTCGGTGATTTTCTGCGACGCACGAGCATCGACGAACTGCCTCAGTTCATCAACGTGCTTCTCGGCGATATGTCGGTAGTGGGCCCGCGTCCGCATATGCTCAAGCACACCGAGGACTACTCGCGGCTCATAGACAACTATATGGTGCGCCATCTCATCAAACCCGGTATCACCGGATGGGCGCAGGTGAGAGGTTTTCGCGGACAGACCGAAGAGTTGTGGCAGATGCAGGGACGTATCGAACACGACATATGGTATATCGAGCACTGGAGCTTCCTGCTCGACATAAAAATAATTATCCGAACGATGCTAAACGCCCTGAAGAAGGACGAGAATGCATTCTGATATCCGGCAACCATTATGCTTGACTTCAACCAACAGGCTACAGCGTTGTTGCGCCGTTTCTACGGCTATAACAGTTTCCGTCCGCTCCAGCTTGACATTATAGCCACAGCTGCCGTGGAACGGCGCGACAGTGTGGTGCTGATGCCGACAGGCGGCGGTAAGTCGCTGTGCTACCAGATACCGGCTCTTCTTGCCGACCGGGGCGTCACCATAGTGGTGTCGCCCCTTATAGCCCTCATGAAGGACCAGGTGACGGCTCTTGCCTCAAACGGCATACCGGCTGCCGCCGTCAATTCCATGCAGAGCGAGGAAGAGAACCGCAGTATATTGGAGCAGCTTTACAAGGGGCGTGTGAAGCTCCTATACATCTCTCCGGAGAGACTGCTGATGGAGATTGACCGCTGGAGTTCCGATCTGCCTGTCACTCTGTTTGCCATTGACGAGGCTCACTGTATCTCTCAGTGGGGCCATGACTTCCGTCCGGGCTATACGCAACTCGCCCGCATAAAGGAATTGTATCCGTCGGTGCCCGTGATGGCTCTCACTGCTACTGCCGACCGACTCACGCGCGAGGATATCTCGACGCAGTTGCGCCTGAGCAATCCGAAGCTTTTCATAGGCTCGTTTGACCGTCCGAATCTTTCGCTCAAGGTTATCACTGATCCAGGAAAGACGCAGAGAGTCAACTATATCTGCTCGCTGATAGACCGCTATCCTTCGGACTCGGGAATAGTCTACTGCCTGTCGCGAAAGATGGCTGAGGAGATGGACCGACAGCTTACAGCAAAGGGGTATAGCTCGACGGTGTATCATGCCGGTCTTTCGGTGACCGAGCGCAATTTAGCGCAAGACCGTTTCATCAACGGTGACGTACAGGCCGTCTGTGCCACTATCGCTTTCGGTATGGGTATCGACAAGAGCAATATCCGATGGGTGGTACACAACAATATGCCTCGGAATATAGAGAGCTACTACCAGGAGATAGGCCGCGCCGGCCGTGACGGCACCAAGGCTGAGACGGTGATGTTTTATTCCTATGGCGATATTGCCATGCTCCAGAATTTCGTGGATGAGAGCGGACAGAAGAGTATCAACAATGAGAAACTCAACCGCATGAAGGAGTATGCCGAGGCTTCCCTCTGTCGTCGACGCATACTGCTGAGCTATTTCAATGAGACCATGGACCATGACTGCGGCAACTGTGACGTGTGTCTCAACCCTCCGGAACGTATCGACGGTACTATTCTTGTGCAGAAAGCGCTCAGCGCCATAGTGCGCATCAATGGCGGAGCCGGTATAAATATGCTTATAGATATACTCCGCGGGGCCTCACGACAGGATCTGATACAGAAGGGATATCATCTCATAAAGACGTATGGGGTCGGACATGATCTGAGTTTCGGAGAGTGGAATACCTATGTGTCGCAGATGATACAGCTCGGTCTGATCGATATAGCTTATAATGAGGGCAATCATTTGAAAATCACACCGTATGGAGCGGATATACTCCGTAACCGCACCACTGTGATGCTGGCCAAGTTCACTCCCTTTGAGAAGCGCAAGCCACGACGTGGCGGAAAGGCTGCGACTGAGGAAAGAGAGCTCAATCCTGCCGAGAGACTCATGGAGACACTCAAGGAGGTGCGCCAGAAGCTTGCCCGCAAGGAGCAGGTGCCTCCGTATATCATTTTCACCGATAAGGCGCTGCTGGAGATGGTGAGAGTGGAGCCTGTGAGCATGGATGATTTCTCGAAAGTGGAAGGTGTGGGCGAACGGAAGACCGTGAAGTACTGGAAGCCTTTTGTCACGGCGATACGCCGGCACAAAGGTCTTGCCACCACATTCGGTACGGGCCTCTCGCACGAGGAGACTCTTCTTCTGCTTAATTCGGGCTATGATATCCCGGCCATAGCCGAGGCGAAGGGTATCAAGGCTGCGACGGTGTATTCGCATATCGCCACGCTGATATCGCAGGACCGTCTGACCGATTTCTCGTCGGTCATTACCCGCGAGCAATATCTGAGGGTCATGGAAGTGGCCGGTGAACATCCCGACACGCTCTATGACATTCTCACTCCAGAGATGCCTGACGGGCTTGTGAGGGTGGCTCTGGCAATGTCAGACTATATGCTGAGACAGAAAGCTAATATGAAGTAATATAATGTAAAAAGGAGAATAATATTATGGAAGACAATGATATGAAATGGGATGTGCTCGATAGTGAGTATCTGTTCCGCAGACCTTGGCTCACGGTGCGTCGCGATACGGTGAAACTCCCTAACGGCACGGTACATCCGGAGTATTATGTGCTGGAATATCCGAAATGGGTCAATGTGATAGCTATTACTCCCGAAGGCCAGTTTGTGATGGTTCGCCAATATCGCCACGGACTTGGTGTCACTGCTACGGAGCTTTGTGCCGGTGTGGTGGAGGATGGCGAGGACCCTCTGGATGGAGCCAAGCGCGAACTTCTCGAGGAGACCGGATATGCCGGAGGGGAGTGGGAGCTAAGTATGGTGGTTTCTGCTAATCCAGGCAGTCAGAACAATCTGAGTTATTCCTATATAGCCCGTGGTGTGACCAAGGTTGGCGGACAGCATCTTGATGCTACCGAGGATATCAGGGTGGAACTACTCAGTGAGGATGAGGTCTACGGTATGCTTGTGCGTGACGAGTTGAAGCAGGCCCTGATGGCTGCTCCGCTCTGGAAGTACTTTGCTCTGAAGAAATAATTACATTGACCTGGAGGTCTACAGGGCTGACGATATGGCCTTGTAGCTTTCGTCCATGAGCCGTTCGATGTCGTGGCCGTCGGCTGCGGGATTGATAGGCTTGTGTATTGTCAAGACTATATGTCCGGGACGTGGGAGTTTCTTGAATCGCGGCATCACGTGGAATGCTCCGTCGATTGTCACGGGAACTACCGGCAGGCTGAACTCTACAGCAAGGCGGAAGGCACCTTTTTTGAAACGACGCATCTTGCCGTCCCATGTGCGGGCACCTTCGGGGAAAACTGCGAGTGACATTCCACCACTGAGCTGTTTTTCAGCGTCCTGCATGGTGTGGCGTGTGGCTGCAATTGAGGAATTGTCGACAAAAATCTGTCCGGATGCCTTGCAGGCCCATCCGACAAATGGTATCTTTCGGAGACTCTGCTTCATCATCCAGCGGAAATTGTGTCCGAGCCATCCGAAGAGAGAGAATATGTCGAATGCTCCCTGATGGTTGGCTACGAATACATAGGATGTCTTGGAATCTATGTTTTCGGTGCCTTTCACGCTGACTGTGACGAAATTGAGCCAGCAGAAAAGACGTGCCCAGTAAATTTCGGGGTAGTAACCACACCATAGGCCAAGTCCGAGTGCCGAGCCGGCTGCAGTGATGACTGCCGTGATGATGGTAGCGACCACAACCACAGGACACATTATAAGAATCTGGTAAATTCTGTAAAGGAGCATTAACATATCCGCAAAATTACGAATTATTTGTTTCTTTCAAAAGAGTAAAAGAATATATGTCAAGCCATACGGCTGATTTTGGCCCTTGTGTTCTTGATGCGTGAAGAGTTGAGACGAGAAATGACTGCCGGGTCGTCTAAAAATGACCGTGGGACTGCTACGAGTGCGGAATGGTCGCGCAGTGTGATGTTGCCTATGTTTCCGGCTGAGAGTCCTCCCTGTGCGATGAGGAATCCCACGATGTCTCCCTTTGAGATTTTTTCTTTCTTGCCGACGTTGAAGTATAGCGTGGCTGTCTCTGATCGGATGGGGTCGTCGTTGTGGCCCGTAGGTACGTATTCGCGGTCGAAATTGAGGTATTCGGGTATGTCTTCTCCTTCGGAGATTATTACGTACACATCGCCTCCGGCACTCTGTCGGGCTGTGCGTCCATTGCGGTGGGTCCATGCTTCGGGCGATACAGGAAGGTGATAGTGTATGACGGCTGAGAGTTGGGGTATGTCGAGTCCGCGCGAGCCCAGATCGGTGGATACGAGAATGGGAGTGGAGCCGTTGGCAAGGAGTGAGATGGCGTTTTCGCGGTCGTTCTGGTCAAGGCCTCCGTGGTAAAGTCCGGCCGGGAGCGAGGCTTTGCGGAGGGCGGAGTGAATGCGCTCCACGCTTTCGCGATGGTTGGCAAACACGATGACACGTCCTTTGGGGAGGGAGCGGAGCAGATCGATGAGTGTGTCGAGTTTGTCGCGTGACGGGGATTCGACTTTCACTATCTGCATACGCTGTCGCGGTGAGTCGGTTTTAGAGAAGTCTATAGTCGCTGTTGCTGAGGCGGGCAGATAGTCGGGGAGTGTGGGAAGTGGTGTGGCCGATGTGAGTATGACAAGGCGCAGGCCTGTGAGGCGACGGCACACCTTTTTCATTTCGTCGGCAAATCCGAGTTCGAGGGCTTTGTCGTACTCGTCGAGCACGAGTGTCGTTACTGTTCCGAGGTCGAGTGTTCCACGGTTAATGTGGTCGAGCAGTCGCCCCGGAGTGGCTACTATGATGTCGGGTGTGACGGATAGTGAGTTGATTTCTTCCTTCATGTTGTGGCCGCCATAGAAGGCCACTGTCTTGAGTCCGGCTGCTATCGGGCGTATGACATCTGCAATCTGGAGTACAAGTTCGCGAGATGGTGCAATGACCACTGCCTGCACACGTCCGGCTGATTGTGTAAGGCTTTTTAGAAGCGGTATTGCAAAGGCTATTGTCTTGCCTGAGCCTGTGGGTGCGAGCAGTGTGAATGTGCCTCGTGCGGGCAACTGTGTCATTCGCAGTTGCATTTCGTTGAGTTCGCTGTGTCCGAGGCGTGTGGATATGGCTGAAATAATATCTTGCTGTTTCATTCAAATAGGCTTTTTGAGGCCAGTTCCTCTTCTTCGAGGAAGGCGTCGTCGGGGATTGCGACTTCGATGGTCATCACTGCCGATGGTGGTACGATGGGGTGACTCTCCATACGCTTGTATATGGCGAGTATGTTGCGTGCATAGCTTTGGTTCATGGCCCATCGTCCGCTGAGGCCTTCCCATGTTGATGATATTCCACGGGTGACATATGTGAATCTGGGGTCAAGTATGGTCTCTCCGTGTGGGAGCGGGTCTTTGCAGGCGTAGGCATAGAGGTGCTGGAGCATGGCTGTGACTCCTTCTTCGACGGAGTTGAATGTGCATCCCCGCTGACCGCGACGCTTCACGCCGAGTCCGCAGTAATTGTGATCGGTGGGACGGACGGCAGTGCCGTTGTCGAATCTGAACCATCCGGTCTCGATTACAGCCTGGCACAGCGCGATATCTCCGCGTATTCCGTAACGTTCGCCGATTTCATAGAAGGCTTCGGCCACTTCGCGTGGGAAGTCGGGATTGTGGGAGGCTACGAACTGGTACATTCTCTCAATCTCGACCTTTTGTTCTCCAATGATGGGAGTACGTGCGGAGGCGCATGAGACCGTTATGGAAAAAAGGAAAAATGATAAAATAAGTCGAAACGTTTTCATCTTTATTTATTGAATGGCTTGACACCATCATATAACACGCAAGTTAGCAATTTTTCTTGATATGGAGTGAATTTTTGTTATACAAATTAAACTAAATTGCGTATTTTTGCGGTCATGAAGTATTTTTTCTCAGCCGGAGAGGCGAGCGGCGATGTCCATGCCGCGCAAGTAATCAGAGAATTGCGCAATATTGACCGGGAGGCTGTCATAAAGTTTCTCGGTGGCGACGATATGGCCCTTGCGGCAGGATGTGTTCCTCTGATTCATTATGAACGTATGGCCTATATGGGCTTTGTTGATGTGGTGGCGCATCTGCCTCAGGTGCTTCGCAATCTTGAGGATGCTAAGAAGGCTATACGTGAGTTCTGTCCGGATGTTGTGGTGCTTGTTGATTATCCGAGTTTCAATCTGCGTCTCGCGGAGTATGCGTATGGTCTCGGAATACCGGTGCATTACTATATCGCTCCTAAGCTGTGGGCTTGGAAGGAGTACCGTATAAGGAAGCTTAAGAAGTTTGTGAGCCGTATATATTCCATCCTTCCTTTTGAGGAGGCGTGGTTTGGTGAGCGTGGACTTAAGGTGGAGTATGTTGGTAATCCGTCGGTGGAGGAGGTGGACCGTGTGCTTGAGTCTATGCCTCTGGATGCTGATTTCCGTTCGTTGCATTCGCTTGATAGCCGTCCTATTCTCGCACTTGTTCCAGGGAGCCGTGTAGGCGAGATTAAGTCTAATCTTCCTGTGATGGATGCGGTTGCGCGCCGGCATCCGGAAGTGCAGACTATTGTGGCAGGCGCTCCGTCGATTTCGCCGGAACTATATGCCGGTCTGACGTCTTTTCCTGTCATTGATGCATCGACTCTGCAGATTATGGCTTGTGCACGTGCGGCTCTTGTGACTTCGGGCACTGCGTCGCTTGAGAGTGCTCTGGCTGGTGCTCCTCAGGTTGTTTGTTACCGTTCGGTGGGATGGAAACCGATGCATGGTCTTTTCCAACGTATATTGAAAATACCGTTTGTGTCGCTTCCGAATCTTGTGGGCGGTGAGATTGACCGTGAGACAAGGCGTAGGGTCAATGATGAGGTGGCACGCAGCGGTGTGAGGGGATGTGTGGTGCCTGAGATGCTGATGCATCACTGTAATGCCGACGAGGTGGACCGCCAGCTTACGCCTCTGTTGAGCGATGGTCCTGAGCGCCGAAGGCAGCTTGAGGGGTATGAGCGTGTGAGGTCTCGTCTGTTGACTCCGGTTCCGGCTGCTGAGGTTGTGGCGAGGAGGCTGGCTGAGGCTTTGGCTCAGAAGCATATGAAGGAGTAGGATAGGCCGACTGTGACTCCGGGCGATATGCCTTGGGGGGTGAGAGAAGCTCCGGCTGTGATTCCGAGGCTCCAGCGGGCTGATTGGTTTTGCGAGGCGGTGGAGGTGTATATCGAGTGTGTTTCTATGGTTTTCTGTGGGTATATGGCGAGGGTGTCGAGCGAGGGCCGATAGCCTGAGACTTCGGCGTAGAAGAGGGTGTCGCGGTAGATGCGTGTCTCTCGTGGAAGATATATTGTGTCGGTCTGTGTCACGGCTACGGGGATGTAGGAGTGACGGTAGATGGTTTCGGCAGGAAGGGGTATGAGGCATCGGATGGTGTCGCGGAGATGACGGATGTGTATCTGTTCTTGTGTGTTGTGTCGGAGTGTGTGGCGCGAGGTGGTGTATCCGGTGTAGAACGCGATCGGGATTGCCAAGAATATCAAGTAGTTGTGTCTGCGCATTGTCTTTGCTGTGTTTTTTGCAAAGATAGGGTTTCGTGGAGCGTGAATGGTGCGATTATATCATTTCTTTGATTATTGGGATGAGCAGGAACAGGAGTCCGACTGTTTCGAGAATGAGGCCGAGTCTGCGGTGTGATCTGAAACGTGTGGTGAGTTCGTTGTGTTGCATCACGGTCATGATTCTGCGTTTCAGTTCCCATGTGCTTTGAACCGAAACCAGCGCTCTGATTATGGCGCCGATGATGAATATGCCTATTCCGATGTATATCAACATATCATAATAACGCGCTTCCGGAATGAAATGTTGGATAAAAGAATGTTCCACCCTTCCCCGTGGGGATGGATGGAATTATTCGTTGTGGGATGTGTTCTGTCAGGTGTCGGTTAACGGTCCTTGTACATGGATTCGTAGTATTTTTCGTATTCACCTGATGTGATTGTGTCCATCCACTCCTGGTTGTCGAGATACCAGCGTACGGTTTTCTCGATGCCTTCTTCGAACTGTAGGGATGGTTCCCATCCCAGCTCGGCCTGGAGTTTGCGTGAGTCGATGGCGTAACGCAGGTCGTGGCCTGCGCGGTCGGTCACGTAGGTTATGAGTTCGTCGGAGTATCCTTCGGGATTGCCGAGCAGACGGTCGACGGTCTTGATGATTACTTTTATGATGTCGATGTTCTTCCATTCGTTGAAGCCTCCGATGTTGTATGTCTCGGCTATTTTGCCTTCGTGGAAGATTGTGTCGATGGCTCGTGCGTGGTCGACAACATATAGCCAGTCGCGGACGTTTTCTCCTTTTCCGTAGACGGGGAGTGGCTTGCGGTGACGGATGTTGTTGATGAAGAGCGGGATGAGCTTTTCGGGGAACTGGTAGGGGCCGTAGTTGTTTGAGCAGTTGGTCACGATGGTTGGCATTCCGTATGTGTCGTGGTAGGAACGGACAAAGTGGTCGCTGGCTGCTTTTGAGGCTGAGTAGGGGGAGTGGGGGTCGTATTTTGTGGTTTCGAGGAAGAATTCTTTGCCGTAGGCGTAGTGGTGCTCGGAGGATGATGCTGTTGTTGTGAAGGGTGATTCGATTCCTTCGGGGTCGGTGAGTTCGAGTGCTCCGTATACCTCGTCGGTGGATATGTGGTAGAAGCGTTTTCCTTCGTATTTTTCCGGGAGTGATTCCCAGTATATTTTGGCGGCCTGGAGGAGGGCGAGTGTGCCCATCACGTTGGTTTTTGCGAATGTGAAGGGGTCTTTGATGGAGCGGTCGACGTGGCTTTCGGCTGCGAGGTGTATGATGCCGTCGACGTTGTATTCCTTCATGAGTCCGAGCATTTTGTCTAAGTCGCAGATGTCGGCTTTGACGAAGGTGTAGTTGGGCTTGTTTTCGATGTCGGTGAGGTTGGCGAGGTTGCCGGCGTAGGTGAGTTTGTCTACGTTTATGATGTGGTAGTCGGGGTATTTGTTGACGAACAGACGGACTACGTGTGAGCCGATGAATCCGGCTCCGCCGGTGATGATTATGTTGTGCTTCATTTTGATTCTTTTTTTAGGTTTTTAATGCAGGTTTCGAGTGAGTCGGTCCAGTAGGGTACGGTGAGTCTGAATGTTTCTTTGAACTTTGTTTTGTCGAGGACCGAGTAGGACGGACGTATTACTTTGGATGGGAATTCGTCGGAGTGGCATGGCTGGATGTCGCAGCTGTTGTTTCCGGCTATTGCTGCGATTGTTTTTGTGAAGTCGAACCATGAGCATACTCCTTCGTTGGAGTAGTGGTAGATTCCTTCGTTTCCGTCCATCAGGCGGTTGCTGATGATGTGGTAGATGACATCGGCGAGGTCTTGGGCGTAGGTTGGTGTTCCGGCCTGGTCGAAGACTACTTTCAGCTGTGGTTTGGTGGAGGTGAGGTCGAGCATTGTCTTGACGAAGTTGCGTCCGTATTCGGAGTATAGCCATGCTGTGCGGAATATGAGGGCTTTGACTCCGGATGCTGCGATCTGTTGCTCTCCGTGTAGTTTGGTCAGGCCGTATACGCCTGTTGGTGTTCCTTTCTGGTCTTCGCGACAGGGAACGTTGTAGGGTTCCTTCCCGAATACGTAGTCGGTGGAGATCTGGATGAGTGTTCCGCCGTTGGATTTGATTGCGTCGGCGAGGTTTCTTACTGCCGTGGCGTTGAGGAGTTCTGCGAACTCGGCATCGTCTTCGGCTTTGTCAACGTTTGTGTATGCTGCACAGTTGACAATTACATCGATTTTGTTGCTCTTGACCAATGCTGTCACAGCCTCGGCATCGGTGATGTCAAGGCTGTCTACATCGGTGAAGATGTAGTTGTCGGTGCTTTGGCTGGCGGAGTTGCGCAGGCACATACCCAGCTGCCCGTTTGCACCGGTCACAAGAATATTCATTTTTTTATTTTGTTAGGGATAGACGGTGCAAAGGTATATAAAATCCAGCTAAATAGCAAATCAGATTGTGTAGAGTATCGTTGTGTCGTAGCGTGGGAGCGGGATGAGGTTGATCTGTGGCTGGATGGGGTCGGCAATCGATGGTATGAGGTTGCCTATACGTTGGATTCCGATGGTTTCCAGGGCGTCTGTCATTGCCTTGAATGCTGTG
Source organism: uncultured Duncaniella sp. (assembly GCA_910586305.1). Classification (GTDB taxonomy): domain Bacteria; phylum Bacteroidota; class Bacteroidia; order Bacteroidales; family Muribaculaceae; genus Duncaniella. The sequence goes on from CAJUGS010000023.1 coordinate 40,001, forward strand.
GCTGGTGTGTTGTTGTCGTGGGAGAGGTGGCAGAGGAATACTGATTTGAGTCTTGGGGTGTGGATGGAGGCTATGAATGCTGCTGTGACGGCGTTGTCGAGGTGTCCGTTGTCGGTGCGGATGCGTGCTTTGAGGTATTCGGGGTATGAGCCGTTGAGGAGCATTTTGAGGTCGTAGTTTGCTTCGATGACGATGGTGTCGGCGAGTCTCATGTAGTGATCGACGCGTGGTGATATGCAGCCGAGGTCTGTTGCGATTGTGATTGCTCTGTCGGCGCGTGTGATGTGGAATCCGGCGTTGTCGGATCCGTCGTGCATTACTTCGAATGGTGTTACGGTGAAGTTTCCGATTGTGAATGGGAATTCTTTGTAGACTGGTGTGTGGTAGTCTTTTATGCGTCGTGATATGTTGTGGCGCCGCAGGATGCCGTTGAGTGCTCTCGGGGTGCAGAATAGCTTCATGTGGCGGTTGGAGCGGAGGAGTGAGTAGGCTTGTGATATGTGGTCGTGGTGGTCGTGGGTTATTACGATGCCTTTGACCCGGTCCATTGTTATGCCGTTTTTCTGGAGGTCGAGTGTTACTTTTTTTGCGTCGACTCCGGCGTCGATGAGGAATCCTCCCTGTCGGTCGCCTATGTAGGCGCAGTTGCCTGATGAGCCGCTGCCGAAGCTCATGAAGAATATTTTGTCGGTTGGCGACAGTGGGGGCATATCGTCGATGATGCTGCCTGTGGGTGTTGTGTGACGTTCCGCGATCTTTTCCATCTCGGCGGGGGGGATGATGTCGAATCCTGTGTCCTGGCGTTCCTTGAAGTTGTCAAGGTCGTCGAAGAGTGCGGGATGTGATGGAGTAGATGTGGCAGGCTTGCGTCGCATGGTTGTTGTGGGTGTATTTATATTTAAGGTGTGGTTTTGTCTGTTGGTGGCCGGATGTTGTCTCAGCTGTAGAGGAGGAATATGGATGGGATTTTGTCGTAGTCGTATTTGCGTTTTGCCCAGGCTGAGAGCGGGAGTGTTGTTATTGATTGGCGTGGTCCTGTGATGTCGGATGCGACGCATAGGCGCATTCCGGGTGGGAGTGTTGCGATGAGCTGTGCTATGAGGCGGTTGTTGCGGTAGGGTGTCTCGATGAATATCTGGGTCTGTTTTTCGGTGTGGATTCGGCGTTCCATTTCGCGGAGTCGTGTGGCGCGTGCTTTTGTTTCGTGTGGAAGGTAGCCTGAGAATGCGAATGTCTGTCCGTTGAATCCGGAGGCCATGAGTGAGAGGATGATGCTTGATGGCCCTACCATCGGGATTACTTCGTAGCCTTTCTGTTGTGCGATTGCCACGAGGTCGGCTCCCGGGTCGGCGACGGCCGGACATCCGGCTTCGGATATTACTCCGATGGATTGTCCGTTTTCCATTGGTGCGAGCATTGCGGGGATTTCTTCGGGGGCGGTGTGTTCGTCGAGTGTTGTGAATGTGAGTGTGTCGATGTCGATGTTGCGGTCGCATCGCTTTAGGAAGCGTCGTGCTGTGCGGATGTTTTCCACCACGAAGTGTCGCAGGGAGCGTATTATCTCTATGTTTGCTGGCGGGAGGACGTTCTGGACGGGTGCGTCGCTCATGGTTGACGGCAGAAGGTAGAGGGGCATGGGCTGGGATTCTGTTGTGTTGTTGGTTATCCGACTGAGCCTTCGAGTGAGATCTGAAGGAGTTTCTGTGCTTCTACGGCGAATTCCATGGGTAGTTTGTTCATTACTTCGCGTGCGTAGCCGTTGACGATGAGTGCGACTGCTTCTTCGGTGGGTATTCCGCGCTGGTTGCAGTAGAATAGCTGGTCTTCGGATATTTTTGATGTTGTGGCTTCGTGTTCGACTATGGCTGTGTCGTTGAGGATGTCGATGTATGGGAATGTGTGTGCTCCGCATTTGTCTCCCATGAGGAGTGAGTCGCATTGTGTGTAGTTGCGGCATCCGGAGGCTTGTGGCGCTATTTTGACGAGTCCTCTGTAGGAGTTTTCGGAGTTTCCGGCTGAGATTCCTTTTGAGACGATGGTGGATGTGGAGTTTTTGCCGATGTGTATCATTTTTGTTCCGGTGTCGGCCTGCTGTCGGTTGCGTGTGACGGCTACGGAGTAGAATTCTCCGCGTGAGTAGTCGCCTTTGAGTATGCATGAGGGGTATTTCCAGGTTATGGCTGATCCGGTCTCGACTTGTGTCCATGAGAGTTTTGAGTGGTCTCCCCGGCATAGTCCTCTCTTTGTGACGAAGTTGTATACTCCTCCGCGTCCTTCGGCGTCTCCGGCATACCAGTTCTGGACTGTGGAGTATTTTACTTCGGCTCGGTCTTCGACGATTATTTCGACTATTGCTGCGTGGAGCTGGTTTTCGTCGCGCATGGGCGCTGTGCATCCTTCGAGGTAGCTGACGTATGCGTCGTCGTCGGCTACGATGAGTGTGCGTTCGAATTGTCCGGTTCCTGCTGCGTTGATGCGGAAGTAGGTGGATAGTTCCATGGGGCATCGGACTCCTTTGGGGATGTATACGAATGATCCGTCGGAGAATACTGCTGAGTTGAGGGCTGCGTAGAAGTTGTCGCGGTAGCCTACGACTGATCCGAGGTATTTTCTGACGAGGTCCGGGTAGTCTTTGACTGCTTCGGATATTGAGCAGAATATTATGCCTTTTTCGGCGAGTTTTTCGCGGTGGGTTGTTTTGACGCTGACGGAGTCCATGACTGCGTCGACGGCCATTCCTGAGAGGAGTTTCTGTTCTTCGAGTGGTATGCCGAGGCGGTTGAATGTGTCGAGTACCTGGGGGTCTACTTCGTCGAGGCTTTTGGGTCCTTTTTTGGGTGCGGGTTCGGCGTAGTAGCTTATTGCCTGGAAGTCGATTGGCGGTATGTCGAGGTGGGCCCATGTCGGGGGCTGGAGTGTGAGCCAGTGGCGGAATGCTTTGAGCCGGAAGTCGAGGAGCCATTGTGGTTCTCTTTTTTTCTGTGATATGAGGCGTACTACCTCCTCGCTGAGTCCGGGGGGTATGATGTGGGTGTCGATGTCGGATGTGAATCCGAATTTGTAGTCGTCGGATGTGGCGTCGTTGAGGATTTCGTTGTCTTTCATATGTCTGATGTTGAGGAGGTTTCGGCTGGGATTTCGGTTGTTTCCGCGTTGGTTTTGTCCTCGTGGGTGCCTGTGATGAGTCCGAGGGCTTTCGGTGCGAGGGCTGTGATCCATCTGATGGGCCGTCCCTGGGCGAGGGTTGATGATGAGAGGAGTTTTCCGTCGGGCCATAGTGCGGTGTAGAGGTTGAATGCGAGGCTTAGCGCGAGGGACCATTTGAGGATGTTCACTATGGCTCCGCCGATGCGGTCGAGGGGGCCGAGGAAGAGGGTGTGGGTGACTTGTCGCAGTAGTTTCGAGATGAGTATTACTGCGTAGTAGGCCACGAGATAGACTGCGCTGTAGGCTATGGCTGAGGCCATGAGGCGTGACATTGATGATTCTTCTGGGGCCGGCATTATGATGTCGGTTGCTGCGGGGCCGAGTGTGCGGCAGGCTATTATTGCTATTATTATGGCTGCGGCTGAGCCTGCCTGTGCGATGAGGCCTTTGCGGAATCCCAGGAGGGCTGCTGCTGTGAGGATGATGAGGAGTGTGATGTCTATCAGTGGCATGGAGGGGGTGTGGTGTGGTGGGGATATTGTATATGTAACAAGTTGAAAAAGCGAGGAGGTTGTGGGGTTAACCTTCTTTAACTTTTTCAACTTGTTTGTGGCGGCGTTGTCAGCCGAGTGCTGCGAGGTTGGCGCGGAGTGCTGCGAGTTTTGTGTCGGCGTCGGCGAGTTTTTTGCGTTCGGCTTCTACGACTGCTGCAGGTGCGTTGGCTACGAATCGCTCGTTGGAGAGTTTTTTCTCGACGGATGTTTTGAATCCTTCGTAGTATTTGATGTCTTTTTCGAGCTTTGCTTTTTCGGCTTCGATGTCGATGTTTGAGAGGAGGGGTATGTTGAATTCGGCTGTTCTGACGAGGAATGATGCTGCTGCGGGGTCTGTTTCTTCGACGCGTGTTGCCTCGGCGAGGAGTGCGAGCTTTGTGACGATGGCGGGGAGTGTCACGTCGGTTGCTACGGCGTGGAGTGAGAGTGCCTCGCGGTTGGGGATGTTGCGCTGTGCGCGCACGGCTCGTACTCCGTTGACGATTTCCTTGGCTGTCTCCATCTGTGAGAGGAGTGTGCTGTCGGTCTCGGCTGCTACGGGCATGGGTGCGTACATGATTGATTCTCCTTGGCGGCGTGTGCCCATGTGCTGCCAGAGTTCTTCGGTGATGAATGGCATGAATGGGTGTAGGAGTCGCAGGAGTGAGTCGAAGAATTCTGTCGTGGCGTTGAGTGTGGCTCGGTCGATGGGTTTCTGGTATTCGGGTTTTACCATTTCGAGGTACCAGGATGAGAATTCGTCGCGGAATAGTCGGTAGGCTGTCATGAGTGCTTCTGAGATGCGGAACTTGTCGAATGAGTCGTTGATCTCGGTGATGCATTCGGATAGCTTTGATGAGAACCATCTGATGGCTGTGGCTGCGCTTTCGGGCTGTGGGATTGTGTCGTCGACCTGCCAGCCTTTTACGAGTCGGAATGCGTTCCAGACTTTGTTGCAGAAGTTACGTCCGTTTTCGCAGAGTTTTTTGTCGAAGAATATGTCGTTTCCTGCGGGTGCGGACAGGATTATTCCCATTCTGACTCCGTCGGCTCCGTATTCGGCTATGAGGTCGAGGGGGTCGGGTGAGTTTCCGAGCTGTTTTGACATTTTTCGTCCGATTTCGTCGCGGACGATTCCTGTGAAATATACGTTGTTGAATGGCTGTTTGCCCATGTATTCGTATCCGGCCATTATCATTCGGGCTACCCAGAAGAAGATGATGTCGGGTCCGGTGACGAGGTCGGCTGTGGGGTAGTAGTATCTGATTTCTTCGTTGTCGGGCTGTAGGATTCCGTTGAAGAGTGATATTGGCCAGAGCCATGATGAGAACCATGTGTCGAGGCAGTCTTCGTCCTGGTTGAGGTCTGCGGGTGTTATGGCGGGGTCTTTTTCACGGGCGAGGGTGAGTGCTTCTTCGGGTGTCTCGGCTACGACGAATGATCCGTCGGGGAGGTAGTATGCCGGTACGCGGTGTCCCCACCAGAGCTGTCGTGAGATGCACCAGTCGCGTATGCCTGTGAGCCAGTTGCGGTATGTTGTCTTGAATTTTTCGGGGACGAATCGGATTATTCCGTCTTCGACGGCTGCGAGCGCCGGGTCGGCGAGGTGTTCCATTTTGAGGAACCACTGGTCGCTGAGTCGTGGTTCGGTGACGGTGTCCTGGTTGCGTTCGGAGTATCCGACTTTGTTTTCGTATTCTTCGATTTTTTCGATGAACCCGGCGTTCATGAGGTCTTCGGCGATGCGGGTGCGGCATTCGAATCGGTCCATGCCGACGTACATTCCGGCTGCGGGGCTTATTGTTGCGTCGTCGTTGAAGATGTCGATTGTCTCAAGTCCGTGTTTTTCGCCGAGCATATTGTCGTTCATGTCGTGGGCGGGTGTGACTTTGAGGCATCCGGTGCCGAAGTTTATGTCGACGTAGGTGTCTTCGATGACGGGGATTTCGCGTCCGACGAGTGGGACGATGACTTTTTTTCCGCGGAGGTGCTGGTTTTTGGGGTCTTCGGGGTTGATGCACATCGCGGTGTCGCCCATGATTGTCTCGGGGCGTGTTGTGGCTACGATGGCGTAGGTGTCTTCACCGACTACTTTGTAGCGGAGGTAGTAGAGTTTGGAGTGTTCTTCTTTGTATACGACTTCGATGTCGGAGAGTGCGGTTTTTGCTTTGGGGTCCCAGTTGACCATTCGTTTTCCCCGGTATATGAGTCCTTTGCGGTAGAGGTCGACGAATACTTTGATTACGCTGCGTGAGCGTATGTCGTCCATTGTGAATGCTGTGCGCTCCCAGTCGCATGATGCGCCGAGTTTTTTGAGCTGATCGAGGATTATTCCGCCGTGGGTTTCTTTCCATTCCCATGCGTGGCGGAGGAATTCTTCGCGTGTGAGGTCGCTTTTGCGTATTCCTTCTTTTGCGAGTTTGTTGACTACTTTTGCTTCGGTTGCGATTGCCGCGTGGTCGGTTCCGGGTACCCAGAGGGCGTTTTTGCCCATGAGTCTTGCCCTGCGGACGAGGATGTCCTGGATTGTGTTGTTGAGCATATGGCCCATGTGGAGTATTCCGGTGACGTTTGGCGGCGGGATTACGATTGTGTAGGGCTCGCGGGCGTCGGGCTCGGAGTGGAACAGGCGGTGGGCCATCCAGTAGTCATACCATTTGTCCTCGACTGCGCGAGGGTCGTATTTTGTGGCTAATTCTTCCATTGTTTTCGAGTGTTTGCAATTTTGCGCAAAATTAGTAAAAATCGGTGAGAAATGGAAGATGTGGTCTTTGTAATGGGTGGTGTGGGGTGGCGTTTTTTTGTCTTTTTCATGAATTATGACTAATTTTGTGAAAATCGTCTTGATGCATGAAACAGGAAAAGAAGAATTATATTGTGGTTGTGGCCGCGGGCAGCGGTTCGCGTTATGGTGGTGATCTTCCGAAGCAGTTCTGCGGTCTTTGCGGGCGTCCGTTGCTGATGACTACTCTTGAGCGTGTGCATGGTTGTGCTCCGGAGGCTGAGGTGCTTCTTGTGCTGAGCGGGGGTATGATGGGTTATTGGCGCGATGTGTGTGCTGACTTGGGTTTTGAGGGTGTTCGTGTGACGGTGGTCGATGGGGGGGCTTCGCGTGCGGAGAGTGTGCGCAATGCTCTGAGGCTTGTGGATCCTTTGACTGTGGGGTGGATTGCTGTACATGATGGTGCGCGTCCGATGGTGGACGGTGTGATGTTCGGCCGTCTTCTTGAGGGGCTTGAGGGGTGTTCGGGTGTGATTCCGGCTGTGGCTGTGACTGATTCTCTGCGTGTTGTGGAGGCTGACGGGTCGTCGCGGTCGGTGGACCGTTCGCGTCTGCGGGCTGTGCAGACTCCCCAGGTTTTTGACGGTGTGAGGCTTCTGCGTGCCAATGAGGGTGAGCTTCTGGAGACGTTTACGGATGATGCTTCGGTGATGGAGGCTGCGGGGTATTGTGACCTGAGGCTTGTGGATGGTGATCCGCGGAATATCAAGGTGACTAATCCGGGTGATATCGCGATTGTTGAAATGTATTTGTCGGCTGAGGGTTGTGGACAGGCTTAGGGGTACGGATATAAAGTTTCTGCGGGGTATGGGTCCGAAGAGGGCCGAGCTTCTGGAGAAGAATCTGGGGATCAGGACGTATTATGATCTTCTGTATCATTTTCCGACTCATTATGTTGACCGCACGACTGTCAGGCGTATTGCTGATTTCGAGGGTGAGGATATGCCTTCGGTGCAGGTGAGGGGCCGGTTTGTGTCTTTCAGTGTGCAGGGTGAGGGGGCCAAGACGAGGCTTGTGGGTCTGTTTTCGGACGGGTCTGGTGTGATGGAGGTGGTGTGGTTCCAGCGTATCAAGTTTTTGCGTGAGCATTACCATACGTCGACGGAGTATGTTGTTTTCGGGAAGCCGTCGGTGTTCAACGGGCGGTGGAGTATGGTGCATCCGGAGGTTGATGTGCCTGGTGCTCCCGGTGTGCAGGAGGGTTTCCGCGGGGTGTATCCTCTGACGGAGCAGCTTCGCAACCGTGGTTTTTCGTCGAAGACGTTTTCGGCTGCGGCGGCTATGATTCTGGGGAGTGCGGGGTGTGTTTCGGAGACTCTTCCTCCTCATGTCGTGGGGCGTCACGGGCTGATGGGTTTGCACGAGGCGCTTGTGAATATCCATGCTCCGGTGTCGACGGGCGCTCTCGAGCGTGCGAGGCTGAGGCTGAAGTTTGAGGAGCTGTTTTATCTTCAGCTTGATATCCAGCGGTATGCGCGTCGTCGGTCGAGCTGTTCGGAGGGTTTTCTGTTTGCGAGGATAGGGCGTTTTTTCAATACGTTCTATTCTGATTTTCTGCCGTTTCCTCTGACGGGTGCCCAGAAGAGGGTGGTGAGGGAGATACGTGCCGATATGGGGTCGGGGAGGCAGATGAACCGTCTGCTTCAGGGTGATGTTGGCAGCGGGAAGACTCTTGTGGCGCTGCTGACGATGCTGATTGCTCTGGACAATGGGGCGCAGGCGTGTCTGATGGCTCCGACTGAGATTCTTGCCACGCAGCATTATGAGACTATTTCGTCGCTTGTGGCTCCGATGGGTGTGAATGTGAGGTTGCTGACGGGGTCGACGCGCAGGAAGGCGAGGGCTGAGATTCATTCTCAGCTTGAGGATGGGTCGCTGCATATTCTCATAGGGACTCATGCGGTGATCGAGGATGATGTGCGTTTCCACAATCTGGGGTTTGTCGTGATTGACGAGCAGCATCGTTTCGGTGTGGCGCAGAGGGCGAGGCTGTGGACTAAGAGCAGTGTGCCTCCCCATGTGCTTGTGATGACGGCTACTCCGATTCCGCGCACTCTGGCTATGACTGTCTATGGTGATCTTGATGTGAGTGTGATCGACGAGCTTCCGCCGGGTCGTAAGCCGGTGAAGACGCTGCTGCGCTATGACGAGGAGCGTTTTGCCACTTACCAGGGTATAGGCAGGCAGTTGCGGAAGGGGCGGCAGGTGTATATCGTGTATCCTCTCATCAAGGAGAATGAGAAGCTTGACCTGCGGTCGCTCGAGGAGGGGTATGAGAGTGTGTGTGATGCTTTCCGCGATTACAGGGTGGCTTATCTGCATGGCAAGATGCGTCCGGAGGAGAAGGATTACCAGATGCAGCTTTTTGCGTCGCACGAGGCTGATATATTGGTGAGTACGACTGTTATCGAGGTGGGTGTGAATGTGCCTAACGCTACGACGATGGTTATTGAGAATTCGGAGCGTTTCGGTCTGTCTCAGCTTCACCAGCTGCGTGGCAGGGTGGGGCGCGGCGGTGAGCAGAGTTATTGTATTCTGATGACGAAGCGGAAGATTGCCGGTGACACTCGGCGGCGTCTGGAGCTGATGACGGCTACGACGGATGGCTTTGAGATTGCTGAGGCGGATATGCAGATGAGGGGTCCTGGTGATATCGAGGGTACGATGCAGAGCGGTGTGCCGTTTGATCTGCGTATAGCCAATCTGGCTACTGACGGGCAGATTGTGCAGCTGGCGCGCGATACGGCCTGTGAGGTGCTTGATGCCGATCCTCTGCTGTCGGCTCCGGAGAATGCTCTGCTGGTGAGGCAGCTTGGGCTGCTGTCGTCGCGTCTGAAGGATTGGTCGAGGATTTCATGATTGTTGATATGGATATGAGTATGAATATGAATATGGATGAGAAGTATATGCGTATGGCTCTTGACGAGGCTATGGCGGCTCTGGAGGCCGACGAGGTGCCTATCGGGGCGGTGGTGGTGACTCCGCGCGGGATGGTGGCGGGGCGTGGCCATAATCTGACTGAGGCTCTTGGCGATGTGTCGGCCCATGCGGAGATGCAGGCTCTGACGGCTGCTGCTTCGGCGCTGGGGGGGAAGTATCTGCAGGGGTGTACGCTGTATGTGACTGTGGAGCCTTGCCTGATGTGTGCGGGTGCCATCGGGTGGGCGCAGGTGTCGAGGGTGGTGTTCGGGGCGGCGGATGCCAAGCGTGGCTATCGGTCGTTTCTGGGGGGGAGGAGTCCGTTTCATCCGCGTGCTACGGTGACGGAGGGTGTGCTGGGCGAGGAGTGCGGGGCGCTGATGCGTGAGTTTTTCCGGCGCAAGAGGTGAGCGGAAACCTTGGCGGGGTGTGGGGTGTTATGATTTGACTTAGAGGGTGTTTCATAACAATTGTTAAGAG
>CAJUGS010000024.1 GCA_910586305.1 uncultured Duncaniella sp.
CGCGACCCTCAGCTTGGAAGGCTGATGCTCTATCAACTGAGCTACTTCCGCATTGATGAAGTGTGGTGTGGGCGAAGATGGATTCGAACCACCGAAGGTAAAAACCAGCAGATTTACAGTCTGCCCCATTTGGCCACTCTGGTATTCGCCCTTAATGTTAGTTTAGTTGAGCCTCTTGTCGGATTCGAACCAACGACCCCGAGATTACAAATCACGTGCTCTGGCCAACTGAGCTAAAGAGGCATTAAGTTTATTGTGCTCTTGCTTTGTGTGAGGCTTTCCTCTCAAAAGCGATGCAAAATTACGCACTATTTTTTAATCATGCAAATTTTTCGGGAAAAATTTTCAACAAAAATGATGTTTTTATTGTTTTTAGCCCGTTTTTGCTGTTTTTGGCTCAAAAAAACAGGCCGGGTCATCCGTTGTTGCCTCGTCGGTGGACGATGTCGGCGTGGGGATGACCCGGCGGTATCTTGGGTCGGGGATTTGAACTCCCCTTTATAACCTTTATAATATGTACGTGTTTATAATTATAATATGTACGTGCGTGTAGTGCAGTGGCGCTATTCTACCGTCACAGACTTGGCCAGGTTGCGTGGCTGGTCGACATCCTTGCCTTTGTTGACTGCGATGTAATAGGCGAGGAGCTGTAGCGGAATGGAGGCCACGAGCGGGGTGAGGCATTCGGGTACTTCGGGTATCTCGATGCAGAAGTCGGCAATGTCGTTCATTGCGGTGTTGCCCTTGGATACGATGGCCACCACTGCGCCGCCACGGCTCTTGACTTGCTGTACGTTGGAGATAATCTTGTCGTAGAGCGAGTCGCTCGGGGCTATGATTACGCTGGGCATCTCGTGGTCGATGAGCGCGATGGGTCCGTGCTTCATTTCGGCTGCAGGATAGCCTTCGGCGTGTATGTAGGATATTTCCTTGAGCTTTAGCGCGCCTTCGAGGGCGGTGGGGTAGTTGTAGCCTCGTCCGAGGTAGAGGAAGTTGTGGGCATAGGTGAATATGCGCGAGAGCTTCTGTACTTCGGCGTCGACCTTGAGGGTTTCCTCTATTGTTGCCGGGATGGCTTTGAGGGCGGTGGCTATTTCCTCTATCTGCTCGGGAGATACTGTGCCGCGAAGCTGTCCGACGGCGAGAGCGAACAGTGTGAGCACTGTCACCTGGCCGGTGAAGGCTTTGGTGGACGCTACGCCGATTTCGGGGCCTACGTGTATATAGGTGCCCGAGTCGGTGGCGCGGGGAATTGATGCTCCGACAACGTTGCACACGCCGTAGACGAAGGCGCCCTTCTCTTTGGCTATTTCTATTGCGGCAAGGGTGTCGGCGGTCTCTCCTGACTGGGAAATCGATATCACTATGTCCTTGGGGCCGAGCACGGGGTTGCCATAGCGGAACTCCGATGCATATTCAACCTCTACGGGTATCTGGCAGAAGTCTTGTATCAGTCGTTTGCCTATCAATGCTGCGTGCCACGATGTGCCGCAGGCCACGAGTGTGATGCGCTCGGCTTCGAGGAATTTCTCCTTGTTTAGCTCCACTCCCGAGAGCACTACCCGGCGGTTGTCGCTTGTGATGCGTCCGCGCAGGCAGTCGCGCAGGGTGTTCGGCTGCTCGAATATCTCCTTGAGCATGAATGTGTCGTAGCCTCCCTTTTCGAGCTGGGCCAGGGAGAGGCGGAGTTTCTGCACATCAATCTTGGAGGGCTGGTTGGAGTTGACCGATACGATGCTCAGTGGCTCGCCGCGTTTGATGATTGCCATCTCGTCGTTTTCGAGATAGATTACCTTGTCAGTGTAGCCGATAATCGGGGTGGCGTCAGACGCTATGAATGTCTCGCCGTCGCCTACGCCTATCACGAGCGGGGAGCTCTTGCGGGCCACGACGAGGGTGTCGGGGTCGTTGCGTTCCACCACGGCTATGGCATAGGCGCCTTCGACCTGGAGGAGTGCTTCGCGCACCGCTTCGGCAAGTGTGCAGTTGCTTGTGAGCTTTATGTATTCAATGAGCTGCACGAGCACTTCCGTGTCGGTCTCGCTCTTGAATGTGAATCCGTGGTCGGAGAGCAGCTTTTTGAGCACGGCGTAGTTCTCGATGGTTCCGTTGTGTACGAGAGCTATGTCGCCGCTTTGCGACACATGGGGATGGGCGTTGATATCGTTGGGTTCGCCATGGGTGGCCCAGCGGGTGTGGGCTATGCCTGTGTGGCCGGTGGTGTCACCGGCAGCCGCAGTCTGTTCGAGATTCGATACTTTTCCTTGCGATTTATGCACATTGAGGCACCCATCGGCGTTGACGAGGGCTACTCCGGCACTGTCATAACCGCGGTACTCAAGGCGTTTGAGTCCTTGGATTAATATTTCATAGGCTCCGTTGGAGCCGAGATAACCTACAATTCCACACATAGAATTTTGATGGATGTCTTGGGATTAGTGGATTAGGCTTACGCCTGTTTGCTTGCTTGATTAAAAAAGGTTAGGTTTTCGCAAAACCTCCGGCGCTTTTTTATGGCTTCCGGCGGTATACGGCATTGCGGATTGCAAAATTAGCGAAAATAATCCTAATAACCTAATTATTTAGAAGTTTTAATAGTGGAACGGGGTGTGTGGCAGTGGCATAAATTTCGGTAAAACTCGGCTTGAAGTAGGTGAGACATCGTGCTATGAGTCGTCGGTGTGCTGATCGGGTGGAGGAAAAAACGATATTATCATGTTCTTTTTTAATCAAAATTATGCTATTATATGGCAAAAAGTTTTAAAATTGCTGAAAATTCTGTATATTTGCCACAGAATTAAAAAGAAGGCAACCGAAATTATATAAAACGGATATCCATCGAGCAGTCATGGAGAAAATAGACAATCTTGACCGAAAAATACTTGAGATAGTGATGCGCAATGCTCGCATCGCTTCCAAGGACGTTGCGCAGGAATGTGGCGTATCACGAGCTGCTATCCACCAGCGCATCCAGCGAATGATAGATTTGAATGTAATCACGGGATCGGGCTACAATGTGGATCCTAAAGTGCTCGGCTACCGCACCTGCACCTATATCGGTGTCAATCTCGAGCGCGGTGCCATGTACCGCGAGGTTGTGCCTGAGCTTGAAAAAATCCCGGAGGTGGTGGAATGTCACTTCACCACAGGGCCCTACACTATGCTCGTCAAACTTTTCGCTCGTGACAACGAACACCTAATGGAGCTGCTCAACCACAAGCTCCAGGTCATACCGGGAGTGGTGGGTACGGAGACACTCATATCGCTCGACCACTCCATATCAAGGGTGCTTCCGGTCACCTACGATGACAACTGATAAGTATTCTATCCGGATTGCCAATACAAACCTCTTATATCTCATCGTTTGAATGAATTGTTCCTCTCGTCTCAGATTTTTTGCTCTGGCCGGAATAATTGCCTCGGTCATATCTTCGGCTTCTGTCAGTGCGGTTGAGCGCCGTAGCATTGACAAAGGCTGGGCCTTCTCGTTTGGCCACACCGATCCGGCACGCGATTTCGACTGTGGCACAGAGTATTTCAACTATCTCACTAAGGCTAATTCCGTACACAACACCGGTCCCTACAGCCGGCAGTTCAACGACTCGGCCTGGGTGAGAGTCGACTTGCCTTTCGATTTTGTTGTCGATCTTCCTTTCGACAGCAAGGCCAGTCACAGCCACGGCTATAAGCAAGTGGGCTATATGTACCCCTCCACCTCTGTGGGATGGTATCGCAGGAAGTTCAGTATCGACCGATCCGATGAGTCAGAACGGGTCTATCTTGTTTTTGACGGTATATTCCGCGACAGCCGGGTGTGGGTCAACGGTTTCTATCTCGGTGGAGAGCCGAGCGGATATGCCGAGCAGCGTTACGATATCACTCCCTATCTCAGTGATGGGGACGATAATATTATCACCGTCCGTTCCGATGCTACGCTCGAAGAGGGATGGTTCTACGAAGGAGGGGGTATATATCGCCATGCCTGGCTTGAGACAGCACCTCCTATTCATGTCAAGCCTTCGACACTGAAAGTAAGTTACGGTGTGACCGACACCGAGTGGGGTGGGCCGCTTCCCACGGTGAATGTAAGTGGCACGGTGGTCAATGCATCTCACCGCCTGCGCGACCAGGGAGTTATAGTGAGGGTGGAGCTGATTGACACCGACGGAAATCCCGTGGGAGGCAACTCGTCGACAGCCATATCGATACCATCCTCTATCGCGCCAATGGGCGAGGCAGAGTGGAGTGTTTCGCTTCGGCCTGAGGCGTTGCGTCTGTGGTCGCCCTCATCGCCATCGCTCTATGATGTGAGGGTCACCGTCGACGAGCCTTCCGGAAAGGATGTCACCACGGTGCGTACCGGTTTCCGCACTCTTTCATTCGATGCCGACAAGGGTCTTGCCATCAATGGTGAGCCGGTGAGGCTCTATGGTGTAAACCAGCACCAGGATCATGCAGGTGTGGGTGCCGGTATTCCCGACGCGGTCAACGTATATCGTCTGAAGGAGTTGAAGAAATATGGTGTCAACACCATCCGCACCTCCCACAATCCGGCTACTCCCGAGATGCTTGCCGCCTGCGACTCTCTTGGATTGCTCGTGGTCGAGGAGAACCGTCTGCTTGGTGTCAATGACTACCATGTAGGGCAGTTCAAGAAGATGATCGACCGCGATTTCAATCATCCGTCGGTGATTATGTGGAGTGCGGGAAACGAAGAGTGGGGTGTGGAATGGGACAAACGTGGCACCGAGATTGTGTCACAGCTGCGCGATGTTGTCAACGGTCTCGACCCGACGCGCCCGATGGCTGCGGCAACCAGCGGAGGTCCCACCACTGTGATAAGCCCCGATGTGGCCGGATACAACTACATCATGCAGAATCCTGTGGAGAAATACCGGACAGAATACCCGGAGCGCATCGCGTTTGGATCGGAAGAAACCACGGGATGTGGCACAAGAGGGGTCTACTTCGACGACAGGGAGAACGGGCGGATGGCGTCTATGAACCGTGTGCCTGAGCTTGAGCGCGATTCGGTCTACAACCGCATAGCGCGTGGTTGGAAATTCTATCGCGACCGTCCATGGCTCCTCGGACTCTGCTACTGGACCGGTTTCGACTATCGCGGAGAGCCCAATCCTCTCAAATATCCTGCCACAGGAAGTCAGTTCGGCCTGCTCGACTATGCCGGCTTCCCCAAGGACGAGGCTTACTACATCAAGTCGCAATGGGTAGACGAGCCGATGGTACACATCCTGCCCCACTGGAATCTCGAGGGCCACGAGGGAGAGACAATCCCGGTATGGGTCTACGGCAATGTGGACGAAGTGGAACTGGTGGTCAACGGAAAGAATCTCGGGAGGAAAAAGATGACTCCCGGCGACTATCTTGGGTGGGATGCTGTCTACCGTCCCGGCAAGGTGGTGGCCAACGGGTATCGCGACGGACGCAAGGTGGCTGTTTCGAAAATCGAGACCGCCGGCCGTGCTGTCGATGTCAAGGCCGAAGTGGCTCATGAGCAGGATGGTGTAAGCATTGTCAATGTGAGTCTGGTGGATAAGAAGGGTCGGTTTGTACCCACCGCCTGCGATTCTCTCACCATCTCACTTCCCGAAGGGGTGGCGCTTCTGGGGGCTGGAAATGGCGATCCCGCGTTCCGCGGAGTGGAGCGTCCTCTTCCAGGCACGGCTCCCGATTTGTTTACGATACCTGCTTTCAACGGTCATGCACAGTTCATCCTTTCCGGCGCGACAGGCATCCCGGAGATACGTATTCAATAAGACACCACACGTATATTTCTGATATAAAGCATCGCGGCCACGCATGGATTTCATGCATGGCCGCGATGCTTTATGATTCTCTTATTTTAGATGTGTCGATGCTTTTACGATTGTTTTTTTGTGGGGATTGTGCTCTTGTACCGGGGGAATCTCTTTGGGTTTTGCCACTGGTTCCGGTTCGGCCTTTTTTATGGTATCGGCCGGGGGGTCAGAGTCGTCATCTTTGGATGGCTTTACACTTGTGGCCAGGCGTGAGCGAAGAAGGGTGTCGGCTGTGTACAGAGATCTTCCTCTGTATACGTAGTGCCCGGAACTATCTGATACTATGTAGAACGGCACAGTCGGAATAGATAGGGTTCTGATCTGGTGTGCGCCTGCTCCTCCGGGTGCCCAGGCCTGTTGCCATATGGCACTGTCTGTTGCAACGGTCTCTTTCCATCGTGCTGAGTCGCGTGCCAGAGAGATGTCAACAATAGCCAGCCGGCGCAGTGGCATATCTTTGCGCAGCGACTTTAGCCTGTCAACAATGGAGTCGGGTTTTCGTGTGTCGGAGAACACGAGAAGCCCATAGCTCTGCATAGCCGAATTGAAGCGCACTGTGGTGTCATTGCCGGTGTGTATGGATATGTTTGGAATTTCATTTTTCACCGAGGCGGCAATCTGTGTCCCGAGCAGCGACGCATAGCTTCCCGAAAGCCACACCGGACGGGCTTCGGGGAGAATGGTGTTGAGCAGCGAGTCGGCGCTGAGTTCGTGACCGGGAGTGCGGAAGTGGTTTATGAGCAGCATGGTCGAAGCCATCGACCCCGGTGCCGCTTTTATTTCGCGTGCCACCAGAGCGTTCACCTCGGCTTCGGTGCCGTGGCGCAGGATAGAGTCGTTGGCCGACACGATTGCTGCATAGGCAGCCGACGGCTCGTTACCCTCGACCTTTAGTGAAGCCGGTTCGCCAAGTTTCATCTTCACCGATATTTCCTCGCCGTCGCGTGCTATGATGCAGAAAAGCGGTGTGTTGTCGAGTGTGAATGCTTCGAGCATTGTCGGGCGTGGCAGACTCATTCTCATCTCCACCTTTCCGTCAACCGGGTGGAACGACAGTCGTTTCACACCCCTGTCGGCATACATCACTTCGATTCTCTTGTTGCCAAGTCCCTCTATGTCACATTTCACCACACACTCGTCAGAGCCGCCACAGGCTGCGAGGGTGAGAAATAGGGCGATGGCCAGAAGATTGTAAAGTCCTTTCATAACGCCCGCAAAATTAGCGAAAAAACTGCAAAGTTGAAACCTGTCAGTAGGTCGAAGTGGTGACTGTGACAAAGTTTTCGTCAATGGAGCGCGCCCCCGGGGGTGTAGCCTCGCCGTTTATGCTGATTTTGTAGTGATATTCACGCCCGGCATACCAGCGTCCGTCGGGGGTCTTGTCAAGCAGCGAGAAATACACCGCGCCCCATCCGGGAAGATCCTTGGCAAGCATGAACGGGTGGGTGGTGCCTTTGGGCCACAGCTGCGTGCCGGTGGCTTTGTCGTAGAGCTGGTAGGCTACCTCTATGGCCGAGCCGTTGACATATCCGCCATCGGTTCCGAGAGGATTGAACCGCACAGGAAGAAAGAATTCCGCTTTCCCTTCCGGCCAATAGGGCTCGGAGCTGACAGTCAGATGGGAACTTTCGTCGAAAAACAGATTAAACCTGCTTCCTGACATATTCCATATTTCCCATGCAGCTGTAACTTCGTCGGACGGATCGTCCTTCACGGTAGTGCTTAGCGGGATATTGTATCGGCCGTCGGTACCGACATCTACCACGGATATTCTTTTTACTCTCACTTCGGTATCGGTCAGCGGCGTTGAGATTTCGGTGGTGACACGGGCGAGAGTGTGGCAGAAGTTAAGGCGTATGTGTCCGTCGCTCTGCCTGGCATTCATCTTCACCGATACGAGCAGGTCGGTAGTCCCGTCGCCGGCCGGGAACTGTAACGAATGGGAGTAGGGGAGGTTGATATCTACATTCATCCCCACTGGAGATACGGCGTAGAAGTCCACCTCTCCGTCGGGCCACTGGGTGACCGGTGAGTAGCTCCAGCTGTTCAGCCCCGTGCGTCTCACGTCTATCCCCGACATTATCTTCTTGTTGTAGGGATCTGTGAAGGCCCACACTTCAAATTCACGTATGCTTTGGGTCGTGACAGCCTCGCGTGTCTCCGGATTGGTGAAAGCAATGAATCTCTCTCCTTTGACCGGAGGCGCGGGCTCATCCTTGTCAGAGCAAGAGGTGCTTCCCAGAGGAAGCACCATTGCGAAAATGAGTATAGCCGTTATGTCGTGACGGGCGGTATACACAGAAGTAAGAGTATGTTTAGTTTTCGAGATCCGGGTTGGCGAAGTTTTCATACTGGTCGACAGTCACGTCAAACTGTATGGCCGATGATGTCTTGGGCACACCGATGCTGATATTGTAGCGGTAGGCTTTTCCTTCATCCCACGTTTTGATTGCGCCGTCCGAGCCTGATGCGTCAAGCGGGAAGTAGAGATAACCGTATCCGGTGGCTTCGTCACGGTCTGGCGTTGAGTTTGTAGGCCATAATTTGAGACCGCTTTCCTCGTGATATATTGCACAGAGTGCTCTCACGAACGAACCCTTGCGTCCTGTGCCGCTTATCTCGCTTGGTTGGAGAGTCTGTGGCACGGCGAAGATATAGGATGAAGATAAGAGCTGTTTAGGATCGTCCGTAAGGGTGACAGCAGGGCCGGAGTAAATCACAGGATTGGTCATTACCGACTGGTTGGACCACTCTCCGACAACCTTATTACCCTGTGATGTTGTCTCATGCGGGAAATTGAAGTCGCCTTGAGAGAGGATGTTGACGAGGTCAACCTTCATTACATCCACTCGTATTGGAGGATTTTCTGTCTTTCGGGTGAAAGCAAAACGTATCTGGGATAGGGCGTGTCGGAAGTTAATTGTCACCATATTGGTCTTTTCGCCCGATTCGTGCATATTTACTCCATAGAGAAGGTCGGTGTTGCCATCATTGACAAATCCTGTCAAATCGGTTTTGCCATCCGAGTGGGCTGCGTTTCCCGAGCCGGAGCCGGGCGCGTAGCTGAAGAAGTTTACCTCTTTGTCAGCCGGCCAGTACATGGTGGGTGTATAGGTCCATGAACCACCGTGCTTGGTGACGAGCACATTGTTCATATATTCCTTGCCGTCAACGAAGGCGGTCACCCTGAAATCGGTGAGATTTCCGGTTGTTATGACAGATCGCGGTGCCAGCGGAGCGGAGGCATTGAATGCTATGGCTTCGTCCGAGGGAACCGGCGGATTTTCGCTTTTGTCGTTCGAGCATGAAGCGATGGCCGTTGCTGCAGCCATTACGAGGAGAGTGTTAGACAGTTTCATACCATTGTGATGTTTATGATTTTTATTTTGTATTAACAACCGATTCATGTGGAAAGTTCTATGTCTATCACTTCCCAGTTGTCCACGTCTACTTTCATTCCCTCTTCACCTTCAGGGGGCTGGACCGGAGTGAGGTCGGGCAGGGTGATTCCTCCGACGGTTATTGTGAGTTGTCTCTGGTTGGGAGCCGATACAATCTGTTCGGCCACATCCCATTCATATACCTTCTTTTCGCCGTCGGTGAGCCATAGATACAGCCTAAGCGTGTTGTTGGCGACAGATGGTGCGCGTCCGAAAGTCAGCATAACACCCGAGATGGAGTTTTCACTCTCGGGGGAGACGGACCCCGGCAGTATCACCGGTACTTCGTCAGGGGCGATTCCGCTTGAGGCATGATACTGTCCGGCAAGACCCGAGAGCGATAGCGACATCCTGGACACAGAGTGAAGATTTGTGATGTCGTTGACAACGATGCGGTAGCGCGACACTATGTTATGTGGAGTGAGGGTGATAGAGTCGCCGCGTGTGAGATGTCGGTCGGTGGCAGTGGCACACCATGAATATTGTGGCTGGTTCATCACCGTCTGTCCTTCCACTTCTTCGCGGCTTTCGGGGGGCCTCACTCCGGAATAATCCTGGCGAAGGCCGTCGGTTATCTTGGCCGGGCGTGTGGTGAACGCTATTGTGGAATATGAGGCATCGGATATGACGATTACGTTCTCTGAATCGTAGTTGAATGATACAGCGTCATACCATCCGTCAGGCAGGTTCACAGCGAGTCCGCTCCTGTCGAGATTGTAACTGTAGAAGTCTCCGCCATCGGTCGGGTAGAAATAGACACTCATTCCGGGCGGTTCCGGCATAGGGTTGTTTACCCAGTCGAAGTTTACCTTCACACCATCGGCCTCCGGTACCAGGCCACAGCTTTCGTCGGGATACTGGTAGACACACGAATACATGGTCAGACACGCCGGAATACATCCGGCGAGAACGATGTGTGGAATATGTCTGAACAGATGGCCCATGGTGTTGGTTGCTTCTATTTTGTATAACACATGAGAGATAATAACTGTTTTTTATACATGAAAGGTTTGCAATTTTTCTAAGAAGAGGGTATATTTGCAATAATATATAATTAAGGTAGATATAATATCAACAAAAATGCGTGTTTCTATAATAGGTGCAGGTGCGATGGGTGGAGCTGTCGGCCGTGGTCTGCTTGCCTCGGGTTTCAGTCCGGCCGATCTCACAGTCTCCAACCCGTCAGCCGGAAAACTCCGTTGTTTTGCCGACGCGGGTGCTTTCACTACATCCGATAATATCGAGGCGGCCTCGAGGGGCGACATTGTGATTATTGCCGTGAAGCCCTGGTTGGTGGCTGGTGTCCTCGAACAGATAAAGGATAGCCTTGACCCTTCCCGTCAGACTATTGTTTCGGTTGCAGCCGGAGTGGCTGGAGAAACCATAGCCGATATGGTTTCTGCCGGGGTCTACATAGTCATTCCCAACACTGCCGCCGAAGTGGGCGAGTCTATGACATTCATAGTGCCTGTGAGAGAGAGTGACACACCGGCGGTCACAGCCCTCTTCGGTCGTCTCGGCGATGTGATGCAGGTGGAAGAGAGGCTTCTTCCGGCAGCGACTACTCTGGCCTCGTGTGGCATAGCGTATGCTATGCGCTACATCCGTGCCTCCATGGAGGGTGGTATCGAACTTGGCTTCCGCGCCGAGGCTGCCCGAGAGATTGTGGTGCAGACTGTCAAAGGTGCCGCCGCTCTCCTAAGCCGTGAAGGCGCACACCCCGAGAGTGAAATCGACAAAGTGACAACCCCGGGCGGACTCACCATACGTGGACTCAACGAGATGGAACACGCCGGATTCACATCGGCAGTGATACGTGGACTCAAGGCCGGAGTGAAATGAGCAGAATCGTAGTAAAAATAGGAAGCAATGTGCTCACCCGCAAGGACGGGAAGCCCAATGTCACAAATATGTCCTCGATAGTCGACCAGGTGGCTGCATTGCGCGATATGGGTCATGAGATTGTACTCGTGTCAAGTGGTGCTGTGGCCTGTGGGCGTGGGGCAATACGCCCCTCTGTCCGCCTCGACAGTGTTGCGGCGCGCCAGCTCTACAGCTCCATAGGACAGATACGCCTCATAAACCTCTACAACAGCCTCTTTGCAGAATATGGCATAGTGATAGGCCAGGTGCTCACGCAGAAGGAGAACTTTGCATCGCGCACTTCATATCTCAATCAGCGGGCCTGCATGATGACAATGATCGAGAATGGTGTAGTCCCCATAGTCAACGAGAACGACACGGCGAGTCTGACCGAGCTTATGTTCACCGACAACGATGAACTCTCGGGTCTGATTGCCACGATGGTTGACGCCGACACCCTCATAATCCTCTCGAATGTCGACGGCATATTCACAGGCTCTCCTTCCGACCCGTCTTCCCGCCTCATAGAGCGGGTGGCTCCCGGCGAGGATGTGAGTGGTAACGTTGTGGCCTCGAAGAGCGGATTCGGACGCGGAGGCATGGGCACAAAATGTGGCATAGCCGGCAAGGTGAGCGACGAGGGTGTCGCGGTCATCATAGCCCGCGGAGACCGTCCGGGAGTGCTGGTTGACCTTGTGGAGCATCCCGAGAGTGTGCCACACACCGTTTTCGAGCCAAGTCCCGAGCCTCTCAGCACCGTGAAAAGATGGATAGCCCATTCCGCTTCGTTTGCCAAAGGAACCGTGACGGTAAACGCCCGTGCAGCCGAGGCACTTCGTAGCGACCGTGCCGTGAGCCTGCTCCCGGTGGGAGTCACAGCCACCACCGGTGAATGGGAGGAAGGGGATATTGTCACCGTCCTTGGGCCGGAAGACGAATGCATCGGTGTGGGACGTGCCTCGCTATCCTCGGCCGAGACTTCCGCCCTCATAGGCTGTCGTGGTTCGCGCCCCGTCATACACTACGACTACCTGTATATCGAATAAAACAGAATTAATTGACTTCTGAGGTCGTCATTAAACAACTTCTCAACTATGCAGTTCAATGATATATTTTCACGTGTGAAGAGCGCGTCACGCTCCCTGCTATCGCTGAGCGATGCCGAGCGTTCGGCCGTGCTTGTCACCCTTGCCTCGCTTCTTGAGAGCGATAGCGAGTCGCTTCTCGCGGCCAATGCCCACGACCTCGAGCGGATGGATTTCTCCAACCCTCTCTACGACCGTCTGCGTCTCACGCCAGACCGTATAGCCTCGATAGCCGGCGATATGCGCAATGTAGCAGCCCTGGAGTGCCCGCTCGATGAGGAGGTGGAGCGTCGGACACTACCCAATGGAATATTGCTGAGGCGTATACGTGTACCCTACGGTGTAATCGGCGTTATATATGAGGCAAGGCCTAATGTCACGTTTGATGTTTTCTCGCTCTGCTTCAAGAGTGGAAACGCCTGCATACTCAAGGGTGGACGTGATGCAGAGTTTTCCAACGATGCAGCCATTGCGCTCATTCACGAGGCCCTACGTCGCCATGGGATAGCTCCCGATGTGGCCTGTCTGCTTCCGTCGACCCACGAGGCTACAGCCGCTCTGCTTGGTGCGGTGGGGTATGTGGACCTTTGCATACCCAGAGGAGGACGAAAACTGATTGATTTTGTGCGCGATAACGCACGTGTGCCGGTCATAGAGACCGGAGCCGGTGTGGTGAGCGCCTACTTCGACGCCGCCGGCGACCTGGCCATAGGCACGGCCATCATAGAGAATGCCAAGACAAGGCGCGTGAGTGTGTGCAACGCGCTCGACACGCTCCTCGTCGATGCCTCTCGTCTGGCCGACCTTCCCACCCTTGTGGCTCCGCTTGCCGGAAAAAATGTGGATATCCATGCCGACGGTGCCTCGTTCGAAGTTCTTGCCGGATGCTATCCGGCAGAGTTGTTGCATCACGCCGATGCGGCGACTGACTGGGACACCGAGTGGATGGACTACCGCATGGGAATCCGCACCGTCTCTGGGGTAGGTGAGGCTATCGAGCATATCTCGCTCCATGGTTCGGGCCACAGCGAGTGCATAATCACCGAGGATGCACGTGCCGCCGATCTCTTCTGCCGTCTTGTCGACGCTGCCTGTGTCTATGTAAACGCGCCCACAAGTTTTACAGACGGTGCACAGTTTGGCCTTGGTGCCGAGATAGGTATTTCCACTCAGAAACTCGGGCCGCGCGGGCCTATGGGGCTTCGCGAAATCACCACTACACGCTATCTCCTGACAGGTCGCGGACAGACACGCCCCTGACAGCCGATATCTTCTGTGTATACATAAAAAATCTACGGCCTCCCGGTTTCCGGAAGACCGTAGATTTTTTATTGTTCTGAATGTGGAGGAAATCAGTCCTCTTCCTTCATGTTGTGGAATACGTTCTGCACGTCCTCGTCGTCCTCAAACTTCTCGAGAAGTTTTTCGAGGGTGACGCGCTGTTCGGCTGTCACCTCCTTGAGGTCGTGGGGGATGCGCTCAAACTCCGATGAAATAATTTCGAATCCGTTGTCCTCGAGATACTTCTGGATGTTTGAGTACTCCTCGAAAGCTCCGTAGAGCACCACCTGCTCGTCGCCCGACTCCTCGTCGACGATATCTTCCAGTTCGTCAACACCATAGTCGATAAGCTCGAGTTCGAGGTCTTCGAGAGACACACCTTCCTTGGGTTTGATTTTGAAAACACTCTTGTGGTCAAACATGAACGAGAGTGAGCCCTGGGTGCCGAGTGTTCCGCCGTGTTTTGTGAAGTAGGAACGTACATTGGCCACGGTGCGGGTGTTGTTGTCGGTAGCGGCCTCCACTACGATGGCGATACCGAAGGGACCGTATCCTTCATAGACGATTTCCTTGTAGTCGCCGGCATCCTTGTCGGTGGCTTTCTTGATTGCGCGTTCCACTGTGTCCTTAGGCATATTGGCTGCCTTGGCGTTCTGCATGAGCGCGCGCAGACGGGGGTTGGTGGAAGGATCAGGACCGCCGGCCTTGGCCGCGATTGTGATTTCCTTGCCTATGCGGGTGAATGTGCGGGACATATTGCCCCAGCGTTTGAGCTTGCGTGCTTTGCGGTATTCAAATGCTCTTCCCATTGTGTTCTATTGTGTATTGTTGTGTTGTTTTGTTGTTATCTCAGTTCTGCGCCGAGTCGTTTGGTGAGATTTGTGATCACCTTGTTCATCACGGCTTCTATCTGTTTGTCCTGAAGGGTTTTCTCGTCGTCGCGGAGAGTGAGGGCGATTGCGTAGGATTTCTTGCCTTCGGGAAGGTTCTTGCCTTCGTAGACATCGAAGAGGGTCACGCCTTTGAGCAGCTTGCGCTCGCTCTCGCGCACCACCTGTTCCACCTGCTCCATGCTGACGGACTTGTCGAGCAGCAGCGCGAGGTCGCGCTTCACGCCTTGAGCCTTGGGCAGCGGAGTATAGGTGACATTGCGCTTGACGGCCATATTCACGAGTGCGTCCCAGTCAAGTTCGGCATATACCACTTCCTGCTTGATGTCGGCTTTGGCGAGGATCTTCTTTGCGAGAATACCCATCGAGCCCAGAAGCTTGCCGTTGCGTGTGGCTATGTCGAGACCGGCGGCATACAGCTCCGACTCAGAGCGTGTGGTCTTGATTTCGTTGTTGGTTACACCGATTCGGGCCAGTATATTGGCCACGACGGATTTGAGGTCGAAGAACGTTGCTTCGGCCGCAGGGCGTGCCCATGAGCCGGGGCGCAGACATCCGGTGAGCCAGATGGCCAGATGCGATGTCTGGCGATAGGGAGCCAGGGGAGCATCGGGTTCCGAGGCTGCTCCGGGATTGCGGAAGTAGACGTTGCCGAACTCATACATTCTCAAGTCGCTCTCTTTGCGGTTGATATTGTGGGAGAGTGACTCCAGTCCGCCAAACAGGAGTGTCTGGCGCATCACGTTGAGGTCGTTGCTCAGAGGGTTGAGGAGTTTCACACAGTTTTCTGCAGGCATCATTTCAAGACCGTCATAATAGGCCTCGGCTGTGAGAGAGTTGTTCAGAATCTCGTTGAAACCCTCGCCGCATAGCTGCTCGGAGATGAGGCAGCGCAGGCGGTTGGCTTCGTCCTCGCGGCTCTTGTAGGACAGTGAGGCATGGAGAGTGTCGGAGATTTCCACATTGTTGTAGCCGTAGATACGGAGGATATCCTCGACAACGTCACATGGACGGGTGACATCAACGCGATATGTGGGCACATTCATCTCCACTTCCTTGTCGCTGATGGCTGTGATTTCCATCTCGAGTGAGCGAAGGATGCTTTCCACCGTGTCGGCGGGAATATGCTTGCCGACAAGGCGGTCGACATAGTCAAATTCGAGTTTCACCTTGGCCGGCTCAATCTTGTCGGGATATATGTCCACTACGGGGCCGGTGATTTCGCCACCGGCTATTTCCTTGACCATAAGGGCGGCAAGACGGAGCACGTACATGGTGTTGTTGGGGTCTACGCCGCGCTCGAATCGGAATGAGGAGTCGGTGTTGAGGCCATGACGGCGTGCGGTCTTGCGCACAGAGGTGGGATTGAAGTAGGCGCTCTCAAGGAAGATATCGGTGGTAGCCTCGGTGACTCCGGAGTCAAGACCGCCGAAAACGCCGGCGATACACATAGGCTCCTTCTCGTTGCATATCATGAGGTCGCGTCCGTCGAGGGTGCGCTCCACCTCGTCGAGAGTTGTGAACTTGGCTCCTTCCACAGCGTTTTTCACGATAATCTTGCCGCCGGCAATCTTTGCTGCATCAAAGCAGTGGAGTGGCTGGCACATTCCGTGGAGGAGATAGTTGGTGATGTCCACAATGTTGTTGATGGGACGGACT
The DNA here is from genome assembly GCA_910586305.1 of uncultured Duncaniella sp. Taxonomy (GTDB): domain Bacteria; phylum Bacteroidota; class Bacteroidia; order Bacteroidales; family Muribaculaceae; genus Duncaniella. The sequence goes on from CAJUGS010000024.1 coordinate 16,038, forward strand.
CCTATGGTCGAGAGTGCGTCGCGGAGCCATTTGGGCGACTCTTTCACGGTGACACCTTTCACGGTGACACCGCAATAGCGCGGGCAAGCCTCGGTGTTTTCCACTTCCACGGTGATACCTCCGTCGGCAACCTCGGTGGTGAAAGCCTCGGTGTCGGGGCGACGCAGCTGCGACGGGGTGGCATGGCAGGCAAGCCAAGCCGAAAGATCGCGAGCCACACCGTAGTGCGAGGCCGCGTCGATGCGGTTGGGAGTGAGGTCTACTTCAAGCACGAAGTCGGAGGTGAGTCCGTAGTATTCGGCAGCCGGAGTGCCGGCGGCTACGCTGTCGGGAAGGTTGATGATGCCGTCGTGAGAGGCTCCGACGCCTATCTCGTCCTCGGCACAGATCATGCCGAACGATTCCACACCGCGTATCTTGGATTTCTTGATTTTGAATTCCTTGTCGCCGTCGTAGAGAGTGGTGCCAACTGTGGCCACAACGACGGTCTGGCCGGCGTCAACGTTGGGCGCACCGCAAACTATCTGGGTAGGCTCGCCGTTTCCGAGGTCCACGGTGGTGATGTGCAGATGGTCGCTGTCGGGGTGCTCTACACAGGTGAGCACTTTGCCGACCACGATTCCGCGCAGACCGCCTCGGATGGACTCAACTTCTTCTACACCACCTGTTTCCAGACCGATCGAGGTCAGCGCGGCGGCGAGCTCGTCGGGGGTGAGGTCAAAGTCGAGGTATTTCTTAAGCCAGTTATATGATATATTCATGGGAATGATGGTTTTTTCAACTTGCAAAATTACTAAAAATATTTGATTCCAAGGAGGTTTGAAAAGTCGAAAGTTGAAAAAAAGTGAGTCTGGTGTTGCATAAAGTATAAGGCCGTGAATCGCCATGTATTATTGTATCGCGATTCGCGGCCTCAGGCTTTATCTGTATTCTCCCACAGCCTCTTTGCATAATTTGTGATATGCGGAATTATGGCAAAATTATGTTGAACAATATATAATATTTATAAACTTTCTTTAACAACATACGTTACATTTTCATAACATACAAACCAAACAACAATCTCACAAAACTATTTATGTTATGAAAAACATCATCAATTCATTTTTAGGTAAATCATTTTGTGCAGTCTTGATGCTGTCGATGGGTCTGACTGCTTTCGGTGAGGCTCCGGCCAAGAAGATAAAGGATCATCGCACCAATCCCGAAGTGTTCTTTCTTCAGGAAGGAGATGTGCCCAACAGCTATCTTCTGCTTCCTCCTCCTCCCGACGGTGCCTCGATTACATTCCTCAACGACCAGGCCCGCTATACCTGGGGCAAGACCATGCGCAACACCGAGCGTGGTGACCAGGCTGTCAGCGATGCCAGGGTAGAGGGTAACGGAGTGCCCGAGGCTTTTTCCGAGGCTTTTGGCATTGAGATAAACGACGAGACCCCGGAGATATTGAAGCTTGTGGTGGGTATGCGAGAGGATGCAGGTGACCTGGGCACACGCGAGGCGAAGAATTTCTACAACCGCCAGCGTCCGTTCTCATTCTACGAGGAGGACACCTGTAATCCCGAACAGCAGGAAGAGCTCTCGACCAACGGCTCATATCCGTCGGGTCACACATCCATAGGCTGGGCCACGGCTCTTGTGCTTGCCGAAATCAACCCCGAGCGCCAGAACGAGATTCTCAAGCGAGGATACGAGATGGGAGAAAGCCGAGTGATATGTGGCTACCACTTCCAGAGCGATGTCGATGCAGGCCGCATCACCGGAGCCGTCACAGTGGCGCGTCTCCATGCCGATCCAGCGTTCCAGAAGCAGCTTGAAAAGGCTAAGGCAGAGTTCAAGAAACTCAAAAAACAGGGCAAAGTGGCCGCCGGTACACCGGTGCCAACTCCCACCACCACAGACTGAAGACTCAATCTCCTCTCTCCCACATAGTTTCCAATAGATACATTTACTTAAAACTTAGTTAAGCTATGAAAAGATTGTTCATCGCATTCATGGCAGCCGCCCTCTGTGTCTCAATGGCCACGGCGGAAGATAATGAAGCCCCGAAATTCACTGTGAAACCCACAGGCCGCATTCTGATGGACGGCGCTGTATACATGGGTGGTAACCATGGCGTTAACGATGCCACCGACGAGACTCCGGCTACCGACACGCGGTTCGTCGACGGAGTGGCCATTCCCGATTTGCGTCTTGGTGTCAAAGCCTCGTATGGCAAGTGGAAAGCCAAGGTCGATGTGGGGTTCGGCTATGGAAAGGTGGGACTTAAGGACACCTATATCGAGTATGATTTCAATAAGTCAAACCTTGTCCGCGTGGGCTATTTCGTGCCTCAGTGGGGTCTCAATTCCGAGACAAGTTCCTCAATGAAACCTTCCTACGAAGAGCCTACCTCCAACGAGTTCTTCTATGCCAATCCCCGCCTTCTCGCCGCGATGTGGATCTATGACAAGGGTCAGTATTTTGCCGGAACTTCGGTGTTCAGCGAGCAGGCGGCTATGACCCAGAACGCCACCGCCATGGGCAAACAGGCCTGGGGAGCGCAGACGCGACTGGTGTGGCGTCCGAGAGCTGCTGACGGCGATGTGATACAGGTGGGTGCCTCGTTCAACTATTCTTCGCCCACGGCCAATGATCACACAGGGTTTGTCTATTCGGCCAATTTCCCAAGCCGTGTCTCAAAGGTCACAAACCTCAAGGCTGAGATAACAGATGCCAGAGGACTCTTCAAGATGACCCCCGAGCTGCTTCTCGTCAAGGGCAATTTCGCTTTCGAGGCGCAGTACTACTACATGAATGTGGCCCGAAAGGGTGGGTTCAAGAACTATCAGGCCCACGGTGTCTACGGTATGCTCCGCACTCTTCTCATAGGCTCACAGTACACCTACACCCATGCCGATGCAGGTGTGGCCACTCCGGCCCAAGGCTCGCTTGAGATGGTACTCGGCTACAACTACACCAAGGCCTCCGACTCGAAGGCCGGAATCTATGGCGGTAACACCCACGATATAAACTGTACGTTCAACTACTACATAAATTCCTGGATGATAGCCCGTCTGCGCTACTCCTACACCAAGGTGGGCGACCGTCGTGTCGAAGATATGCTTTCCGGCCGGCACGTCAATATTCTCGAGGCCCGACTCCAGATTATTTTCTGACAAGATAGGATACGTAGCTATAGAATCCGGGCTGCGTGAGGTGGCATATCTATCTCACGCAGCCCGGACTATTTTGTCATGTGGTGCTTGTGTTTCAGAAGCTCGGGGCTATGGTGTTGAGGTGGGCCTGGATAGTGCGGGCTATACGGTAGTGACCCTTGTCATTGGGATGCAGGCGGTCGGTGTCGGGATGGTGGAAATAGCGGATATGGTTGTCCTCCATGGGGAAGAGTCCGCTGTCACGGTAGAGATCGATCACCGGGACTGCCCATAGGTCGGCCCCCTTGCGCAGAGCCTCCACATAGTCCTCGATGTAAAGTCCGAGTGAGTTGGCATAGTTCTCGTCGGGCTGCACGTTTTTATCGCTGAACTGTGCGAAACCTCGGTGTATGGGAGTGAGGATAATAATCTGCTTTTCCGGATAGGTGTGTTTGAGATAGGAGAGCACGCGGTTTATGTTCCCGGCAAATGTCGAGTCGGCCATCACAAACTCGCGGTGTTTGCGCAGCTCCATGTGTCCGTTATAGTTCACACTGTCGGTGGTCTCCGTGTAGAACTCGCCAATCGGTTTGCCATGATTATAGTCATTGGTTCCGGCCCATATCATTATGGCGTCAATCGAGTCACCGACAGCGGCGTTCATCTCCAGTGCCTTGCGGTATATCCCGTCCCACTGGTATCCGCTGCGGGCAAACACCACAGGCTTCAGGCCCATTAGAGTCTCGAGATAGTTCCAGTGATGCAGCTTGGTGCTGTTGTTCTTCGGATCGGTCATTGAGTCGCCCAGATAGGCCACTCTCTTCCCGTTCCATTGTGTCGAATGGTTGATGTCGGCCTCGGGCACTTCCACTGTCGGAGCATGGGTATGGCCGTCGTGAGCCGAAGCGGCCATGCCGAGAAGAAGCAAGGCCAATGATGCGATAAATCGTGATGTTTTCATGGTCATGATTTTACTTTGCATAGTGTGATACCGTCGCGCAGCGGTATAATGACAGTCTCGAGTCGCGGATGTGAAGCGGCGTAGGCGTTGAAGCGGTCGAGTCCGAGGGTCTGTGCATCGTGATTTGTGGTGGTGTCAAACACCTTTCCGTCCCAGAGCGTGTTGTCGGCTATGATGAACGAGCCGGCTTTCATCCTCGGGAGCACTTCGTCGAGATAGGCCGTGTAGTCGCGCTTGTTGGCATCGATATAGACAAGGTCCCAATAGCCCGGAATAGTGGCGATTGTGGATAGGGCGTCACCTATATGCAGGGTGATTCTGTCTCCGCCGGGTGAAGTGGCGAACAGCTCCGTCAGCTCCGGCTCCATTTCATCGTCGATTTCTATTGTGTGTACCTCGCCACCCTCGGGCAGATTCTCGGCGAGGCATAGAGCGGAGTAGCCGGTGAATGTGCCAAGTTCCAGCACCCGCTGTGGCTTTATCATGGCCACGAGCATACTCAGCAGCCTGCCCTGCAGGTGGCCGGAGCACATTCGGGGATAGAGATGGGTGAGATGGGTGCGACGGTAGAGAGCCTCCAGATGGGGAGGCTCGGCCGATATGTGGCTGAGGATGTATTCTTCTGCGTCCATGGCTCAGCGCGATGGATCCATTATGATGGCCTGTGCCGCCAGGAAGTAGGAATTGAGACCGAACCCGGCAATCGATCCCTGGCACACCGGAGCTATCAGCGATGTGTGGCGTATTGACTCGCGCGAGGCTATATTGGATATATGCACCTCTATCACGGGAATCTGTATGGCCGAGATAGCATCGGCTATTGCCAGAGAGGTGTGTGTGTAGGCACCTGCGTTGAGGATTATTCCGTCACAGTCGGCCTCGTGGAGAAAGTCGATTATTTCACCCTCGTGGTTGCTCTGCAGATATTCTATTTCGTCGCCGTCGAGCATTTCGCGAAGCTCGGGCAGATACGATTCAAATGAGCGCGAGCCATAGATTTCGGGCTCACGTGTGCCCAGGAGATTGAGATTGGGGCCGTTTATGATGAGGATTTTCATGACAGTGTTAGTGTGAATATTGCGGCGGTGGATAGTGCCATGACGGCGAGTAGCAGCCATGCCACATAGTGGCGCTGCGGATAGGCCTTATTGGCCAGCCATCCTGACAGAGCCATATAAAAAGGATAGATCTGCACGAGGGTCTTCACGGCCGAGTCGTCGGCCGGACAGTTTCTCACCAGCCACGGGGTGCTGAAGAGGGGCAGCGTGAAGATAATGATGACTATTGTCATCCAGCGCGGAGTTTTCATTTCTTTGGAGTGTTTTTTTCCTTCCGGTAGGCCTCTACGGTGAGCTTGATACCCTCTTCGAGGTCTACTTTTGGAGCGAATCCGAAATCACGGATGGCCGGGGTGACGTCACAGTCCCAGTTGCGCTGGGCCATGATGTTGTATTTGTCCGAGTTGAGAGTCGTGGCCTTGAGATGCGCCGCACCCCACTTCTCTGATATCTTGCAGGCTATCGACAGCATCCACAGAGGCAGTCGCACAGGCACCACGAAACGTCGGCCGAGAGCCTTGGCCACGATGGAGCGGAATTCCTTTTGTGTATAGGCACGTGGTTCGGAAATGATATACTTGGTGTGGACCGGAGCTTTCTCGAGCGCGTCGAATATGGCTCTCGCGAGGTCCTCCGCATAGATGAACGTGAGCATCTGCCGGCGGAAACCGACACCGAAGTCGAAGTGCGAGTCTATGCTCTTGATCATGAGCAGATAATCCTGTTCATGAGGACCGTACACCCCCGTGGGACGAAGGATTATCCACGGGAAGTCGGGAAGCGTCTGTAACACAGTCTCGGCCTTGATTTTCGATAGGCCGTAGCGCGTGTTGGGGCGCGGAATCATATCACCGCTCATCTTGGCATAGCCCTTTTCGTCGCCGGGACCGAGGGCCGACAGAGAAGACATATACACGAATTTCTCCGGACGTATGTTGCAATCGGTCAGAGCCTCGATGAAGTTGCGCAGGTACACATAGTTGATTCTGTTGAAGTCCATGAAGTTCACACACTTCGTTGCCCCGAGATTGTAGACTATATAGTCCCACGACTGTCCGGCCATAGCCTCGGCCATCCGTTCGGGATACTCGTAGTCAAGAGTGACGAAATTGAGCTTCGGATCGGTGAGATATCGGCGCGAGGTAGACTCTCTCACTCCACACCAGGTCTCATAGCCCCTGCGGAGCGACTCGGCGGCGATGAAGCCGCCTATAAACCCTCCCGCTCCTACAATAAGAACTTTCTTCATAAGGATTCAAAGAGTTTGATATACTTCTGCGCTATGGCGCGCGAGCCAAACCGCTCCTCCACAGTCTGGTGAAGGAAATCACGGTTTATATTCGACTTGAGGGCCCAGAGGATGCCTTCGGCAATATCCTTGGAATCCTTGTAGCGGGCTATGTAGCCGGTCTTGAGATGTTCCACTATGTCGTTGCGTCCGTCGCCGCCGAATGTGACGGGAATAGCGCCTGCGGCCTGCCCTTCGATGAGGGTGCCGCTGAGCGACTCGTAGAGCGATGTCGAGAGCACCACCTTCGACGAGGCATATAGGTAGGCCAGAATCTTGAAGTCGTTGATACGTCCGAGCCAGCGGTGGGAGAGGCGGAGATTGTCGAGCACCTCGGGATTGCGCAGCTCGCCGAAGAGATAGACGGCAGTGTCTGACGCAACTTCGGGATGATTGTCAAAGATATAGTTCAATGCATCGATGGCATATGGGAGGCCCTTGATGGGATCGTCAAGCCTTGCGGCCCCGAATATGATGAGGTTTGGCTTGGTGGTAGTGAGCAGCGAGTTGATGTGGCGGGTCGGAGTGGTGTAGAACTGCTCCACCGGGAATGCGTTGTAGATGGTCATCACCGGCAGACTGCGCAGCAGCGACGACTCGCGGGCGCGTTTTTCCAGCCAATGGCTCACGGTGACAAACGTGATGGGCACCTTCGAATAGAGCTTCTGTTTGCGCTTCCATATGCGATTGGAAATATCGTCGGGGCTTCCGCCCCCGCTCAGAAACATACAGTTGCCGCAACTGTCCGTATAGTAGCCACACTCGTAGGCATGGTGGCATATTCCCGTAAAAGCCCACATATCGTGGAGGGTCCACACGATTTTCTTGCCCATATTGTGGAGCTTCTCTATGCTTTTGATTCCCATGAGTCCCTGGTTGATCCAGTTCAGACACACGATATCGGCCTCCATTACCCATGGATGTTTGTGGACACCTATGGCAAAGTTGCCGGTCGAGACCATGAACAGGTTCTTGCGGCTGAAGCCGAGATGCGGGAGCAGCTGCAGGCGTTCGAGACAAAAACGTATGCCGCGTTCGAACCTGGTTCCTGTATACGAGACGTTCTCCTCCTCCGACCGCTTGGTATAGACCACCATGCGGGCCTCCACACCCTCGCGGCGCAGGGCTTGCATGAGACGGAAAGTGACAATAGCGGCACCACCGAGGGTGTCGCTATGTGTGACAAGGACTACTTTCTTATTTTTTAGTGTTTTTATGTCCATTTTGGCTGGATTTGGATTTGGAACCGATGTCGATTATATCCACGTTCCCGAGCTGTAGTCTTGCCTCGAGATAGCGGGCGAGTTCCACTCTTTTTGACGCTGAGAGGGGAGAGGAGTAGCTCACGAGGGCCATATGTACGGTATCGAGCCGGCCTGTGGACATATTGCCGAACACGGCGCGTGTCACAGCCATCTCTTTCACCTGGGGGAACAGTACTTTCATCTCCGGGGCGAGGCGTCCGGCTATCGTGTCGTTGAGCGATGCCTCGGTCAGCAAATTGTTGAGCGAGTCGATGGTGGCCTGCTTGGCCGATATCGAGGACTGGGCCATCTCATAGATGCTGCGCACCGACTGAGTGTTGTCGCCAACGAGTCCCGACAGGTCGGGATTGTCGCCTTGTATGATGTTGATTTTAGTGCCGTCGAGACCGTAGAATTTCAGACGCGACGACAGGGCGAGCGTGAGCGAGTCAGACGGAAGCACCTTGCCTATCAGAGTGATGTTTATTGTCTTGTCTCTTCCATTCATTGTGGCGTCGGAGGCAAGCACCCGTGTTGACGGAAAATGACACTCGGACGTCACAAATTTCGATGCGTTGGATTCAAATCTGCTCTGCCTTAGCATATTGTATGTGAGGTAGAGCGACGGGATGAGAGTCACGAGCGCTATCGAATAGACTATGCGTCTCACCTTGTCGGCACGACGCGGATCGCCTGTCTCGGCAGCATGGTATCCCATCAGCTTCACACCTATGAAGGTCGCCAGAGAGATGTAGATGGAGTTGATGAGGAAAAGATAGAACGCCCCGAAGAAATACTTGGACTGCAGCGTGGCTATTCCGTAGCCGGCCGTACATAGAGGTGGCATGAGAGCAGTGGCGATGGCCACGCCCGGAATTACGTTGCCTTTGGACTTCGACCCGATGGCTATTATACCTGCGGCACCACCGAAAAAACCGATGAGAACGTCGTAAATCGTGGGCGATGTGCGGGCCAGCAGTTCGCTGTGGCCCTCGCTCACGGGCGAGATGATGAAGTAGAGAGTCGAAGTGAGCACACTGACACCCGTAGCCATCACCAGGTTGCGGAGTGCCCGTTTTATAAGTCCGAAGTCATGGATACCCACTCCGAGTCCGATGCCTATGATCGGGCCCATGAGTGGAGATATGAGCATGGCGCCGATAATGACGGCGGTAGAATTGGTGTTCAGTCCCAGCGACGCTATGAAGATAGCGATAATGAGGATGACGATATTTGTGCCGCGAAACGACACTCCCTCTCTGATGGACTGCTCTGCCTCTTCCTGGGAGACGAGGTAGTCGCCCAGTGCAAAGTAGTGGGCGAAATAATTTCGGAAAGATTGCAGATTCATATCGTTGTATTATTCCTTAGGAGCGCGGAGGAGCGACCTTAGCTCATCGACCACATTGATAACATAGTCGCCGATCTTCTCGAGCGAGCCGATTATGTCCATATAGTAGATACCTGCCTGGTATTCATAGTGGCGCTCGTTGATATTCTCCACATTGGCCGAGCGCAGCTGGTTGCGCAGGTTGTTAATCTCGCGTTCGCGGTTGTAAGAGGTGATTATGTCAGCTTCCGAGATATTCTCCAGATCACGCAGCAGGAGGTTCTCGTTGGTGATGGCAGCCTCTACGGCTATGAACATCGAGTCGATATTGTGGTGGATTTCATCATTGAATTCCGCGCGGCTCTCACGCTTGCGTATCATGATTTTGCCAACGCCGTAGCAGCAGTCAGCCACACTCTCTATCTCGCTGGTGATGCGGATGAGAGCCGAGATGCGGTGCTTACTCTCGTTGGAGAGACGGCCTTCAGCGCATCGGTTGAGATAGTGGGCTATCTCTATCTCCATGCGGTCGGATATCTCTTCATACTTCTCAAGACGCGAGAACTGGCGGGTAAACTCCTCCGAGTCCTTGACTCTCACTATGGCCTGGGCCATACCCACCATGCGCTGCACTCTCTGTGAGTAGACCAGAATCTCCTTCTCGGCCTGGGCTATATTGAGCTCCGAGGCACTCAGCAGACCGCCGGATATAAACTTGAGCTGGAACTCCTCGCCCTCCTTGTGGCGCGAAGGCACGAGCTTCTCCACAATCTTCACGTAAAGGCCTGTGAGCCATATCATGATGGCCACATTGACGAGGTTGAAGACAGTGTGGAACATCGAGAGGCCGAACGAAACGCTGAACTGCATCTGTGCCACCTTCATCAACACGGGGTGGCCCGACGGGAGAGTGTTGGCAAACAGGGCGTTGTAGGTGTCGGGATCAGAAGCTTCAAGTGCGTTGACATAGCTGTAGATTTCTGTCGGATCGCCTTGTCCGAGCCACTCGGTGATAAATTCATTCAGACGGCAGAATGGGAAGAACACGCAGAGGGTCCATAGCAGACCGAGAGCGTTGAAAAGCAGGTGGCCCATCGCTGTACGCTTGGCGGCCACATTACCGCTCATTGAGGCCAGAAGGGGAGTGACGGTGGTACCGATGTTGGAGCCGAGCACCACGGCACACGCGATATCGAACGTTATCCAGCCCTTGGTACACATAATCAGCACAATGGCAAATGTAGCCGCCGACGACTGGATGATGGCTGTGAGCACCATGCCCACGAAGAGGAAAATGATAACCGAGAGGAAGCTCATGGAGGCATATTTCTCCAGGAAGGCAAACATCTCGGGATTCTGCTGAAGGTCTGGAACGTAGTCGCTTATCATTCCTAAACCCATGAACATGAACGCGAAGCCTATAAGAAACTCGCCGAACGATTTCTTCTTGCTCGACGAAGCAAACAGCAGCGGCACCGAGCAGGCTATGATGGGAAGAATCATCAGCGATGTGTCAACTTTGAAGCCGAAGAGTGCGATAATCCATGCTGTGAAGGTTGTGCCGACATTCGCACCGAATATGACGGCCATCGACTGCCCGAGGGTCATAAGACCGGCGTTGACAAAACTTACTACCATCACTGTCGAGGCCGACGAGCTCTGGATGAGCGCGGTGATGAGGATACCTGTCAGCATACCGGTGAGACGGTTGCGGGTCATTACGGAAAGGATGCTTCGTAGGCGGTCGCCGGCGGCCTTCTGAAGGCCTTCGCTCATCACCTTCATTCCATAGAGAAACAAGGCGACAGAGCCAAGGAGACAGAGGAAGTCTAATAAGCTATAGCTCATGTGGGTGGGCTTGAATAGTGTGTGTTGGTTCTATGTGGCCTTCATTGGCCGTTGCAAAGATATAACAATTTTTAATAATTACAAAATCAATCGCCGAGACTGGAGAATGTGGATATTTTTTTCATTTTTTGTCACAAAAACAAGGCTTGGAAGCTCTATGAATACAGAGACACTCCTCACAACCCAATGATTCTACCTATTCCACTGCAATAATGAAACATCTGTCTACAGCCCTTTTCCTGATTGCTCTGCCAGGCCTTGCCATGGCGCAGACAGCTTCCGGCGATTCACTATCCATATCCGACATACAGCTCAACGAGATTGTGGTCAGTGCTCCAAAGGTGGTCCACAAGGCCGACATGGACGTGCTATATCCGTCGGCCTCGGCGGTCAAGGCTTCACAGAACAGCCTTGAGCTGCTGAGACATCTCATGATTCCCACTCTCACCATCAACGAATTCACCGGTGCTGTGCGCACATCCGGACAGGAGGTACAGGTGAGAATCAACGGGCGCAAAGCTTCTTCCGACCAGCTCAAGACCATCGACCCGGCTACAGTGAAGAGAGTGGAGTGGATCGACGACCCGGGAGTGCGCTACGGCGATGCGCCTGGAGTGATAAATATCATCGTGGCCAACCCGACGGTGGGAGGGTCGCTAATGACCCAGGGAATGGCGAGTTTCACCCAGGCCTGGGGAAACGGATATGCCGACCTGAAGTTCAACAACGGACGCTCGCAATGGTCGGTAGGCGCCCTTGGACGATATACCAACAAGATTGATGCCTACCGCGAGTATTCAGAGACATTCACACGACCCGACGGTGTCTCTGTCACACGCACGGAGAGCCCTTTGAAAGGCTACGTCTCCAACACCGATCTCAACCCGTCGCTCTCCTACAACTACATCAATCCTTCACGCACAGTCGTGTGGGTGGGGCTGAGAATGTCAAAGCAATGGCCGACAGTGCGCTCCAACACCGGACTCATGTCACTCTCCGGCAGCGACGAGCAGATCAGACTCTATGAGCGTGAGTCGACCTCCGGACTGCGACCCAAGTTCAACGCCTATGTGGAGCAGAAGCTCCCCCATTCCCAGACCATAGCCTTCGACTTCGATGCATCCCTGTTCCATGGTCGTTCGTCCCACGTCTATCGCGAGACACTTCTTGATGGAAGGGACGACCTTCTCACAGATGTTGCAACATCTATCAAGGACAGGCAGAACACATTCAATATCGAAGGTACCTATATCAAGCAGTTCTCCGGAAAGCGTGTCACAGCCGGAGCGCAATACTCGTCCACAAACGCCCGCACCACCCGCGAGAGCGGAGCGGTCAGCCGCCAGCGACAGGATCGCGCCTATTTCTACGCCGAATACTTCCAGCGCGTTGGCCGGGTGAGCCTCACGGGCGGACTCGGCACACAGTACTCCGGCCTGCATCCTTCCGGATTCGAATCCTCCACAACATGGAGCCTGAGACCGAGAGTGTCGGTGTCGTGGCGCGCCCACGAGACATCGCAGTTCCGTTTCAGCTTCACAACAGGCACCTCCACCCCCTCCTCGTCGCAGACCGACCCCAATCCGCAGCAGATCGACGGATTCCAGTACCAGGTGGGCAATCCCTCGCTTCACACCTACAACAACTACAAGGCCAAGCTGCAATACAACTTCACCTTTCCACGTGTGAGCGGACGCCTCGAAGGTGTGTGGACCCGCGCACCCCACGCCATCGCTCCGAGTCTCAGCTGGGTTGACGACAAACTGGTGACAACATTCGAAAACAGCCGCGGACACACATCCTGGCAGGTCTCTCTATCGCCACAAGTCGAAATCCTGCACGACATTCTCGTTCTCAAGGGCACACTCCGCTTCTATCGTGCCACCTCCGAAGGCACAGGCTACCGTCACACATACACCTGTTGGAGCGGAGACATCGGACTGAGCGCATTCTATCGCGGCCTGTTGTTTGACGTTTCCTATGAGGCAAACCCCTCCACACTCTGGGGCGAGACACTCTCCCATGCCGAGAAAGTCTCCACAATCATGGTCGGCTACCGCTGGCGCGGATTCACATTCTCGGCCGGTATGTTCATGCCGTTCACCCGCTATAGCATGGGGTCCGAATCACTCAACCGCTATAATTCCAACTCCAACACTCTCCGCAGCCGCGGGTTCGACCGGATGCCGGTGGTCAGGATAGCCTATAATGTCAACTGGGGCCGACAGAAAAAGGCTGCCCAGAAATTGATAAACGCTTCCGACGACCTACGCCAGTCAAAAGCCGCCGGACGATGAGTGAACGTAACGAAAAAAACACTATTTTTGTAATTTGAAATGAAAAACGAGGATCTACGTAATGAGCGCTGACGCAGAACGCTTCAAGTCCGACTATCTTCCCTTTGCCAGGGCCATGTTTGCCGAGGCTATGGGTATTCTTGGAAATGCAGCCGAAGCAGAAGACGCTGTTCAGGATGTCTATACGAGCCTGTGGGAACGACGACACAGACTCGAGGAGATAGACAACCCGAGGGCCTATGTCATAACCATGGTGAGACGGCGTTGCCTCAGTCTCTCTGGGGAGCAGGGACGTGACACCGTGGAACTCGACGAGGGGGAGGGAGCACGGGTATCCCGACATCCTTCCGAACAGATCGAGATACGCGACAAGGCCGTTAGAGTGATGGAGATTATCCGCACTCTGCCGGCCAACCAGCGCACCGTCGTGACAATGCACGATGTCGAGGGGTATGACAACCAGGAGATAGAGCGTGTCACAGGACTTTCCTACCAGAATGTCCGACAGCTTCTAAGTCGTGCGCGCAGATACATCCGTTCACATTTTCCCAAAGATTGACATATTTATACACATGACATACGAGGAAACACATCGACTCAACACTCTCATTGAGAAATACCTATCGGCCCAGACCTCGTCTGCCGAGGAGGCCGAGATGCGACGGCTGCTTTCGTCTTCCGGACTGTTGCCGGAACATGAAAACTTCCGGTCCATGCTTATGGGAATCGACTCGCTCCGTGCGCCCGAGGGGCTGGAGGAACGGATAGCTGCCGGTATCGACCGTCTTGCCACGCTCGAGAACACACACCCGGTCAAGGTTCGACGGACGGCGAGATGGTGGGGAGTTGCAGCTTCGGTGGCACTTCTCATAGGAATAGGCACGGCCTTCCTCGGAAGAACCACCCGCGAGCATCCCGGCTCAGATCTAACCCCCGAGGAGACATATGCACAGATGGAAGATGCCCTCACGCTTCTCGCCACATCAATGGACCGCGGATATCGTGAGGCTGCGCAGGCCGAGGAGACTACGGCAATGGCAACAGCGACGGCGCTCAGGGCACTTGCGTCATTATCTGAATCAAACGAACATACTGAAAACATATGAAAAGACTTATTCTCCTCCTTGCCACCGCTATTGTGATGGCACTCACAGTGGGAGCACAGACCCCGTTCTTCAAGAAGTGTGAGAACGCAAAAGGTGTAACTACCGTCTTCATCACGAAGGCCATGCTCGAGATGGCCGGAGATATCCAGGGAATCGGTATTTCTGACAAATCGCTCTTGAAGGAGAAGATCGACAACACCCAGATAGTCACCGCCGACACTTCCGAGGGATGCGCCTATGTTTCCAAGCATCTGGGGCTGATAAGTGCCTCCGAAGGATATGATATGCTCATGCAGATCAATGAGAAAAATGAAAATGTGAAAATCTTCCGCCGTTCAATGCCAGAAGGCAAGACAAGTTATGTCGTGGTCAACAAGATTCATGGAAAGATTGCTGTCATCATCATCGAAGGCTCACTCTCCATCGAGGACCTCATGCGCTGTGTAAAGCACTGATATATCCGGTCTGAATTCTTTTTTGATAAAATTTGCATTTGCTGTCGGGTTTAATTACCTTTGTGGTGAAACAACTTGGCCATTAGGCGACATGGAGGCCTGATGTAGTGAACCATCAAGCCTCGTGTATGTTATACTCTTATCGTCGGCCTTCCATGCTGGCTGGTTTGCGGATGCGACATGGCCCGGGTGGTTGTGTCGTATCAAGCGTTTCAACACACACATAATACAACTCATATTATGAACAAGGTAATCTATATAGGTGACTTGACACTCAATGTCTCCATCAACCCCGACGGGAGCGCTGCCACAAGGGTGGGCGACCGGCTTGTGGAGGCTGCCATGCTCGACAGCCTCATGGGAGTCGAGACTATTTTTGTTGGCGAGGCCTCGGCCGATATCGTTGGCGACCACATCGTGTCGCATCTTGCAAAAGCCGGAGTCGACACATCGTCAATCGACCGGTACTCCGAGGGTGTCAGCCCCGTGAAGATTACCGCCGGTCCTCAGTCCCGACCGGTGATCCACTCATCATTCCCGTCCGAACCCATCAATCCTGTGTGGCCGAGAATCAACGAGAACGATGTGGCGCTCTTCGGTTCCTATATGGTGCTCGACAAGCGCAACCATGATGCTGTCATAGATATTCTCCGCAATGCCCGCGCCCGAAAGGCGAAAGTGGTACTTCTTCCATACTTCGACCTCGACCGCGTACACCGCATAACCAGAGTGATGCCCGAGGTGTGGGACTCCCTCGAGATGGCCGACATGGTCATAGTGACAGTCGACGATCTTGCAGCTCTCTTTCCGGGCAAGGATGCGGCAAAGGCCTTCAAGGACCACATACTTTTCTACTGCCGCCGTTGCCTCGTGCTCGACCGCGACACTCTCACTATGCGATTCTTCGACGGTGACGAGTCATGGACTCTCCACTGCCATCCCACAGCCATCACCAAGGAACGTTGGGTGGCCGGAGCAGTGGCCGGAACAGCCCGGGCTCTCTGCGAGGGAATTAGCGACCCCGACGAAATTATGGCAAAGGCCAACGAAACAGCCCACAGCGAAATCACAGCGTCACTGTCATGAAGCCTACATCTCTCGAACCGGTTTTCCTGCCCGCCACAACCGATACATCCGCGCTGCGAAGCAAAATGAGAAGGACCCGACAGGGTGAGGATATGCTCCTGCTACTTGAAGAGGCACCTTTTGACACCGCCTACGACTTGCTGCGCACCTATGCGGCGGAGATGGTGAAGCGTGGCGAGTCCGCAAAGGCCGTCGAGACATTGACGGAGATAAACGATGCGATAGATCCTGATAGCGAAGCCGATATTAATGCCGTGCTTGCTCAGCTTCTCACGGCGCTCTACATCGAGTCTGACTCGCTGGATCTGGCTGCTGCAACAGCCGCCGCCGCGCTCCATATGTTGTCCCGTTCGCCGCGTCGCAAAGATGCCCCGTTCCTTCAGGTGCTTGCCTCGCTTCTCTACGATGTCGCCTACCTCCACTCATCACGAGGGGAGTTCAAGCAGGCCGAACGCGAGATCGACAAGTCAATAAAGATATTCGAACGGCTTGCCAAGACCGACCCCGACCGATATGCCGCCCCTCATCTGATGGCTCTGAACGGTGCCACGGCAGTCTATCGCAACCGCGTGAAGCAGGCCGAACTGTTGGCCCACTACCAGGCCGCGACATCCACCTACCTGCTCATGCTCAACTCAGGAGTCGAGGATGCCGCCACACGTCTTGCCGAGTCATTGGCCCGGCAGGGAGAGACACTGGCACGTATGGGACGCCACAGAGAGGCCGTGCAGTACTACTCACGCGCCCTGAAATACATCACACGTATAGAGAACGAGTTCACCATGAGGCAGCTCGAGTATTCAGTGGCTCTCGGAGAGTCGATGCTGTCAGTGGCCGCGATGAGAGACAAAGGTGTGCATCTGCTCAACACCATGCTCCACAAAGCCACCAAAATCAATGCCACTGACGTTCACCGGCGCATTGTCGACATCCTCTACAACGCCAAGTCGCGCTCGCTCGACATCCTCAGCCTATGGCACAAACTTTTTCCGAAATAATCCACCACCATTAACAATATTAAACCAGTCATGAGTACCCATGTACCCTCATCAGCCGTCCCCAGGCTTGATAACGTAAATATCGCTATAGTGCGCGCCGAGTGGAACAGCCACATCACAACGCCGCTTGCCGACGGAGCTGTCAGTACTCTCCGCGAGGCAGGTCTCGACAAAGACAGCTATCGGGTCTTCACGGTTCCCGGTGCCGTAGAGCTTACTTTTGCTGCGTCCAAAATCATTGAGACAGGTGCGTTCGATGCCGTCATAGTGATTGGTTGCGTCATAAAGGGCGACACTCCCCATTTCGACTACGTGTGCTCAAGCGTCACACAGGGTGTCACATCACTCAATGCCGACTGTGATATACCGGTGATATTCGGTGTCCTCACCGTGCTCGACGAGCAGCAGGCTCTCGACCGCGCCGGAGGATGTCTCGGCAACAAAGGTTCCGAGGCGGCAGAGACAGCACTGAAGATGATTGCCTTGAACAGGTCGCTCGACTAAATCTGATTTTACATCTCTCACATCTCTCTCTTCGCCTTTCTCCTATATGATGGAAAGCCTGATGCAATACGTCTGGCAGCATCGCCTCTTGCTTCAGACCGATCTCGCCACAGTCAGTGGCGAGCGGGTTTCCATCGTCGATCCCGGGACTCTCAACAGCGATGCCGGACCTGACTTTTTCAATGCTAAGATAAATATCGGTGGCCGTATGTGGGCCGGAGACGTGGAAATTCATGTCCGTGCCTCCGACTGGCACCGTCATGGACACGACGGAAATCCGGCCTATGACTCCGTGGTGCTCCATGTAGTGGATCGAGACGACTGCAAGGTGACGCGTGGCAACGGCGAGGTGGTGCCGCAGATGGTAATGAAGTGTGTGCCCGATTTCCACAGGAGCTATTCCGAACTGGTGGACCGCTCGGATATCGACCTCCCGTGTGCGCCACAGCTCTCAACTTTCAGCCGACTGCACATAGCCGACTGGCTCACGTCTCTCGCCATGGAAAGACTCTATGCAAAGGCCGACCATATATTGTCGCTCCTCGACACCTATACAGGCGACTGGGAGCAGGCAGCCTATGTGATGTTGGCCAGGTCTCTCGGATTCGGAAAGAATTCCGATGCCATGGAAAGGCTTGCCAGGTCTGTGCCTCTTAACTTTCTGCGCAAACACGCCGACTCGCACACAGCCATTGAGGCTATTTTCTTCGGACAGGCAGGCTTTCTTGAAAGTACAGCCGGAGCCGACCCGTATGTCGGGCAGCTCAGAAGGGAATATGGATTTCTGGCCCGTAAATTCTCGTTGCGGCCTCCCGAGTCACTCGGATGGAAGATGGGAAGGATGCGTCCGCAGAACTTCCCCTACCGTCGTGTGGCCACACTGGCTTCGATGGTGGCTGGAGACTTCCGCATAGTGGCAAGACTGGTGAAAATGCACACCGTTGAGGAGGCTGTAGAGTATTTCCGTAAGCCTCTCGAAGGCTACTGGGCCTCTCATCTCACATTCGGAGTGCCGTCGTCGCGGCCGTGCGAGACCATGAGCCGTTCCTCGGCCACGATACTTGTCATAAATGCTGTGGCACCGCTTCTCGTGGCCTATGGCGACCGTCATGGCGATGAGTCGCTCGTCACACGGGCTGTCGACTGGCTGCAGCAGCTCCCTGCCGAGAGCAATTCGCTGGTGGCTATGTTTGACCGTGCGGGAATCCCGGCCCGCGATGCTTTCACATCACAGGCTCTTATCCAGTTGCGTCGAGCCTACTGCGAACCTCACCGCTGTCTCTACTGTCGTTTCGGCCACAACCTCCTTGCCCGCAAGGCTCTCAGAAGAGAGGGGCTCTGAAACCGGAAGTATTATATCACCGCCGAGACTTCCTTGAAGGCATAGGTGTGTGATGTGCCTTCGGGAGTGGTGAGAGTGAGGTGGCCCATCGGACCGATGGAGGTTATTGATGCGGTGATGGCGGTATCTTCAATGTTGTCATAGTAAGGGTGGAAACCCTCGCGTCGCCACAGACGGCAGTCATAGGCCTGGCGAAGCTCCTCGACGGGCTTGGCCAGCATCTCGAGAATATATTCTCCGAGAGCCTCGGCAAGTGGCAACAGCGGGGTGCGGCGTCCTGTGAGCTGTATCACCGACACGGGATTCGGAGCATCCGACCGAAACTCTTCCTGGTTGATATTCACGCCTATACCGGCAATAGACCGGTCTATAAAACGTCCTGTCAGTGTGTTCTCTATAAGAATTCCGGCTATTTTGCGGTCACCGACATATATGTCGTTGGGCCACTTTATAAGCACCTCCTGCTTCACAATCTCCTGTATCATCATTGCTGTCCCGAGGGCTACGGCGCGGGAGATGTCAAACTGTCGGGCGGCTTCGATGCCTTTCGGGCGCAGCATCATTGACAGAGTGAGATTCTTGCCCGGGTCGGCTTCCCATGAATTGCCCCTTTGGCCACGTCCTGCTGTCTGCTCCACCGCCATGACGATATCGCCGTGGGCGAAATCGTCGGCGTGGGCAGCCAGATAGCTATTGGTAGAGCCTGTGCTCTCCAGTGTCTGTATGGCCATCAGTCGTTGACGGTCAGTTTGCGTGAGCCGTCGGGCAGTATGTCTATGTCTACGCGCACTGTATCGTCGGGCAGTATGTCGTCGATACGGTCGGGCCATTCGATGAGGCAGAGAGCGCCCGAGTCAAGATAGTCCTCGATACCTATGTCAAATGCTTGCTCGAGGTTTTCTATGCGGTAGAGGTCAAAGTGGTAGATGAGTTCCGCGGTAGTGTCCGAGCGATACTCGTTGACTATGGCAAAAGTCGGAGAGCTTGTGGCCTCCTCTTCGGGAACTCCGAGGGCGCGGACAAGAGCACTGATGAATGTGGTTTTACCGGCTCCCATCTCGCCATTGAAGGCATAGACGGTGCGGTCGTCCATAAGGCCGAGAAATTCCTCGGCTGCACGGGAGAGATCGGCGGGTGATTTGATGATTATCTCGTACATGATGTCATTTGGGTGAAAGGGTTATGAGGGGGATGAGCATCTCCTGCATGGATATGCCTCCGTGCTGGAAGGTGCCGTTGTAATACTGTACGTAGTGGTTGTAATTGTTGGGATAGGCGAAGAAGTCGCGACCCGTGGCAAAGATATAGGTCGAGGATACGTTGGGAGAGGGCAGTCCCAGGCGCGAAGGCTGTTTGATTTCATAGACCTCCTTGGGGTTGTAGTTAAGGTTCTTGCCCACCTTATATCGCAGATTGGTGTTCACATTTTTGTCTCCCACCACCTTCACAGGTCGGTCCACTCTGATTGTGCCGTGGTCAGTAGTGAGTATCACTCGGCACCCCTTTGCTGCTATGCGGCGGAAAATCTCGATGGCCGGAGAGTGGCGGAACCACGACTCGGTGAGCGAACGGTAGGCGGCATCTGTCGACGCCAGCTCGCGTATCATGCGTGAGTCTGTGCGGGCGTGGGAGAGCATATCGATGAAATTGAGCACAATGACGTTGAGGTCGTTGGACATCAGATTGGAAAACTCGCGCAGCAGCTTCTCGGCAGCGGGAGAGTCGTTGACCTTCGTATAGGAGAAACGGCATTTGCGTCTGAACCGTTCGAACTGTGTGGATATGAGCGGAGCCTCGTTGAGATTCTTTCCTTCCGGCGAATCCTCGTCCACCCATAGAGATGGAAACATTTCGGCTATGTCGAGCGGCATCAGCCCTGAAAACACAGCATTGCGGGCATACTGTGTGGCTGTGGGGAGTATGGAGCAATAGAGTTCCTCATTGATGCTGAAACTGTCGGCAATCATGGGTTTCACAGCGGCCCACTGGTCGAGGCGGAAGTTGTCGATGAGGATGAAGAACACAGGTTTGCCCTCCTCCCTGTCGTCGAGCATGGGGAACACTTTGCGTTTGAAAACATCGGTCGACAGCAGGGGGCTCTCATCGCTGCCCGGCTCGGAGAGCCACTGCTCGTAGTTGCGGCGCACGAATTTCACAAACGCTGCGTCGGCCTCGTCGCGCTGCATGGCGAGAAGCTCGTCCATCGAGGTGTCAGTTCCCGCGAGTTCCATTTCCCAGTGTACGAGCAGGCGGTAGAGCTGCATCCACTTCTCCACGGTGTCGGCCTCGCTTATCATGGTGGATATGCGGGCAAACTCCTGGCGGTAGTCGGTAGTAGTCTGCTCCGACACGAGCCGGCCTGCATGGAGGTTTTTCTTTATCGACGAGAGTATTTGGCTTGGGTTGACAGGCTTTATTAGATAGTCGGCTATCTTGTTGCCCACAGCCTGGTCCATGATGTTTTCCTCCTCGCTCTTGGTTATCATCACCACCGGGATATGGGGTTTTGACAGCTTGATGCGCTGGAGTGTTTCGAGACCGGTGAGTCCGGGCATATTCTCGTCAAGTATGATAAGGTCGAAGTCGCGCTCGGCCGTGAGGGCGAGTGCGTCGGCTCCGCTGCAGGCTGTCGTGACATCATAGCCTTTCGCGTTGAGGAAGAGTATGTGGGGCTTAAGGAGGTCTATCTCGTCGTCGGCCCAAAGTATGGTTGACATTCTCGGTGTTTTGTTTAGGCTGGTTAGTCTTCTTCGTCTCCTTCCGATCCTATGGGGTAGGAGGGTAGCGACTGTCCGGGAGGAGGCGTGGTGGTGATGATGGGGGCTATGGGATCGGTAGCCGGGAGAGAGGGCTCACGCACCGGTGCTGTCGGTGTCGGTGTGCTCGGAATCTCGGAATCCGGAACAGCTCTCGGAGCCTCAGGCGTTTCCTTGACTTCCTGCTTATCCTGCTTATCCGGAGTCTCTACGGTTGCGGCATCTGTTGTCTTCCGAGCCGGTGATACCGGTTCCTCGGCATCGGTCTCTTCGGTTGTCTCCTCTTCGTCTCCCTCGGCCACGGCGTCGCCGGCCTTTATGGCCTCTTCGCCTGTGAAGCGGAAGTAATCGTCAAAACTGCCTGCTCCCTGTAGTAGTTTCTCGAAGTTGCTTTTCGAGATTTCCACAGGGCGTACAGCCTCCGGCATTGTGAATGTGCCGTCACGGGCCAGGAGAGAGCGGTAGTGGTTGAGTTCCGACTGGTTGGCAAACCCCTTTATAATCAACAGTCCGAGCGGACCGAAGTTCATAGTCTCAAGTTCAAAGTCTCTCACCACGTAGGTAGAGAAGTTGTGGCGGGCCACTTCATACAGCAGGCTGTTGGGCGACACGGCATCGGTCGAAAAAAGCAGCACGAGATAGTGTGGCTCTTCCGGCGTGAGGGTAAACTCGAGGTCAGCAGTTCCGGCAAGGGCTGTGGAGTCGTTGCTGAGACGGATATCCCACAGCATACCGCGGGCATTGGAGCCGCCGCTGTGCAACTCGCGTCCGGCCTTGACACCCTTCAGCCATTCCGAAGCGAGCGGGGCTATGTCGGCGTTGGGGTAGCGGGTGAGAAGATCAGAAATTGTCTCACCAAACTCCTTCGACTTGTTCTCGGTCACATAGGCCAGCGCGTGAAGGAACATGAACTTGGGCATGAGCGGCGAGAGCGGGTACTCTTTTTCCATCTTCAGATAAGCCTCGTGGACATCGTTGTTTCGGTCCGAGAGATAATCCTCGTAGGCCTGTTCATAGAGTGTCTCCTGGCGTGTCTCCATTGCTCTGAGATTGTCCAGATAGGCAGGGTCGCGCATCGCCACCGCATACTTTGACTCGGGGAATTCCTTGATTATAAGTGCTCTGTATGTCTCGGCTTCGCCGGGGCGTCCACGTCTCATGTTCATGAGATACTGGTTGTAGTACACATCCAGGCGGTAGACGTTTTCGGGATAGCGGTTCATGAGCTTGTCCCACTCTTTGTTGGCCGCGTCAAAGTCTTCGAGCTTGTCCTTGAGTATGAGACCGGAATTGTACAGTCCCTCCTGTATCACCTCTCCGGCCACGGTCTTTTCAGCGTCGGTCTTGGGAATCTGTTTCAGGTAATATTCAGGATAGTGTGGGTCCTGTTCGCGTTCGCGGGCTTCCTTCTCCTCCTTTGACTCTGTGGACTCGGAGTCTTCCTGTTCTTCCTCGGCCTCTCCATTCTCCTCTTCGTCAGATTCCGAACCGCCGCCCAGCGAGAAACTTGCCTTGTTGCGGCGGCGCCAGTCATCCTCAAGCTTACGCGAACCCCACCTCTTTTGGAAGTCGGTGCGTCCGGCATTGCGGGTGGCGGTGTTGTAGAAATACCACGACTTGTCGGTATTGAGTTGGAACTGCGTCGGAGCGTTGGCATTGTTATTGTTGCCCAGATTGTTATTTCCCTGCTGCATGGCCATATACTCCTCCCGCGCGGCATCCTCAGCCTCCTCTTTCTCTTTCTTTTTCAAGTCATCGATTATCTTCTCGATCACTGCGAGCTGTTCCTTCTCGGGCATTGCGGCCAGGCGCAGCAGAGAGTCGTTGAGCACCACGTTCTGGGTATAGACAGCCAGCTCGTCGAGCACATCGGAGCGGCGTTTGATGCGGGCATAGTCGGGATATGACTCCGGGAGTTGCGGCACACCCTCCGAATATCTCGGCTGTGCCAGGTCATAGCGGCCACGGTCGAAATACAAGCCTCCGAGAGTCACCTGAGAGATAGCCTTGTCGATACCGTTGCGTGTAGACTTCTCGGCAGCAAGCACATAGTTGGCAATAGCGTTTGTCGTGTCACGGCGCGAGAGGTAGAGATTGCCTATGGCATAATAGATCTGGTCGAGATACTCCTTGTTGGCACCATAGCGCGCCATACGTTTGAGCGACTTCACCTCGCTCTCGATATTTGCTCCGTCAAACACCTCGCTCTGTTTGATGCGGGCGTTGAAACGGGTGCGGTATGGAGCCGACGACGCGCCAGCAGCCTTCTTGAACGCCTCGTAAGCCCCCTTCTTGTCTCCTGAGACCGCCTTCAGCTGTCCCAGGAGGAATGTGAGTCTGGTCTTCTGCGCCCCCTTGGCATATGGGATAGCCTCTGTGAGCATCCCTATGGCCCGGGTATTATCGTGGGAGCGCACATAGAAATCGGCATATGTGAAATAGTAAAGCTCCTTGAGGCGGCGCGATGTGAGCTGGTCGGTCTTCACACGTTTCAGTATTGTCTCAGCCTCAAAGAGCCAGTCGAGCGCACAGTAGCTGCGAGCCTGCCACAGCTGTGCCTCGAGCACAGTGGCCGGAAGCCAGGAAAAGTGACGGGCTGTATAGTAGAATGTCGAGGCAGCTCCGAGGAAATCACCATCCATATACTGCGACCGGCCCATCATCATCCAGGCATTGTGAAGAAACGGATTGTATTCATCGCGTTTCAGCCATTTCTTATACTCCGGATCATTTCCCTTGCCCGGCTTTCG
This sequence comes from uncultured Duncaniella sp., assembly GCA_910586305.1. Taxonomy (GTDB): domain Bacteria; phylum Bacteroidota; class Bacteroidia; order Bacteroidales; family Muribaculaceae; genus Duncaniella. Next base: position 40,198 of record CAJUGS010000024.1, read on the forward strand.
GCGAGGTCTCTTCTTGATGCTTCGGAGCTGGATGGCCTTCTGGGCCTTTTCAATCGAACGTGTGAACGAACCCGAAGGCTGCGGAGCCTTCGGATTGGCCCGAGCCTCGGCAGGATGCATGAACAGAGTGGTGGTATAGTCGTCCTCATAGGCACGTTCCATCTCCTTTAGCGTCTCCTTATAGTGCTCATCGCCGTTGAAATAGATATTGTATCGGGTAATAAAAGCCTGGTAATTACGGGTAGCGGCAGTGTTCTTCTTGGGCGAACACGACCAAAAGGCCGCAGCAACAGCCACGACCGCCAACGCGCACATCAGACGACAAAATATTCTATTCACTAACATTATAACGTCACCGAGGACAGTATATTGTCAAGATGTATTGGTTTTAACTCCAGAGACGTTATGAAGGATTTCGTCCCTGTCATTCTCCGATTATTTCCTGGAGTATGGCTACGGCTGTCTCTACGGTTTTGACGTTGAGGATGCCGAATGAGCGTTTGCCTCCGTTTTCGCGTATCTGCACCCGGCGGGGATGGGCGGTGAGATAGTTGAGCATACGCCCGAACATATCGCTCTGGTAGTAGGCTTTGTTGCTTTCGTCGACGAAGTAGGTATACATTCTGCCCTGTTTGAGGGCCACTTTCTCTATGCCGAGTCGGCGTGCGAGCCGACGCAGACGGGGGATGCGGAGCAGTTCGGCCGTGACGTCGGGGATGGCACCGAAGCGGTCGGTGAGACGGTCGCGGAATTCCATCAGGTCGGTCTCGCGCTCTATTCCGTCGAGTTCCCGGTAGAGGGCTATGCGTTCGCTCTCGGTGGGCACGTAGTCGGCCGGGAGGAGCAGTTCCATGTCGCTTTCGATCACGCAGTCGGCCACGAAGTCGTCCTCGGCTCCGTCGAGGCGGTCGCTCTTGTCAATGTCGGCAAATTCCTCGGTGCGCAGTTCGGTGACGGCTTCCTTTAGTATCTTCTGGTAGGTCTCGTAGCCGAGGTCGGCTATGAATCCGCTCTGTTCGGCTCCGAGCAGGTTGCCGGCTCCGCGTATGTCGAGGTCCTGCATGGCTATGTGTATTCCGCTGCCCAGCTCGCTGAAGCTTTCTATGGCCTGGAGCCGTCGGCGTGCCACGGGGGTGAGGGGGATGTGGGGCGGCACGAGCAGGTAGCAGAATGCTTTGCGGTTGCTGCGTCCCACGCGTCCGCGGAGCTGGTGAAGCTCGGAGAGTCCGAAGTTTTGTGCGTTGTTTACGATTATGGTGTTGACGTTTGGCATATCTATGCCGCTCTCGATGATTGTGGTGGCAATGAGTATGTCGTAGTCGTGGTTGGCGAAGTCTATTATTGCCTGCTCGAGTTTTTCGGGAGGCATCTGTCCGTGGCCCACTATGATGCGGGCGTCGGGCACGAGACGCTTCACCTGTGCCTCAAGGTCGTAGAGGCCCTCGATGCGGTTGTTGACGATGAACACCTGGCCGTTGCGCGACAGTTCGAAGTTGACGGCTTCCGAGAGGATGTCGTCGCCGCCTGCATTGACCGATGTCACGATGGGGTAGCGGTTGGGCGGGGGAGTGTTGATGGACGAGAGGTCTCTCGCGCCCATGAGCGAGAACTGGAGTGTGCGCGGGATGGGCGTGGCGCTCATTGTGAGGGTGTCGACGTTGACTTTGAGCTGTTTGAGTTTCTCCTTGACAGCTACTCCGAACTTCTGTTCCTCGTCGACTATGAGCAGTCCGAGGTCTTTGAACTTCACCTCTTTGCCTATTATCTTGTGGGTTCCCACGAGGATGTCTATTTTACCCTCGGCGAGGTCTTTTATCACCTCGCGTGTCTGTTTGGCCGTGCGGGCTCGCGACAGGTAGTCCACGCGCACCGGCAGGTCCTTGAGTCGCTCGGTGAATGTGCGGAAATGCTGGTAGGCGAGCACGGTTGTCGGGACGAGTACCGCTGTCTGTTTACCGTCTACCGCGGCTTTGAATGCGGCGCGTATGGCCACCTCGGTCTTGCCGAAGCCCACGTCGCCGCATATGAGGCGGTCCATGGGTTTCTCGCTTTCCATGTCGGCCTTGACGGCCTTGGTGGCGGTGAGCTGGTCGGGGGTGTCTTCGTAGATGAACGAGGCCTCGAGTTCCTGTTGCAGATAGCTGTCGGGGGAGAATGAGTGGCCTTTCTCCTCTTTTCGGGCGGCGTAAAGGCGGATGAGGTCGCGAGCTATGTCCTTGAGCTTGTTTTTGGTGCGTTCCTTCATCTTGTTCCACGCTCCCGTGCCGAGCTTGTTTATCTTGGGAGGGACACCTTCCTTGCCACGGTATTTCGCGAGTTTGTGGAGGGAGTGGATTGAGACGAAGATGATGTCGTCGTTGGCATATACGAGCTTGATCATTTCCTGGGTACGCCCGTTGACATTGGTACGCAGCAGTCCGGCAAAACGGCCTACGCCGTGGTCGACGTGTACGATGAAGTCGCCCGGTTCGATTGCGCTTAGCTCTTTGAGCGACAGTGCGAGTTTGCCCGAGCGTGCGCGTTCGCTCTTGAGGGTGTATTTGTGGAATCGGTCGAAAATCTGGTGGTCGGTGAAGACGCATATCTTCCTCTGGTGGTCGATGAACCCTTCGTGAACGGTGGGGGAGACGGGCGAGAATGTGATGTCGTCGCCACGGTCTTCAAAAATGACTTTCAGACGTTCTATCTGCTTGTCGCTGTCGCTGAGGATGAGTATCCGGTAGCCTTCGCCGAGAAACTTGCCGAACGAGTCGGCTATAAGTTCGAAGTTTTTGTGATAGACCATCTGCGGCGAGCAGCCGAAGTCTATACTTGCCGAGGCCTGCTGGTCGGGGGAGGACGAAGATGTGAAACGCAGCTGCCGGAATGTGGCAAACCGCTTGGCAAAGGCCTGCGGGTCGACCACCTCTTCCATGGCCGAGCAGTCGCCCTCTCCGGCTATCACCGCGCTCTCCGAGAATTCCTCGGAGGCAATGGCTGTGATGCGGGTGAGCGTGAGCGAGGCATCGCGTACGGCGAACAGGGTTGATCTATCGACATATTCGAGCAGCGACTGGCCGCTCGCGCTTTCGGCCATGCACGAGGCTGTGACGGCTGTCTCTTCGAGCTTGCGCTCGGAGAGCTGTGTCTCTATGTTGAAGAGGCGTATGGAGTCGATTTCGTCGCCGAAGAAGTCGATGCGCAGGGGGAGTTCGTTGCTGTAACCGAAGATGTCGAGTATGGAGCCGCGTACGGCGAACTGTCCCGGCTCGTATACATAGTCGACCTCGTTGAATCCGTTGTCGCGGAGCCATTTGATGGTCACCGTGAGGTCCCGCTCCTCGCCGCGGCGGAGTGTGAGAGTGTGTGTGTCGACAGCCTCTCGCGAGGCCACTTTCTCGGCAAGCGCCTCGGGATAGGTCACCACGAATCGCGGAGCGTGGTCGGAGTGCCAGCGGTTGAGGGCTTCTGTGCGCAGTATGCGCGATGGCGGATCGGGCTGGCCGTATTTGATGTCGCGCTTATATCCCGATGGGAACATGAGCACCTCATCCTCGCCCAATATTCGCGAGAGGTCGTGGTAGATGTATCCTGCATCGTCAAGCGAGTCGGCCACCACAACCGTCGGAACTTTCCGTGGTTTCATGGCGCCGAACAGCATTGCCGGGGCTGACCCGGCCAGGCCGTAGAGCGAGATGACGGATGTACGTGAACGCAGAGCCTTGTCAAGGGCTTCGCGACGGGCCGGGGAGAGGAATTCAGAGGCAAGTTCCGACAGATTCATGGCTCCGTCTTACGCTTATTTGAGTATTTCCCGGTAGCGGGGGGTGGTGAGGACGGTTATGGCCGAGTCGACTGTCTGGTCGTCGCGCAGGGAGTTTATTATCTCTCCGCGATGGTGGTAGTAACGGCCTACTATCTCGCTGGCGAGATAGGGGGCGATGTTCTTGCGGTTGATGTCGAGGTCGTGGCGCAGGTCGTGCTTGAGCATTCCCGAGAGGATGTCAAACTGTGCCTTGGTGGAGTCGTTCATGTATCCTTCCGACTCGGCAAGTTTCTTGAGCTGGTCTATAGCGGTCTCACACACCTTGTCGTAGTCGAATCGGTCGGGGTCTATGAAGTCTTTGAATTCGGCGTAGATGGTGTCGGTGATTTCAAATACCTCGGGTGCCGGTATCGACTCATTGCGAGAGGCGTAGCGGTTGGCGAAGTCGAAGGCCCAGTTGTCGCGCACCACATTGTAGGTCAGACGGTTCACGTCGGGATACTCTATGGTGAGGTCGGGGGTTATACCTCCTCCGTCGCGCACTTCCCTTCCGCCGGCTGTATGGAATACTGTTGTGAGTGAGTCGGGGATGCGGGCCACAGATCCGTCGGGGTTGCGGCGCGAATAGTCGATGGCCTGTATGAGACGGCCCGATGGGATGTAGTATTTGGCTACGGTGACTTTCAGGAGTCCGTCAAACGGAAGTTGCCTTGTGCTCTGTACAAGTCCTTTTCCAAAGGAGCGGTTGCCAATCACCACGGCCCGGTCGAGGTCCTGGAGTGCGCCTGCCACAATCTCGCTTGCCGAGGCCGAAGCTCCGTCGATGAGCACGGCGAGGGGTATCTTGGTGTCGACAGGGCTTACGGATGTCTTGTAGGTCTTGTCGTTGAGCACTCCCTTGCCACGGGTGTTGAGCACGGTGGTGCCTTTGGGAAGGAAGATGCCGAGTATCTGGACGGCGCTCTCCACGAGTCCGCCTCCGTTGCCGCGCAGGTCGAGCACAAGTCCCTTGGCTCCTTTCTTGATTAGTTCCTCGGTGGCCTGGCGCACTTCGGGATAGCTTTTCTCCGAGAAAGTGTTGAGGGTGATGTAGCCTATGTCGTCCTTGAGCATTCCGGCATATGGCACGGATGGAATCTGGATTTTCGCACGGCGTATCTCAAATGTCTTGATCGAATCGTCGGTATATGGACGGTTCACAGTGACTTTCACTATGGTGCCGCTCTGCCCCTTGAGATGTTCGCTCACCTTCGAACTACGCCATCCGGTGGTCGAGTCGCCGTCGATCATTGTGATGAGGTCGCCCGGGCGAAGGCCTGCTGCCAGAGCGGGACTCCCCTCGTAGGGGTCGGCTATGATGACTCCGCGAGGTGTCTCCTGTATGGTGGATCCGATACCGGCATATTCGCCTGAGGTCATGGTGCGGAACTGCTCCTGGTCCTTTGCAGGGATATATTCGGTGTAGGGGTCAATGTCATTGAGCATGGCGTTGATAGCCGTGTTTATTGACTTCTCTGCGTCGATGGAGTCGACATAAAATGTCTGCAATTCCTTGTAGAGGGAATTGAACACGTCGAGATTGCGGGATATGTCGGTTTTCTTGCTGCGGGTGGCGGCTGAGGCCAGGATGGTGAGCACCAGGAGCGCTGCAGCGAGCAGAGTGAGCTTCTTCATTTAGATATGTGGGGTTGAAACGTTCTACGCAAAATTAGTCATTATCGTTAACATAATAACGCTCACGAATGCAAAATGTGTGAGATGGTTTGCAAATTTTAGGAAAATGATGAGAATAACCCCTGTCGGACCTACAAGCCTGATGGTGCCGTGAAGTTCCCGCTATGACCGGCTGAGTGATTTCCATCGTGGCTTTTTGGCGCGTGATGCATGGCGGCGTTCGCGTCGGGTAGGGGGGAGCGGGACGGTCTCTGCCTCGGGCGATGGAATCTCCTCGAAGTCCTCGGGCCGCAGCTGTGAGATAATATGGTCGACGATTTCTTCGGTGGTGAGTCTGCGTGGAGCTGTGGCGGCTGCTTTCCTACGTGCTCTGGCCCTCTCGCGGGCTCGTGAGGAGCGGAGTATGGCGCGGTCGAGCTCGGCACGTATCATGTTGAATGCAAGGAGTGCCGTGGGGTCGTCGCTTTGGGCTGGAGAGCCCTTGAGATAGGCGTCGACAAGACGCAGGGCCTCGGAGGCCGACTGTGGGGCGTCGGCAAGGGAATGACTGATGCGGCCGGTGATGTCTGTGTAGACTTTCTTTGAGACGGGGAGTTTGTTCATAATAGTTCTTTTTGCAAAGTTAAGACTCCGGAGGAGGTAAAAAGGTGCGATAATGTCGCCCTTGTGTGACAATTTGTGCTCAGTGATGGTTACCAGCATATTAAATATGTGTTTATGGCGGGTGCTTGTTGTGCCTGCCGTCAGGTATGCTTTGTCCGCCGGGGAATAATTGCTACCTTTGCAGAAAGAAATCATTACAGAATGAACGAGGCTATTACTCTCGAGGAGTTTGCGTCGAGGCTCAGCGGTATAGTCAACACTGCTCCCTCGGTGAGAGGAGTCTGGGTCACGGCCGAGACATCGGATGTGCGCCGCTCGGGGCACTGCTATCTCGAACTGATACAGAAACACCCTTCAACGGGCGAACCTGTGGCCCGTATGCGCGCCACGATCTGGCGCACGGCCTTTGCCCGTATCGACGCGGAGTTCATGGCCGCCACCGGAAGCCGTCTGGAGAGCGGAATGAAGGTGATGGTGCTTGCCACCGCCTCGTTTCACCCGTCCTACGGACTGAGTGTCAATATCACAGGTATCGATCCGTCATATACCATGGGCGATCTTCTTCGCCGGCGCATGGAGATTGTGGCCAGACTCAAGCGCGAGGGAATCATTGACCTCAACCGTGAGCTCGAGTGGCCTGATCCGGCGCTGAGGATAGCGGTGGTTTCCGCTCCGGGAGCTGCCGGCTACGGCGACTTTATCCACCAGCTTTTCACCACCCCGTCGCGTCTGCGATTCAATGTGGAATTGTTTCCCGCCCTCATGCAGGGGGCTTCGACGGTGGCGAGTGTCATAGGCGCGCTTGAGGCGATAGCGTCGAGGGAAGATGAATGGGACGGTGTGGTGATAATCAGAGGCGGAGGGTCGACGAGCGATCTCTCGGCCTTTGACAGCTATGACCTTGCGGCCAATATCGCCCAGTTCCCGCTGCCTATAATCATAGGTATAGGACACGAGCGCGATGTCACTGTGCTCGACTATGTGGCTAATATGCGTGTCAAGACTCCCACGGCTGCTGCCGAGTGGCTTATCTCGCGAGGCGAGGAGGCTCTCGGCCGTCTCGACCTACTTGGCTCCCGGATGGTGCAGACTGTCACGGCCACTGTTGCCGGATGCCGTGAGCAGCTGGCCTATGCCGCCGCTGCGCTTCCGCATCTGCCGTTGGCCGCGCTCAACATCGCATCCTCCACCGTGTCGCGTCTCTCTATGGCTCTGAGCGACCGCGCCACCCGCCGGCTGAGGCCCGAGGAGTCGCGCCTGGCCCAGGATGCAGCCACGCTTGCACAGGCCTCGTCGATGGTGCTTGAGCGTCAGCGCACGCGCCTCGACTCACGCGAGGAGTTGCTCAGAGTGCTGTCGCCACGTGCCACTCTGCGCAGGGGTTACTCCATTACCCGTGTCGGTGGAAAGGCGGTGACCTCTTCGGCCGATATAGCTCCGGGCACGGTGATAGAGACGACACTCCTTGACGGGAAGATAAGTTCGACCGTGAATTGAAAAATCAGTGAAAAAACAACCTTTTTAATACGAAGACTACATAGACATCATGCATAACTTCAATCCCAACATAAAGTTCGTCGGCACCGTCGACGACAATCTCGATCTCTTCGAGGGGCAGTATCCGATTCCCAAGGGTGTATCCTACAACTCCTATCTCATCGAGGATGAGCGTCTGGCCATTGTCGATGCTGTTGACCGCCGTCGGTGTGAGGACTGGATGGGTGCTCTCGACGATGCTCTTTGCGGCCGTCGTCCCGACTATCTCATAGTGCAGCACGTCGAGCCTGACCACAGTGCGTCGGTGGTCGATGCTTTGCGCCGATTTCCGGAGATGAAGATGGTGGCTACGGCCAAGGCTGTGGATATGATGGGGCATTTCAATCCCGACTTCGACTTTGCCTCGCGCTCGATTACCGTCAAGGAGGGCGACACACTGTCGCTCGGACGCGCCACGCTTGAGTTTTTCGCCGCCCCCATGGTCCACTGGCCCGAGGTGATGGTGACGCTCGACGC
>CAJUGS010000025.1 GCA_910586305.1 uncultured Duncaniella sp.
TGTTATGCCCTATAACATTTTTTCAATTCTAATTTTAAACAGTTTCTAAGATATTACTTGTGGCGCATTTTTCAGTTAGAATTTACAGCGTGGAGATTTTGACGGATTGAATGAACAGCCCTTAGCCGCACGTTATATCAGGCGAGCGACTTATACTTGCCCATCCGTTAATGTGATGCCTGCTTGAAAGGCACCCCCGGCATGACGGCACAAAGGAACATATCGGTCGGCAACCGGCAGTGTTGCCGATGGACTTGAAACAATGAAAAGAAAAATGGCACCGCGCCCCGGAAAGCGGAGTCTATGACGGTCAGCGAGGTACGAACCGGCCGCCATTGTCTCCGCCCGTGGGTGCAAACAAGCGATGAGTGGCGGAGCGGTCGGAATAATCCTTGCGAGGCAATGCGGCCCGGAATACGGACAGCCGCCATTACAGTCTTATGGTATCAGGCATCGGTGTCGATGCCCACCATAAGGCGATGGCGGTTGTCGGTGTTCAGCTTTGCCCATAGGCGTGGTGCGGTCAAGGGGTGTCAGTGCCTGCACCGTCACCTATTGACGGCATAACGCCGCCACCACGGAAGACCACTCCGCCTCTCGTCGCTTTCGATAGTCTGAATCAAAGCGTTTGTGACATTCCAACGCAACATTTCAGTGTGGCAAATCGTTATTATATGAGAATTATTTATTAACTTTGCCACGCCAAAGCAAACAGATATGGATAAAATAATAGCCCGCAACATAAAGAAACTCAGGGAAACAGCCCGATATACTCAAGATGAGGTAGCGCAGGCTCTCGGTATAACGAGGTCAGCATATAGCAACTATGAATCGGGTGACAGGGAGGTGCCATACGATGTAATCGAGAAAGCAAGCGACTTTTTCGGTTGCGATATGGCTGTATTGTTTGAAGAAAACGAGAATGTCGATGCCATGATTCTTGCATCGGCTTTCCGTCTTGACGGTATGACAGACGATGATGCGGCTGAAATCATGCGCTTCAAAGATATTGTGAAGTCTTATTTGAAGATGGAGGCGATAGAGGCACGATGAAAGCTGCATTATTAAATCTTGTTGAAAACCAAGTGTCACGGTTTCGTCAGATGGCGGGACTGAGTGATGCCGAGGCGGTCAATCTCAAAAGTCTGCTTTTGAAATTGAATGTGCTTACTGTTTATCGTCCGTTGTCTGATAACTTCTCAGGCATGAGTCTGAAAAGCGGTGACAGACGGTTTATGCTCATCAATTCCAACCAGCCGAAATGCCGTCAACATTTCACAATTGCCCATGAACTCTATCATCTGTATGTGGATCCGAATCCGATGCCGCATAACTGTTCTGCCGATGGAAAGAAAAGTGATGCAGAGCAATGTGCGGATGCTTTTGCCCTGATGTTTCTTATGCCGGCAGACGGTGTAAGACAGATGATTCCGGACAATGAGCTGATGTCAGGGCATGTGTCGTTAGCCTCGGTGCTGAGAATAGAGCATTATTTCTCGGTGTCACATTCCGCTGCTCTCAATCGGCTTTTTGACCTCAGACTTATTGACCGAAACGAGAGAGACCTTTATCTGCAATATCCGGTAAAGAAGACTGCAAGGGAATACGGCTATGACACCACCTTATATGAGCCGGGCAATGAAAATCTTGTAATCGGAAATTTCGGTGAGATGGCAAGACGGCTTTTCGATGAGGAAAAGATTTCGGAAGGCCATTATATAGAACTGTTACATAAAATCGGCATAAATGACAGCGAAGACTAAAATCGTACTTGACGCCGATGTGATCATTCACTTTGTCAAGGCCGGACAGTTCAGCCTGCTGCTTGATATATTCCCGGAATATCAGTATATCATACTGGATGTGGTTTATGACGAAGTGACTGTCAATAAGGCTACGAAGACACAGATTGACAACACTCTGAAATTTCTATCCGCTCGTATTGCCAATGTGACGTTCGCCCCTAAGGGAGAATCCCGGCTTGAGTATGCCCGACTTCGCTCTACTTTACTGTTAGGCAAGGGAGAGAGTGCATGTATGGTATATTGCCGTGACAATCAGGATGTGCTTGGCAGCAGCAACCTTAAAGATATAAAGGAATATTGCAGCCAAAATCAGATAACATATCTGACCACATTAGATTTTCTATATTATGCATATATCCGAAAGAAAATGAGCAAGGTCGAGATAGATGCTTTTATCAAGGATGTGCGGGCAAAAGGCAGTAAACTTCCCGATGCGGATATAGAAAAATATATACCTACAAGTCAGATTTAAGAAATGCGCGAGACTCTGTTAGAAATTATTAAATCGAACTCTCGGTCTTGCATGTGTGACACAAATCGACTAATTTTGAAATAGTGATTGGACATTGCCTGTGGAGACAGGCTTTCGGAGTCCAAAATCCGGATTGTGTACTTTGGCACTAAAACGGCACTGACAAAAATATTGAATATCCAACTATTTGATATAGCTGCATTTACAGCGAAGAAGCACGCCCCCTGTCCTTCCGCAACCTAAAACGACCGAAAACGGTCAAAAACGGACAAATCGCAGACTATCAAATAGTTCTGCGGTTTTTTCGTGTCTTCTCCCTTCGACTCAGGACCGAATCCAGACCACAGAAAAGACCTATTCAGACGGTTTTTTGGCACTAAAATGGCACTAAGAATTTTCGGAATGATTTTAGTGCCAAAATAGTACCAATGAGCAAGACAAAATATTGATATTACGTTAGTTACAAAGACACAACTCAGACCAAACTCGGGAAATAAGCGCCATTTTAAGGCTTTTTCAGGCACATCGGACACTTTTAGTGCCGTTTTAGTGCCAAAAACGTCTCTAATATTCTGGTATCCAGCAATAAACAAAGACACAAGTTGGACATTTCCAAGAAATCAAGCGTCATTTTAAGCATCTTCGATAAGGATGTTAAAGTCAATGTCTCCGGTTAGCCAAGAACCATATTTTAAGTGGCTGATAATACTATATAAAACGGAAGTCCGAAAAATGACTGCCATGTTAAAAATGAGCTAAATATCTGATATGTCCTTAATTAGACTTTAAAGTGTCCAATCCATCTTAATGTTCAACTCGTTATCAAAACAGTTCTTCGACCTCGGGGAAACTGATAACACTAAATCCAACGTAAAGATGAAAAAGAACACCTTTAAAGTGATGTTCGTAATTCGTCGAAACCAAGTGAATCTTGATGGCAATATACGGATCATGTCGAGCGCGGCAAGTCTGCGGTCGGCCGACTTGTCGTTGAGTAGCAGGCGGGCGTTATGTTCGGCCTCTTTTCGGGGAGGTCGGCGAGTATGCTGATAGTGGCTATACGCATGCAGGCGGCTTTGAGGCGAAGATTATCGCGCATTGTCGCGTAGTCATCCTCGGTGAGAAGTCCCTTGCGGTTGATTTTTTTGACAATTCCAATCGCAATGTCGCGAACCGCCTCGGAACGGTCGCTCATCGAATCAACAAGAAACCTCACCTGCTTGCGTGTAGTGGGTTTCATCATCAGGCCGTGGAGATAAGCGGAGCGGTTTGACGGATCCATCGCATCCATGAAGTCAATGGCCCGGTCGGTCTGCTCCGGAGTGCCGATCAGAATCGCCAGTCTACATATTCGCGTGGCTATCTCGTCGCGCGTAAGGGTGACTTGAATCCATGGAAACACATAGGGGTCGAACACCTCCTTGGGTTTCATGTCGTTGAAAATACCGGCCATAAGCTCGAAATCAGCCTCTGCCTCCTCCTTGCTGTTGAAATAGTCGGAAAGCGGCGGCACTTTGATTTCCTCGGCGTAGCGCATATTCCATGAGTGCATGAATCCGCCGTGTGTATAGGAGTCTTCGGGAAGATAATATTCAAGCGCTTCGGCCACGACGGCATGGTCGGCGTGGCCGGTGTGGATGGCGAGAGATGCCAGCCTGCTGTTAATTGAATAAAGTTGCGTACACTCCAAATAGAGCATGGCCGCCTCCACCTTATAGGCGGGAGCCTCGGCTATGAGTTTTTCAATGAGCGGAACTGTATTCTGAACTTCTGCGAATCCTGTCGCCCATAGCCCGAGAAACACTTCCATCGCGTTGTCGCTTTCCATAGCTTTTCGGGCCTCTTCAGGAGAGGTTATGTAGCGGTGTATCAGATTTATGAATTTATCGATAATTCGGTCGGGGGCATCCTGTTCGCCCAATCCGGTTGTTACGGCGACACCGCGCTTCACCGAAGCGAACCGCTGCAGGTTGTTGTCGCGGATCACATTGAAGATATGTATGAAACTTTCCGGAAGACCGCAGTCCATCGTTTCCACAATAGCCTGACGCAGACCCTCCTGAAGCCGTGCTGCTATGAGCAGTTTCCCCTCAAGTTCCAGAAGCTCGTGATTCCAGCTCCTTGCTATGGCGCGAAAATGCTCGTAGGTCATTTTCTTGAAATTGGTCTCAGCGGTCATGGCCTCTGACAGCCAGTCGATACATTCCCTGTTGCCTGACATGATCATAGCGGCAAGCCACAGGTCCTGATTTAAGAATAAAGCCTCTTCGAATTCCTTGACCTCCTCGGGGGTGCGTCCTACGCTCAATATGTCGCTCGGTGTCCGTTTAGATGCATAATACAGGACCGTGGTACTGAGGAGATAATACAGGTTGGAAATGTGGGGTTTCACTATCCGCGTACGCTGTGGACGGCGGTTCCATCTTTTGGTGTAGGCCTGCCGCGGCATATTCCGGATATAGTTTTTGACTATATCGCCCGTTTCCTCACCGAGCAGAAAGTCGATCAGCTGACCGAATTCACCATCGGCCATTGAGTCGATATTTATGATGCCATGACTGTCAGCATATTCTTTGAACGCGTCTATGGTGTCTTGACTTGATGCGTCGATGTGTAAGCTTTTCACGAATTTTTGTGCCAGCTTCCTCATCTCGTCAGGCAGTGATGAATCCGTTTTGCATTTTTCGGAGATTTCGCTGATATATGGCGAGCAGATTTCGTTAAATCTTTTACTACGGGATACTTTCATGTTGTTTAGGTATTATAAAATTCACCACATCCTTCCTGACAGAAACGTAAGCCTCACCACTGTCACAAGGTCTGAATCACTAAGCCGCACAGGATTGGCGGCTTCACCGGCGTCGATGCCGTTGATAAAAATACGGAACAGGCCGTCGTCATAACTTTGCAAAGCGTTGGCAACAGCCTTTTCGGGGTCTTCTTCACGCCCGTTGTAGACAATGCCGAAGGCCACGCGGCCTGTTTCGGCAAGATTGGCTATTTCCTCTTCCGAGAGCAGGCCCGCTGTCTCGTTGTCAGCGTCCATATCTGCGGTAGCAGACGCAGCCCGACTGTTGAAAGCCGACACAAGATTTCGCACCGTGGAGGCTATTAGCTCTCCGACCGTTGAGGGACAGCAGTCCAGCTCGATGGCTACCGGCTTAATGCCTGCAGTCTTTCTGCCAGGTTTCTTTTGTTCGAACAGTATCTTCATAGCAAACTTAATTGATTCGAAGGATTATATTGCTTTGCTACGCCTAATTACTCCATGTCGGCCGAAGAAGAATCGGATGTGGCTTCCGTCAGACGGGTAAGTTCGGCGTGTTGTCTGAAATCCGACAGATAGAATGATAGTTTCGGGTATTGCGTCAATAATGGCTTTACTGCATGGATAAAAGTAATAAGATCATACACAATCAGGTCAATATAGCTACTGTCAGTTCCGGCGGCTCCGCCTATGACCTGTCCGAGTTTCATCGGCTCAAGTATCTCATCGGATATTCTATCCTCGATGTCATGGCGAATGTTCAGAATATCACTGCCATCAATATCATTAGGATTCGGGAAAGCGAGAAACACCATCTGTGCTCCAAAATGGTTGACATGATCGAAAATATCTGTTGAATCATTATAGTAGTCAGCTACAATGGAATCAAGACAGGTAGAGCCGATTATAACGTCGTAGCGCAGTTCGTCGCTTTCTTGCGGATTCATCCGGTAGGTGCTGTAAATCTCTTTGGGATTCTCCAAAAACTTTCGGTCGTGAGATTCCAATGTCTTTTTAATCTGTGTTCTCAGTTCGGGCAATGGAATCATTCCGTCCTCCGGTTTCGTGACCTGCTCAATTCCGTCGATATACTTAAACGAGATGCCCTCGCCGAGAGTGTTCTCCAGTATAATCCACATTGCACTTTCGCTTTCATTCTCAGACAGCGCATTAAGATTCTTTGCGTAGTACGAAATGTGGAAATTTCCGGTTCTTTCGATATATGAATTCCGCACCATTATCTTGGCTGTATCTATGTCGGCTCCATACATTCTGAAGCCGAAGGCTGCGTCAGTACCCCGGTTGAAGGGATAGAATTTCCATTTGGCTTTCAAGCTCTCGGGCATACACGAGATAATATAGGGATAGATGATGAAGAGATCCGGCCAACCCTCTACTGAAAAAGTGAACTCGTAGTCACCGCCTAAATTATAATTCATGTTTTCCGATATCAGAGCGGTACCCTCGTGGACAAACGCCATGAACTCCTCTGCATCTTCCTGTGTCTTAGGATGGACCATTTCCGACAGCTTTGTCTCATTCTCCACAAACCAGTCCCAGAATTTTTCGACACGCTCGGTCAGCGGCACATAGATATTACATTGGCGGATAAAGTACAGCGTATCTTCATCTTCTGGATTAAGTTCGTAAGCTTTGTTGAAGTATTTGAGAGCTTCTGCATTATTGTCAAGATAGTATTGCGAATATCCCATTCTGAAATTCCAGAGGGCATCCTCTTCGCCTTCCTCTCTTATTGATTCAAGTAGTTCTACTGCTTTGGCGCATCCGTCGTCAATATTGTTGTAGGCTCTTGCCAGAATGCCGATAGTATCATAGTCACGCTCTGACACTGGAATCCGCTCCAGGATATCAATAATTTCCTGATGACGGCCTGACTCGTGCCATTCCTCAATCTGTTTCTTTATATCTTCATTCATATTCTCAATCTGTACTTTTGTGGTATTATTTTTCGGGATAAGCAATTTTCAATGACTCTCCGATAAGAGCGATACCCTTGCTGAGAGTGATAGGTAGTTTCTGGTCTTCAGAGAAACCTATTGTTTCTCCGTTATTTAATGTAACATCGTATTCAAGTATATAGGCGACCATATCCAGTACAAAATCCCTTATATCTCCGAGTGGGGCATTGGCGTAAACCTCAATTTCCTCTTTACCGAATTTTCGCAGACCGTATGTATAAATTCCGGGGATATCGCCGTTACGGCAAATTCCAAACCATACCCAATCAAGAATCGGCAATTCATCATCACGGAGGCTTTGCGCAACCATGTGGTAGAATTGCGGCTCATATACCGCTCCGTCTGCGTAGACTGCAACGGCGTTTTTTTGCTTCAGGCAGGCATCTATGATTTTTGTTGTAACCTTAGCTTTTTCAATCAAATTGTTATTGGATCCTGTTACTGCAACAAGAATCTGTGCCTTATGAGATTTCGTCACAGATTCCGCTTCTGGCCACATATAATTTGCGCGGGCATAGTCTTCTGCCTCTCCGTTAGGAATAGGGGCAGGTATGAATGAAACTGCGAGAAATCCGTCGCCAAACGTTTCTACTAATGTATCTGTTGAACAGGCATCTTCTTCTGTCGCAAAGTCGAGATCCCATTCATCCTTCATGTCTTTTACAAACTGGCGGGAATCCCAGTCTGGCTCTGACAAAAGAACGAATGAGACAAAATTACCGAATTCTTTATTCTGTTCGCTCATATCCGGTGGTTTGAAATTCTAAATTGATTGACTTTCTCTTTTGCGTACTATAAGGCAATAAAATATACAACAATCGCAACACCGGTAATTGTGTCTGAACCACACCAAATAGTCGGTTGATACAATCGAAGAACTCCATGTTGAAACCGTGTTACATTTATTCGTAAAGTTAATAAAATATCTACACATAAGGTTGGTATTTAATCGGTTTTATGCAGCTTTATAGAACGAAAATAGACGGCAAGGACATTCTGAATGACTTATTTTGATAGGAATCCTTATCAAAAATACAGAAAGCCTCCAAAATCTCGTATATTTTGCGTAATTTCGCGACAGATAATCTACAAATTATGTTTCGACCATTTTCACTAAATATCAATGGTTGCCTGAAGGGGTATAATCGGCCACAGGTAATGGGGATAATAAATGTCACACCCGATTCCTTCTATGAAGGATCTCGCAATATCAATTGTCGCGATGTTGCGACTCGGGTAGAGCGGATGTTGGAGGATGGGGTAGACTTTATTGATCTTGGCGGGTATTCTTCAAGACCTGGGGGCGAATCGGTTTCCATTGAGGAGGAACTCAACCGGGTTAAGATTGGCTTGTCTGCAATACGATCTGTTTCTCGTGATATACCTGTATCTGTTGACACCTTCCGATCGGAAGTAGCAAGAAGAAGCATTGTGGAATGGGGTGCAGATATCATTAATGATATTTCAGGCGGAGACCTTGATACTGAAATGTTTGATACAATTTCAACATTAGGTGTGCCGTACATAATGATGCACATGAGAGGATGTCCTGAAAATATGCAGACATTTACAGATTATAATGATGTTACATCAGATGTGACTCTCGAACTCTCTTTAAAACTGCAACGTCTTCGATTGCTTGGGGTATCTGATGTGATTATTGATCCAGGATTTGGATTTAGTAAAACACTGGAGCAGAACTATGATCTATTGCGCCATTTAGATGTATTTACTGAAGCATTTGATGAACCTGTTCTCGTTGGTGTGTCTCGGAAATCTATGATTTATAAAGCTCTTGGAATAAGCGCTGACGAGGCTCTAAATGGCACGACAGTACTGAATACTATTTCTCTTGTCGGTGGAGCTTCTTTCCTTCGAGTTCACGACGTTAAAGAAGCGGTTGAAGCCGTTAAATTATATACAAAATTAAATTTCTGACAGTGGAACAGTTTGGTCTGAAAGACGCATTCGACATAGCTATCGTGGCGCTCTTGCTTTTCTATCTATACAGGATTATGAAGGAGAGTGGCACCATTAATATATTCTTTGGTGTACTGGCTTTTATTGTTGTATGGGTTGTGACATCCCAAATCTTGGAACTGAAACTATTGGGCAGCATACTTGACCAATTCATGGGAATAGGTATGCTTGTACTCGTAATACTTTTTCAAGATCAGATTAAGCGCTTTCTTGTGGAACTTGGTGATCACAAGCGTTGGCGTTTTTTGAAGAATCTGTTTAGGCACGACAAGGCAGCAGAAGGGTCAGATGCGAGACGATACGTACTTCCTATCGTATATGCCTGCATGAATATGTCTAAGACTAAAACCGGCGCATTAATAGTGATACGTCAGGAGATGCCTCTCGAATCATATGAAAAGAGCGGTGATATAATCGATGCCGATATTAATTCAAGACTTATTGAGAATATTTTCTTTAAAAACTCGCCGTTACATGACGGGGCTATGATTATTGACGGTACAAGAATCTGTAGTGCCGGATGTATACTTCCGGTGAGTCATGATAGAAATGTACCACGGGCTTTAGGGCTTCGACACAGATCGGCCCTTGGCATATCGCAGGCCACAGATGCTTTTGCCATAGTGGTTTCGGAAGAGACAGGGAATATTTCGGTAGCCCACAAGGGGGCTCTCACTACGAGACTGAGTTCTGCTGACCTTGAACATCGGCTTTCTCAGATTCTGGTCAAGGATTGAATTCGAGCCTCTCTGCCGACGCGTATGGCAGGTAGGATAGGGGGCTACTGCCAACGCTGAAGTTGAGCGTAAATCCACAGAAACAAACGCTCCTATTTTGCTGTTACGAAAAAAAAACGTAATTTTGTATGCTCATAGGCTCGTATTGACCATAGTGTCATACGTAGCAAGCAGTAAAATTTTGAATAATCATTTATCACGCAATGTCAGCAGAAGATAAAGAGAAACAACACGAATATAGCGCGAGCAATATCCAAGTGCTCGAAGGCCTTGAAGCAGTAAGGAAACGTCCTGCCATGTACATTGGAGATATCAGCGCCAAAGGTCTGCACCATCTTGTGTATGAGGTGGTCGACAACTCCATTGACGAGGCCTTGGCCGGATATGCCACGCACATTGAGGTAACAATCAACCCTGACAACTCAATTACAGTTGTCGACAATGGACGCGGTATCCCTGTGGATATGCATGAAAAAGAGCATAAGAGCGCGCTTGAAGTCGTACTGACTGTACTCCATGCCGGTGGCAAATTTGACAAGGGATCCTATAAGGTATCCGGTGGTTTGCATGGCGTCGGCGTCAGCTGTGTTAATGCTTTGTCTACCTATCTTCGCGCAGAAGTGCGTCGTGATGGCAAGATATATATGCAGGAGTATTCCTGTGGAAAGGCAACTTCGGACCTCAAGGTAATCGGAGAAAGCAATGAGACCGGTACAACGGTTACATTCAAGCCGGACGCATCGATCTTTACAGAAACAGTCTACGACTACAACACCCTGTCGGTTAGACTTAGAGATTTGGCATTTCTCAACGCCGGTATTACACTCTCACTTACTGACAAACGACAGATTGATGCTGAAGGAAATCCGAAAAAAGATGTGTTTTATTCAAAGGATGGTCTTCGGGAGTTTGTTCAGTATATTGATGCCAGCAAGGAATCTCTCATAAACGATGTGATACATCTCAACACTGAACGCCAAGGCATTCCGGTTGAGGTCGCTCTCACATACAATACCACATTCAATGAGAATGTGCATTCATTTGTCAATAATATCAACACTATTGAAGGAGGTACGCACCTCAGCGGATTCCGTCGTGGTCTGACATCTACCTTAAAAAAATATGCGGAGGACAACAAACTTTTTGACAAAGTCAAAGTTGAAGTAAGTGGCGATGACTTCCGTGAAGGTCTAACTGCCGTCATCTCCGTTAAAGTACTCGAACCTCAGTTTGAAGGCCAGACTAAGACCAAGCTTGGCAACAGTGAAGTCGCCGGCGCTGTTTCTTCTGCTGTAAGCGAGGCTTTGCGCTATTATCTTGAGGAGCATCCCAAACAGGCTAAGACCATTGTGGAAAAGGTTGCACTTGCAGCTCAAGCCCGCCATGCCGCATACAATGCGCGAAATAAGATTCTTCGCAAATCGCCCCTTGCCGGTGGTGGCCTTCCCGGGAAACTTGCCGACTGTTCATCTCGCCACGCGGAAGATTGCGAACTTTTCCTTGTCGAGGGTGACTCGGCAGGTGGTACAGCAAAACAGGGCCGTGACCGTACATTCCAGGCTATTCTACCTTTGCGCGGTAAGATTCTGAATGTCGAGAAGGCTATGGACCACAAGATTCTTGACAACCAGGAAATCCAAAGTCTTTACCGCGCTATGAGGGTAAGCATTGGAACCGAAGAGGATCCCATGGCTATCAATATATCCCGTCTGGCTTACCACAAAATAATAATCATGACTGATGCGGATGTCGATGGAAGCCACATTGCCACTCTTCTGATGACATTCTTCTTCCGCCGGATGCGTCCGGTGATTGAAAACGGATATCTCTACCTCGCCACTCCTCCGCTCTACAAATGTAGCCGAGGGAAAGTGGAAGAGTATTGCTGGACTGATGCCCAAGTACAACAATTCATCGCTGTTAATGGCGAAAAAACCAAGGTGCAGCGATACAAAGGTCTTGGCGAGATGTCAGCCGAGGAGTTGCGCGACACCACGATGGATCCCGAACAGCGACTTCTGAAAAGGGTTACAATCACTGATGCTGCTGAAGCAGACCGCATCTTCTCAATGCTCATGGGTGAGGATGTAGGACCTCGTCGCGACTTCATTGAAACCAATGCTAATTATGCAAATATAGATGCATGATTTTTTCATTGACTCTGTAAACTTTATCGTGCCTTTTTGCCTTATATAGGAAAAAGGCATTTTCTCTAAAATCATCACTATGGCCAAATCTTCAAGCAAACCTGCCGAAAGCCGTGCTCAGTCTACACTCGAAGTGAGAGTGGACGAATTTGTAGCACAGCAGAAAAACAATACATACAATTACAAGCAGGTGGCTCATGCCATCGGAGCAAAGACTGCTACACAGCAGCGTAACATAGCTCTAATGCTTGTCGAAAAAGCTTTTAACGGCGAAATTATTGAAGTCTCGCCTGGTAAGTATAAATCACCACAGCGAGGCAATGAAGCTGTTGGAGTATTCGTCAGACGTAGCAACGGAAAGAATTCTGTTGTGACAGAATCTGACGGAGAGACAATCTTCGTGGCTGAACGCAAGTCCATGCACGCTCTCAACGGCGATATTGTTCGTGTTAATATCGCCGCTCACCGTCGTGGCGCAGAGACAGAGGCAGAGGTCATAGAGATAATCGAGAAAAAGGAACAGACCTTTATTGGCACACTTAAGGTTGATCGCCATTTCGGCTATCTACTCACCGACAGCAAATTTCTTGCGACGGATATATTCATTCCCAAGTCAAAACTAAAGGGAGGACAGACCGGCGACAAGGCCGTGGTGCGCATCACTGAATGGAAGGATGACATGAAAAATCCAAGTGGTGAGGTTGTTGATATTTTAGGGAAAGCCGGAGAGAATACAGCAGAGATTCACGCAATTCTTGCTGAGTTCGGATTACCCTACACTTATCCTCAAGCAGTAGAGAATGCCGCCAATAAGATTGATGCCGGGATTACAGATGAGGTTGTATCCCAGCGTATTGATATGCGAGATGTACTCACATTCACCATCGACCCACACGATGCGAAGGATTTTGACGATGCCTTGTCGTTCAAAGCTCTTCCGAATGGAAGATATGAGATTGGCGTACATATTGCCGATGTGACACACTATGTTCGTCCAGACTCGGTTATTGATAAAGAAGCTCAAAAAAGAGCTACTTCCGTCTATCTTGTCGACAGGGTAGTGCCGATGCTACCGGAGCACCTCTGCAACGGGATCTGCTCTCTTCGCCCTGATGAAGATAAACTCGCATTTTCCGTCATATTTGAAATGGACAATGAAGCCCGTGTCCATGATGCGAAAATAGCACGTACTGTTATTCGTTCGAATCGACGCTTCTCTTATGAAGAAGCACAGAGTGTGATTGAGACAGGCATGGGTGATTGCGTGGAAGCGATTCTGAAACTTGATTCTCTTGCCAAGGAGCTGCGACGCTGTCGTTACGAAGAGGGATCGGTGGATTTCGACAGAGCGGAGGTCAAGTTTGATATTACTCCAGACGGAACGCCCACAGGCGTTTATTTTAAGGTTTCCAAAGACGCAAACAAGCTCATTGAGGAGTTCATGCTTCTTGCTAACCGCACTGTTGCCACATATATAGGTAAGCCACGGGACCGAAAGAAACCTAAGGCGTTTGTATATCGTGTACATGATGTCCCCGATCCTCAGCGCTTGGCCGATCTTGCGGCTATTGCGCGAGCATTCGGCTACAAGGTTAAAGCCTCTGGAACAC
Source organism: uncultured Duncaniella sp. (assembly GCA_910586305.1). Lineage (GTDB taxonomy): Bacteria > Bacteroidota > Bacteroidia > Bacteroidales > Muribaculaceae > Duncaniella. The sequence goes on from CAJUGS010000025.1 coordinate 13,498, forward strand.
CACGGGAGATAAACCGGTCCATAAACAAGATGCTTGCCGAAGTAAAAGGAAAAGGTGAGGAAAACTATCTTGCCACATTGGCCATTCGTTCGATGGCTAAGGCCATATATTCTACTGATAATGTTGGGCATTATGGCCTTGGATTTGAATATTACACCCATTTCACATCACCGATTCGACGTTATCCTGACATGATGGTGCATCGTCTTCTTGAACGCTATCTTGCCGGAGGACGCAGTGTGAATCTGCAGAAACTCGAGAATCAATGCAAGCATTCAAGCGAGATGGAACAACTTGCAGCAAATGCCGAACGTTCGTCGATTAAATACAAACAGGTGGAGTATATGCAGTCACATCTTGGAGAATCTTTCTCCGGAATCATATCCGGTGTGACGGAATGGGGCCTTTATGTGGAACTCAACGACAATCTTTGCGAAGGACTTGTGCCTATGCGCGATCTTGCCGATGACTTTTATGATTTCGATGAGAAAAACCACTGTCTTATTGGGCGACGTCATAATCATCGTTACCGCCTTGGCGACAATGTCGATATCAAGGTAGCTCGTGCTGACCTTGAAAAGAAACAATTGGATTTTGTTTTGCTTGATGACAAGGGAAATGCGCTTCGAGGAGAAGACTATATGGGCAAAAAGGGCTCTCCCAAAGCTGTATTGTCACAGCAACATCACGGCAAAAAGAAGCGTCGTCGCAAATAATACCCATTTATCATGAAAGAATATAACGATTATCTTGAATTAGTAAATACTGCATTGTCAAACCTTCGTCTGCCTAAACAGCCGGAGGGTTTGTATGCCCCTATAACATATACTCTTGACTGTGGCGGAAAACGTATCCGTCCTGTACTGGCTCTTGCCGCGTGCGAGGCTCTTGGCGCTGACCCGATGTCGGCAATTCACCAGGCTGTTGCAGTGGAAATGTTCCATAACTTCACGCTTCTCCATGATGATGTCATGGACAATGCAGATGTGCGTCGCGGACGTCCGACAGTACATAAAAAATGGAATGAAGAAACGGCAATTATTTCAGGTGACGCTATGTTGACAACAGCAACGATGCTTCTTGCTATAAAAGCAGGTTCCCATCTTGCTCAAGCTCTTGAACTGTTCAACGGCACAGCCATGAACATATACGAGGGACAGCAGCTCGACATGGACTTTGAAAACCGTTGCGATGTTACTGTCGAGGAATATATGGAGATGATTCGCCTCAAGACGTCTGTCCTTTTGGGTTGTGCCTGTGGTATGGGAGCTTTGATGGCTGATGCCACATTTGAAACCCAATTGAAATTTTTTGAATATGGAGTCAATCTTGGACTCGCTTTCCAGCTCCAAGATGACTATCTTGACACTTATGGTGATCCTGCCACCTTCGGAAAAGCTATTGGTGGTGACATCCTCAACGACAAAAAGACATGGCTCTTTATCATGGCTTTAAACGAGGACAAGAGTGGAGTTGTCAAGTTCCTGATAGGGCAGACCGACTCTCCGTCCGAAAAAATAGAAGCTGTAAAAGCTGTGTACAACGAACTTGGTCTACCGGAACGTATACACGAACTTATCAGTGCATACATTGACTCAGCTGTAAAATGCCTTGATTCACTTGCGCTTCAACCTGAAGCAAGAGCGTTTTTCATGGATCTTGCATTGAAGTCGGCCACCCGCGAAAAGTAGAGATGATAGTTGACACTCACACACATTTATATCTTCCGGAATTCAATCATGACAGAGAAGCAGCTGTCAGACGAGCTTTGGAAAGTGGGGTCGGGAAAATGATTCTTCCTAATGTCGACGAATCTACTGTGGCATTGATGAAAGAACTTCATGACTCATTCCCTGAGTGTATGTATATGGCAATGGGACTTCATCCGACAGAAGTAGGGGAGTCCTATGAATCCGATATGGCTTTTGTGGAAAGTGAGTTTGCCAATCGGAGTGAAAATTATGTCGCAGTGGGTGAAATTGGCATCGATTTGTATTGGGATAAGACATATCTGAATGAGCAAATCGAAGTGTTCTCAAAACAAATTGACATTGCTATTAATCATTCACTCCCGGTCATAATACATTGTCGCGAGGGCCTTAAAGAAGTTCTTAGAGTACTTGCTGACAAAAAGAAAGTACCGCAAGGTGTGTTTCATAGCTTTGGCGGAACAGTGGAAGATGTGAAGGCCATCCGATCAGTAGGCGATTTCTACTTTGGAATCAATGGAATTGTTACATTCAAGAATTCTCAGCTTGGCAATGTGTTGCCGGAAATCGGGCTTGAAAGATTGCTTATCGAGACCGATTCTCCGTATCTTTCGCCTGTGCCATACAGAGGTAAACGAAATGAGAGTTCCTACATAGTGCATACAGCTCAGAAAATTGCAAATGTATTGAATGTCCCGTTCGAAGAAGTCGCTAAGGCTACATCTGAAAATGCGTTTCGCCTATTTGCGATATCGTAAATCACGTCATTAACTTTATCCTATGAGGATGCTTCAGTGTTTTCTCCTTTCATTTCTTGCATTTACGGCTTCTGCAGTCGAGGGGCAATTTGTGCAGATCAACATACCTGTGGCTTGCATGAGGGAAGGAAAGTCTCATTCTTCTCAGCTTGTTTCTCAAGTTGTGATGGGTACTCCTATGCAGGTGATCGAGCAGGATGATGAATGGTGGTTGCTGACCGGTCCTGACGGATATAAAGGCTATGTTAATGCGTCCGGTTTTGTTAATCTGGATTCTGCCAGCTTTCTAAAATGGCGTAGTGCTCCTCGTCTCAAGATTAGTTCAATACGTGAATCTGTAGTATATTCTCGACCATTTGGGACCGGAGAGCGGGATGTAGTCACAACACTTGTGAATGGTTCCATTGTAAGTTGTATGCCTGACAAACATGATGACGGCTACTATACAGGAATTATACTCCCTGACGGTCGTGAAGGATATATTAGTTCTCAATCGGTCGTTCCGCTCGACTCTCTTCCATTATTAGATAAAGACGACGTAATTACTAACTGCTATAAACTCATGGATACCCCATACTTGTGGGGTGGATGCTCTACAAAAGCGATGGACTGTTCAGGATTAGTCCGAATCGTATATTTTGACAAGGGAATCCTATTGCCGAGAGATGCCAAGGACCAGTATTTGATAGGAGAAGATGTGACGGATAATCCAGCAAGAGGAGACCTGCTTTTTTTTAGCTCAACACATGATGGTGGAATCACTCATGTCGCACTTTATGACGACGACGGCATTTATGTTCATTGTTCTGGAATGGTCCGTGTGTCACGAATGGACATATCAGATTCAGACTTTGCACAGCGGATTTATCGAGGAGCAAGAAGAATTGATTGTCTGTCAAAATGTCGTGATATCACTCCAATAACTTCACATCCTTGGTTTTTTTGAATTATCCTATGATTACACTTAACACCACATTCTATATCCATCCTTCCTTGGAAACTGAATTTGTATCCTGGGTACGCGAGTTTTATATCCCTTCAGCTACGGAATCCGGACTATGTAATCCGTCAATGTCCATCATCCTCGCTAATGTTGGTGAAGACGTTATTGGTTTTGCTCTACAATTTGACGCACAAGAACTAAGTGTTGCAGAAAAATGGCATGATGGTAAAGGAGGATGTGTCCGGACTGATTTTATTAGTCGCCATGGACAGAAGGCTCTCTTTTTTTCCACCTATCTTGAGAAGCTGCCTATAGAGTGATGGAACTCAAAGCTTTTGATCGCATTATCATAGGAATTGATCCTGGAACAAATGTTCTTGGATATGGTATTATTGGAGTGAGAGCCCAAAAACCTTACATGATAGCTCTCGGTGTTGTGAAGCTAAACAAATTCGAAAGCCATTATCTGAGATTAAGGCGGATATATGAACGCGTTCAGGAATTGGTGGAACAGTACCTTCCTGATGAAATGGCTATTGAAGCACCATTCTTCGGAAAAAATGTTCAGTCGATGCTTAAACTCGGGCGTGCTCAAGGAGTTGCAATGGCGGCAGCTTTGACTCGTGATATTCCAATTGTGGAGTATGAGCCAAGAAAAATCAAAATGGCTATAACTGGTAGCGGAGCTGCATCAAAAGAACAGGTCCGCGAGATGTTGAGACGAATTCTTTCGATTCCGGAACAACAACTTGATATAGAGCTTGATGCAACTGATGGACTTGCAGCAGCATTATGTCATTACTATGAGATGTCACGTCCAGTGCAAATTTCTTCTCCAAAATCGTGGAAAGATTTTATCGCAAAGAATCCGGACAGGGTCAAGTAGTTGATTAACGTTTTCTTGCAAGATATCGTTTTAGAAAGCCAAAATGGCGGAATAGGGTAGGGAAGAACCCATAGTAATGACTCATTATTTTGAACCTCTCCAATAGCGACGACGTATGGTTGGCGGTAGTGAGACCTTCTGATAAATAGTCGATTATCGTCTCATTGACATAGTAGTTCCGCTGCGACCGTTGTAAGCAGCGGATACACCATTCATAGTCGGCTGAAAAACGTAAAGATGTGTCGAAATTATCAGTCAGCTTACGTAGTGCGACAAAAGCTTGATGACAAACAACCATGCCATGCTTGAATGAATCCAGCGTCAGAATTTCTGGCGCAGTAAGATGTCTTGGGCCTATGTATTTGCGCTCTGAATCAACGATATCAGTTTGTCCATACACAATTCCGGGATAATCATTGTCCATGATGGCTTCTGCGATTTTCTCAAGTGTGTCTGGCGAGTGAAATGAATCACCGGCATTAAGGAATATCACATAGTCTCCACTTGCAATACCCAATCCTTTGTTCATTGCATCATAAAGTCCTTTGTCTGGCTCAGATATGATTGTTTTATTGTCAATAGCAGATTTTTCTGCTATTGCTACAGTGTTGTCCTTTGACGCTCCGTCAATAAGAATAAACTCATAAAGTTTACAGCATTGGTTTTCCACGCTTTTTATCGTGGGAGGCAGAGTCGCTTCAGCGTTGTATGTGACGGTAATAATTGAAAACAGCGGATTCATGATAGACCGGATTACGGATTGCTTGACAAATTTAATGCAATTTCCGGTCAACTCCAAATCTGTAACAGATATTGTTAGTTTAAAGCAGATCAGCCTACGGATAAAATGATTCGGCCACTTGCATCATAATCTCTATTATGTAAAATAGGATTATGTCTTATTCTCATAAACCTCATTCGATGTGGATAAATCATATTACAATCCCCTGCTCTTCTATTCCGAAGTTTCTATTGTCTAAATGGAATGGAAAGAATGTAATATACAGGAACTGGTTGATTGTCTATTTCGCCAGCCTCCCAGTCTGGCATTTTTGAAATGATTCGGACTGCTTCATTGTCGAGAGTTCGTTCAACCCCCTTAAGGACAGAAACATTTGATATCTTCCCGTCTTCATTTATGACGAAACTGCATCTGACACGCCCTTGAATCCCCTCACGATAAGCTTCCGAGGGGTACCTTCTTTCATTATTGATATATTTCATCATAGCAATGTCTCCACCCGGGAACTGCGGAGCGACATCTACCATATAGGCATCGTAGACCTCAACAGTATCGGAAGGAACGTCAGCATATCCGGAGACAGCTGAGAAAAGTGTGATGAAAACGGGTGATATATATTTCATTCTGAGAAGGAGTAGAGTTATTTGCAACACAAAGATATGTCACGACTCTCATGATGGCAAATGTTTTGAGATTGATTACAATAGTTTTATATTTCTTTACAAAATATCAAGGATATAATATTCCACCTTTTTTGGCGTTATTATATAGAAGTATATTCGCCTGTCAATGAATTCTCCAATCAAAAAAAACATATTTGTCTATCTTGCGCTTATGACATCTGGATTGCAGACTCTGTGTGCGCAGGATGGCACAAATGCCTATACCTTTCTGAATCTGCCCACATCTACCCTATCCTATGGACTTGGTGGAGTAAACATATCAAGTATCAGTGATGATATAAATGCGTCCGATCGTAATCCCGGTTTATTGGGTCCTGAAATCGATATGCAATTGGGTGTGAATTATATGCGATATATTGGTGACAGCAATTTTGCAGGAGTGAAGTTCGGACGTAGAGCCGGCGAGCACAGTGCTTGGGCAGCAGGAATTCAGTATTTCGGATATGGAGAAATTAAAGGGACAGACATAAACGGAGTCCATACCGGAGAGTTTTCACCTAAGGACCTATTAGTAAGTGCAACTTATGCCCACGATATAAATGCGCGGTGGCGCGGTGGCGCGACAATAAAATACGTCTACTCTTCCTACGATTCTTTTACGGCAATGGCTCTTGCGACAGATATAGGAGTCAACTATTACAATCCGGATTCTGATTTTTCGTTCTCGGCAATGGTCGCCAATCTTGGTGGGCAAATAAAACGATTTAACGAGAAATATGACCGTTTACCTGTGGATCTGCGTGTAGGGTTTTCCAAAGGAATTGGGTCACTACCTATTGCGATTTCTGTAACCGCATGGAATCTAACCAAGTGGCATTTACCATATTACCATACAGGAGACGGTTCTGGAAACGATAACGGGGGCATAAAGGATTCTTTCACTTCAAATCTTTTCCGTCATCTTGTGTTCGCAGCAGATTTCACACCAAATGACAGCTTCCATTTCGGAATAGGCTATAACTATAAGACACGAACGGATATGTCTACATATAAACGCAGTTTACTATCAGGCTTTTCAGCCTGCATGGGACTGAGTGTGAGGAATTTCGGTATAGGAGTGGCTTTTGCTCAACCACATACCGGAGCAACAACGTTTATGATTAATCTTTCAACAAAACTATATGAGTTCTGAGAAGAAAATCACCATAGCCGTCGATGGATATTCATCGTCAGGCAAAAGCACAATGGCAAAGCAGCTGGCCAAAACAATTGGATATAGATATATTGATTCTGGTGCAATGTATAGAGCTGTAACACTTGCGGCTATGAGGGCTGGACTGGTGGGAAAAGACAGTGATCCGGATATAGATCGAGTCATTGACCTCCTCCCCACCCTTTCGATAGATTTCGAAATTACCCCCACCGGCCAAAACACCATTCTTAACGGAGAGAATGTAGAGCATGAGATTCGGTCACTCGAGGTATCCTCATGTGTTTCTCCTATTGCTGCTATTCCTGCTGTGCGTCATGCACTTGTGAGGATGCAACGTTCCATGGGGGACTCGAAAGGTATCGTTATGGACGGACGAGATATCGGAACTGTCGTCTTTCCTGACGCAGAAATGAAAGTGTTCTGCGATGCCAGTGCCGAGAAGCGTGCATTCCGTCGGTTTGAAGAACTGAAAGCAAAAGGAGCCGATGTGTCTTATGAAGAGGTACTTGAGAATGTAAAAACAAGAGATCACATTGACGAGACTAGAGATGAAAGTCCTCTGAGATGTGCATCAGATGCCATACGACTGGACAATTCAGACATGACTTTCGAGGAGCAGAACAATTGGTTGCTCAATCTGTACAATAGCAAAATAAAAGAGTAGATGAGCGAACCAATTATCGAAATTGATGCCAGATCGGGATTCTGTCACGGAGTGGTGACTGCCATCAGAAAAGCAGAGGAAGAACTATCCCGCAGCCGGGAACCACTATATTGCTTGGGTGATATTGTTCACAACGGAGACGAGGTGGAGAGGCTTGAAAAAGCGGGGCTGACCACAATTAATCACTCTGATCTTAATAGACTATATGGGGTGAGAGTACTCCTTCGAGCCCATGGTGAACCCCCTTCAACCTATAAATGTGCGTCCGAGCGTGAGATTGAAATTATCGATGCGACTTGTCCTGTTGTATTGCAGCTACAACGTCGAATCAAGGACACATATGACAATACGTACCCGCGACCACAAATCGTAATCTATGGTAAATCAGGCCATGCAGAGGTAAATGGTCTTGTGGGACAGACAAACGGAGAGGCGATTGTTGTTGAATCGACTGACCAGCTTTATAAGCTTGATTTTACCCGCGATATAGCACTGTATTCTCAGACCACCATGTCTCTTCAAGGACTCGATGAAATGGTTAGGGAGATTTCGAATCGAATTTCACCCGATGCCACATTTAAATATTACGACACGATATGCCGCCAGGTAGCAAATCGAGTAAATCATCTTCGAGAGTTTGCCGAGAATCACGATGTGATACTGTTTGTTGCAGGAGCCAAGAGTAGTAACGGGAAGGTCCTTTTTAACGAGTGTCTTGATGTGAATCCTCGCTCCCATCTGGTTTCGCGGGCTGGAGACTTTTGTCCCAATTGGATTGAAGGAGCTTCCTCCATAGGAATATGTGGCGCTACATCCACGCCTCGTTGGCTTATGGAACAGTTGAAGGACGCTGTCCAAAATGCTATTTAAATGGATAATTTTGTTGCTATCGATGTCGAGACTGCCAACAATCATCCCACTTCCATCTGTGCCATCGGGGCTGTGAAGGTTGTGGATGGTGTGATTGTTGACCGGTTCTACGAATTTGTCAAGCCGGAACCTGAATATTATTTTAGGCATTTCACCGAAAATATTCATGGCATCGGACGCAAGGACACAGAGAATGCCAGAACTTTTGACCAAGTCTGGGCAGATGTAGCCAAGATGGCTGAGGGACTGCCATTCGTAGCCCACAACAAGGCTTTTGATGAAAGGTGCATTCGAGCGTCACATCGCTGTTATGGCATGGACTACTCATACCCGCAGTTCTTTTGTACTCTTGAAAAGTCACGACGCACATTTCCTCGTTCTGTTGTAGGTTCATTCAGCCTACCGAATTTATGTGAATTCATGGGTATTCCGTTTAATAATCATCACAACGCACTTGCCGATGCTGAAGCTTGTGCAAAGATAGCAATGACAATTTTATGAAACATACTGTCAAAGCTGGAGCTTGTTTTATTGCCATGTCGCTTTTAGCCCTGACATCGTGTGGCGATTCCACCCCGTCGCGAAAGGTCTCTCAACGGGTTAAAGACCACGATGCCTACTCCCTTGGAGAGCGTCATGCAGCTGCCCTGATTGAAATATCCTCTGACGAGGCGGCTGTGCAGGATCGGCTGCTTGAGATACACGCCAGAGCTACGAACATCGGAGAGAAAATCGGAGCACAGTCTGCTGCCGACTACGAGCGTGGGTTCACGCGTTACATACAAAACCATTCTGATTCGCTGGCGCGACTGCTATTTTAGATTGAGTTTATGAAATTTTCATAAATCAAAGCCCATTCATTTGGTTTTAATTGTGAAAATTTCTACTTTTGTCATAACTCGTTCATCAGCAAAATGCAATTCTACAGCACAAATCGACAATGCCTGATGGCTTCTTTACAAGAAGCCGTGATGATGGGACTTGCTCCTGACGGAGGTCTGTTTATGCCTGAACATATTCCTGTGATTCCGAAAGCATTCTTCAACAATATCGGAGAAATGAATATTCGGGAGATAGCATATGTTGTGGCTGACATGATGCTTGGTCAAGATATTGAGTCAGAAGACATTCAGAGAATTGTAAATGACACGTTTACTTTTGACGTTCCATTAGTTAAACTCGAAGACAATATATACTCGCTGGAGCTTTTCCATGGTCCCACTCTTGCATTTAAGGATGTCGGCGCACGATTCCTTGCAAGAATCATAAGTCACTTTGGATCTCCTTCAAAACAGAATCCTGTCAATGTACTCGTTGCTACGTCAGGAGATTCCGGAGGAGCTGTTGCCAATGGATTTCTAAATGTTCCAGGAGTAGAAGTCTATGTACTCTTCTCTCAAGGCGGTCTCACACCATTACAGAGAGCTCAGTTTTCCATCCCAAATTCCAATATTCATCCAATTGAGGTAATCGGGACATTTGACGATTGTCAACGCATAGTTAAAGAAGCCTTGAAGGACGACGACCTTCGTAGCCGAACATCTCTCACATCTGGCAATTCAATAAATATATGCCGCCTGTTGCCACAAATGTTCTATTTCTTTCATGGATATGCGTCTCTTGTACATCGTGATGGCCCTGCGGACCATGTCGTGGTTTCAGTGCCATGTGGTAATCTGGGGAATCTGACTGCAGGTCTTCTTGCCCGTAAAATGGGGCTTCCGATTGAACGGTTTGTAATTGCTAATAATGAAAATGACATTACGGCCGAATTTCTTCGCACAGGACTGTTCAATCCCAGACGAGCCCATCGCACAGTTGCGTGTGCGATGGATGTAGGCAATCCCTCAAATATCTCAAGAATTCTGGATCTTTTTGATGGAGACTATACAGAGATCTCACGTGTCATGAAGGGCTACTCCTACTCGGATATGGAGATAATAAACACCATCTCTGAGACTCGCTTTAATGACAAGTATGTTCTTGACCCGCATGGAGCCACTGCATTTCGTGCACTCAAAGACGATCTCCGTCCTGGGGAAAGAGGCTTTTTCCTTGAGACCGCGCATCCGTCCAAGTTTTCACGAGCAGTGACACTTGCCACCGGGATAAAGTTTGACAATGCTCCATCCGCCCAGGTTTCCAAGGTGCACACTCCTCGCATTTCAGCATCGGTGGACGCTCTTAGAAAAATTCTCCTCTCACCAACCATTAAGCATTAGTATTCGTTATCCAAGAATCATAATCACCAAATCCAAAATCATATGGCTTCTAACAAACGCCTCCTAAAAAAAGAGATTCGCACTATTTGCGGCGCGCTTGCCGGCGAGTGTGTCATTGCAAAACTAACTATTCCCGGTGTGAATCCGGAATCTTTCAACCAGATTATCTATAAGCTTGCGGACTTGCAAGAATCTGCCATTCGCCTTGTAAGTGTTGAGTTCCCTCAGTCTCCGTCAAGTTTTGACAACAAAAAGGCATATGCTGATGCGCGTCATGCTTATTTTAAGGAGGCATTTGCCAAGTTGGAAAACAATTTCAACAAGCGTGTGGAAGAGCTTGTAAAAGAGATGAACGCAGCTCTGCCTGATGAGCAGAAAATAGCCAATAAAGAGGCCGTGGCCGCTTCAAAAAAATAACAGGATTCAACAAAGTCCCTTTCTCCTCATGTCAATATCATGAAATCATTTTGTAGATTTCTTCTTAGACTATTCGGATGGAAGGTGATATATGCTGTCCCCAACTATCCCAAGAGCATAATCTGTGTTGCACCACATACGTCCAACTGGGATTTTGTTCTTGGGAAAATTGCTTATTGGTCAGTGGGAGGCCATGCCGGTTTTCTAATAAAGGAAGCATGGTTCTTCTTTCCGATGAACCTTCTATTTAAAGCTCTTGGCGGTATACCTGTGGCAAAAAAAAGAGGTTCTTCACTAACAGAGGTGCTTGTGGAGAAGTTTAACACAACTGACCGTATGATACTTGCAATCACTCCTGAGGGAACCCGTCGGAAAGTCTCGGAATGGCGCACAGGTTTCCTTCATATTGCCTACGAGGCCAAGGTGCCTATTATATTAGGTGCTATCGACGCAGCTAAAAAGACTGTTCACCTCGAACGCACTTTCACTCCCACAGGTGATGTGAAAGCAGACATGAAATCTATTAAGGCCTATTATAAGGGATTCAATGGCATTAAGCCCGAAAACTTTACCACTGAATGAAGATTTGCACAATTCCCTATGACATTGTATACGCCTCTCCTGAAGACAATTTTTCGGGAGTGGCTCATGCTTTAAGCCAAGTGGAAACCGATACTGACGTCGTGGTTCTTCCGGAACTGTTTACTACGGCCTTCATTGCCGATGAAAAAACTGTTGCTACACTTGCTGAAACAAATGATGGACGAACCATAGAAACGCTTAAACGTTGGGCGCAGTTCTTTGGATTTGCCATAGCCGGTAGTTTCCTTGCTACTGATGGCTCAGGAAAGTATTTCAATCGAGCTTTTTTTGTCGAGCCTCTCGGTGATGTCACATTCTATGACAAGCGACATCTTTTCCCTCTCTCAACAGAGGATAAGATTTACACCGGAGGTAAAAAAGAAGCTCCGGTTGTGAGATTTCGCGGATGGAATTTCAAACTGATTATCTGCTTTGACCTCCGCTTCCCTGTTTGGTGTAGAAATATCCCCTGTGACCTTTACGATGTTCTTCTTGTTCCATCTAACTGGCCTCATTCCCGACACATACCCTACAAGATACTTTTGACAGCGCGAGCTGTGGAAAACCAGGCTTACACTGTGGGGGCCAATCGATCAGGCTCAGATCCATACGGTGAATATACCAGAAATGACTCAGCTATATACGACAATTGGGGAAATGCCATTCACGAGACCCGTCGTAATGGTTTTTTGTATGCACTCTTCGACCGAACCGAACTTGAAGCAGGTCGCAGCAAGTTTCCTGCCTTTAAAGCCGCAGATCATTGGTCATTGGATTTGTAGAGAATAAATGTTCCAATAGACACATAATAAAAGCCATTGCAAATTTGCAATGGCTTTTTATGATGGGGAGAGGTGTGTCCCTTTGCCTCAATTACTTGCTTGCGATGGAGCTGGAAACTGTAAGGCGGAGACGGCCTTTGGCGCGACGACGAGCGAGAACCTTGCGGCCATCGGGGGTGGACATACGGGCACGGAAGCCGTGCTTGTTAACTCTCTTTCTGTTAGAAGGTTGGAATGTTCTTTTCATTGCCGTTTATTTTTTATTCTTGTTGTTGTTCCACATTTTGAGGTGCAAATTTAAGAATATTTTTCCATATAGGCAAATGTTTTTTTAACAAATAATCCTTCTTGCAACGTATAATTTCGTATTTTCTGCTTATGCAATCTCCGATTTGATGATAGAGCACCATTCGCGCACTCTCGACAAGGTTTCATCATCATGATTAACATTGTCAATGCACAGTCCTACAATCATTCCTTTGACATCACTCTCGCTATGGTTGTAGTCATACCCTTCATTGTTGAAGGGAGCTATGAACTCCGGATGTGCATCGTGAAGACGGTGGTATATTTTCCCTACGCTGTTGCAGAATGTGTCGCTCATTGACTCGTCTCCGCAACCGAATATAGCGACCTCCTTGTCGCGTAGATCAAGCATTCCGACACCGTCAAGCCATGTGTCCATATCTTCCTGTAGGTCTCCGTCGCCCCAAGTGCTGGCCCCTATCACGAGGACATCATAGTCTGCGACCCTTGACGGAGCCGTCTGTGACACATCATTGATGTCGCTTTCAGAAACACCAAGTTCAGCAGCTATATACTCAGCTATCTCCTTGGCTGTGCCGGTTGTTGTACCGTAGAATATTCCTATCTTCTTCATAATTTATATGTTAATTTATCTGATTCTCTAACACATAAATCATACTGATAGTTCATGCATATTATTTTTCATAACTACCTCGGTTTTGCATTTGAAAGTTTCTGGATAATTTTGTAATTTTGCTTTTCAATCTTACTTATAAATATGGCATCCACCATCTCCCCCATCGACGAATCTTCATTTTCAGATACTTCGGCCTTCGACCCGGAGGCAATATTGAATAATCCCCCCCGTTCCTCAGTCTCACCCACGACCAATACAGCTGAGGAGCCTGAGCCTGACTCTGTCTCTCAAGAGGGACCAGAGCCAGAAGAGTCTTATGTTGACCAGCACGAAGAAGCTCCGGCCGAGAAAGAAGAGCCTAAGGCCATTCCCCGTGTTTCCAGAATTTCACCTTTTGCCCGATTTGCAGACATCCTTCTTGACAGTCGCACCGTTCGGTTCTTTGGCCTTGTCATAGTAATCGTGGCCATATATGCCATGATTGTTTCGATATCCTTCTTTGCCCACATAGGATCAGACCAAAGTGCTGTACTTAGTGGTGAGCTGGACCCCGAAATGATTGAGAATACAGGGGGCCCGTTTGGTGCGTGGCTGTCAAATACGCTGATTAATAATTGGCTTGGTCTCGGAGCTTTCCTCGTTATTATTTGGATGGTTCTTACAGGCCTTTCGCTAATGAAATTCTACAAAGCTGATTTCTGGGGTCTCACTATGAGATGTCTGCTTTCAGCGGTAGCAACATCTATCATATGTGGATTTGTAACCAGCAGTTTTGCCGCTCCATTCTACTGGGGCGGACTTCATGGACACATATTGAACGAGCGCCTTGTCACCTTTACCGGCATTTGGGGGGCATTGGGTGTCAGCTTGATAATGGCTGGCATGGTAGCATTTCTCTACCTCTCCGAATTGAGCCGTTTTTTCAGACTTGTGGGCAGGCACCTTTCCTCATATATGGAACGCAACAGGATTAGGCGTGAAGAGCGGGCCCGTCTACGTGAAGAACAGCGCATTCGTCGTGAGGCCGAAAAGCGCGAGCGCGAAGAACAAGAAGCAGCAAGACGTGCTGCACTGGCTGCAACAGAGGTTGTGACAAATACCGATGTTACTGCAGATGTTTACGAGGAGCCATCGGCACCTGCAACAACTGTGAATACTCTTCAAGAAACACCTGCTTCAGTTCCAGCTTCAGCACATGAGGAATTAGTGTCAGAGAGTATGATGCCTGAAGCTGAAGTAAGTGTGGATGATAGTGCATCCGTCGTTGAAGAGGTCTGCGAAGAGCAACCATCGCTTTTCAATATCTCTCCCTCACCATATGAGACTGTAAAACATGAAATAGAGGCAGAGGAGGCAGATTTAAACACACCACTGTTTTCAACACCGGCCTCTACGCCAACAGTTCAAAACAGAATGGTATCATCTGTCACATCACAGGTCGCATCACAGCCTAAATTTGACCCTCGTGCAGAACTCTCGGGATACCGCTTTCCATCGATTGATTTGCTCCGTCCGTCCTCCAAACAGGGTCCGAGCGTTGATGCCGATGAAATGGAGGATAATAAAGTACGAATCACCAACACCCTCAACAACTACGGAATACCTATACGTCGCATTGAAGCAACAGTAGGACCAACTGTAACTCTTTACGAAATTATTCCTGCCGAAGGAGTCCGCATTGCGAAAATCAAGCATCTTGAAGACGATATAGCCTTGAGTCTTTCCGCTCTTGGCATTCGTATAATTGCGCCTATACCAGGAAGAGGCACTATCGGTATAGAAGTGCCAAACAAAGACCCACAGACTGTTTCTATGAGATCGGTCATTGAGTCTGACAAATATCAGACTTCAAGCATGGAGCTTCCAATGGCTATGGGTTGTACCATATCCAATGAGGTATTCATGGCCGATTTGTGCAAGATGCCCCATCTTCTCGTTGCAGGCGCTACCGGCATGGGTAAATCAGTAGGCCTTAACGCAATAATAGCATCTCTCCTCTACAAGAAACATCCGTCTGAGCTGAAGTTCGTACTCATTGACCCGAAAATGGTGGAGTTTAGTCTTTATGCAAAACTCGAACGCCATTATCTTGCAAAACTTCCCGATGAGGAAGAGGCTATTATCACAGATCCATCCAAAGTAGTCGCCACTCTCAATTCACTTTGTATTGAGATGGACAATCGCTATGCTCTTCTGAAGGATGCAGCCATGCGAAATATTAAAGAATACAATGAACGATTCTCCAACCATCTTCTTAATCCGGAGAAAGGCCATCGATTCCTTCCATACATTGTTGTTATCGTAGATGAGTTTGCCGATCTTATAATGACTGCCGGCAAGGAGGTCGAAACGCCTATAGCCCGAATTGCTCAAAAAGCGCGTGCTGTCGGTATACACATGATTCTTGCCACACAGCGTCCCTCGACAAACGTAATCACAGGTATAATCAAGGCCAACTTCCCCGGACGAATAGCCTTCCGTGTTTTCCAGATGGTAGACTCGAGAACTATTCTTGACAGACCGGGCGCCAATCAGCTTATTGGACGAGGAGATATGCTTTTCTCCAATAATGGAAAAATTGAACGAGTACAGTGCGCGTTTATTGACACTCCGGAAGTAAGCGCTATCTGTGAGGCCATCGATGAGCAAGTGGGATATGACCATGCATATGAACTTCCCGAATACGTGCCCGACGGAGACGCCGGTACCGGTCTCGCATCAATTGGCGATCGAGACCCTCTCTTTGACGAATGCGCACGGCTTGTCGTTACAACTGACACAGCTTCGACATCATCTCTCCAACGCCGTTATTCAATAGGATACAATCGTGCCGGAAAAATCATGGACCAAATGGAGGCAGCCGGCATTGTTGGTCCGTCACAAGGCGGAAAACCAAGGCAAGTATTGGTGGACCCAATGACACTCGAACGGATTCTTGAGAACAAATAACAGAATGGCTGTGTTAATAAAAAAGTCATGAAAAAATTTACAATTATTCTGCTACTTACGTTCATCTTCGCACCTTTCATTCATGGAGCCGAGAGCGCTTCTGCTGTACTCGGACGGGTTGCGGAAAAGATACGTTCATCCGGTTCGCTCAATATAACATACACTTTGACGGCAAATGGAGAGAGGGCTGATGGAAATATCCTCATTTCCTCAGATTGTTTTCAGCTCTCATCGCCTCAGGTGAGATCATGGTATGATGGAAAAACTCAGTGGACCTATTCTTCCCTGATGGGCGAAGTGAACATCACCGAGCCAACGCCTGAAGAGATTGCCCAGGTAAACCCATTTGCAATCATCAAATCGTTTTCAACAGATTACACAGCTTCATTCTTGAAGTCGCCCAAAGGTTTCTCCAACATACTGTTGAAATCCAAGAAAAAAAATGCGGACATCACTTCCGCCACAGTCACAATAAACGACTCTACAGGCTATCCATCTTCCATCAAGCTGATTATGGCAGGTGGACAAGAGTTTTCAGTAGGGATTAAGTCGGTAAAACCCGGTCAGTCCCTTCCGTTGTCCACATTCCGATATAACACTAAGGAATACCCTTCTGTGCGTGTGGTTGATCTCAGATAAATAATACAGCTATCAATTCTACTTAAATATGGAACACATCAAAACCCGTTGTCTCATAATCGGTTCCGGTCCTGCTGGATACACCGCAGCCATCTATACATCCCGTGCTAATGTCAATCCAATTCTGATTGAGGGATACCAGCCCGGTGGACAGTTGACAATCACCACCGAAGTCGAAAACTTCCCCGGTTATCCAAAAGGCGTGACCGGCCCGCAGTTAATGGAAGATCTTCGTGCTCAAGCTTCACGATTTGGTGCCGATATCAGAGCCGGATATGTAGACAAAGTCGACTTCTCCTCTCGTCCGTTCCGCATACACACTGACAATGACCTTGAGATAGAGGCCGATACAGTAATTATATGCACTGGAGCATCAGCCAAGTATCTTGGTCTGGATGATGAGAAGAAATACAATGGCTTAGGCGTGTCAGCGTGCGCCACCTGCGACGGCTTCTTCTATCGTGGTAAAAAGGTTGCTGTAGTTGGTGGTGGCGACACCGCCTGCGAGGAGGCTCTATATCTAAGCAATCTGGCTTCAGAAGTATATCTTATAGTCCGCAAAGACTACCTCCGCGCATCAAAGGTGATGCAGCAGCGTGTATTTGACAAAGAAAACATACAAGTACTTTACAACACAACTACCGCCGGCCTCTATGGAGAGGAATTTGTAGAAGGCGCTCATCTGGTAGAGCATATCGGCACGGACAAGGAACTAAAATTCGACCTGCAGATTGACGGATTCTTCCTTGCTATTGGCCATAAGCCCAACACCGAGGTATTCCGTGATTATATTGAGCTTGACGAAGTCGGCTATATAAAAGTAAACAGTGGTACTGCAACCAATGTCCGGGGAGTATTCGCCGCCGGAGATGTTGCTGACCCAACCTACCGCCAGGCTATAACAGCAGCAGGAATGGGATGTAAGGCAGCCCTTGATGTAGAACGCTTCCTTGCTGAAAATCACTGATGCTAAGCTCTGCCCGCATTACACTTCGTCCTCCGGAACCTGCGGATGTCGACACTCTATACCGTTGGGAGAACAATCCCGAGGTCTGGAATGTGGGCAACACTGTAGCGCCGTACTCCCGCAAATTATTGTGGGAGTACATTGATACATACGAAGCTGATATATTCAAGTCCCGACAGCTGCGTTTCATCATTGAAATAAACGATGGACACGAGCCTGTAGGTACTGTTGACCTCTTTGATTTCGACCCTGTCAACTCTCGGTGCGGGGTCGGAATCCTCGTTATTCCGGCATTCCGCAAGGCTGGAATTGCTTCGGAGG
Organism: uncultured Duncaniella sp.; assembly: GCA_910586305.1. Classification (GTDB taxonomy): domain Bacteria; phylum Bacteroidota; class Bacteroidia; order Bacteroidales; family Muribaculaceae; genus Duncaniella. The sequence continues at coordinate 31,668 of CAJUGS010000025.1, forward strand.
CTTTAGACTTAGTTATCTCATATTGCCGTCGTCGGCTGTCACTGCATCAGCTCTATTGTACTATTGGAGCAACAAATACTATAAGTATGGCCTTGTTCTCCTCTATTGGATTCTCTGTTGTAGGGCATATGAAATCATGGCTTAAAGACGGAGCCTCCTATGAAGATGCGTATTTGTGTCAAATGCTTCTATGACGAGGCTATGAAATCCATTACAATCACAGTCATGATTCTTTTCACGTCGTGCTCTTTCAGCCCCTCCCGGCATATTACGACAGACACGACTATGCACGACTCAATTTCAACTGAGACAAGCGTGACAGATGAGAGGCCAAATATTTTGCCACACTTACCGGATACCATATATCCTTCCGCTCACAGAATTAGATATAAAATCTATGTGACAGACACCTTATGTTCTGGTGAGTTATCGTCAATCGACAATCTCTACAATGAAACTCCTGGAGTTTTCACATTCAGAAAAGGAGCGATGAGAGATGCAGACTTTGGCGGAATTATAGATTCTGTCCCAACGCGTATATCCGTTGACTGGATTTACAGAACTTCGTATGACACAGTTTCTACTAAATACGGCCGGTGGGGCGGAGGGACAGGCTGGACAGGGCAGCCACTATATGTTGAATGGCCGGACTCATGTATGAGTCTTTTTCCTTCCAATGTAGCGAAAAAAGAGGTGATTATTGGATCTCTCGATCGAAACCTCCATTTTATAGATTTTGAGACAGGGAAAAGATCTCGAACACCCATTTACGTTGAGAACCCGATAAAAGGGACTCCGTCTCTCGACCCCGAGCTTAATGGCAATCTCTATGTGGGGCATGGAGTACCTGCTCTTGGCGACTTTGGAGCAGAAGTAATAGATTTATACCAGAATCAACGGACTCATTTTTTCGGACGTGATCCGAAAGCATGGCGTGGATGGAACGCCTACGACTCTTCGCCTATCAGAGTAAGCCGATTCCTCTTCCGTCCAGGAGAGAATGGCTCAATCTACAAATTTGCAATCGCCCCCGGACGTTTGGCTCTTCACAGCACACTCAACTATTCGATCGACGGATACACTCCTGGGATTGAATCTTCTATGGCCGTGTGGCGCAATTACGGATATGTCGCTGATAATGCCGGAAATATAATATGTATTAATCTCAATACAATAAAACCGGTGTGGAGATACAAACTCCCTGATGATACCGATGCCACCCCCGTGATTGCCGAAGAAAACGGGCAAATGTATCTTTATGTCGGATGCGAGGTGGAACATGAAGGAGTCAATGAGGCTGTATTTGCCAAACTGGATGCCTTGAATGGCTATGAAATCTGGCGCAACAGTATCCCCGCAGCACGAGTTGATATCGACGGCAAACATTTCGACGGTGGATACTATGCTTCTCCCCTACTCGGTTCGGGAGACTGTAGTCACCTGGTTTTTGACAATATTGTGACCAACTCCGGTGGACGCAATGGAAAGTTAGTGGCATTCGACAGGGACACCGGACGTACTGTGTATTCTGTGAAACTACGATATTATGCATGGTCATCGCCCGTCGGTTTCCTTGATTGTAATGGAAATATGTATATTTTTACGGCTGATTGTTCCGGGCGCGTCTATCTATTCCGTGGGATAGATGGACATCTGATAACCTCGGAATCAATCGGAGCAAACTTCGAATCATCGCCTGTGGTGGTCGGCAACAGCATTGTAGTCGGCTCACGCGGGACCAATATCTACCGATTGTCTATTCAATGAAAAAGCAAGTATATGCCCTGTTTATCCTGATGACCTTTTTTGCTACCGTTTGTTTGTCGGCAAAAACACCAGTGGCCGAACGTGGCACCGTAAAGGGCAGTTATAATTTTTGGTTCTATGAACCGGATTCGGCCTCGGTTGAGAACCCAAAACCTCTTGTGGTTTTTCTACATGGTGCAAGCCTGTGTGGTAACAATCTTGAGCGTGTGAGACGCTACGGCACCATTGACGCAATCGATCGTGGGCTCAAGCTTGATGCTTATGTGGTTGCGCCTCAGAATAACGGAGGTGCATGGAAACCATCAAAAGTCATGGACATTGTGGATTGGGCCATTGACAAGCATCATGTGGACAGTACGAGGATTTATGTCATAGGCATGAGTTTAGGCGGATATGGCACACTCGATGTGGCTGCAACATATCCAGACCGTATCGCAGCCGCGATGGCTTTGTGCGGTGGAGCGTCGGTAAAAGATCTATCAGGACTTAATAGTCTCCCGTTGTGGATAGTACATGGCACAGCCGACCGTGCTGTGTCCGTGGGCCAAAGCGACAGAGTCGTATCTGCGATAAAGGCTGTCGACACTGAAGCTCCACGGTTGATCTACAACCGTGTTCCAGGAATGAATCACGGACGACCGGCAAGGTTCTTCTACTTATCTGATCTTTATGACTGGCTTTTCATGCACAGCCTTGATGACGATGCACGTCCTATCGCTCCGGGATTTGACATCGTAGATAAATCCAAAGAGGCCTACAAAGGCCTATCATACAAGAAGGCAAAGCGCAAATCCAACACTCCCAGACGCAAGACTCGAAGAAAACCCAGACAATAAATCAGTTGCACTGATAATGATTTCGAACCGTCTATTTTGCATCACATCTCACTGTAACACAAGCTTATACCGCGTTATGAAAGATTCATGATGCAACGTTGAATCAGAAAATCAAGAAAAATTTCTTTAATTTCACGAAATTAATGTTATCTTTGCAAATTGAAAACACTTTCAACTCAAAAATCTCCTTACCGAAAATTATTTGATTAATACCATAATCATGGCAGAAAAAAGAGAAAAATTGTTTGATCAGTTTCCCCCCGTCTCCACCGCAGAATGGAGAGCTAAGGTTGAAGCTGACCTGAAAGGTGCGCCATTTGACAAAAAACTTGTCTGGCGAACCAATGAGGGATTCAATGTCCAGCCAATGTATAGGCTTGAAGATGTCGAAAACCTCGCGACAACAAATTCGCTTCCCGGAGAATACCCCTACATCCGAGGCACACGCACCGAAAATGACTGGCTTATACGTCAGGAGATTGTAGCTGACACCTCCGCTGAGGCTAACAAAATCGCTCTTGATGTGCTTGGAAAGGGAGTGAATTCTCTCGGGTTCCATATTTCGGATATCGAGTCGCTTCAGGTCCTGGTTGAAGGCATTGATCTCGCATCAACAGAAATCAACTTCACCTGCTGTCTAAAGAAAGCACTTCCATTGGCAGAGGCCCTCGTTGCTCTTGTTAAAGAAAAAGGATGTGCCGAGACATTCCGCGGTTCAATTGATTTCAATCCGTTCAAGAAACCCCTTCGCAAGGGCGTAGAAATGTCAGCCGAAAATGTAATCGGTATGACTGTTTCCATTCTTGACACGGTGAAAGATGTGCCTGGCCTGCGTGTGCTTGCAGTTGACAGCGATATGCTTTCCAACGCTGGTGCTTATATTTATCAAGAACTTGGATACGCCTTATCATGGGGAGCATCATGGATGACTCTTCTCACCGAGGCCGGACGTGATGCTTCTGAAGTCGCTGCTCGCATCAAGTTCAATATGGGAGTTTCAAGCAACTTCTTCATGGAGCTGTCCAAATTCCGTGCAGCCCGAATGATGTGGGCTCAGATTGTGGCTCAATATAATGGAAACGAAGAAGCTGCGAAAATGCTCGCCCATGCCACAACTTCGCGTTTCAACCAGACTCTTTACGATGCCCATGTCAACCTCCTGCGAAGCCAGACCGAGTCGATGTCTGCTGCTCTTGCCGGTGTTGATTCAATTACCGTTACTCCGTTTGACGCTCCTTACAAGAAACCCGATGAATTCTCTGAGCGCATAGCTCGCAACCAGCAACATCTTCTCAAGGAAGAAAGCCATCTTGACAAAGTCATTGACCCGGCCGGCGGTAGTTACTATGTTGAGACCCTCACAGTTGCGATTGCCAAGGAAGCATGGAACCTGTTCCTCGCAGTGGAGGACAATGGAGGTTTCCTAAAAGCCTGCAACAACGGCGACATCCAAAAAGCCGTTCGCGAGAGCTCGGAAAAACGCCACACAGACGTCGCTCGTCGCAAAGAGATTCTTCTCGGCACCAACCAGTATCCCAACATTAATGAGATGGCTGCCGATAAGATTGTAGAGCTCAATGGCGCTCTGGTTTGTTCGTGCGGTCACCACAAAGAAGAGAGCTGTGAAAACGCAGCGGCCCTTCCTACAAGCCGTGCGGCAAGCGACTTTGAGCAGCTCCGCCTTGACACAGAAGCTGCATCCAATCGCCCGAAGGTGTTTATGCTAACAATCGGCAATCTTGCCATGAGACTCGCTCGTGCGCAGTTCTCAAGCAACTTCTTTGGATGTGCCGGATATGAGATTATCGATAATCTCGGATTTGACACTGTTGAACAGGGAGTAGATGCCGCACTTGAAAAAGAGGCAGATATTATTGTACTTTGCTCGAGTGATGATGAGTATGCTGAATTCGCTCCTGCTGCATTTAAATATCTTGACGGTCGGGCTCAGTTTGTCGTTGCAGGCGCACCCGCTTGCATGGACGACTTGAAAGCCGTAGGCATCAATGATTTTGTTCATGTGAGAGTCAATGTACTCGACACTCTCCGTGACTTCAACAACCGTCTTCTAAAAAAGTAATCCATTCATCCCCTGAAAGATATGAAACCCAATTTCAAAGACATTGATATTGTAAAAGACGCTTTCGGCGAACACCGTGTTCCCGAGATCAACGGGGAAGAGTGGCTCACCCCTGAGCGTATTCCCGTAAAACAAGTCTATACAAAGTCCGATCTTGAAGGACTGGAGCATCTCAACTATGTGTCGGGTATTCCTCCCTTCCTTCGTGGACCGTACAGCGCCATGTATCCTCTGCGCCCTTGGACTATACGCCAATATGCAGGTTTCTCTACTGCCGCTGAGTCCAATGCATTTTATCGTCGCAACCTTGCATCGGGACAAAAGGGTCTCTCCGTAGCCTTTGACCTTGCCACACACCGCGGCTATGATGCAGACCACGAACGTGTGGTAGGTGACGTGGGCAAAGCCGGAGTTTCCATCTGCTCGTTAGAGGACATGAAAGTGCTTTTCGAGGGTATACCTTTGAACAAAATGTCCGTCTCCATGACAATGAACGGCGCTGTTCTTCCCGTTCTTGCGTTTTACATCAACGCAGGTCTTGAACAGGGAGCCAAACTTGAGGAGATGGCAGGTACAATCCAGAATGACATCCTCAAGGAGTTCATGGTGCGTAACACCTATATCTATCCTCCGGAATTCTCAATGCGTATTATCGCCGATATTTTCGAGTACACCTCGCAGAATATGCCGAAGTTCAACTCGATATCAATCTCGGGATATCATATGCAGGAGGCCGGTGCTACCTGCGACATCGAGCTCGCCTACACTCTTGCCGACGGTCTCGAATATCTCCGTGCAGGTATAAATGCAGGTATAGATATCGACGCTTTCGCTCCGCGTCTATCGTTCTTCTGGGCCATTGGCATGAACTACTTCATGGAAGTCGCCAAAATGCGTGCAGCCCGTCTTCTCTGGGCAAAGATTGTGAAGCAGTTCAATCCCAAAAACCCGAAGTCACTTGCACTTCGCACTCACTCGCAGACATCAGGCTGGTCGCTCACCGAGCAGGATCCATTCAACAATGTTGGACGCACCTGTATCGAAGCCATGGGAGCTGCACTCGGTCATACTCAGTCGCTCCACACCAATGCTCTTGACGAAGCAATTGCTCTTCCCACAGACTTCTCTGCACGTATTGCGCGCAATACTCAGATTTACATCCAGGAAGAGACAATGGTCACCAAGCAGATTGACCCCTGGGGAGGTAGCTATTATGTCGAGGCTCTCACCAATGAGATTGCACATCGTGCATGGGAGCACATCCAGGAAATCGAAAAACTTGGAGGTATGGCCAAGGCAATTGAGAGCGGTCTGCCGAAAATGCGTATCGAAGAGGCTTCCGCACGCACACAGGCTCGTATCGACTCCGGACGACAGACTATCGTAGGTATCAACAAATACCGTCTTGAGCACGAAGATCCCATAGACATCCTTGAAATTGACAATACCGAGGTTCGCAAAGACCAGGTGGCCCGTCTCGTTGATCTCAAGGGTCATCGCGACGAAGAAGCTGTCAAGAAAGCTCTTGCCGACATAACCGAATGTGTCCGCACTAAGGAAGGTAATCTCCTTGACCTTGCTGTCAAGGCGGCCGGACTACGGGCTACTCTCGGCGAAATCTCAGATGCCTGCGAAGATGTCGTAGGACGCTATAAAGCCGTAATTAAAACCATTTCAGGCGTGTACTCATCCGAGACCAATAAAGACCCTGACTTCCTCAAGGCACAGCGTATGTGCGAGGAATTCGCAAAGCGAGAGGGTCGTCAACCACGTATAATGATTGCAAAGATGGGCCAGGACGGCCATGACCGTGGCGCAAAAGTAGTTGCAACCGGCTATGCCGACTGTGGTTTCGATGTCGATATGGGCCCGCTCTTCCAGACACCGGCTGAAGCAGCAAAGATGGCCGTAGAAAACGACGTCCACATTCTTGGCGTGTCATCTCTTGCCGCCGGTCATAAGACTCTTGTACCGCAGGTGATTGAAGAACTGAAAAAACTTGGCCGTGAGGATATTCTTGTAACAGCCGGCGGCGTTATTCCCGCTCAGGATTACGACTTCCTCTACAAGGCAGGTGTGGTGGCTATTTTTGGTCCCGGTACACGTATCCCGGTATCAGCCATCAAGATGCTCGAGATACTTGGCAATGAGGAATAAGACATCATTCTGAAAAAAAGCCAGACTAAAATAATCAGCCCCGCTCCGAAAGTTGCACTGGAGCGGGGCTGATTTTATTCACCTGCCTGAGTAGTTATTGTCAAGTATCTTGGCATAAGCCCTGATGAATTTGCGCAAAGATGAAACCATTTCTCTTGTCTCCTGCAGCATATTGAGATATACATACAGCACAGTCATTGTCGACGGATCCCCTTCGCGTATATGTGTGTAAAGGCTGTGATATGTGTCAGAAATCTGGTTCTTGGTTATCTCACATTCACGTCTCACGATGTCTACATTGTCCGTCATACCTTCTGTGACAATGGCCAATGTGTCGGTGAACAGAGCAGATACTTTGTCTCTCACATTCTCGAAATCCGCCACATATCTTTCCGGGAGTGGCAAGAAGTTGTTTTCAACGTGTTCTTTGCATATCTCATTTATACGTCTCAGATTGTATAGAATCGACATACAGCAGTTATTGCCAAGATAAAACCATGTGCTTTTTTCTATGGCAGTCTCACGCCCGAGCTTACGGAAACATAGTGTTTCTTTTCTGCGGTCGTTTTTCAAGCGCTGTTTCTCCTTCATCAGGCTTGACTCCGCTTTATCCAACGCTTTTACATTTTCCTTTACGAATGCCGCTGTTACAACTCGGTAGTTTTCCTCAGCATATGACAAGAATCTCGCCTGACGGTCCTTAAGATAGGTCATGAATACAGGCCATACATTCTCGGAATCGTTAGAAGCTACTATTGCGTTGAACATTGCGTCATCTCCCTCCTCAGGCTTGCTCTCACGGAAGCGCCGATTGCTTCTTATTATGAGGAACACAGTGAGTATGGCAGCGACAAACATTGCGGCGACACCAAATGAATGCATCGCAAGTACAATTATACCCGCACCGATGAATGCGGCTCCGGCCGTCATGAACCATCCTCCAATCACAGAGATTACACCTGTAATGCGGAACACAGCGCTTTCTCTTCCCCAAGCTCTGTCGGCAAGAGATGTTCCCATTGCTACCATAAATGTCACGAATGTTGTAGAAAGCGGCAGCTTCATGGATGTACCCAAAGCAATGAGTGCACCTGCAAGAACAAGATTTACCGCCCCTCTAACGAGATCAAAGGCCTCGCCATTTTCATTTACGGCCTCAAGGGTGTTGAACCGGGCTCCAAACCACCGCCTCATCTTCAACGGAGTATGGTGTTTTATCTGATTTATTGCTGAAAGAGACCATCTGACAATCCTTCGAGCCAATCTCGACGAGCCAAACATTTCGTCACCTCCCACACTACTTCCAAGTCCAATCTCGGTCTGAGACACCTTCCGGGCCTTCTTAGATGTGGCAAGAGCAATTACCATAATCAATCCGGCCCCGACGAGAAACCACACTGATGTATCAGCCGGATTATTCAGCGCAACCATCATATGCTCCATCGGATTTCCATCTCCGTTGGCAGCATAGTCATTATAGGCTGACAACCCGGAGAGTGGTACTCCTATGAAATTGACCAGGTCATTTCCAGCAAACGCCATTGCAAGCGAGAAAGTACCCATGAGCACAATGACCTTTAATACATTGACGCGCAACATATGGAGTATCTGCATAATCACGGTGAGACCGACAAGACATCCGGCAATAATCCATCCTGTATTATGGTCAATGACCGCCTTTATTTCAGGAGTCATAAAGGCCATATTGCGAACACCCTTGATGAGAAGGAAATATATGATCGCCGTAGCGCATACACCTCCAAATATGCCGATTTTCCATTTCATTCGCCGGCGATAATCAAACGTGAAGAGCAGTCTTGTCAGAAACTGCACAACCGTTCCGAACACAAAGGCGATAGCAACAGAGAGAAAAATACCGATAATCACCGTCAGCGCTTTTTCAGTGTTGATGAGTTCATTTAAACCCACACCACTTTCGCCGGAGAATATTTTTATAATAGCCACGACAAAGCTTGCACCCAATAGCTCGAATACCATTGATACTGTAGTAGAAGTTGGAAGGCCAAGCGTATTGAAGATGTCAAGCAGGATTATATCCGTCACCATTACGGCCATGAAAATGCAGAGGATGTCATAAAATGAGAAATACTCCGGACGGAAAATACCATGTCTGGCGATGTCCATCATGCCATTGCTCATTGCTGCTCCGAGGAAAACGCCCAAAGAAGCTACGATAAGAACGCGCTTGAAAGGAGCCGCTTTTGAGCCAATAGCCGAATTGAGAAAATTTACCGCATCATTGCTGACTCCGACCGACAAATCGAAAACAGCCAGCATAAACAAGAATACGATAAGGCATAGAAACAATATTTCCATATACTTTGAATTGATTTGACAATACAAAGTAAACGCTTGAATGTTTCATAATTGTTTCATACGGGTTACACAAAAAATAAATTCTACTCCCCCTTCCGGGCAATTTTGAGCCTTGATGCCTCCACCATGCCATGCAACGGCGTTCTTAACGATAGATAATCCAAGCCCGGTTCCTCCGGCCTGACGGGACCGTCCTTTGTCAATTCTATAAAACCGTTCGAAGATACGAGTCAGATGAACTTCTTCAATTCCACATCCATTGTCTGCTACCGACAACTCGATACAATGGTCAGATGCATTTTTTACGGCAATGCTTATTTCGCTACATCCTGAGTAGGCAAGCGAATTAGAGATAAGATTTCTGAAAATCGAGGCCAGAAGATCCCTGTTGCCTTCCATTGGATATGATCCGGATATTTGATTTCGTATCTTAACTCCTTTCACATCCGACTCGGCGGCGAACTCCTCACAAACATCCGCCACAACGCACGCTAAATCCAGTTTCTCCGCCACAATACTTTCTCCTCCATCTTCAAGCCTTGTTATAGCTGAAATATCTGCAAGAAGTCTGCGCAATCTCTCATTAGCCCTATAACATCTTGCTATGAACTCCTCACGTTTTTCAGATGACATATTTTTATGCGTCATCAATGTTTCCAGGCAAACATTCATCGATGCCACTGGCGTCTTAAGCTCGTGGTTGATATTATTGGTCAACTGACGTTTTATTCTCTCTTTTTCTTTCCCTTCTCTCAGCGCCGCCCTATGTTCACGGTCTCTTTCTGCGGCAGTATGTTGCAGTCTTGCATATAGTCTCACTATATTATTTGAGATATCTCCGAGCTCGTCATGAGGAAAGGGATCGGCATCGGTGATTCTTTCGCCTCGTTCAGCTCTTTCGGCAAAACGCTTCAGACGACGTATGTGAGCTCCAAGTCTTCCGATCACAAAATACCCTATAACACACATCACGAAAGTAACGCCTACCAGGAACCACAAAAAGCCATAGTCGGCCGATAAGAGCTGATGTAGCGACACTGTATAAGGCACGGCGGTTCGAACAATGTACTCCCCCCGTTTCTTGGCTGAATAGAAATAGGTGTTACCCGTACTTTTACTATGACGACGCAGGCAAAATCCCTCACCGCGCTTCATAGCGTCAGCAATCTCCTTTCGGTTCAAATGATTACTCCCCGGAAGAGTATCAAGTGAGTTATCACTGATAACATTGCCACAGGTATCAAGCACACTCACGCGCAAGTCTTCAAATGAATGCGGAATCACACCAAATCTGCCAGAGGACTCGTTTGACTCTGCAATCTCATCAAGAAGACGGTCATTGTACATTTGCAGTCTTTGATTCAACTCCTCCGCCTTGAAGCTCTTTTCTCTATGATACTGGAATATTGCAACACAGGCGATCAGTATGACAGAATACAAGACGAGTCCGGCAAATAGCCTGCGGTGATATGACAATTTATTTGAAAAAGCCATAACCGTAGCCTGAACGCGTGACTATATTTTTCCCGTATACACCGAGCTTTGACCTTAGCCGCGTAATATTCACATCAATTACACGATCAAGCACAACAACTTCCTCCGGCCATATTTTTTTCAGTAGCTCTTCACGAGAAAACACCCTTCCGGGATTAGAAAGCATCAGAACAAGCAACTCAAATTCCTTTCGCGGCATTCTGATGTCCTTGCCGTCTATCGAACAGTTCTTTTCGATCGTGGATATGTGTATTCCTTTATATATTATGTCTGATTGCCCAGTTGAGACAGACCGAGAACAACGACGAAGTACAGCTCTGATACGTGCTATGACATTACGGATAGAATATGGCTTGGTAATATAATCATCAACACCGATGTTAAGTCCGTTGACCATATCATCTTCGTTGTCTTTAGCCGTGCAAAAAATTATGGGAATTCTTGAAGTATCCTGGCGCCTTTTCAAAATAGAGGCCAAAGTAGTACCACTCATCTCCTCCATCATTATATCAAGAAGTATGAGAGAATAATCAGTGAGATTTAGTGCCAAGGCTTCTTCCGCACTAAAGGCTACATCAACACTGTAACCCTCCTCTTCAAGATTAAATCGAAGTGCCTCACATAAGGTTTCCTCATCGTCAACCACCAATATTCTTTGTTTCTGCTCCATTTGAGTCTCTGTTTTCTGCAAAGTTAGCAAAAATGATTATTTAGTCAAACGTCATTGACGTACTTCTTATAGGACAGAGGGATAAAATAAAAATCCGCAAGCAATTGTATTTACAATCGCTTGCGGATTTCTACGGTGTCCGAAATGAGACTCGAACTCACACGTCATAATTGACACTACCCCCTCAAAGTAGCGCGTCTACCAATTCCGCCATCCGGACATTTTAATAAGGGTGAGCGAAAAACGGGACTCGAACCCGCGACCCCAACCTTGGCAAGGTTGTGCTCTACCAACTGAGCTATTTTCGCATAACGAGGGATGTTAATGTTCTATTTGAGCGAAAAACGGGACTCGAACCCGCGACCCCAACCTTGGCAAGGTTGTGCTCTACCAACTGAGCTATTTTCGCGGCCTTTTCAATTTACTCTCGCAATTGGGAGCGTCTCTCCCGTTTTTGCGATGCAAAGGTAGGCACTTTTTTTATTCCATGCAAATTTTCACAAATAATTTAACCCTTGTTAACACAAGTAACACATCTCTCAGGGAACAATCTGTTGACAATCGCAGCGATTGCGCCATCACCTGTGACGTTGCAAGCCGTTCCAAATGAGTCCATTGCGATATACAGAGCTATCATCAGCGCTATTTGTTGCTCATCAAATCCAAGAATTCCCTGAAGCAAACCTATAGAAGCCATAATAGCCCCTCCCGGTATGCCCGGCGCGGCAATCATGGTAATCCCAAGCATCGCTATAAAGTGAAAAAAAAGACCCATATCGTGATTATGCCCATGCATTATCATTAAAGCGAGCGCACAAGCAACTATTTTAAGAGTGCTTCCACTAAGATGAATTGTTGCACATAAAGGGACAACAAAACCCGCAATGTCCTCTCTCACCCCCATAGAAATTGTCTGTTTGAGCGTGACGGGAATCGTGGCGGCTGACGACTGTGTGCCAAGCGCTGTAAAATAAGCCGGCATCATATTCCAAAGCATCTTCAAAGGATTCTTTCGAGCAAACAATCCCGCTATCATATATTGAAACAACAACAGAAGGATGTGCATCGCAAATATGATTCCAATAATCTTGGCAAAACACGACACTATAGTCCCCACCTCACCTTGCGCTGCCATACATAGGAAGATGCCAAATATATAGACAGGCAGTAGAGGAATAATAGCTGTACGTATCGTCATTTCAACAATAGCTCGGAATTCGCCAAACGCCTCCCTTAGCGTCCCTCCCTTGACAAAAGCAGTGCCAAGCCCAAGCACGAAAGAGGCCACAAGGGCCGTCATCACTGTCATCACTGGAGGAATGCCGACACTAAAATACGGGGCCGTCTCAGGATGCTCGCTCTGCATCGATGCCACAGAAAGATGACTAATGAGAGACGGAAAAGTGAGCGAAGCTGTCGCATAGGAGAACAACCCTGCCAACAGAGTAGTCCCATAGGCCAGCAATGCCGTGACTACGAGCAACTTACCGGCTCTTACGCCTATTTCAGCAATCGCCGGGGTCACAAAACCAATGATAATCAGCGGTATCATAAACCCAAGAAACTGAGAGAAAACACCGTTGAACGTTGCCATCAGTCGTGAAAGCCATTCAGGCGACACAAGTCCAATCAGCGACCCGGCTACAATGGACACAAAAATCAGAGTGAGAAGTCCGGGGCGTTTCATGACATCCAAAGTGAAGATGACGCATCTGACGGCATTCTCCAGTCACCACGTGGAGAGAGACATACCGAACCAACCTTTGGACCGTCCGGCAGACACGAACGTTTGAATTGCTGTTGGAAAAAACGCTTCATGAAAACCTTTAGCCACTTGTCGATTGTCTCATCCGGGTATTCATCAGGCGAAAAAGCGTGTCTGGCAAGAAAACGAATTCTCTCCGTTGCAAAACCAAAACGCAACATATAATATAGGAAGAAATCATGCAATTCATAAGGTCCGACAAGATCTTCAGTCTTCTGGAGAATCGCACCCTCTGACGACGCAGGAATAAGCTCCGGACTGATTGGAGTGTTGACAATGTCGAGGAGCAGACGCCTTATTTCAGAATCAACAGGCTCAAGCAATGCAAAATAGTTGACAAGATACCTCACCAACGTCTTAGGCACACCGGCATTGACACCATACATCGACATATGGTCGCCGTTATACGTCGCCCAACCGAGCGCGAGCTCCGAAAGATCACCTGTCCCGAGCACAATACCACCAAGCTTATTGGAGAGATCCATCAGTATCTGAGTGCGTTCGCGGGCCTGACTGTTTTCGTATGTCACATCATGCTTGTCGGGATTATGTCCGATATCCTTGAAATGTTGGGTAACTGCATCTGCGATTGGAATCTCCATGGCAGTCACACCTAACTCGTTCATAAGCCCTATGGCATTGCGATGGGTACGACCAGTGGTCCCGAAACCGGGCATTGTGACCCCTGTTATTCCGGCGCGAGGTATTCCTAATCGGTCAAAAGCCTTGACAGCAATTAGCAGCGCGAGTGTGGAATCAAGCCCTCCGGATATACCAACAACCAGCGAGCTACAGTGTATCGCCTCAAGACGCTTGGCAAGACCGGCAGCCTGGATATTGACTATTTCATCACATCTGCTCTCCATCATTTCAGACGAGGACGGTACAAATGGCAAAGGATTGACATAACGACGCAACGGTCTCTCTCCATCAAAGCCATTCTCATTTTCCACCGCACCGACCCTCCTCACATTCATCGCTGAATTATTGTCGGCGCAATCACTGAATGTAGTCCTGTGCAACCTGTCTCTACGAAGAGCCTCAATATCAATATCGGTAATCACGACATTGTCCGAGGGATCCCATCTGCGATTTGATGCAAGTATCGCACCGTCTTCTGCTATTATAGCTTTCCCGTCAAACACGAGATCGGTCGATGACTCTCCCCACCCTGCTCCGGCATAGGCATAGGCACAAAGACACCTTGCTGACTGCTGGCGGATAAGACTTAGAAGATAATCATACTTCCCTATCAAATCATCCGAGGCTGAAAGATTGAGGATTACCTCTGCACCCCCCATTGCAAGATGACACGACGGAGGAATCGGCACCCACAGATCTTCACATATCTCAATGCCGAACAACGCACCATGGCTTTCAAATACAGTATTTGCACTCATAGTGAAGCTCTCACCAAGGATATCAATCCGCATCTCAGCCCCACGGTCTAGCGGCCTCCACCAGCGACGCTCGTAAAACTCATTATAATTTGGGACATAGGTTTTGGCCGTCAGACGCACATCCCCATTACGGAATATTGCAGCGCAATTATACAACGAACCGCCGTGGCGCAATGGTAGACCCACAACAAAATGTCCCTTCATCCCCCTTGACAAGTCTCTAAGCCGGAATATAGCCCGTTCAGCCGCGTCAATAAGAGCTGAATTGTGAAACAAGTCGGCACAAGTATAGGCGGTAATGCTCATTTCGGGGAAGACTGTGAGCTCTACCTTCTCCTCCTCCATCTTATGAAGGGAGTGTATGATTCCTTCAAGATTGAAATCAACGTCGGCAGGACGTACGCTCGGAGCGCAGGCTGCGACGCGCAAAAATCCATGATTCATAATAAATATATGTTATTTTATAACGCCACGAAATTAGCAAAAAAAACCGATTTTCTTGCAATAATTTGCCATTACAATTCTTTTTGTCTAATTTTGCGCCGAAATTATAATCAAGCCACAATGAAAATCCTCTCAATATTACTTGCCGTATGCATCTTTGCTCTTGCGACAATGCCTTGTTGTCTTGAGGATGACTGCATATGCTCTACCATGTCCGAGCTTTATGGGCTTGGAGATTGCGAAGACTGCGATGGAAACTGTTGTGGCGATGAATCATGCTGTTCACCATTCGTAAGCTGCAATACTTGCACAGGAACAACCATGGCAAAATCACTCGTGGTTCCAAAAGTCGCTTGCCTAAAAGTTCCCATAACATCGGTTTTCCACTATTGCAGCAATATTTCCATCAGCCCTGATGGATCGATATGGCAGCCACCTAAACACTGTTGACTTAGCGTTGATACTACAACGCTCTTCCCCTAACTTATTTTTAATCATTATCACAACCCATAAGTTGGAACCGAACACGTCCCGACTTATACAATTATGTCAATACATTTATGAGAGCCATAATTATATATGTGCTCATGGTCGTATTGTCAGTTCAATACGCCATAGCTCAAAACACATTCATAGCACAGATAAAAGACGAAAACAGCGGCGAAGCACTTATCGGAGTGTCCGTCTCCATTAACAAAACATCACTTGGAGCAGCCTCGGACACAGACGGACTGGTGAAAATCTCAGGAGTACCTGACGGAAAACACGAGGTAACCTTCCGTTACCTCGGTTACGAAACTCTAACCAAACAGTTTGTATTTCCAATCTCCGAGACAGATATGCCGGTGGAGATAGAGCTGGAGCCTGACGACGAAATGCTTGAAGAGGTCGTTGTGGAGTCCACACGAGGCACACGCACCTTCAGCAATATCCCCACAAGAGTAGAGTTTATCTCAGGATGCGAACTTGACGAGAAGGGAAGTATGAAGCCCGGAGACATTAGGATGCTGCTCAACGAGAGCACAGGTATTATCACACAGCAGACATCGGCAACATCCGGAAATGCCGCAATCCGAATCCAAGGTCTTGACGGCCGTTACACACAGATTCTTAAAGATGGATTTCCTGTCTTTGCCGGAGCTGCAAGTGGGCTGGGGCTTTTGCAGACCCCGCCTCTTGATCTCAAACAAGTTGAGATAATCAAAGGAGCATCCTCCACACTTTATGGCGGAGGCGCGATAGCCGGCCTTGTCAATCTCATCTCGAAAAAACCGTCTGAAAAAAGAGAACTCAGCTTCCACATCAACTTCACCACGGCAAAAGGCCTGGATATAAGCGGATTTTACGGGCAAAAATTCAAGAAAGTCGGAGCTACGGTATTTGCAGCCTATAACCATAATGGTCCATACGACCCCTCGGAGGTTGGCTTCACCGCAATTCCTAAGTTTAACCGCTTTGTTCTTAGAAACTGTTTAAATTTGATTCAATAAAATTTTTATGGCAGCCAAATCAA
>CAJUGS010000026.1 GCA_910586305.1 uncultured Duncaniella sp.
CGGACACGAGCCACCTTACGCATAGCCGAGTTAGGCTTTTTGGGGGTGGTGGTGTAGACGCGCACACACACGCCGCGACGCTGGGGGCATGAGTCAAGCGCAGGTGATTTGCTCTTGTCCTCAAGAGCTACTCGTCCTTTTCTTACTAATTGCTGAATAGTAGGCATCTTAGTTTCTTGTTTTTGACTTTATTTTGTGATTAGATGTATTCTTTCTGAACTTTCGGGCACTTCCGCAGGTTGATTCTATGTGCGCATCCGGACAATCCCGGCAAGTGAGAAACCCCACTCTATACACATACAATACGCCCCGACACAGCTATCTCTCAACGATTTAGCTCAGTCGTGACGGCGGTTCACCCGCAAAAGCGTTGCAAAATTACAACTTATTTTCCTAACTACCAAACATTTCCGCCGGAATTTTTCGCACTATTTTTCACACCCCTCACCCACCCTTTCCATACGCAATCACGGCCGATTCCATGCCATCACAATTTTTTTTGTGAAAAATTCACTTCGCATGAAATAATTTACTTATCTTTGGACTCGGCAATAATTGCGCGTATGCGATCGCGCTGATGCAACCGTCTACAATCTTCTGGTTTTAATCGTATTACTTACCTTTAATCCTTCCGTTTATGATCAGGAAGCTACTTCCGGCCTTACTGGCTCTACTCACAGCCTTAGGAATGTCCGCTCAAGGCAGCGGGCAGTCCGACTCAAAAAAGCAGTTTCTCGTCTATGGTGTAGCGTTCTACAACCTCGAGAACCTCTTTGACACCATCAACAACAACGGCAAATATGACCTTGAGTTCTCCCCTTCCGGACAGAGACAATGGAACGGGGAAAAATACTGGAGCAAAATCAACAACCTCGCCCGCTGCATAAGCGAGATGAAGACCAAGACCACCCCCGGCGGACCGGCCATAATAGGCGTGTCGGAGATTGAGAACAAAAGCGTGCTCGACGACCTGGTGAAAGCCGAGGCCATCAGACGCTGGCATCTCCAGGTGGTCCACCACGACTCCCCCGACCGTCGCGGAGTCGATGTGGGTCTCCTCTACAACCCGCGTATGTTCCGTGTGCTCGACGTCACCAACCACACTCTCGTCATCAAAGGCAACGAGAACTTCCGCACCCGCGACCAGATGTGTGTCACCGGCATCCTCGGCGGCGACACCCTGAGCGTCATTGTCAACCACTGGCCATCACGTCTGGGCGGACAAGAGCAGTCGTCCTACCTGCGCGAGGCGGCAGCCGACCTGTCCAAACATATTGCCGACTCTCTCTGGGCCATACGTCCCGGCCAGGGCGTCATTGTTATGGGCGACCTCAACGACGACCCCATGGATCGGTCCTGCGCCGTCAACCTCGGAGCCAAGCGCGATGAAAAAGACGTGGAAGCACATGGCTTTTTCAACCCCTGGTGGAAAATGCTCGACAAAGGCATAGGCACACTCGCCTACAAGAGCCAGTGGAACCTCTTCGACCAGATCATTGTATCAGGCACACTGTTGAAACGCAATTCCAAAGGCCTCTACTACTGGAAATCGCAGGTCAACAACTTCGACTTCCTCATCGACAAGCAGGGCAACCGCCAAGGCTATCCCCTACGCACATTCTCCGCCGGCCAGTGGCTCAACGGATACTCCGACCACTTCCCCACCGAAATTTTCCTCATTAAAGAGAAATGACCTCAGAACATGGCCGATAAAACCCAACAACCGTATGTAATCACCGTGGGCCGACAGTTCGGCAGCGGAGGCCGCGAACTCGGCAAGGCTCTCGCCGAGAAGCTCGGAATAAACTACTACGACAAAGAGCTCCTCATCGAAGCCGCCAAAAAGGCCGGAGTCAACCCCGAATTCTTCGAGGCTCGCGACGAGCGGTTCCCCACATTCCTCCACGGACTCTTCTCATTCTCCATGGGAGTAACCCCAATGTGCTACTACACCGGATCAGGCTCCATCACCGATGACGGGCTATACAAAGCCATCAGCGACTTCCTCCTGTCCGAGGCCGAGAAAAAATCGTTTGTCGTGGTAGGACGCAGTGCCGATTACATCCTGCGCCACCATCCACGCGTAGCCAACATATTTGTCCACGCCCCAATCGAAGAATGCGTGAAGCGCATCACAGCCCGAGCCGACGCCATATCCCCCGAGAAAGCCGAAGCAATGGCACGCAAGACCAACAAATGGCGCGCCGACTACTACAATTTCTTCACCGATAAAGAATGGGGCCACGCCACAAGCTACGACCTCACCATCGACAGCTCGCTCCTGCCCATGGCAGACAACGCAGCCATCGTCATCGACTTCCTGCGCCGACGAGGCTTTATTAACTAAAAACAAAACATTTTCCAGTTAAAATTTTATGCGACTCAAACTGTTTTTACTATTGCTCCTGGCAGCCACACTCCCCTCTCTGGCCCAGAAGACAGGTATCACCGGCACCGTCGTCGACTCAGACACGGGCTCGCCTGTAGCCGGAGCAACCGTCATTCTCGACAATCAAGGCCTCAGCGTCACCACCGATGCCACCGGCAGTTTCAGCATCTCCAACGCCAATCCCGGGCGGGAAATGGTGACGGTAATCGCCTATGGCTACAACGACCTCATGCTCGATGTCGACATAGCCGCAGGCCTCATCGACAACCTCGGCTACGTCAAACTCCTTAACAACGACCTCAACACCACATTCTACGAAGAACAGAACGCCATGCTCTTCGACCAGGCAGTGCTGGAAGACGAGGAGGGAAACGCCCAGACCATTGCGGCTCTGACCGGAGCTTCGGACGACATCTACTACAACTCCGCCTCATACGACTTCCAGCCAATGCGCTTCAGAGTGAGAGGATATGACTCCAAATACACCCAGACCTACATCAACGGCATCTCCTTCAACGACCTTGCCCGCGGACGCTTCAATTACTCCACCCTCGGAGGCATGAACCGCGCCTTCCGCGACAAGACCACTACACTCGGAGCAGGGGCGGCCTCGTTTGGCTTCGGCGACATCGGCGGCGCAACCGACATCAACACCACAGCCTCACACTACGCACCCGGCTTCAACGGCTCAGTAGCATTCACAAATTCCAACTACCTCATGCGCGCCATGGCCCAGTACTCATCCGGACTCAACAAGCACGGATGGGCCTACTCATTCTCGGCCATCGGAAGATATGCCAAGGAAGGAGTCATCGAAGGAACATTCTACAACTCCTTCGGACTCTTCGCATCCATCGAAAAGGTCTTCAACCAGAAACACTCCATCAACCTCACCGCGTGGGGCGCACCAACACAGAGAGCCTCCAACTCGGCCACATTCCTTGAAGCCTACCGTCTCGCCGACAACAACCTCTACAACCCCAACTGGGGCTATCAGGACGGAAAGAAACGCGCGGCCCGCATCGTGGAGACATTCGACCCCACAGCAGTGCTCAACTGGATATGGAAACCATCGGCCAACACATCGCTGAACACAGGCGTGGCCTTCCGTTCCGTCCACTACTCCACATCGAGCATCAACTGGTTTGACGGTCCCGACCCACGCCCCGACTATTATCGCTATCTGCCCAGCTTCTACGCCGACGACCCCGAGGCCTACGAACTATACACCGACCTGTGGAAAAACGACAAAAGCTTCCGCCAGATCAACTGGGACGCAATGTACCAGGCCAACTACCTCAACACTATCTACGGACGTCGCGGCAATCCCGACAACCACGCCTCGAGCTACATTCTCGACAACCGCCACTCCGATCAGAAGAACTGGGTCTTCAACTCCCTGCTCAACCACCGCCTCAACGACCACATGACCCTCCAGGCAGGTGTGAGCGTCAACTACACCCGCGCCCACTACTACAAGACCATCCGCGACCTGCTCGGAGGCGAATACTGGATCGACGTCAACAAATATTCCGAACGTGACTTCCCCGACAATCCCGACATTCTCCAGAGCGACCTTCGCCACCCCAACCGCAAGGTCTACAAGGGCGACACATTCGACTACGACTACTACATCAACGCCATCCAGGCCACCGCGTGGCTCCAGAACATGATAACCCTTCCGCAATGGGACATCAACTACGGACTCAAGATAGGCTACACCCAGTTCCAGCGCGACGGCAAGATGCAGTCGGGCCTCGACCCCGACAACTCTCTCGGCAAAGGCTCCACCCACAGGTTTGACACCGGAGCACTCAAAGCCGGAGCCACCTACAAAATCGACGGACGCAACTTCATCACCGCCCACGCCTCCTATGGCACACAGGCTCCCCTCTTCGAGTATGCCTACATCTCGCCACGTTACCGCGAGAAGGCCATCGACGGACTCACCAACGAGCGCATAGCCTCGTTTGACCTCTCCTACACATGGAACTACCGCCGCTTCCGCGGAGCCATCACCGGTTTCTGGACCGAAATGATGGACCAGACAGAGCGCTCATCCTTCTACGACGAGCAATACACCACGTTCATGAACTACGTGCTCCGTGGAGTTCACACACGCTACCGCGGCATCGAGCTCGGCCTGGCCTACAAGATCACCCCCTCCATCACCGTGAGCGCAGCCGGAACAGTGGCACGCTACCAGTATGTCAACAACCCCATGGGCACACGCTCCTACGAAAACGGACTGCGCGAGGATATGACACAGCAGGTATTCCTCAAGAACTACTATCTCGGAGGCACACCGCAGACAGCCGCAAACATCGGCATCGACTGGGCCGCTCCCAAGCAGTGGTTCTTCAACGTCAACGCCTCGTGGATGGGCGACGCCTACGTCAACCTCTCACCTATCCGCCACGAAGCACTCCCCGACCTGTGGGAAAAATACCCCAATGCAGGCGAGCTCGAATCGGCCATGGAATCGATAGCACAGCAGGACAAGCTCAACGACGCCTTCGTGCTCAATGCATCCGTAGGCAAAATCGTCTACATTAACCGCAAAGTGTCGATGAACTTCAACCTCAACGTCGACAACATCCTCAACAACCGCAAAATCCAGACCTACGCCTACCAGCAGGGCCGATTTGACTACACCAACTACGACGCACAGAAGTATCCCAACAAATACTTCTACGCCCAGGGCATCAAAGTCTATTTCAACGTGGGAATCCGCTTCTGATCCACCCCAATTATCCAATACACAAAGACATATCACGATATGAAACTCCATAACTACCTCTTCGCACTCGCCACCGTGGCCGTCACCGGAGCCATGGCAAGTTGCGACGACGACTTCGAGCGCCCACCGGTAATCATCCCGGAGGCCACATATGAGGCAAACACAGCCATCGCCGAATTCAAGGAAGCCTACTGGCAATACTCCACCGGCGACGCATTCAGCCAGATTCCTGTCAATGCCGAAGGCGACAGCATCATCATCGGCGGCTACATCGTATCCTCCGACACCACCGGCAATATGTTCAAACAGATAGTGGTGCAGGACGAGAGCGCCGCCATCCTGATCGGTGTCAACGCTTCCGGACTCAACGAAGGCCGATACAAGATGGGTGAGGAAATCAGAGTAAACCTCACCGGACTCTATGTCGGAAACTACAACGGACTCATGCAGATCGGTATGCCCTACGATGGCAAGATAGGCCGCATTGACGAGGACATCATGAATCTCCACGCCCAGGTAAACGGACTGCCCGACATGGAGAAGGTGGAGCAGCTCGTCAGCGTACTCTCAATCCCCGAAATCGCATCAAAGAAAGACGACAAGGCCACACTCATCAAATACCAGAGCGCGCTCGTGCGCTTCGAAGACGTGACCTTCAAAGGTGGCGGACAACTGCTCTGGAGCGACAATCCCGGCGGACAATACTACACCACACGCCAGCTCGAGGGACCGGAAGGCAAGTGGATAGCAGTCAACACCTCCAACCGTTGCACATTCGCCGACAACGTCCTCCCTGCCGGAACAGGCACTGTGACATCAATTCTCAGCTACTTCAAGGGCGACTGGCAGCTCGTGGTGTGCAACCCCCGTGCCGACTGCGTAGGCTTCACATTCCCCGAACCGGCTCCGGTAATCTTCAAGGAGACATTCTCCGGAAGCATCGGCGAATTCACCATCGACAACGTGAAAGCACCCGCCGGATTCACATCAATATGGCAGTTTGACTCGAAATACGGATGCGTGGTGGCCACAGGATATGACCGCAACAATTCCGCCAACTACGACACCGACTCCTATCTGATCTCCCCAGTCATCGACCTCACAGCCGAGGAGAGCGCATACATCTGCTTCGACCATGCAGTCAACTACTTCAGCTCACTCACAGTAGCCAAAGAGCAGACATCGCTCATGGTGCGCGAGGCAGGCACCACCGAGTGGACACGCCTTGCCATCCCCGTCTACGGCGACAATGCCGGATTCACATTCGTCAACTCAGGCGACATCAATCTCAAAGCCTACTGCGGCAAGAAAATCGAAGTGGCGTTCCGCTACACATCCACAACAGCCAAAGCCGGCACATGGGAAGTGAAGAACGTAATCGTCAAACCCACCGGCGAGGAAACTCCCACCCAGCCTGAGACACCCGGCGACAAGCCCGGCGACGAAACAGTGTTCAGCGAAAGCTTCTCGGCAGGACAAGGAGCATTCACAATCGAGAACGTTGTCATGGGCGACGGACTCACATTTGTCTGGAACTTCGACGAACGCTACGCCTGCATGAAGGCCTCGGCGTTCATCAACCAGGCCTACGATGCCGACTCCTACCTCATCTCTCCCGAGATTGACCTCGCCGGGACAACAGCACCGGTGCTCACATTCGAACACGCCGTCAACAAGTTTGCCTCCGTAGATGCCGCCAAGTCGCAGATCACACTCAACATACGCGAAGCAGGCACCAAGGACTGGACACCCGTCAACATCCCCGACTACGGCACCAACACAAGCTGGGCCTTCTTCAATGCGGGCGACATCTCTCTCGCGGCCTACGCAGGAAAGAAAATCCAGATAGCCTTCCGCTACACCTCCACCACAGCCGGTGGCGGCACATGGGAAGTGAAGAACGTCTCCATCAAAAAGTAAAGAATCCACAACATGAGAAATCTCAAGACATATCTCAGCCTGCTGCTACTCGGCGCAGCCGCACTGACATCATGCCAGGACGACTTCGACAGTCCGGCCATTGAAACACCGGTGGCCGGATGGCTCGCTGACACCGACACCTACACCCGCGTAACCATTGCAGATGTCAAAAACGAGTACTGGAAAAGCGACGACAACTATTATTCCACAATAGGCAATGCCGCCGACGGCAAACGAATGCTCCTCGAAGCCACAGTGATCTCGTCCGACGCCTCTGGCAACATCTACAAGTCGCTCGTCGTACAGGACGCCACCGGAGCACTCGCCATGAGCATCAACGCCAACTCCATGAATGTCAAGTATCGTCGCGGACAGCGACTCGTGCTCGACCTCACCGACATGATTATCGGCAAATACTCCGGCCTTCAGCAGCTCGGATTTCCCGAGGAATCCGCCCAGTATGGCCAGCAGACAACCTTCATGCCCTACGAGTTCTTTGAGAAACACGTGCAGATGGACGGTCTCCCCAACCTGGAACTCGTCGACACCATCGTGGCCACCGGCAAAGATATCACCGGCGGAGGCGACGAAGTGCTCCGCAAATGGCAGAGCCAGCTCGTGAGATTCAACAACTGCTCGTTTGTCGAAGGAGGCAAGGAACCCTTCGGCATACAGAAGGAGAACACCAACCGTGTGCTCACTCTCGAAGACGGCACACAGGTGAACGTGCGCACAAGCGGATACTCCAATTTCTACACCAACATCCTTCCCTCAGGCAACGGCGACGTTGTGGGCATCCTCGGCTACTATGCAGGCTCGTCCGATACAGGCAACCAGTGGCAGCTCACACTCATCGACGCAAACGGATGCATGAACTTCGGCAATCCCACCGTAGGCCCAGGAGCTGAGTCAAACCCCTACAAGATTGACGAAGCCATTGCCATAATGGCCGGAGGAGGCAGCGCCACACAGGTATGGACCACAGGCTACATCGTAGGCGCAGTGGCACCCGGAGTCGCCGATGTCACCAAAAACGAGGACATCCAGTTCACCGACTCTCCCGAACTCGACAACACACTCGTGATAGCCCAAAGCCCCGACTGCAAAGACTGGACCAAGTGTATAGTCCTCTCACTCCCGCAGGGTTCAGCCCTACGCCAGTATGGCAATCTCGCCGACAACAAGGACAACTATCGTAAACAGATATGGATTCTTGGCAACTTCGGCACCCAGCTCGGCACATACGGCATCACAGGCAACAACGGCTCAGCCTCCACCTTCCGTATCGACGGAGTAACCATCCCCGACGAACCGGGCCCCGGTCCGTCGACCGACGGTGACGGCTCTGAAGAAAAACCCTACAGCGTGACACAGGTGCTCGCACTTGGAAGTCCTGGCACCACTGCCTGGATCAAAGGCTACATCGTGGGATCTGCAGCCGACAAGACTGCCGACTCCTTCACCACCGCCACGGGAGACGCAGCCTCAAACACCAACCTCTTCATAGCAGAGACACCCGGAGAGACCGACTACAAGAAATGTATACCCGTGCAGCTTCCGATCTCCATGCGCGATGCCCTCAGCCTTCAGAAGAATCCCGGCAATCTCGGCAAGGAGCTGACCATCAACGGCAGCCTCGAGAAATACTTCGGTCTGCCCGGACTTAAGAACCCCACAGACTACAAACTCGACGGCCAGGGCTCAGGTGGCGACACCCCCACCCCGCCTGTAGTCGGTGACGGCGACGGCTCGAAAGGCAGTCCCTACAGTGCCGCCCAGGTACTCGCACTCGGCAATCCAGGGACAGCGGCGTGGGTCAAAGGATACATCGTGGGATCTGCACCAGGCATGAGTGCCGACACCTTCACCACCGAGACAGGAGAAGCAGCCTCCAACACCAATCTGTTCATAGCCGACACCCCCAACGAGACCGACTACACCAAGTGTGTCCCCGTACAGCTTCCTGCATCCATGCGCGACGCCCTCAGCCTGCAGAAGAACCCCGGCAACCTCGGCAAAATACTCACTATCAGCGGCAACCTCGAAAAATACTTCGGAATGCCAGGCGTGAAGTCCCCCACGGAATACACCATTGACGGTGCAGGCACCGGTGGCGGCGACACCCCCACCCCACCGATAGTAGGCGGAGGAGACGGCTCGGAGAACAATCCGTATGACGTGACCACAGCAATATCCCTCAACAATCCCGGCACCACTGCATGGGTCAAAGGATACATCGTAGGCACTGCACCCGGCAAAAGCGCCGACACATTCACCACAGCCACAGGTGAAGCGGCCTCTAACACCAACCTGTTCATCGCAGCCACTCCCGGAGAGACCGACTACACCAAATGCCTCCCCGTGCAGCTTCCGACAGGCCTGCGCGACGACCTCAGTCTGCAAAAGAATCCAGGCAATCTCGGCAAAGAGCTTTGGATAAGCGGCAACCTTGAAAAATACTTCGGAATGCCCGGACTGAAATCACCCACAGTCTGGAAATTCAAATAAGACACTCTTAGTCATCGACGGCCACAGACCCTCCTCGGAGGAATCTGTGGCCGTTTTTCATTCACAATACAATATATATTATTCGTAGGCAATCTGACAAGGTGCCCCACTGGCCTTAACGCCTTTTAACAACGTGAAATAAAAGATTTTTCGTACCTTTGGGGGATAAATTACGCAATCATCACACTTATCAAGCTTAACAACGTGAAATTCAAGAATATAATCTTACCCGCACTGCTCATATTGATGGGCATATCCTACGCCGTGGCCGGTGTCGACAATGTTGCCGAAGAAGTGGCCTGGGTAGTAGGCGACCAGCCAATCTGGAAATCAGAGATAGAGGATGCCTACCAGAGTATGCTCTACGAGAAGACACCTATCGACGGCGACCCATACTGTGTGATACCCGAGCAGATAGCCATCGAAAAGCTATATCTCCACCAGGCCGACATGGACACCGTGGAAATATCGGAAAGCATGGTGAACCAGCAGGTGGAGTCTCAGATCAACTACTACATCAGCTCGCTCGGCAGCAAAGAAAAGGTAGAACAGATATTCAACAAATCACTCCCCGCGCTGCGCGAAGGACTCCGCGAAATGTGGGGCAACCGTTCACGCGTACAGCAGGTGCAGCGCAACCTCACCAAAGACATCACATCAACCCCCGCCGACGTGCGCCGCTACTTCTCCAAACTACCTGAAGACAGCGTCCCCTACATACCCCGCCAGGTAGAAGTGCAGATTCTGACTGCGGCTCCCGCCATACCCCGCGAGGAGATCGACAACGTGAAAGCACGTCTGCGCGACTACTCTGACCGCATCACAAAAGGCGAAAGCGACTTCTCCACCCTTGCCATTCTCTACTCCCAGGACCCCGGATCGTCCGGTCGCGGAGGCGAGCTCGGCTTCATGGGCCGCGGACAGCTCGTGCCCGAATATGCGGCCGTAGCCTTCAACCTCAACGACCCGAAGAAAGTGTCGAAAATCGTCGAGACTGAATTTGGCTTCCACATAATCCAGCTCATCGAGAAAAGAGGTGACCGAGTGAACACCCGCCACATTCTTCTGCGCCCCCGAGTATCCGAGAAAGACCTCTCCGATGCCGTGGTGCGTCTCGACTCACTCCGCACCGACATCGTAGAAAACAATAAATTCACATTCGAGGAAGCAGTCGGATACCTCTCCCATGACAAAGACACACGCAACAACCGTGGCGTGATGGTCAACTCCGAGAGTGGCAACTCACGTTTCCAGATGAGCGAGCTTCCCCAGGAAGTGGCCCGCGAGGTCAACAAACTCCAGCCCGGGGAAATATCACAGGCCTTCATCATGAAAGATCCCAAGACCAACCACGACATCGTGGCGCTCGTCAAACTCACCAACCGCATCGAAGGACACAAGGCCAACCTCTCTGACGACTACCAGGCCATCAAGAATATGTATGAACAGTCGCGCCAGAAGGAGATACTTGACGAATGGCTCGCCAAGAAAATCAAAGATACATATATCCGCATCGAAGACGGCTGGCGCGAATGTGACTTCAAGCACACCGGCTGGATCAAGACCAAATGAGAGCATCTCTATTCGCAATCGCAGCTGTCGCTCTGATCGCGCTCCCCGCCATGCTGGCTCAGACCGCGGGAAAAGACACTCCTAAGGCACCCGCAGCGGCAAAGACCGCGCCGACACCACGCAAGAGTGTGATACGCCCGACCATTCCCGACGCCGACCGCCATCAGCCCGACAAGGTGTTCATCGAATACGCCGACCGCCTCGACAAGGAAGCCGGCTCGGTGGAACAGATTCTCGTAGGAAACGTACAGTTTCGCAAAGGCGATATGTTCATGTACTGCGACAGCGCGCGTTTCAACGAGGAGACATCCTCGCTCAACGCATTCAACAACGTGAGGATGGAGCAAGGCGACACCCTCTTTGTCTACGGTGACGAGCTATACTACGACGGAGAGACCGAACTCGCCGAGCTTCGCGCCTATCCCGGAGGCAACGTCCGGCTCATCAACCGCGATGTCTCCCTCACCACACCGGTATTCTTCTACGACCTCGGAGCCGACGAAGCTTACTACATGACCGGAGGAACCCTGCGCGACAAGACCAATACACTTAAGTCACTCCAGGGATTCTACTACCCGTCCACAAAGGATGCATTCTTCTACATGAACGTCGATCTCACCGGTCCGCGGCAGAACGACACGCTGAAGATGTACACCGACTCTCTCACCTACAACACCGACACCGGAATAGCCCAGCTCATGTGCAAGACACTCATCGTCAACAAAGACGGTGAAATCACATCCACATCGGGCTTCTACGACACACGCTCGGGAGTAGCCGACCTCTACGACCGTTCACTCGTGCACACCCGCCGGGGCAACACACTCACGGGAGATACCCTGTTCTACGACCGCGACAAGGGTTTCGGCGAGGCCTTCGGAAACATGATTCTCACTGACTCGGCCAATCGCTCCTCACTCATGGGAGACTACGGCTTCTACGACGAACTGCGAGACAGTGCCTTCGTCACTGGCAACGCGCTCGCGCTCGAATACTCCAAGGAAGACACCCTCTATATGCACGGCGACACTATCACCGCACAGATGTACTCCGACTCCACACGTGTCACAAACGCCTACCACCGAGTGAGATTCTTCCGAACTGACCTGCAGGGACTCTGCGACTCCATGAGCATCGTGGAGCGAGACTCTATATTATATATGTATTACCACCCCATCGTGTGGACCGGAGACAAGCAGATTGCAGGCAATGTGATATATGTCCACTTCAACGACTCCACCACCGACTGGGCACGTCTGCCCGAACAGGGCCTCATGTCGCAGCACATTGGCGAAGACTGTTACAACCAGTTGTCCGGAAGCGACATGACAGCATGGATGGCCGACACCACCATACGCCGGCTCTATGTGGAAGGAAACGTCCAGGTGATAATGTTCCCGATGGAGAACGACTCTACCTACAACAAATATTCCTTCACTGAGAGTTCTTTCATGAACGCCGTCTTTGCCAACGGACAAATCGACAGCATACTCATGTGGCCACAGACCACCGGAAGAGTCACACCGCTCTACCTGGCAAAACGATCCTCCTACTTCCTTCCAAAATTCCGATGGTACGGACCGCTGCGACCCATGTCGCCCGACGAAGTATTCGACTATCCGGCCGAAATGGCCGACCTCTCCTCACAGGAGGTATTCGGCAAAATGAGACCCGACGCCACAACTATACGTGGCACGGAAAGAGGAAGACCTCTCCCGCCCAAACCGATTATTCCTGAAAACATTCTCCCGGTGTCAGCCGACACGACGGCTGTTCTGCCCGACTCAATAACAATTCCCGCCGACTCCGCAGCTATCCTCCGGGACAACGCTTCGGACATCCCCGACCCTATCCTTCTGGAGCAAGACACCGAAGAGGAGGACAGTGAGACCGGAGACACCACGCCCGACGATGACGCAGCCGCAACAACCCGCCAAGAAGAAGAGGAGGAGGTGAGCCATGAGTGACGTGATACGCCTTCTGCCCGACTCCGTAGCCAATCAGATTGCGGCCGGAGAAGTAATCCAACGGCCAGCCTCAGTCATAAAGGAACTCGTCGAGAACTCAATCGATGCCGGAGCCACATCGGTGACAATAATCCTCAAGGATGCCGGTCGCACTCTCATCCAGGTCATCGACAACGGTTGTGGCATGAGCGACACCGATGCCCGTATGGCCTTCGAGCGTCACGCGACATCCAAAATAGCCAAAGCCGACGACCTTTTCACACTCCACACCATGGGATTCCGCGGCGAGGCCTTGGCCTCGATTGCAGCCATAGCTCATGTGGAACTACGCACCATGCTCAAGGACGCCTCGATCGGATGCCGGCTCGTGATCAACGGCTCACGGGTGGAATGCCAGGAGCCGGAAGCCTGTGTCCCGGGAAGCAACCTGATGGTGAAAAATCTTTTTTTCAACGTTCCCGCCCGACGCAAATTTCTGAAGAAGGACACCGTGGAGATGAGTGCGATAATGCGAGAGTTCGAACGACTCGCGCTGGTCAACACCGCAGTAGACTTCACACTCATCAGCAACGACGTCACTCTCCACTCGCTCCGTCGCGGACCAATGAAGCAGCGCATATGCGAGCTTTTCGGCAAAAACCTCGACAAGCAGCTACTACCCATCGAGACCGACACCTCCATTGTGAGCATCAACGGATTCGTGGGACTTCCGGCAAATGCCCGCAAGCGCAACCCGCTGCAATACTTCATGGTCAACGGACGCAATATGCGTCACCCCTACTTCCATAAGGCGGTGATGCAGTGCTACGACAAACTCATTCCAGCCGACGAGCAACCCAACTACTTCATCAACCTGCGCGTCGACCCCGAGACCATCGACGTCAACATACACCCCACGAAAAACGAAATCAAATTTGAGAACGAGCAAGCCATCTGGCAGATTCTCACGGCAGCCATACGAGACTCGCTCGGGCGCTACAATGCCGGCCCTGCAATTGATTTCGACGTGGAGGACGCACCGGAAATTCCGGTGTTCAGCCCCGACGTGACCGCAAGCCATGACGTGCTTGTCGACGAACGATACAACCCCTTTGCCGAACCCGGACCGGCTCCGGCCGACTGGACCGGCCGACTGCCGGCATCGGCCTACACACCCCGTCCACGGCCGTCATTTCAGAGCCGTCCGGCCATTCTGAACGACTGGGAGAAACTCTACGACGAGTTTCTCAACAAGCGCGACGAAGGCTTCAGCGCCATGGCCGAGAGCAGCTTCAACGCCGGTGTGCCCGTAGCCTCGGCTCTCACGCCGTCCGACAAGGCTCCCGACGAGCTTGCCGACCTTCCCGTCGAGGAGAGTGCCGGAGGGGCCATACAGCTCCGCAACACATACATCATAACCCCCACACGCGACGGACTCATGGTGATTGACCAGCATCGCGCACACGTCCGCATACTCTACGACAACTACCTCTCCATGATTTCCGGTCAGGAATTTGTCGGACAGGCCACCATGTTTCCCGATGTCGTCGAACTCTCCCCCTCGCAGAACGCCGTGCTCACCGACCTCGCCCCCAGGCTTGCAGAGCTTGGCTTCATCCTCACCCACCAGACAGCAACAGTCTGGAGCATCGACGGCATTCCATCGGTAATAAAGGACGCATCGCCCCGCGACCTCCTGCTCGACATGATTGAGCGAGTCACCGAGACGGGTGAAGAACCCGGCTCCACACTGCGCGACCGTGTGGCCCTCTCACTGGCAAAAAGCAGCGCCATCGGACGCGGACGACCGCTCTCGCAAAACGAGATGGACCGCCTCGTCAGCGACCTGCTCCGCCTCCCCTCCCCCGCCCTCACACCCGATGGCAAAAGCGTCTTCACCATAATCCCTGCCGACAAGATAGCCCGCATACTCGGATGAAACGAATAATCTTCCTCATAACCACACTGATTCTATCACTCACATCAATGGCCGAGCCACCGGTGGTACAGCTTCTCACAGCCTCGCCGGGAAGAGACATTTACGAGCTTGAAGGACACACGGCCCTACGCATCATACACCCGGTATGGGGAGACTTCGTGGTCAACTGGGGTGTCTTCGACTTCGACTCTCCCGGATTTGTCTACCGCTTTGTCAAGGGAGAGACCGACTATATAGCCGCCGCCTACCCCACCGACCGATTCATCGCCTCCTATGCCCGCGACGGACGCACACTGCGCTACCAGACTCTGCGTCTTGACTCCATCCAGGCCGAAAGACTCACGACAATGGTGATGGAAAACCTCAAGCCCGAAAACCGCGTCTACCGCTACAACTACGTACTCGACAACTGCGTCACCCGCCCCCTCGACATGATAAACCAGTGCATAGGCACTCCCGTAACCCTTGCACCGTCCACCCTCGGCGAAAAAGAGAGCAGCAGCTTCCGCAACGTCATGCGCCACTACCACAGCAACTATCCGTGGTATCAGTTTGGCATCGACACAGCCCTCGGAAGCGGCATCGACCGCCGCCTCACGGCCGACGAGCCACGCTTCGCACCAGTCGTGGCCTTCGACATGATACAGGGAGCAAAATTACCCTCCGGTGAACCACTCGTGGCACAAAATGGTTATCTATTTGGTTCGGAGACCACCCCGGCAGCCGTAGCGCCTCCCACCCACTGGACACTCACCCCACTCTTCTGGGGATGGACAGTATTTGCCCTCGCCTTCTGCGTGAGCATACTCCAGACGAGAGGCAAGAAGAAATGGGGCCGCATATTCGACACAGTCTACTTCTCCCTAATGGGCCTCGAAGGACTTGTGCTCACATTCCTCATCTTCGTCTCAGTGCATGAAGCCACGTCGCCCAACTGGCTCTATCTCTGGCTCAACCCGCTCTGTTTCATCGGAGCCGTCACCCCGTGGCTAAAACACGGCAAAGTTTTGGAAATTAGTTATCAAAGTGTTAACTTTGCACTCTTGATTACACTCATGGTCATATTCATGGCCGGAGTCCAGTCACCCAACCCTGCATTTATCCCGCTCATCATGGCCTCGGGCTACAGAGCGATAACAGACATCATATATCCTTTATGCGCAAAAAAACGCTCATGACATCTCGCATTGCCTGCGCCATGGTAGCCTCCATGGTCACAATAGGCATTGCCGCCGCGTCTACCCGCGCCAAGGATCCCTCGCCACGCCCCACCCTTGTCGTGGGGATTTTTGTTGAAGGCCTCACAGCCGACTATGTAAACCTGCTCAGGTCCAACTTCGGCCCAGACGGCTTCAACCGCCTCATCGTCGACGGTGTCACCATCGAGAACATCGACTACGGTCCGGGCATCGACGCCACCGCAGCCACAGCCATGCTTGTGAGCGGAGCCGCTCCGGCAGTCAACGGCATACCGTCAGCACGCGTGTGGGACACATCCAAACGCATCGACTACCCCGTGCTTCTCGATGCAGAAAGCATAGGCTCATTTACCGAGCAGGCCATGACCCCGGCACCGCTGCTGGTATCGACACTCGCCGACGAAGTGAGAATCTCCGACGGCGGTCTCGGAGTGGTCCATGCCATCGCCGCCGACCCACAGGTGGCCATCCTTCTCGGAGGCCACGCCGGCAACAGCAGTTTCTGGATCAGCGACATCACCGGCAAGTGGACCACATCGCGCCACTACCGTGAGACACCCTCGCCTATAGCGCGTCGCAACGTTGGATTCAACCTTCCGGTGCGCATCGACACCATGGCCTGGGAGCCGGCCCTCGAGCTAAGCCTCTACCCCGACCTTCCCGAATACAAGAAGCTATATCCATTCCGCCACACATTCCCCTCGCGCCAGGCCGACAGATTCAAGATATTCAAGACATCCGCCCCGGCCAACCGCGAGATAGCAGCCACAGCCGTAGACTACATCTCCACCCTCTCGCTTGGCAAGCGCGGTGTCACCGATATGCTCAGCCTCGGATTCAATGTCTGCCCCTACCTCTACGGGCGTGATGCCGACAACCGCATCGAGACCATGGACGCCTACGTCCGTCTCGACGCCGACATCGCCGGTATAATCCGAGCCATTGAGAAAGGTCCGGGTATGGACAAGACACTCTTCTTCGTGGCCGGCACACCGGCACCCGCAGGCGGCAAACGCGACGAAGAAAAATGGAACATCCCCTCCGGACAATTCTCCCCGCGCAAGGCCGTGTCACTGCTCAATATGTACCTGATGGCCATCCACGGCAACGGCGAGTGGGTGAGCGGATACCACAACGGCTATTTCTACCTCAACCGCCAGCTCCTCAAGGAACGCGGAATCAAAGACAGCGATATGCGTCGCGAAGCCGCCGACTTCCTTGCCAGGATGAGCGGAGTGAGCGATGTCTACACCCTCGACGACATCCTCGCACGCCGGGCCGGCGACACACCATCAGCCCTGCGCCGCAACATATCAGCCACCCATGCCGGCGACCTTCTCGTGATGGTCAACCCCGGATGGGAAATCTCCGACGAAATAGACGGACAGACAGTCAATATCGAGCAGTCCAGCCTCCCGGTGGTGCGCTGGCAGGCCACGACTTCACCCATATATATAATGGCACCCTCGCTCAGCGCGGGTGAAATCACCGAGCGCGTCGACGCCCGCGCCATCGCTCCGACGATAGCGCGCCAGCTGCGCATACGCTCACCCAATGCGGCATCAGTCTCACCCCTCCTCCTCGACAAATAATCCGCATTTCAAGGCTCCTCGGGAGCCGTCACACACACCACACCCCAAACAATGTCTCTTACATCATTTCTCACCAAGCTTTTCGGCAACAAGTCCACACGCGACCTCAAGGAAATAGAGCCGATAGTAAAAAAAATCGAGGCCCTCGAGCCCGAGGTGAAACAACTCACTATAGACCAGCTCCGCGAACGCATCCAGGCCGTCCGCGACGACATCAAACAGTCAATAGCCCCGCAGCAGGAGGAGAACTCACGCCTCAGAATAGAGGTTGAGGAACTCCCATTCGACGAGCGCCAGCCCGTATGGGACACAATTGACCGCAACGAAAAGACAATGCTCGACACCATCGAGGAGAAGCTCAACTACCATCTCCCCGAAGTGTTCGCAGTAGTGCGCGAGACAGCAGCCCGATTCGCCGCAAACGAGACACTCGTGGTAAACGCCACCGACCTCGACCGCGAACTTGCCGCCCAGGGCAGAGACTTCGTCACCATCGACGGCGACAAGGCCATCTGGAAAAACCACTGGCTTGCCGGAGGCAACGAAATCAAGTGGGACATGATCCACTATCGCGTCCAGCTCATCGGCGGTATCGTGCTACACCAGGGCAAGATCGCCGAGATGGCCACCGGTGAAGGAAAGACACTCGTGGCGACACTGCCGGTATTCCTCCGCTCACTCTCCGGACGCGGCGTACACGTGGTGACCGTCAACGACTACCTCTCCAAGCGTGACTCCGAGTGGATGGGACCGCTCTATATGTTCCACGGCTCCACAGTCGACTGCATCGACAAGCACCAGCCCAACACA
Organism: uncultured Duncaniella sp.; assembly: GCA_910586305.1. Classification (GTDB taxonomy): domain Bacteria; phylum Bacteroidota; class Bacteroidia; order Bacteroidales; family Muribaculaceae; genus Duncaniella. Next base: position 18,616 of record CAJUGS010000026.1, read on the forward strand.
TCCGCCCGTCGCCGCGCCTACGAGTGTGACATCACATTCGGTACCAACAACGAATTCGGCTTCGACTACCTCCGCGACAATATGGCCATGAGCCCCGCGGACATGGTGCAGCGCAAGCACTACTACGCCATTGTCGACGAGGTCGACTCCGTGCTCATCGACGACGCCCGTACCCCCCTCATCATCTCAGGACCGGTGCCCAAGGGCGACGACCAGCTCTTCGACGAATACCGAGCCAACGTAGAAAAAGTATTTGACGCACAGCGCCGCCTCGTCACCAAGATACTCGCCGAAGCCAAGACAAAGATAGCATCCGACGACAAGGATGTGCGCAAGGAAGGCGCCCTCCTCCTCTTCCGTGCATTCAAAGGCCTTCCCAAAAACGGCGCCCTCATCAAATTCCTCTCACAGGACGGCATGAAGAACCTCATGCTCGAGACCGAGGCCTACTATCTCCAGGACAACCAGCGAGAGATGCCCACAGTCACCGACCCGCTCTACTTCGTCATTGACGAGAAGAACCGCAGCGTCGAGCTCACCGACAAGGGTATCGACGAGCTCACAGGCAAGAGCAACGACCCGCAGTTCTTCGTGCTCCCCGACATCGCAGCCCTTCTCTCCGATGCAGAGACCATCGAGGATCCCACCGAACGCGCACAGCGCAAGGACGAACTGATGCAGGAATATGCCGTAAAGGCCGAGCGCGTCCATACAGTGACACAGCTTCTCAAGGCCTACGCACTCTTCGAGAAAGACGTGGAATATGTGATTGACGAAGGCAAGATAAAGATCGTCGACGAGCAGACAGGCCGCATCATGGAGGGACGACGCTACAGCGACGGACTCCACCAGGCCATCGAGGCAAAAGAGCGAGTGAAAGTCGAGGCAGCAACACAGACATTCGCCACAATCACACTGCAGAACTACTTCAGAATGTACCACAAGCTCGCAGGTATGACCGGTACAGCCGAGACAGAGGCCGGAGAGCTTTGGGACATCTACAAACTCGACGTAGTCACCATCCCGACCAACCGCCCCGTGGCACGAATCGACATGGACGACCGCGTCTATAAGACCAAGAAAGAAAAATACGCCGCCGTAATCGACGAAATCCAGGAGCTCGTCAAGGCAGGACGTCCGGTGCTCGTAGGTACCACCTCTGTGGAAATCTCCGAACTTCTGAGCCGAATGCTCACAATGCGCCACATCCCCCACAACGTGCTCAATGCCAAGCTCCACCAGAAGGAAGCCGAGATCGTGGCCCACGCCGGAGAGAAAGGCACCGTGACAATTGCCACCAACATGGCTGGACGTGGTACCGACATCAAGTTATCGCCCGAAGTGAAAGCCGCCGGAGGTCTCGCCATCATAGGCACCGAGCGACACGAATCGCGCCGCGTCGACCGACAGCTCCGCGGACGTGCAGGCCGACAGGGCGACCCGGGCTCATCAGTATTCTACGTCTCGTTCGAGGACCAGCTCATGCGCCTCTTCGCCACCGACCGCGTCATGAAGATGCTCGACACACTCGGACTTGAAGAGGGCGAGCGAATCGAGAGCCGCATGGTCACCAACGCCATCGGAAACGCACAGAAGCGAGTTGAGGAAAACAACTTCGGCATCCGCAAGCGCCTGCTCGAATATGACGACGTCATGAACAAGCAGCGTACCTACATCTACAACCGCCGCCACCACGCCCTCCTCGGCGAACGCATCGGAATAGATATAGCCAACATGATGTGGGACGTAGTTGAAAACTTCGTCAACAACTCCTACCCCGCCGGCTACCAGGATCTCGCAATGGATCTCTACAAGACACTCACCATCGAAGTGCCCTTCACCGAGGAGGAATATCGCAACCTCAGCAAGGAAGACGCCATCAAGAAGATCCACACCGCTGCCACCGAAGCCTTCGACCGCAAGCGCGACCGCATAATCGAAGTGGCACAGCCCGTAATCACCGACTGCGTAGAAAACCGCGGCTTCAAGGGACGCATCGCCGTCCCCATGACCGACGGCAAGCGCTTCTTCAACCTTGTCGTAGACATCGACGAAGCCTATCGCACAGGCAGCAAGTCGATTGTCAAGGAATGGCACAAGGCAGTGCTCCTCGTCACCATCGACGAACTCTGGAAAGAACATCTCCGCGAGCTCGACCAGCTCCGCCAGAGTGTGCAGAATGCATCCTACGAGCAGAAAGACCCACTCGTAATCTACAAAGTGGAATCGTTCCATCTCTTCGAGGGTATGCTTGCCCAGCTCAACAACAAGGCCATGGCCACACTCATGAGAGGACAAATCTACGTACAGCAGCCCGCACCTGCTCCTGCACCTGCTCCCGCGCCGACCACACCTGAGACATCCGAGACAGAAACCGAGGAACCTCAGCAGGAAAATCCGGCACCGGCACCCGAACCTGCGCCCGCACCCGCGCCAAAGCCACAGCCCGAAGTGCGCCGCGCCAGCCCCGAGCGTCCGGCCGACTACTCACGCTACCAGACATCACGTGAGAACCTGCCAGGCGAAAACGCCAACCGAGCCGCTTCAAGAGGCGCATCTCAGCAGCCCGTGCAGCCCGCCAAAGCCGGACCGCGCATCAACCGCAACGACCCATGCCCCTGCGGATCGGGCAAGAAATACAAGAATTGCCACGGACGCGGACTCTAATCCTCCGCTGATTACCACGGCACTTCCGCAATAAAACGAGGCTGTTCACGTTACTTTTAATGATGAACAGCCTCTTTTATATCCGTCAAGGTGCAGTGATGCGGGTGCTTGCGCTCGCACTTGTGGTCCTGTGCTCGCTGTCGGCCACAGGACAGCATCTCAACGACAAGGTGCAGAACCGACCCTACGCCGATATGCGACGCTGGCATCTCGGCTTCTCATTCGGAGTACACACACAGGACATATCATTCGTCCACAACGGACTCGTCACACAACAAGGCGAACAGTGGTTCATGGAGCAGCCGTCATTCTCGCCGGGATTCTGCGTAAACGGCCTCTTCGACCTGCGGCTCAACCACCTCTTCAACCTGCGACTCACACCGGGAATGTACTTCGGAAACCGCGACATCACAATGCGCGACTACACCACCGGGACAGAGCTAAGGCAAAACCTCAAGTCGGCGCTCGTAGTGATTCCCGTTGATATAAAATTCTCAGGACTGCGCTACCGCAACTCGCGTCCCTATATCACGGCAGGAGTCATGCCGACATTCAACGTCACCCGTCAGCGTGGCGACTACTTGCGCACAAAACCGATGGACTTCTACCTCACCGCCGGATTCGGCTGCGACTTCTACCTCCCCTTCTTCAAATTAATTCCCGAAGTGAAATTCTGCTTCGGCCTCACCGATGTGATCGAGCACAATCGTCCCGACCTTGAGGACGAGCCGGACAAGCTCAAGATCACAGCCGCCCTCAAGCGAGCCGTGTCGCGCATGGTGGTGTTCACATTCTATTTCGAGTGACCTTCATGAAAAGACTTTCACCACTCATTATCCGGACTGTCGCATTCCTGTCGGTCCTCATAGCGTCGGGCCACGCTGCAATGGCCCAGGGCGACGCTATGCTCACCCACTACTGGATGGTTCCGACCTACTACAACCCCGCGGCAGCAGGCGACACCGATAACATTCGCCTGCGCGGAGGAGCGCGAATGCAATGGGTCGGCATCGACGGAGCACCGCGCACATTCGTAGCCGCCGCCGACACACCATTCAAACTGCTCGGAAAGAAATTCGGAACCGGAATAGTAGTTCAGCAGGAATCGATGGGACTCTTCCGCAACCTCACAGTCAATGCACAGATCGGCTACAAATTCAAAGTTCTCAAAGGCGAACTCACCGGAGCGCTGCAAGTGGGATTCTTCAACGAACAGTTCAAAGGATCCGAAGTCTACATCCCCGACGATGACGACTTCCACGAAAGCACCGACGATGCCATTCCCTCGACCGACGTCGCCGGAAACGCCCTCGACCTCGGACTCGGACTCTTCTACATCCACCGCCGCTTCAAGGCCGGACTCTCGCTCCTCCACGCCAACAATCCCACAGTCACCTTCACCTCCGAAAACGGCACAGGATCGGGCTCCACGGGAGGCACCACAGGCGAGACTGCTAAAAAATATCAATTCACAGCCAAGCGAACTCTCTATTTCACAGCCGAAGGCAATATTCCCATTAAGAATACGTTATTTGAAGTGATACCGTCGCTTCTCGTCAGGAGCGACTTCACATTCACCGACGTGGCCGTCACCGGAAGAGTGCGCTACAACAAACTCTTCTCAGCCGGACTGGGCTACCGATATGACGACGCAATATCAATCATGCTCGGAGCCGAACTCAAAGGCATCTTCATCGGATACAGCTACGACTATCACATCAGCGACATATCACGTGCCTCATCAGGCAGTCACGAGATATTCGCGGGCTACAACCTCAAGCTCGACTTCTCGGAAAAAAACCGCAACAAACACAAGAGCATTCGCATAATGTAACTTATGAAAAAGATACTCCATATACTCATCGCCGTGACCGCGCTTGCCATAGCCGTCAGCTGCGCTTCCGGCAGCCGTAGCTCCATGGGAGGCGAAGTGACAGGTGTCGGAGGCACCTCATGGACCGAACCCACACCCTACGGTATGGTGCTCGTCTCGCGTGGATCCGTAAAGATGGGTCCGTCAAAGGAAGACTCACTCTGGAATCTCCGGGCCGACTCACGCGGAATCTCGGTCGACGCATTCTGGATGGACGAGACCGAGGTGACCAACTCTAAATACAAGCAATTTGTATTCTGGGTGCGCGACTCAATAATCCGCGAGCGTCTCGCCGACCCCCGCTGGGGCGGAAACGAAGAGTTCAAAATCGAGGAGGATCGCGAGGGAAACCCCGTCACACCACACCTCAACTGGTCAAAGCCAATCCCCTGGCGCAATGCCAACGAGGATGAGCAGCGTGCCATCGAAAGCCTATATCGCACAAACCCCATCACCGGAGTGCGCGAACTCGACCCCGAACAGCTCAACTACCGCTACGAGGTCTACAACCACACAGAGGCGGCCAAGCGCAAGAACCGTCTTGACCCCCGCCGTCGCGAATACAACACCGACAAACCGGTTCCCGTCAACCTCCCCGTCATCTCCAAGGACACAGCCTATATGGACGACGACGGCGAGATACGTCGCGAGACAATCACCCGCGCCCTCTCCGGACCCTACGACTTCCTCAACACCTACATTGTCAACGTCTACCCCGACACCACTGCCTGGATCAACGACTTCGACAACGCCTACAACGAGCCCTACGTGCGTCTCTACTTCGCCCACGGAGGCTACAGCGAATACCCCGTGGTGGGTGTGAGCTGGGAGCAGGCCAACGCCTTTGCCAACTGGCGCACCGACTACCTGCGTCGCTCGCTCGGACGCGAGGGAGTCTATATCGAGCCCTACCGCCTGCCCACAGAAGCCGAGTGGGAGTACGCCGCCCGAGCCGGAAAAAGCGAAAATATGTATCCCTGGGACGGGGACCTGCCGCTCACAGAAGACCAGGGCTGTTTCTACGCCAACTTCAAGCCCCAGGAAGGCAACTTCGTACAGGACGGACAGCTCATCACATCGCGTGTCGGCACATACTCGCCAAACGACTTCGGACTCTACGACATGGCCGGCAACGTGAGCGAGTGGACATCGACAGCCTTCTCCGAAAGCGTATCGAAAATAACATCCGACCTCAACCCCGAATACCGCTACGACGCCGCACAGGAAGACCCCTACAAGATGAAGCGCAAGATTGTACGCGGCGGCTCATGGAAAGACGTAGCCCACAATGTGCGCTCCGACCTCAGAATGTGGGAATATCAGAACGAACAGCGGTCCTACATCGGATTCCGCTGCGTCCGCTCACAGATAGGATTCGCCAAAGGCACAAAAGCCAAGAAATAACCCCATCCCCTCTCACTCCATCGTCTCTCATTCACATCTCTGCCAATCATGCAAACCGACAAGTTCAAAGCCAAATATAAGACAATAATGACCTGGGAGGGCGGACAGCGCCTCTTCAACTTCGCCTACAGTATCGGAGCCGCAATCGTCATCCTGGGCGCGCTGTTCAAGATTCTCCACCTCCAGGGAGGCAACACACTCCTTTGTATCGGTATGGGCACCGAGGTACTCATGTTCATACTCACAGCCTTCGACCGACCGCCCAAAGAATACCACTGGGAAGAAGTGTTCCCCGAGCTGGGAAAGAAAACCGACGAGGAAGAGCAGCACGCTGCCATATACGGAGGACCGCGTTACGCAGCCTCCCAGGCACCCGTGGCAGCAGCCGCAACAGTGACAACGACAGGTGTCGTGCCCGACCATCTCGGCCTTTCCGAAGCCGACACCCGTTCGCTCAGCGAGAGCATAGCCCGCATGAGCGCAGCCGCAGAACAGCTCTCCAAAATGGCCGAACTCACCACCGCCACACAGGAATACCTCACACAGATGAGCGCTATCGCCGACCAGATGCAGCAGCTCAGACAGACCACCGAAGCGCTCAACAACGTCTCCAACGTGCTTCTCAACAGCTACACCGCCATCACGGAAAACTCGGCCGGTATCACCGAGAACTCGCGTGGATACATCTCGCAGATGGGCGATCTCAACCGCAATCTCGGAGGCCTCAACACCATCTACGAAATTCAGCTCAAGAGCGTGTCCTCACAGCTCGAAAGCATCGACCGCGTCAACCGTGGCATCAAGGACATACGCGATATGTATGAGAAAAGTGCCTCACAGAGCGCCCGCTACTGCGAAGAGACCGAGAAGATGGCACGCTATATGCAACAGCTCAACCAGGTCTACGAAAAAATGCTCCACGCAATGACCGTCAATATGTATCGGCCAATGATGGGCGACATCCCCGGCGCACAATCCTCAGGAGCAATCTGAACCACTCCCCCACCCCCAAGCCACAGTACAATCCTATAAAATCAAGAAATGGCCGAATCAGTAGTCCGACTCTCACCAAGGCAGAGGATGATAAACCTCATGTATATCGTCCTCACCGCCATGCTCGCGCTCAACGTGTCGAGCGACGTTCTTGACGGCTTCGTGCAGGTCGAGGACGGCCTGGCGCGCACAAACGCCAATGTGGGTCGCCGCAACGATGCCATATACGCCCAGCTCGAAAGCTTCACAGCACAAAACCCAGGAAAAGGCACCCCGTGGCTTGACAAAGCCTCCGACGTGCGCCGCCGGGCCAACGCCCTCTACTCACTCGTCGACTCGCTAAAGATAGCGATCGTGGTCGAAGCCGACGGCCCCGAAGGAAAAGTGAGCGAAATAAACCGTCGCGACGATCTTGAATCAGCAGCCGTAGTCATGCTCTCGGGAGGTCACAACGAGGGAGAACGACTCCGAAACGCCGTCGACTCCTACCGCGAATACGTCACGAGTCTCATCCCCGACTCCGTGAAACAGTCGAGCATACGCGAGGCACTCTCCACCGCCCCCTTCCGCCGTCCAGGCACCGTGCAGGACCAGAAATGGGAAGAAGCAAAATTTGAGAACCAGCCCGTAGTGGCAGCCGTGACACTCCTCACCAAGCTGCAAAACGACATCCGCTACGCCGAGGGCGAAGCTCTGTCCAACCTCCTCGCCGCCGTCGACGCAGGCGACGTACGCGTCAACGAGCTCAACGCATTCGTCATTCCCCAGTCACGCATGGTCATGCGTGGAAGCAGATACTCCGCAGCCATCGTTCTCGCCGCCGTCGACACCACAGCCCGTCCGGCCATATTCGTCGGAGGAAAGCAACTCCCCTCCGACAAGGGAATCTATGAATTCACCACCTCGTCCACAGGAAACTTCGACTATTCCGGCTACATCGAGGTGGCTCACGGCGACGGCTCAACGACAAAACATCCCTTCAACTCCTCCTACACTGTGATGGAGCCCACCGCCACAGTATCAGCCACAATGATGAATGTGCTCTATGCCGGTATCAACAACCCCATGAGCATATCCGTACCAGGAGTCCCCATGTCGGGCGTATCGGCCACAATGACCAACGGCACACTCACACGCCAGGGCGACCAATGGATAGCGCGTCCAGCCAAAGTGGGAGAAAACGCCACAATCACAGTTACGGCCAATATCGACGGCCGCCCGCAGACAGTGGCCACCTCCACATTCCGAGTACGCAAACTCCCCGACCCGGTAGCCTTCATCTCGTTCACAGCCCAGAACGGGGCAAAAGACCGTTACAAAGGCGGCAAACCCTTCTCCAAGACCCTCCTCACCACAGCTCCGGGTATCGAGGCGGCGATAGACGACGATATGCTCAATATCGACTTCCAGGTGCTCGGATTCGAGACAGTCTTCTTCGACCAGATGGGCAACGCCATCCCCGAAGTCTCCCAGGGAGCATCATTCTCCCAGCGCCAGCGCGACCAGTTCAAAAGACTCTCGCGAGGCAAACGATTCTACATCTCACGCATCCGCGCCAAGGGACCCGACGGCATCGAACGTGTGCTCAGCCCTGTCGAGGTTATTGTCAATTAGTTCTCCACAAGTCATTTAGCAATTCCATCTATGAAGAAATTTCTTCTCTCAGCCATAAGTCTCATCATTGCCGCCAGTGTCTTTGCTCAAGATACGACATCATCGTCGAGCAGCGTGGTGCGTCGTCGTTCAGGCGAGCGTCCCGGAGCAAAAAGCGAGACTCCGGGAGTCACTCCCCGTATGCAGTCTCACTTCGAAGAGACACCAGTCGATGACAGCGAGCTCCAGTGGATGCGGGTGATGTATCGCGAACTTGACCTCACGAAAGACGAAAACGGCGCCCTATACTACCCGGACGAACCTGTGGAAGGACAGGAAAACCTCTTCCGCATCATCCTCGGACGTATGGCCGACGGATCTCTGACAGCCTACGAATATCTCGACGGACGCGAGGCCTTCACCGACAACTACAAGGTGAAAATGCGCGACGTGCTCGACCGATTCCACATTCTCTACTCCGACGCCAAAGGCTCAACCGAGAAGAATCCAAAATTCACCATCGAAGAGAGCGACGTGCCGACCTCGGAAGTCCTCTCATACTACATAATAGAGAAATGGGTCTTTGACCGACGCACCAACCGTATGCGCAACCACATCGAGGCAGTCTGTCCGGTACTCCACCGCTCCGGCGACTTCGGAGGCGAGGCCATACGCTATCCCATGTTCTGGGTCAAATATGACGACCTACGCCCATTCCTCACCACACAGACAATATTCACCGATGACGACAACAATCTCGCCACCTGCACCTACGACGACTTCTTCCAGCTCGGTCTCTACAAAGGTGACATCTACAAGACCAGAAACCTCAAGAACAAGTCGCTGATGCAGATACATCCCGACCCCGACGAACTCGCCCACGCACGCGACAGCATACAGCAGCGTCTCGACTCATACGAAAAGAAACTGTGGGTACCATCGCTCGACGAACTCGCCGAGCGTCGCGAAGCCGCTGAAAAGGCCGCGCTCAAAGCCGAAGCCGAGACAGCAGGCGAAGAAGCCTCCGTGAGCACCGCCGAGGAGAAACCCGCGAGATCAGCCCGTGCAAGCCGCTCCAAGCGCGGAGCAACCAAAAGCACCGCAACAAAGAGCAAACCGGCTAAAGTCAAGAAACCCAAGGCCGCCAAGACATCTTCGTCGGCCACCCGTTCCGTGCGCAACCGTCGCAGATAATGTCCTCACCCTCTCCCGTCACAATAGTAATCCCCGTCTACAACAGGGCACACACACTGCCGCGCCTGCTGCAGTCCATCGATGCGCAGACCCTTGCACCGGCAGCGGTAGTGCTTGTCGACAATGCCTCGACCGACACATCTCTATCTGTCCTGCGGGAATGGGCGGAGACACATAGCCATGCAAAGGTGGTGACCGAGAAGCGTCCCGGAGCGTCAGCGGCACGCAACCGCGGCCTGCGCGAAGTGACCACGGAATGGACCATGTTCTTCGACTCCGACGACGAGATGCTCCCCACCCATATCGCCGACATAACCCGAGCCATCAGCATCCACAAAGATGCCGACATAATAGGCCGTGACATCATCACGCGTCACGACGGACGCGACTCACGCAAACCGTTCACCACATCCTCACCGCTCTTCAACCAGCTCTTCCATTCCATACTGTCCACACAGAGATATGTCGCAAAGACCGAGCTGTTCCGAAACGTCGGAGGCTGGAATGAATCACTAAAGGGATGGAACGACCTCGAGCTCGGAGTGCGTCTTCTGCTGACATCCCCCACACTTGCATCAGCCGGAGGTCCCCCATCGGTCATCGTACATTTCCAGAAAGAATCGATCACCGGCACCAACTTCACACGAGGCAGAGGCATCTGGGAAGCCGCCATCGAGGCCATCCGTGGCCAGCTCGCCACAGCCGGCCACACCACAGCCCTCGCCTGGCTTGACACACTCGCAGTTATGCTTGCCGCCACCTACCATCGCGAAGGCTCAGGCGAAGCAGCCCACGCCCTGCTCCACCAAACTCTCTCCACCACCCCCTATCCACGACGCATGAAGGTCCTGTACCTCTACCACCGTCTGGCTGGAAGACTCACATGGGCACTTGCAAAAATCTTTTTCAGATGACGACACACACCACCCCGGGTAGAAACGAAGTAGACACCATCCGACGGGTCACATGGGTAGGCTTCTGGGTCAATGCCATACTTATGGTGTTGAAGATAGCCATAGGATTCTACGGACACAGCGACGCCCTCGTGGCCGACGGCGTACACTCGCTCAGCGACTTCGCCACCGACCTCATTGTACTTCTCTTCGTCTCCATAGCCTACAAGAGCGCCGACAGCGGCCACCCCTACGGCCACGGAAAATTCGAGACATTTGCCGCGCTCATCATCGGTGTGATTCTGCTCGGCGTAGCCATCGGTATCGGCAACTCAGGTCTCAAGTCAGTAATAGCATCAGCCCATGGCGAGATGCCACCGCGTCCCGACCTCTGGACACTCGCAGTAGCCGTCATCTCCATCCTCGCCAAGGAACTGCTCTTCCGCTACACCATACGTGCCTCCCGGACCGTCGGCTCACAGTCGCTCAGAGCCAACGCCTACCATCACCGCAGCGATGCAGTCTCGTCCATAGCCACCCTTGCCGGTATCTCGGCCGCATACTTCCTGGGCGACTCTTGGCGCATACTCGACCCCATCGCATCAATGCTCATCGCGGTATTCATAGCAGTCTCCGCCATCCAGATATGCCTGCCCGCAATCAACGAATTGCTGGAGAAATCCCTCTCTCCTTCACGCATCGACAAGGTAGAGTCGATTATCGAAGGCGTAGCCGGAGTGAAAGCCTTCCACCGCCTGCGCACACGCCGCAACGGACACTCTGTAATCATCGACGTCCACATCAAGGTCGATCCCGACATCACCGTCTCTGCCGGCCACGACATAGCCTCGGCTGTAGAGAAAGCATTGCACGAGGAATTCGACAACGACATAATCACCAACATACACGTCGAACCGTTTCGCCCCTCACACTGACCTCCATACACACAAACACGGGTCCCGGAAGCAGTGACATATGTCGCCGTCCCGGGACCCGTGGATACATTTTATATATCCTCACACCTCTTTGCGAAGCACCTTGAGAGCCGCATCATAGGCCGGCTCATTGGTAATCTCCTCCACCACATCGCGGAAGATGACGCGGCGGTTCTCGTCGAGGATTATGACGGCACGTGTGAGAAGGCCCGCAAGTGGACCGTCGACAAGCTGCAGGCCATACTTCTGGCCGAACAGAGGCGAACGGAAAGCCGACCCGAACACCACATTCTTGATATTCTCAATGGTGCAGAAGCGACCCATCGCAAACGGAAGGTCCATAGACACACACACCACCACGACATCATCAAGATTGGCGGCCTCCTCGTTGAAGCGTCTCACCGAACGAGCGCACACCTCAGTGTCAAGGCTGGGAAATACATTCAGCACCACCCTTTTGCCTGCAAAATCAGAGCAAAGCACCTGGGAAAGGTCCGGACCTGAAAGATGAAAGCAAGGCGCAGTCTCGCCTATACCTGGAACAGTGCCGCAAGTGTGACAAGCCTGTCCTTTGAAAAAAACGGTTTCCATATCTGTTTTATATTAGTTTCCTGTTTTATCGGAAAGAATCACTGACTGTAGAACAATGTCGGCAAGGTCATTGTTGAACCCGAGCACAACATTTTGCACCATTCCGTCACGGCCGGCCACAATGGTCACCGGGAGCGAGGCCGCCCCACAGTCGCGCACAAGAGAGCGCGCGTTGAGCAGAAGGTGTTCCCCGGGCCTCAGCGGCGACACAGCCTCTTCCACAAGCTCGGGATTGGTGCCGGTGAATGCGAACACAAGCTCGGCAGAGACCTCAAGGCGGTCCATGGCAGACCGCAGGTCCTCTATGACCCTCGAATTCATTCCCGTCGAAGGATCGAGAAGAGCTATTACCGTCGGCGCGCGGAAACTGTCGCCACGGTGATGTATGAACCTCTCTCCGCCCGTCGCAGATGGAAGCGCAAAAGTCGGAAGAGCCAGCCCGCGGAGATTCTCTATGCGGAAATTGCTCTCGCGATACTTCTCGAACACCTCGGGATATGCAGCCACAAGAGCAGCCTCGCTCATCTCGCCACACACGGGGTCAGACTCCGTCCGGAGATTCACAAGAATACTCTGCTCCGTGATAGACCCCGGATTGCTCTCGGTAGTGATTCTCACCGGAAGCAGCGAGGACGAGTCAAAGAGATATTCCACCTCCATCACATCCTCACCCTTCAGCGTCATCACAGCAGTGACAGGCACCACTTCCGAACCGTCGAAAACGCGTTTTGGCTCAACCTTCACAGTATAGGCCGAGTCGCGCGCCATCAAGTCGAGACGCTCGGCAATGAATGACGGAAGCAGCTCCACAAACTGCGCCATACGCTGCACCCCCCTGTTGCGTCCCACCGTGTGAAACGGCATCTCGTCCCACTCAGTGTGATATTCCTGGAGGCGGTCGCCGCGATAGCGGTAATGACTTCCGTCAAAATAGGCCGAGAACCCTCCAGCCGGACCCGAGGGAGTCTCGAGAGTCCAGTCTATGAGATAACGGCACGGAGCGAGAGTGTCACCCTCAGCCTTGGACGACATGAGATCGAGATGATACACCACCTCCGCGTCATTCTGAGGCAAGGAGACACTGTAGTCGGCCTTTGCACGATAGCAGTCCACCGAACGCAGCGACTCTATTATACCAGCAATCCCTTGGGCTGTCAGGCCCAAGGGACAAAACGCTGCTAACACCATTAACAATCTTGCTTTCCCTTTCATAAACAATAGTTGGACGTTCATATTTAGAACGCCCAACTATCGTGAAAAGTTTTACCGCGACCGAAAAAAATACTGTCAGTCCTTCTGGAAAACACGGTTCACGGCAAGCTTGAAATCAGCAAGCATCGAAGCCGCCGGAGTAATGAAAGGCTTTATCTCCTTCTCAGACTTCGGCGCAAACACCTTGAGCAGCGATGGATGGCAGGCAAACTCCAGACGCGACGGCATCTCTACCGGCTCACCGTCGATATGGGCTATACCTTTCATCGTACGCTCTATCGTAAGAGCCGAGGTGCGGAACTGGCGTATGAGGACATTATGCTCTATCATTCCCGCCAGAAGGTCAAAACCCACGAGGGCGGTAGAGAAAGGATTTCCGGCATGAATCACCGTCACATCAAGCATCCCGTCGTCGATACTCGCGCTCGGAGCTATATACGCATTGTTGCCATACTGCGAGGCATTGCACACGGCTATCAGAAAAGCCTTCTCGGTCATAGTCTTGCCATTGGCCGTAATCCTATACAGCTCCGGCTCATAATGCGCATAAGTCTCGAACGTGCTCTGGATATACTTGAGCTTGCCGCGAGACTTCTTGCGTGCGAAAGCATCGCTCACAGCCGCGTCAAAGCCCACGCCGAACGTACAGAAAAACTTTCGGTCATTGACCGTGGCATAGTCTATGTGGCGCGGTGTCTCCGACATTATTATCTTCAGTCCCTCCCGCGCATCCACCGGTATTCCGAGATGGCGGGCCAGGCCGTTGCCCGAGCCACACGGCAGGATGCCGAGAGCGGTCTCCGAGCCACAGAGAGCAATGGCTGTCTCATTGACAGTACCGTCGCCTCCGGCGGCAAGGACTGCGTCATAACCAGCCGCCACAGCCTCAAGAGCCAGACGGGTGGCATCACCGCTGCAGCGGGTATGTACGGTTTCCACGTCCCATCCGAGCGGGGAGAGAGAGTCAACGACATTCGCGGCCAGACCGGCTTTGCTGTGAGTGCCCGAAATGGGGTTGATGATGAGGCGTGCTTTCATTTACGAAACTACGTGGGTTGTGTGTAGGGTGATATGGACTGTGGCGGTTGTTTATATCGTCACGCGTCGAGTCACATCGGCGGCCTTGAGAATGTAGATACCCTTTGAAGCTATACGCAGCCTGTGGGTGCCTGCCTGGAGTGTCTCTTGGCTAATGAGCTGTCCGAGAATAGTGAAAACCTTCACTGTGACAGGGCGGGCACACGACACATATATGCAGCCGTCGCTCACGCCCACCTCGATAGAATCGGTCATATCGGACGAGTAGTCGGTCAACGCTGCCACACGCCCGGAGGCGTTGACACTCTCCCACTTCGGTGCCGCCACGGAAGCGACAGCCACACTCAGAAGGAGAAGCATAATTGTAGCGATGACCTTTCTCATTTCACGTGCAAAATTATAAAATTTTCTCCAAACAGCCAAAGAAGGTCAATACATCGGCGTGAACGGAGCGGTCTTGAACAGATGGCTGTTGGCCTCCCCTACATAGTCCGACGACTTGGAGACATCAAGCTTCATCACAGGGGCACCTTTGCGCAGGTCACACTTGGTCAGATCCACGTAGAACACTCCGAGATTGGTGGCTACATCGAAATAATAGCGTTTGTCACGGATATTGCAGAACGACCGCCACTGTGTCGACGACACATTCCCCTCACCCTTCACCGTGTAGGTATAGGGCACGGAGACATTCATCAGAATCGAACGGACAATCGACAGCCCGAGGTCGGCATCACCCGTCTTCTCCACATTGCGGTCGAAGAACGAAGCCCTCACGAAACGGTCGGGACTGCTGACAGTGCCCGGGAGAGTGTGCGACCCGCCTTTCTTGGCCCAGTACTCTTCTATGGCCGTAATCTGGGGATAGGGAGGATCATTGGTGAGGACAGCCATATCCTGTCCCTCATAGATGCGGATATTGCCGTGGTCATACTCCACCATCGCACACCGGCCCTGCGAGTCGGTAATACCCCAGTGGAGGGTCGAGACAGTGCCTTCATCGAAAGTAGCGCCCGAGATATTGAAATCCTGCGCCCCCAGCATGGCCACAGCCTCGGGAGTATCGGCACACACATCAAGAATCCACGCTGGGAACATAGCCAGAGACATGGGCGGACGAGATTTGGTGGAATCGTTCACATAGACCGTGCCCTTACAGAAAAGGCCGCTCACCACGAGTCCCTTCTCGTTCATACCCTCCGTGACACCGCCGTCGTAGCCCACTGCATAGACCGAGCCATACTTCGACGTCCACGTCACCGAGCCCGGCAGCGAATTGCCCTTCTTCTCCATCCCGCGCGGATAGATGTACAGATTTGTGGGAATCGGTGTCTTCCAGTCAAGCGAACGTCCGACAATGCGCAGACTGTCGTCACCCACATAGAGCACACGCGAACAAGCCTCGGCACGACCGCCGATACATCCGGCCACCGCTACTGCTACAAGCGGCAGAAATAATTTGAGTTTCATAACTTACGGATTAATTGAAACATGATACATTTACAAAAAGCATACAGCTATTATACATACAACACCACCGTAAGTTGAAAGGTTTTTGTCGTCCGCCGACAAAAAATTCGGGTCCGCAACCCACACAGTGCGAGTTACGGACCCGATTATATTCAGGCAATAGCCGGGAGGAGATTAAGCCTCGGGGCGCTTGGTCTTCTTGCCATATCCGTAGGCAGCGGCAGCACCGAGCTCTTCCTGGATGCGGAGAAGCTGGTTGTACTTGGCCATACGGTCGGAGCGGCTTGCAGAACCGGTCTTGATCTGTCCGGCGTTGGTAGCCACGGCGATATCAGCGATGGTTGCGTCCTCAGTCTCGCCGGAACGGTGAGAGATAACTGCGGTGTAACCGTTGCGCTGAGCGAGCTCTACAGCGCGGAGGGTCTCGGTGAGAGAACCGATCTGGTTAACCTTAACGAGGATAGAGTTGGCGCAGCCAAGATCGATACCCTTCTGGAGATATTTCACGTTGGTCACGAAGAGGTCGTCGCCAACGAGCTGGCAGCGGTCGCCGATGAGGTCGGTGAGAATCTTCCAGCCTTCCCAGTCGTTCTGGTCCATACCGTCCTCGATAGAGTCGATGGGGTACTTCTCAACGAGCTCCTTGAGGAACTCGGCCTGCTGGGCAGAAGTGAGCTTGGGAGCGTCGGCACCCTGCTTCCAGGTGTAGTCGTATACACCGTTCTTGTAGAACTCGGAAGAAGCGCAGTCGAGACCGATGGTCACGTCCTTGCCGGGCACGTAGCCTGCGAGCTCGATAGCCTTGATGATCACGTTGAGAGCGTCCTCGGTGCCGTCGAGAGCGGGAGCAAAGCCGCCTTCGTCACCGACAGCGGTAGAAAGACCGCGGTCGTGGAGCACTTTCTTGAGGTTGTGGAACACCTCGGTACCCATGCGGATGCCTTCCTTGAAGCAGCAAGCGCCGATGGGACGGATCATGAACTCCTGGAAGCAGATGGGAGCGTCAGAGTGAGCACCGCCGTTGATGATATTCATCATGGGAACGGGGAGCACGTAGCTGTTGCAACCACCGATATATTTGTAGAGGGGGAGGTCGAGATAGTCAGCGGCAGCCTTGGCAACTGCGAGCGAAACGCCGAGGATGGCGTTGGCGCCGAGGTTGCTCTTGGTGTCGGTGCCGTCGAGAGCGAGCATGGTCTCGTCGATCTTGATCTGGTCAAGCGCGCTCATGCCCTTGAGAGCCTCGGCGATGGGGCCGTTGACGTTGGCCACAGCCTTGGTGACACCCTTGCCCATGTAACGGTTCTTGTCGCCGTCACGGAGCTCGAGAGCCTCGTTTTCGCCGGTAGAAGCACCGGAGGGAACAGATGCACGGCCACGTGCGCCGCTCTCAAGGATTACGTCTACTTCAACGGTGGGGTTGCCGCGTGAGTCAAGGACTTCACGACCGATAATTTTTTCAATCTTCATAGTTAATATAGAATAGAGTTGATTTGCCTATTGGGTAGGTTGTTTTGCGGGGGCAAATATAGTGAAAATATAAATGTCTTGCAATTATTTTTTTCAGCTTAATATTCGTCCCAGCTCTTGATTTCTATTTCATCGAGGGGATGGGTGGTGAATGCGTCGATGTAGGCCGAGGCGAGACGCGCGTTTGTCATCAGAGGTATGTTCAGGTCGATGGCAGCGCGGCGTATCTTGTAGCCGTTGGTGAGCTCTGTGGTGGTGAAATTCTTGGGAATGTTGACCACCATATCCACAGCGTGTTCGTGGAGAAGCTCGATGGCCTGAGGCTGCATATCGGGCTGCGAGGGCCAGTAGACGCGTATGGCGGGAATACCGTTGTCGTTGAGATAGGCGTGGGTTCCGCCGGTGGCGTATATGGTGTAGCCACGATTGGCCAGTTCATGGGCGGCGTCGAGAAGATCGGCCTTCTGCTTGGGTGTACCGGTCGACATGAGCACGGCCTTTGTGGGCACACGGTTGCCGACAGAAATCATAGCCTTTATGAGGGCCTCGGCAGAATCATTGCCTATACATCCCACCTCGCCTGTCGACGACATATCAACACCGAGCACGGGGTCGGCGCCCTGCAGACGGGAGAAGCTGAACTGGGAGGCTTTGATGCCCACATAGTCGAGATCGAAGGCGTTCTTGGATGGCTTCTCAACGTCAAGGCCGAGCATCACACGGGTAGCAAGGTCGATGAAATTGATCTTGAGCACCTTGCTGACGAACGGGAACGAACGAGAGGCGCGAAGGTTACACTCGATCACCTTGATGTCGTTGTTCTTGGCCAGGAACTGGATGTTGAACGGTCCGGAGATGTGGAGCGCACCGGCTATCTGGCGTGAGATCTTGCGGATGCGGCGCATGGTCTCCACATAGAGCTTCTGGGGCGGGAACTGGATGGTGGCGTCGCCAGAGTGGACACCGGCATACTCGATATGTTCCGAGATGGCGTAGCACACAATCTCTCCATCCTTTGCCACAGCGTCCATCTCTATTTCCTTTGCTCCGTTGATGAACTTCGACACCACGACGGGATGCTGCTTGGAGACATTGGCCGCAAGACGCAGGAAGCGGGAGAGCTGGTCCTGGTTGTGACACACGTTCATGGCTGCGCCGGAGAGCACATAGCTGGGACGGACAAGAACGGGGAATCCCACTTCGGCGATAAACTCGTTGATGTCGTCCATGCTGGTCAGCTCGCGCCAGCTTGGCTGGTCGATGCCCAGACGGTCGAGCATGGCCGAGAACTTGTTGCGGTCTTCGGCATTGTCGATACACTCGGCCGATGTGCCGAGGATGTTGACTCCCTCGCTGTCAAGACGGGTAGCAAGGTTGTTGGGTATCTGTCCGCCCACCGAGAGGATGGTGCCGTGGGGCTGCTCAAGCTCGAGGATGTCCATGACGCGCTCGAAAGTGAGCTCATCGAAGTAGAGACGGTCGCATATATCATAGTCGGTAGAGACAGTCTCGGGATTGTAGTTGATCATCACAGAGCGCCATCCCTCTTTCTTGACGGTGAGGAGGGCGTTGACCGAACACCAGTCAAACTCTACCGACGAGCCGATGCGATAGGCTCCAGAACCGAGCACGACGATGGAGCGGTGGTCGTGGAGATAGGTCACATCGTTCTCGCTGCCATTGTATGTGAGATAGAGATAGTTGGTCTGGGCGGGATACTCCGCGCCGAGAGTGTCTATCTGCTTCACCACAGGGACTATGCCGAGGGCCTTGCGGCGGGCGCGCATTGTATTGGCGGCTGTCGCGGGGTCGGTCATACGATCCTGGAGTGCCTCGCGGGCTATCTGGAAGTCGCTGAAGCCCTGCTCCTTGGCCTGGCGCACAAGAGCGGCGGGAATAGCATCGATTTCGGTGAACTCGCGCAGTTCCGATGCGGTGTTGATGATATTCTGGAGCTTGTAGAGGAACCAGCGGTCAATCTTGGTGAGTTCGTGGATGCGTTCCACGGTGTAGCCTCTGAGCATTGCCTGGGCAATGGCGAAGATACGCTTGTCAGTCGGTTCGCTCAGAGCATGGTCAAGGTCGGCAATCTCGCGCTGATTGTTGCCGACGAATCCGTGCATACCCTGGCCGATCATGCGGAGACCCTTCTGGATAGCCTCCTCGAAGGTGCGGCCTATAGCCATAACCTCACCCACCGACTTCATGGACGATCCGATTTCGCGGCGCACTCCGTGGAACTTTCCAAGATCCCAGCGGGGAATCTTGCAGACAATATAGTCGAGAGCAGGCTCGAAGAAAGCCGATGTCTCCTTGGTAACAGAATTCTTCAGATCAAACAGTCCGTAGCCGAGGCCGAGCTTGGCGGCGACAAAGGCCAGGGGATAGCCGGTGGCCTTGGAGGCGAGAGCCGACGAGCGGCTCAGACGGGCGTTGACCTCGATGACGCGGTAGTCCATCGACGCGGGGTCGAAGGCATACTGCACGTTACACTCACCCACGATGCCTATGTGGCGTATAATCTTGATGGCGAGCTTGCGCAGATAGTGGTAATCCTCGTTGGTGAGAGTCTGCGAAGGAGCCACCACGATGGATTCTCCCGTGTGGATACCCAGCGGGTCAAAGTTCTCCATGTTGCAGACAGTGATGCAGTTGTCATAACGGTCGCGCACCACTTCATACTCAACCTCTTTCCAGCCCTTGAGCGACTTTTCAACAAGTACCTGGGGTGAGAAAGCGAGAGCCTTCTCGACAAGAGACACAAGCTCGGTCTCATTGTCGCAGAATCCCGAGCCGAGACCGCCGAGGGCGTAGGCCGCACGGACAATCACCGGATAGCCGAGAGAGGCGGCGGCGCTGATGGCACCGTCCACCGAGCTTACAGCCTCGCTCTTGATGGTCTTAACGTTGATTTCGTCGAGTTTGTGGACAAAGAGCTCGCGGTCCTCGGTGTCCATGATGGCACGGACAGGTGTGCCGAGAACTTCAACTCCATAGGTCTCGAGCACTCCGGAACGGTGAAGCTCGACACCGCAGTTGAGGGCGGTCTGTCCGCCAAACGCAAGCAGGATGCCGTCAGGGCGCTCCTTGCGTATCACCTTCTCCACAAAGTAGGGGGTGACGGGAAGGAAATATATCTTGTCGGCAAACCCCTCGGAGGTCTGCACAGTGGCGATGTTGGGGTTGATGAGGACAGTTGTAATCCCCTCCTCCTTCATGGCCTTGAGGGCCTGGGAACCGGAATAGTCAAACTCGCCGGCCTCGCCGATCTTCAGCGCGCCGCTGCCCAGCAGCAGCACTTTTTTGATGTTTTCGTTACGCATGATGGGATGGTGATGGGGGAGATTAAAGCATATTTATGAACTCGTCGAAGAGGAACTCCGTGTCCTTCGGACCCGAAGAGGCCTCGGGATGGAACTGAGCGGAGAAATAGGGCTTTGTCTTGTGGCGGATACCCTCGTTGGTGCCGTCGTTCATATTGATGAACAGAGGTTCCCAGTCGGCGGGAATAGTGTCATTGTCGACAGCAAATCCATGGTTCTGGGATGTGATGAAGCACTGGTCGGTACCCACGCGACGCACAGGCTGGTTGTGGCTGCGGTGGCCGTATTTGAGCTTGTAAATCTTGGCACCGGCGGCCTTCGAAAGAAGCTGGTTGCCCATACAGATGCCACAGATAGGTTTGCCGTTCTCCATGGCTTTGCGTATGAGTCCCACAGTTTCCTCGGCCATGTCTGGATTGCCGGGACCGTTGGAAATGAAAAGTCCGTCATATGCGATGGAGGTGAAATCATAGTTCCAGGGCACACGGATCACTCTGACGCCACGGCGTGTGAGACAGCGGATGATGTTGTGCTTCACTCCGCAGTCTACGAGCACCACGGTCTTTTCACCCTCTCCGTGAGTCTCGACTTCCTTGCACGACACCTTTGCCACGAGGTTTTCCTTGTTGGGGTCATAGAAGTCAGGCTCCTCACAGCCTTCGACAACAATCTTGCCGAGCATCGATCCGTGCTCGCGCAGATGCTTGGTGAGGGCGCGGGTGTCGATTCCGTAAATGCCGGGGATTTTCTCCTCCTGCAGCCACTGGGCAAGGGAGCGGTCGGCCTGCCAGTGGGAGTGGTCGAACGAATAATCCTGGGCCACAATGGCACGGGCGTGAATGTGGTCGCTCTCGTAGTATTCGCTGACGTCGTCTTTCTCCCGGCGAGGCGGAACGCCGTAGTTGCCGAGAATCGGGTAGGTTGTTACCAGTATCTGACCCTCATAGGATGGGTCGGTAAGACTTTCGGGATAGCCGGTCATGGCGGTGTTGAACACCACCTCGCCTGCCGCAGAAGCTTCGTAGCCGAAAGACTTCCCTTCAAAAGTGGTGCCGTCCGCAAGAATCAGACGGGCGCGCTTAATCTGTCGCATGCGGTGATAGGGATGAGTTATTGACTCTGCAAAGTTACGAATTTTTGAGGGGCTGGAAAAACTTTTCCCCATCTACTTTGTTATTTTATCATAATGCTGCTTTTTTGAGATTTTTTTTCATATATTTGCAACATATCCCACAAGTCGAGATAATACAATAATTCTTACCTCTCAACCAAACACATTTGCCCAATGAAAAGCGTAAAGAACACACTCTTAGAGCGCCGGAGCATACGCAGATACGAGCGTGAGGATGTAAGCGCAGACGACATGAACCTGATCTATGACGCTATACGCAACACCCCGACAAGCTACAACGGCCAGCAGTTCTCAGTCATTGACGTGACCGACCCCGATGTGAAGCTTAAGCTCTTCGCTCTCATAGGGCAGAAGCAGGTGAAGACCTGCTCGCACTTCCTGCTCTTTGTGATGGACTACAACAAGATTTCACTCATTGGCGAAGAGCTGGGCGAAGAAGTGCCCGACTTCAACAATACAATCGACGGTATCGCCGTGGGCATAATCGATGCATCGCTCGCCATGATGAGCGCGCTAACCATGGCCGACAGTCTCGGGCTGGGCTGCTGCCCCATCGGCTATGCCCGAACAGTGGCTCCGGAAGCGGTGTCGACGCTGCTCGGACTTCCAAAAAAGACATTCGTGGTGTGCGGACTATCCATCGGAGTGCCGCGCGAGACTCCCGACCTCAAGCCCAAAATGCCACGAGACCTGGTGATATTCCACGACAGGTATCGCGACGACGAGGCCAAAATGACCGAAGAGCTCATAGACTACAATGAAACAATAAAGAAGTACAACCGCACACGCGAGGGCGACAAGACCGAGAACGACTGGGCCACCCACATCCTCGGATATTACCACGAGGCCATGGGCCACGGTATCCTCCGCGCCATGCAGCGCAGAGGCTTCGACCCCAGACTGTGACTCCACTGATTCAAAAAAACAATACAGAAATACACACACGGGACTGCCCCGGACGGAAACTGTTTCCGTCCGGGGCAGTCACATATTATTCTTTAAGCCGGAGCCTCAGAGCGACACCTCGCCACAGAGGTCTACACTGAACCGGGTTCTCACAGCCGAGGGAGTCAGACCGAGTCCGAAGAGATACATCAGCTTGGTGATGGCCGCCTCGGATGTCATATCGTGTCCCGAAATGACTCCGCAGTTGGTGAGAGTCTCACCCGAAGCATAGCGATTGACGTGGACACTGCCACTTATACACTGTGTGACGTTGACCACGACCACCCCGCTGTCGACAGTGCGCTTGATTTCCTCCAGAAACCACGGATGTGTGGGCGCGTTGCCGGCGCCATAGCTCCTCATCACTATACCCTTTATACCGGGAGTGCCGAGTATATGGCGGAGTATCGGCTGGGTGAGGCCGGGATGAAGGTCGAGAAATATGACATTGCGGTCCATCCGAGTGTTGACATGGAGCGGACGGCGCTCGTTGGGACGGCGCAGAGCCTTCTCGGCAAAATGAATGCCCAGCCCTATTTTGGCAAGTTCGGGATAGTTGTGGCTCTTGAAGGCATTGAAGTTGTCGGCACTCTTCTTGGTGGAACGGTTGCCGCGCCACAGATAGTTCTCGAAAAGTATCGCCACCTCCTGCACCATGGGGTCGCCGCTGAACGTGCGGGCCGCCGCAATCTGGAGCGCGGTGATGAGATTCTCCTCACCATCGGTCCTTACCTCGCCTATGGGGAGCTGAGAGCCTGTGATGATTACCGGCTTGTCGAGATGCACGAGCATGAACGATAGCGCCGAGGCCGTGAAGGCCATGGTGTCGGTCCCGTGAAGTACCACGAAGCCGTCGTAGCTATCATAGTTGTCCGCAATGGCCAGAGCTATGTCGCGCCACCCGTCGGGGTCCATGTCGGATGAGTCGATGGGTGTGAACTGTATGTTGTCGATATGGTAGTCGAGCATTTTCACCTTCGGCACATTATCCATGAGGTGTGTGAAGTCGAAGGGCTTGAGAGTGTGGCTCTCGGGGTCCTCGATCATACCTATGGTGCCTCCTGTGTAGATGATGAGTATGCGCGGTCGCTCTGTGTTGGTCATGGCGGGGGGATTGTGGGGGGTGATGGTTTTATATCAGCCTATTTTTGAGCCGGGGGCCACCGGAGCCGAGGGAGCCAGGAGCACGATGGAGCCGTCGGAATTCTCGGCCGAAAGAATCATGCCCTGCGACACTATGCCCTTAAGCTTGCGCGGTGGAAGGTTGGCGATGAAGCACACCTGGCGTCCAACGAGTTCCTCGGGCTTGTAGTATTTGGCAATACCCGACACGATGGTGCGCTGCTCCATTCCGTCGTCGATGAGGAACCGCAGGAGCTTGTCGGCCTTGGGCACCTTCTCACACTCCACAACGGTTCCGACACGGAGGTCGGAGCGCATGAATGTGTCGAAGTCCACATCCTCAGCCTGGGGGGCAGGCTTCCATGCGGCAACCTCGTTGGCTTTCTTTGTGTCCTGCAGACGGCGCACCTGTGCCTCAACGACGGAGTCCTCGATCTTGTCGAAGAGCAGCTCGGCAGGCGCGATTTCAGTTCCGGCGGGTATTATGTCGGAAGCACCGAGCATATCCCATGTCATCTTCACTCCTCCAAGCATCCCGACGAGCTTTCCGCAGGTGAAGGGGATGAACGGTTCGAAAGCAATGGCTATGTTGGCACAAAGCTGGAGGGCGGTGTTGAGTATTGTGGCTGTGCGGGCCATATCGGTCTTGGCCACCTTCCACGGCTCGGTCTCCTGAAGGTAACGGTTGCCGAGACGGGCTATCTCCATGGCCTGCTTCAGGGCCTCGCGGAAGTGGAATGTGTCGAGAGCCTCGGTGAGAGCTGTCTTGATGCGTCCCACCTCGTCCCAAACGGCCTTGTCGGCATCGGTCAGCTCGGAAGTGGCGGGGACAGTTCCGCCGAAATATTTGTGGGTCAGCACCACGGCACGGTTCACGAAGTTTCCGAGTATGGCCACAAGCTCGTTATTGTTGCGAGCCTGGAAGTCAGCCCAGGTGAAATCGTTGTCCTTTGTCTCGGGAGCGTTGGCTGTGAGCACGTAGCGGAGCACATCCTGCTTGCCGGGGAACTCCTTGAGATACTCGTGGAGCCACACGGCCCAGTTGCGCGAAGTTGATATCTTGTCGCCCTCGAGATTCAGGAACTCGTTGGCGGGCACATTGTCGGGAAGCTGGAATCCGTCGCCGTAGGCCATGAGCATGGCAGGGAACACAATGCAGTGGAACACGATATTGTCCTTGCCTATGAAGTTGATGATACGTGTCTCCGGATCCTTCCACCATTTTTCCCACGAGTCGGGAAGAAGCTCCTTGGTGTTGGATATATACCCGATGGGGGCATCAAACCACACATAGAGCACCTTTCCCTCGGCTCCTTCCACGGGCACGGGCACACCCCACGAGAGGTCGCGGCTCACAGCGCGGGGCTGGAGTCCGGCATCGAGCCACGACTTGCACTGTCCGTAGACGTTGGTCTTCCACTCCTTGTGACCGTCGAGTATCCACGAGCGGAGTTTTTCTTCCCACTTGTCGAGAGGGAGATACCAGTGGGTAGTCTCGCGCATCTTCACAGGCTCGCCGGTGAGCGACGAACGGGGATTGATGAGGTCGGTGACATTGAGCGACGATCCGCAGGCCTCACACTGGTCACCATAGGCATTCTCATTGCCGCAGCGGGGGCAGGTGCCGGTGACGTAGCGGTCGGCCAGGAACTCTCCGCCCTTCTCGTCGTAGGGCTGGAGGGCGGTCTGCTGCACAAACTCGCCCTTGTCATAGAGATGGCGGAAGAACTCCGACGCTGTCTCGCGGTGAATCTCGGATGTGGTGCGCGAGTAGATGTCAAACGACACTCCCAGCTCTTCGAGCGAGTCCTTGATTATGGCGTGGTAGCGGTCCACCACTTCCTGGGGAGTGATACCTTCTTTGCGGGCACGGAGAGTGATGGGCACACCGTGCTCGTCACTGCCTCCCACCATCACCACGTCCTCGCCCTTGAGGCGAAGATAGCGGGCATAGATATCAGCGGGGACATAGACTCCGGCAAGATGGCCGATGTGGACCGGACCGTTGGCATAAGGGAGAGCGGTGGTTATGAGGGTGCGTTTGAATTTCTGTTCCATTAGTTCTGCTTTTCTTTTAGATTGCAAAATTAGGGTTTTCGGTTAAAATATCAAAATAATCAACGCGTTGAAAACAGACTGACGACATCAGCCGCGCCAAAACTCATGTTTCGGCGCGGCTGAACCTCTATTTGGTATGGAAACTCTGAAAACTCTAACACATGGTCACCGGGGCGACGGCCGAGGCCGGGAGAACCGCCGACAGCAGGCCTCCGCTGTCGAAATTCATCAGCACACAGGTGGCCACAATGAGAATCATCTCTATCACCAGTCCGGCTATAATCACCGACTTAGACATCGGCGGAGCCTTGAACACCACTGTACATCCGGCCCACAGAATGGCAAGCATCGGGAGAGCAACAGCAAACATCAGCAGTGTCATTCCCCACCCTTCGAAATAGGGATTGGACAGAGAGATGTCAAAGGCGTGAAGCAGACCGGGCGAGCCGGCGGCAAAGAGACACACCATCCCGGCGATTATCGCAAGCGCCACAAGCACTGTGGCAAACGCGGCAAGGCCGCCTATGAAGGCACAGAACGCCACAAGGCATTTGCCGATAATGAGAAACACATTATTTATAAACCGGGCGAAGTCTCCTCCGTCGGGCACGGGGGCCACAGGAGGCCTGGCACCGTCAATCACAGTCTGGCCTACGGTCTCGAGATTGACAGGCTGTCCCTGCATCTCCAGAATCTCGCGAGGAGTACGGGCCGGTGGAATCACAAGCCACGCCACCATATATATGAGCACACAGGGCCAGAAATAGGTTACCAGGGCAAGCACAACGGTGAGAATACGAAGCACGGTGACATCCCAGTTCATATACTGCCCCAATCCGGCCAGCACGCCGCCAAACACCTTGTGGCGCTCGTCGCGGTAGAGCTTCTTGCTCACCGGAAACGGCGGAGGCACAGTCTGGGCAAACCCCTGGGAAGGAGGGGTCTGAGTGTCCGACGACGTCTGCGAATCGGTGGAGACATTATCGCCAAGCTCCTCGGGACGGCCCATGATTTCGATAACATCGTTGACATTCTGGAGCACTATCACACTCGCCCCGTTGAGCATACGCTCGTCGAAGAGTTCGGAGATGCGGCTCTCTATGTCCACTATAATCTCCTTTCCCTCCTCACCGGGAAATGTGGCGCGCAACTGCGACAGATAGCTCTGGAGGAGCGTATAGGCATCCTCATCGATATAATATATCTTTCCGTTGATATTTACGGGAAATGTCTTTTTCATTCTTGGGGTGTGAATTTGGTGTGGTAATCTTCTTCGAGTATCTTGACAGCCGAGGCTATCTCGTTCCATGACACCTGCAGCTGCTCAAGAAACTGGTGTCCTACAGGAGTGATGGAGTAGTACTTTCGCGGCGGCCCCTGCTGAGACTCCTCCCAGCGGTAGGAGAGCAGACCGTCGTTTTTCAGACGCGTGAGGAGGGGATAGAGAGTGCCCTCCATCACTATGAGATGCGCTTCCTTAAGTCTGGCTATCATCTCGGACGCATAGGCATCGCCACGGCGGAGAATCAGCAGGACACAGAATTCAAGCATCCCCTTGCGCATTTGTGATTTGAGATTGTCGATGTTCATTTTTCATTGGGTGAGGATGCGTTCTATTGCCGGCTGTCACATCCACACCGCAAAGGTATGTAGTTTTATAGTACTATGCAATACAAGGTACTATTAATTAACATATTTTAAGCTAACTCCGTATCTATATAATAAAGACAGGCTCCCTGCTGTATCGGGGAGCCTGTCGGAGGTGATCGTGTGTATTTTTTTGATATTAGAGATACCTTATTTCAGCTTGTCGGCAAGATTGCCCACAGCGTCCGAGAGGGAGTCAAGAGCATTTGCCGCAGCGTGTTTAGCCTTGTCTACCAGAGGTTTCGCCTTGTCTTGAAGGTCTTCCACCTTGTCACTGATAGCATCGGCCACACCGGCAGCCTTGTCGGCCACCTTGCCCTGGATATCAGCAGCTTTGTCGGCCACTTTATCCTTAATATCGGCAGCCTTGTCGGCAAGACTTTCCTTTGCGCCCTCCGCACCGGCCTTTGCAGCGGCTGCGGCGGCCTCGGCACTGAGCTTGGCACTCGCCTGCGAAAGCTTCTCGGCGCTTTCCATTTCGGTTTTATGCATTACATCCATAGTCGTAAAGAGTTTTTGGTTGATATTTCTACTGTCTCAAGTATAACACCCTTCCGACTGCAGAAGTTCCGAGGTTTAATATTGTTTAATGTTTATTGCGAGTTCCCTCAGACGCGCTGCATCGTCGCTGTTCATACGGCTGCGTATGGTCACGACAGGCTCTACCACGGTCATATCCTTCATCGAGGCAAGCTCATCGCGCATCAGTTTGGCCGCGATAGGTGCCCAGGACCCGTTCTCCACCAGACCCACGCAGCGACCACGGAAATTCTTGGCCTTCAGGTGATGGAGGAAACTGTGCATTGCAGGGAAAAGCCCGGCATCGTAGGTGACCGAGCAGAGCACAAGCTTGCTGAGACGGAAAGCCTCGGCAACGGCATATGAGACATCGTGGCGGCTGAGGTCCATCACCACAACCTCTTCCTCACCCTCTTCCTCGAGCATGGTAGCCAGACGGCGCGCGGCGGCGGCAGTGCCCCCGTAGACCGACGCATAGGCCACGAGTACTCCGTTGGTCTCAGGTTCCCAGCGGCTCCACTTGTCATAGAGCTTCCAGTAGTGGGCCAGATTGTCGGTGAGCACCGGACCGTGGAGCGGACACACGGCGCTGAACGGCTTGCCGACGAGCTTCTTCATGAGCGCCTGCACATTAGCGCCATATTTGCCCACTATATTGCAGTAATAGCGACGAGCCTCGTCATCCCATGCCTCGGGCGACGACGGGGGTGCGAATGTGCCGAAGGCATCAGCCGAAAAGAGCACCCCGTCGGCAGCGTCGAGCGTCACCAGCACCTCGGGCCAGTGGACCATGGGGGCGGCGAAAAACTCAAGCGTGGCGCGTCC
>CAJUGS010000027.1 GCA_910586305.1 uncultured Duncaniella sp.
TGGTGGCGCATTTTTTTATTATTATCCGGCGCACTTTTTAGTTAGAATATACATCTCCTGAAAAGTTGATACTGATTGCCGGATTCGTTTATTTTCAACAAACCAAGTTCAAGAAGTACCTCTTGATCAATACCGTTGTTCCGGCAATATTCAATAAAGAATTTCCCATTATTCGGGGCGTATCCTATTCCGGAGGTAGCACAGAATCCCGGCGACCAACGGTCATAGGCATAATTTCTTGCATCGGCGCACTCATCTTCCATGTTTGCTCTAAGGCAATCCACATAGAATTTGTGTATAAGATCAAGGGTGGCAAGTAAAGACTCCTTATGTCGAGCGGCTGCTCTCTCTTCACCGGATAGATCTTTACCTATTTCCTCTATTTCGATTCCATTATCAGATGCAATTTTTTTGACTGCTTCTATAAACGATAGGTTCTCCTTCGCCATTACAAAGTCAATCCCATCTCCACCACGCCGGCACCCAAAGCAATTATACAGGTTTTTCTGTGGAGAAACCGAAAAAGACGGTGTCTTCTCCGAATGGAACGGACACAGCCCCATAAGCGAAGAGCCTTTCTTCTTCAATTCGACATAGGGCTTCAGTACTGTCTCTATGTCGAGATCTCTTACCTGCTGAATGGTTCTTTCGCTTATCATATCTTAGTAAGTTTATTCCAACATTCAATTATCGCTCTTCCTGAAAACACAGGACGGCGACAATTTCCCGGATTAAGCGGCTCGATAAGTCCCTTTGTCCGATAACGCATGAAGGTCTTATGACAGACCCCCAATTCCATACACGACCTCTTGACGGAGTAGACCCCTTCAGGATCACAATTTGGCACCAGTTCTCTCATTACTCATAGCTAGTCATTAAAATAGTCTTGAATGGTTCTTTGAAGAAGACGAAGTTCGGAGGTTCTGTATTCCAATCTTCCCGGTCGCTTAAATGGCACAATTTTTCCTTGTCTTCTCCATCGCTCTACGTTACGACGTCCAAATAATTCCCAAGCCTTTCTCTGACTTATAAATTCTGGATCATCTTTATCAATTTTCAACATTGCCACGACTCTCGATGCCACATCATTGAGAAATGTGTCATACGGAATCAAGTGGTCAAGGAACTGAAGAAACTGCATAGGTAAAATTTCAGTTTTTACGGAATACCTCTACAGTTCGATCGTCACGATTCATTTTCGTGACGTACTTTCGCTCATAAATAGCCCCCAACTCTGAAGCCTGAGTTCTAACACTCTTTAGCCGAGAAATGGGGAACACTACGGACTCTCCTACATTCATAGAGAGCAATAGTGGCCGGATTTTCTGTACAATTTCAGTCATTATTTCATGTTTTATTTGTTTGTTTAATGATTAATGATTAACTTTGTAATCTAATAATCAGCATTCTTGGAACGCAAATTAAACAATAAATGTTTAGATAAACAAAAATTGGATATGTGTTTTAAGAAAAAATCACTGTTTAATGATTAATGATTAACGCAGAACTTAAAGAAATCAATATCGGAGCTGTCATAAAGAAAAGACTTGATGAGCTTGAAATGACCAAATCAGAATTTGGTCGTCTAATAGGTGTGCCACAACAACACGTCAATCGAATTTTTGAGAAAGATTCTATTGATACCAAAAGACTGGTTAAGATTTGTCGCGCCTTAGACTTTAATTTTTTCGCGTTGTATTGTAGTTTCCCTACCAGTGTGAACGCATATCTGGCTGCCGTGGCATTGGGTGACGGGGATGCTAAGAATAATATCGGTGATACTGCATTATTGGCACAGATTGAGTCTCAAAAGGTCAACGAGGCTAACTTGAAGAAAACCGAAAAGGATTTAAGAAACCAGATCGCAGTTCTACAAAGAAGCGTTGACCAATTGAATTCTCAATTGGATGATAAGAATGAAATTATTAACTTATTAAAAAACAGAAATTAATACAATAACAAGAGAGACCATTATATTGAATCTTATGTTCGGATGGGGCATGACTCCCGTCCTTATGTAATAGAAGCACGTTTTATCACAAATTTTATCGCTATATACCTATCACATACTTTGAGCATACACTAAGACCTCATAGTAATGAAAGTCAGTGTTATATAGCGGTGGCGCAGGCTGCCATCGAGGAGTAATACCCTACGACTGAAGTAACAATCCAATAGCGGGCGGGGATTTCGAATCATCGGAATCCCCGCCTTTCTTAATCTCCTTATCGAATATGTCAGAAGCTGGAATGAATGCTTATAGGTTCAACTCCGGCAAGATCAACAGGATGAAATTATTCAATTCACAGAATTAGAATAATCTGTTAGGAGAGTTAGAATCACTTTCATTTAAACCGGAAAGCATATGATAAAATAAGCCGTAACATCATTGTCAGACGTTACGACCTATTTCTCAATACCCGAGGAAAGAATGTGTATATTATCAGTGATTTTTTCCCTAAGCCATAGGAATCGCCCTACATGGAAGGATTGTTGTCACAGACATATTATCGACGCGATAAAATAGCTGCGGCATATCTACGACCAAGCTCACGATAACCATCTGCGGTAAAATGGAGGCCATCGGGTGCACCTTTACATCCTTTCGACGACACTACACTGCAATTTTCAATCACATCGGGAAGAGTGTTGACAATCGCGTTCATTGAAGAGCATATTCCACCCTCCTCTTCCGAGAGCATCTCACCGGCAACAAGAGGCGTGGCATCTTTATCAAGGTTAAGGTCGGCTATGAATCTTTCATATATTTTCTTTACCTTGGATGGCCATTCCTTGTCGTTGGTATTCGATTCGCCCTGATGCAGCAAAATTCCCTTGATGACACCTGATCGTTGAGCTTCACGAGCCATTTCAACAAGACGTTTATATGGATTATTGTCATAAGCCTTAACAGTATTCTTCAACCACTCTGGCTGAGAAGCAATGTGTGACGAGCATGAATCGACATCGAACAGTTCTATACGACAACCACCGACAGCCACGTTTATAACACCTATTCTTACTTTTTCAGGAAGAGACTTGACCATTTCACGACCGAAATAGTCAATTGGTGTGAGACCTGTTGTGCTTCTTGTCAACGGAGGCAGAGCCGCACACCATTCGCCCTTCATCTTTGCTTTGTCGGGCATATCGACTGCCGGCATCATCACAAAGCGTCCATTAACACCTACGGTATCCTGCGGTTCATATGGCGCAGCTCCCTCCATGTTGGACTGTCCGAAACACAGATACACATGAAAATCCGGATCGGGACGACTCGTAATCACAAATGCGCCATTGCATGGAATTGAAACTTTCACATTGCCTTTTTTATCCGAGCGGCAATCCTTTGCAGTGCCACGAAGACGCTCATCGTCACTGTAAAGTGTCAGAGGAACATTACGCATTTCCGAGGGAAGTTCAACCGAGAGTTTCATAGTCTTCTCACCGGCATTTACACCGACTATATACCATATTGCACCGTGACGACGGGCCATGACAACATATCTGCCCGGATAACCTTCGATAAAACGGGTCTCGTCCCAGGTGACAGGCACATTCTTCATAAAATCAATAGCCCATGCAGGAGCATCGCTGATATTGTTAGGGGCAAGAGCAAAATGCTGCACCGGACTCTGGAAGAGGATTGCAGTGGCAAGAGCATAGACATCAGAAGTCACACGACGTGATCCTCTGGGCGCATTATCGGCATTGTAATACTTGTTAAGCGCGCTACCTCCGAAATCCATACTGCCGACAGTATTGCGGATAAAAGGATGCAGACAGGCATTGAAGGCCTCGGCATCGCAGCTACCTTGAGAGAAATGCAGATTTTCACTCGCAAGCACAGCTTCACTGGCCGCATAATTGGGATACATACGCTCCCATCCTCGCGGAAGAGTGCAACCGTGGAATATCACAAGGATTCCGTAGTCGTTGGCATCGGCAAGAATATCGTGGTAGAGACGCATTGTCTCCTGCTTGTCACCTCCAAAGAAATCAACCTTGATACCGCGGATACCGTTTTTCTGCATCCACGCCATATCCTTGCGGCGTTTTACTATATCATTCATCACCCCGCGTGGGCCTTGGGGCGCGTCGTTCCATGAACCATTTGAATTATACCACAGATAAAGCCCGACACCTTTCGACTTACCATAGTCAGCAAGTCGCTCAATTCCTTCATAGCCAATCTGTGTATCCCACAGCGCATCGACAAGCACGGTCTCATAGCCCATTTCGGAAGCAAAATCGATATATCGTTTCTGCTCATCGAAATTACAGCTGGGGTCCATTTTGATAATCCAGCTCCACATACCGCGGCCATACTCATATTTCTTTGACGGTTCATAGAGCGGTTTGACCACATCAAACTGTACGGTGGTCTCGACAATAGGAGCAAGGTCACTTCCGAGGGTAATTGTACGCCACGGAGTCAGTCCCGGCAGTGCGACTGATGCAGACGTTGACCCCCAACCGTTCATTTCACCGGGCTGTGGATAGGCAATAGCATAATGTCCATCGGCATTCCACGAGAGATGCGAACCGCAATAGTCACCGGCTATTCCTGTCTCTGAAATCAAGGTCCATCCTTTGTCTCCGTTGCGGAAGAGACACGGGAAAGTATAACCCTGCCCCCAACCGTTTTTACCGATGGCATCGTCAACCGTATACGAAGTCTCATAGCTCGGTGAAGTGCGGGCAAATCCACCCATCGGACCGCTCTGCGGACAAAGGAAAGTGGTTGCATCTTCAGGCATTTTGAAACCTGTGGCTTCTGAGTCGACGACAGCACAGAGAGTCTCACCCTGAGGATGGAGACGGTAGCGGAACGCCACATTGTTATCACTGACTTCAAAAATCACATCGAATATCTTCTTGCCGTCACGACCGAAAGTAAACACCTGTTTGTTAGCCTTGTAGTCGACATGGCTTTTCTTGATATTAGGCAGAGAGTAGCTATCGGATACGCTCTCTACGTCAGAGGAACCCGTCATAACAAGGTTATTGACGAAATTTCCTATATTAGTATTCAGTCCCAGAGGCGAAGGAAGTATAAAATCCTTCCCGTTATAACTCACAGAATATGTAGCTCTATTGCCTTCATCTGAGATTGAGACAACAGTAAGTCCGTCCGGACTTTTAAGCTCTTGACGAGCAGCACTTGACGGCACTGAATGTGCGAGAAAAGAAGCTAATACAAGAACTGTTGATATTGATGATTTAAAACTGGTCATAAGATATCTGTTTTTTAGGTATTAATTAATAAACCACTAAACCTGTATGATAATCAACGACTAACTCTGATTTTTTTCCCGGCAGAGACATAGATTCCAGGCACGAGAGAGCTGGCGGAAATCGAGTCAGCCACTTTACGGCCAAGAATGTCATAGACAACAGATTCAGCACCATCTGTGCTGTCGGCGGCAACACCTATGACAGCAGCAAAGGGATCGATATTAGTGGCGAAAACCTGCTTTATATGGATCGGCTTGAAACCATAGGCCCAGAATCCAACCCGATAGACAGTTCCGGTATTAAGCGGAACCATACCCGTAGAAAGGTTTTTCATCATACCGTCAAGCTCGGCAACAATAAGTTTTCCGCCATTGAATTTGGCAGAATACGGCGTTTCCCAGTAACTTGCCTGGTCAAAAACTCTGAACTCCACTCCGTTTGACTCTTCCTGCGAGAGCTCGGCTACCAGATATTTATAGCCCGACAGATCTATGGGAGTGTCATACTCCCAACCACCAAAGCCATATTGTCCGGCAGTAAATACTGACTCAACACTGTCATATGTGCCAGTTTCCCAAATCGAAGGATTGAAGTATTTGAAATCAAACACAAAGTCACCCTCAGTGGGATTTGGTGTAGGCACAAACGGAATCTCCTCCGAATAATCTACCTTAGGGTCTGAAATACCGTAGTATTCCAACATGACCGTAGCATAACGGCAACCAAGTACACGGTAGGCATGGGGCGTAAAGTGAAGACCGTCGCCTTTCTGAGCCAAATTGGCAGCCGAAACAACTCTGGCCGAAGGTATGACCTGCGGAAGAGTGTTGATTATAGCATTCATACCACCGCAATATCCGCCCTGGGCCGATGTCACAACCTCACCGGCAAGCAAGGGAACATCGGAAGCCTCGAGGTTAAGGTCGCTGAGGATATCCTCATAAATTTTTTGGACCATAACCGGCCATTCCTTATTGCCGTTATCACTTTCACCCTGATGAAGCAGTATGCCTTTGATAACACCCTGGGTAGAGGCTTTTTTAGCACATTCTATCAAGCGCTGGTAAGGAGCATTGTCATATTCGCGCATATAGGCCTGAAACCAATCGGCCTCACCGGCAAGAGTCGACGCATCAAAATCTTTGTCAAGATGACGAATGGCACAACCACCTATAGCAACCGGAATCACACCTATTTTTATGTCGTCAGAAAGATTTGCCACCATTGTCCTGCCGAAATAATCTATTGGAGTAAGGCCTGTCGACTGACGCACGAGTGGCGGAACAGCTGTCGACCACTCCCCTTTCACTCTCGGAGGACTGGCAAAATCAACCGTAGCCATTACCTTGAATCGCGAAGGGACATCCTTGCGATCAATCGGCTCTATAGCCGCATTACCTTCCATATTAGACTGACCTATACAAAGATAGATATGAAAGTTGGAATCTTGCGCCACAGCCATCAGACTACTAAGGCACATAGCG
Source organism: uncultured Duncaniella sp. (assembly GCA_910586305.1). Lineage (GTDB taxonomy): Bacteria > Bacteroidota > Bacteroidia > Bacteroidales > Muribaculaceae > Duncaniella. The sequence goes on from CAJUGS010000027.1 coordinate 6,723, forward strand.
GCTAACACCGCCATTATTTTTCTCATAATTAGCGCGTTACTGAGATTTTTCTTCCATCTATAACATATATGCCGGGCTGTAATCCTGTTGAAGCGTCCTCTACACTCACATTGCATTTGAGCTTCATACCTTGAAGATTGTATACATCTACAGTTTTACCTTCCGTTGAAATCACAACATCGTCGAGACCTGTATCACCCTCGGGATTATCGCTGAGATAAACTCTCGATATTTTAAACGGGGCATTGCCCAACGACCAGAATCCTACGATGTAGATATGCGACGGATCGAGCTTCCGCCCGCTGTCTGATTTCAGATTTGCAAGGTCAAGCACCGCTTTAGTTCCTTTGCCGAAATCGGCCATGGCCGGATCAGACCAATAGTTGTTCTGATCATAGACCCTAAACGATACTGCCGACTGATTGTCGCCCTCCATCTCGGCTATCAGATACCTGTAATCCGAGATGTCTATTCCATTGGAATACTTCCATCCGGCAAATCCATACTGACCGGTCTTGATGGTATGTGTCGTCTCGTCAAAGGACCCTTTTTCCCATATCGAGGGATTCAGATAACCTTCAACGAAAGGGAAAAGCGTTGAATTGAATTTAACTTCCATCGACTCTGTCCGTCCAGATATATTGTATGTAACAGTGGCAGATGTCAAGCCCGGTGAATGAACTGTAAACACACCATCATCCCATGTCAGAATCGATGGATCATTGACCGTCACATCAAATTCACTCCGCAGATTCATCTGATAGCCATTTCCAGAATCGGCAATGAGGGCAAGAGAGACTGAACTTCCAGGCATCACCACATATTCGTCACCTACGGCTCTGGTCGAGAATACAGGTTTATAATCAGATATACCAAGATCATCTCCGGCATAGTCCTTATACCAATGATAAACCGGCCACGGACACGCTTCGGGATCGTTGAGCACGGTATAAGTATCACCTACAGACGGCTCATCCTTGAAAGCAGCAAGAAATTCACATCCGGTGAAGATGAGCCAGCTCACATTGCCACTGTTATCGGCAAGTAGCTTGAAATTAGCGCCGAATCCCTCACCAAACATCTTGCCTGTGATACTCTTTCCCCACGAAGCGTCATATTTCGAAGGCGCCCAGTCCATCTCAGTCACCATCACCGGAGCAAAATCGGCCACAGGCTTTATCTGGGCGGCCCAGCCGTCGGCAAACGCACTGAAACCACCTCCATAACTTCCTCCCAGCTCGTGACTCGGCTCAATGGCATCACTACCATACCATCCAGGATAGACGTGAACGGCATAGCCAATGTTGTCGCCTGTAATCGGGTATTTGGCAAATCCGGCATACTGCGACTGATATCCCGTACCGGGAATCCAGAGAATATTATCACATCCATTGCCTCGCATGAGATCGACAATCTCCTGGAAATATGCGGTGAGGTTTTTATTGCAGCCATCAGTATTAGCTCCAAACTGTCCGTCAGTGCCCTTGATATGTACCGGTTCGTTGGCCAGTTCAAACATGATATAGGGATTGTTTGCAAGCTTGGGCTGAGTCGATACATACCCCCACACCCGTTTGAGATACTTGTGGTAAGAATCACCTATCTCAATATTCTCGGGACACACACCCGGCGGACGCATGACCACATAGAGACCCTTCGATATGGCATATTCAGCCATCGGTATAAACACCTGTGAAAGGTAGGTGCGGAAACGATTGAAGTCGAACGCAGAAATATCATTCTCGCCTGTGGTGCTCACTCCGGGGGTGTTGGACCAGTAGGGATCCATATGCAGACGTATGAAATTCATCTTCCATCCGGCCTCGAGCATCTCGTCGATTTTTTTCTTGTTGTATTCAAGACATCCGTTCACATCATAGTTGGTCCACTTTGTCCCGCGTTCGTTGAACCACGGACTGTAAGTCTGTGCAAAACCATGAAGATTCACAATATTCCCTGCATCGTCCTTGAGATAACGTCCGTCTACACGAAGTGGCGGCATATCCATTCCGGGCCACGCCATAGCTGACATTCCACAAGCCAGTGCCACGGTGGCGAAAAAATTACGTAGCATACATTTATTTGAATTGCCAATAATCTAAATTGAAAAGTTTCGGACCCTTGCGGCCTTTGAACACGAAATAGATATCGTGGACACCCGGTATTTCTGTCAATGTCGGAGTCTCGATATATTTCCATTCCTCCCAACCGCCTGTTCCTGGAACATTCAGCGATGCGACAAGCTCTCCGTCAACCTTATCAAGACGCACTTCTAAAGTACCTCCACGCAGAGCGCTTGCAACCGATGCTCCGAATGTCTTCGGGCCACCACTGCCGAAATTCACATTGCGCAGACACACAAAATCTCCGTTGTGGATATCCGACACATAGACACCTGTCCGCGAGTTCTGCTCTACACCGACACCTTCCGACCAAGCCATTGTCTCAGCCTCATTACGTCTATATGGATTAAACATACCTATGGCAGACGCACCCTCATCCGTGGGCATGATTGTCGGAAATGTTCCGTCAGGATTATATTTGAACTCCTCGACAGCGATACTTCTTCCGAAACCTCCACCACCGGGAAGCTTGCCCGTGTGATAGAAAAAGTATGACCGTCCCTTGTAGTCGGCTACTCCCGCATGGTTTGTAAACGAGCCTGTGTCACAGAGCGGCATTATCTCTCCCATATACTTCCACGGGCCGGTAGGAGCATTACTCATAGAATAGGCTATGTGTTCGGGCACACCACCGGCTGCATAGACGAGATAATACTTGCCTCCGCGTTTATAGAACCACGGGCCCTCTGTGTAATTGTCCTTGTATTTCGCATCCTTCACACGCTCTTTCGGACCGGGGGCGCCAAAACCTTCGACAGTCTGCTCAATCTTATTGACCTCTCCGTCAAACGAGACCATGTCCTTGTTGAGTTTCACATAGTAGATTTCAGGATTACCCCAATAGAGATATGCCTGTCCGTCATCATCGATAAATACGGTAGGGTCGATATAATCCCAGCTTCCATCCACGAGCGGACGTCCAATAGCATCCTTAAACGGGCCTATGGGAGTGTCACCGACTGCGACACCGATTGCCATCGTGTTGGAGAGCTTAGAGTGGAGAGGCACGTAAAAATAGAATTTTCCGTCGCGTTCGATACACTGCGGAGCCCACGCGCGATCGTCGGCCCACTCAAAATCCTCGATTGCAAGAGGCGATCCGTGGTCGGTCCAGTTCACCATATCTGTTGTCGAATAGACACGCCACTCCTGCATCCAGAAGAAATCCGCACCGGCCTCGTCATGTCCGGTATAGACATAGAGAGTGTCGTTGTGTACCATCGGAGCAGGGTCGGTGGTGAAATTAGTCTGTACTATGGGGTTTATAGCCTGAGTTGTCAGCGGGAGTGACAATATCAATGCAAGAGGCAATGTGAATTTACTTTTCATAAGCTGTGTTTTTGTTTTGTTTGAACAAGAGAGGTAGAAATTCATTGAGACATCTGCGCCATGTGAGCCATTCGTGGTGAGTGCCCTCCGACGAAAAGTAAGTATGCCTGATTCCGGCACCTTTCAGAGCATCACTAATCTTATCGCTTCCGAAGCTCTCCTCAGTCCCCATTCCAAGAAAGAATGTGTGGACCTTGGAATTAAAGGCAGTGGCATCTGTAAATATACCTCCATAGGCCTTCTCAAGTCCGTCGGCGAGAAAGAAAAGGGCTCCGCTGAATGAACCGATGTGTGCGAATTTATCGAGATTGTGAAGAGTGGTCTGAAACGTCTCATGACCACCCCACGACAAGCCGGCCATGGCACGGTTGTCCCGATCGGTAAGAGTACGGAAAGTATTGTCCACAAACGGTATCAGCTCATTGAGCATGATTGGCGTAAATGATGCTCCGAACTCATCGCGTGTTTCGCCCGGGCGCGCACCGAAAATGTACCCGCAATTGCCATAGTCCATCACCACAATCATGGGGACACATTTCCCACCGGCTATCTGATTGTCAAGAATGTTTGCCATACGGCCCTGCTGATGCCACCCGCGTTCATCCTCACCCATGCCATGCTGGAGATAGAGAACAGGATACCGACGCGACGTATTTGTCTCATATTCAGCCGGAGTGTATACAAAACAACGACGCTCCGATTTCTCGATTTCAGAGTAATACTTGCATTCACGCACCTGGCCATGAGGAATGTTCTTGTCAAAGGTATAGTAGGCAGCCGAGGCGCTGTCCTCGGGGATCTCTATTCCACCGGCCATACGTCCACATCCATAAAAAGCCTCACTTGACGGATCTATTACACTGACACCGTCAACAACTATAAAATAATAGTGGAAACCGACCACAAGCGGTTGCGTGACCGCTTCCCAGAAACCGTCGGCGTTGCGAGTCATGTCGTATTTGTGACCACAGATGTCCACCTTGACATTCATCGCTTCGGGAGCATGAATTCTGAAATGCGCACGGTTCCGGCTGTCGACTTTCGGATAGTTGGCCTCCGGTATATTGGTCGCTGCAGTGACAGCCTCCAGACTGTGTGCAAATGCCATCTGGCTGCCTAAAAGCAACGCAGATAAAAACAGGGCTGTAATTACAGTCTTTTTCATGGTCTATTTGAATTCCCAGTAATCAAAATCAAACAAATCATCACCATCTCCCTCAAAAGTAAGATAGAGATCGTGAATTCCTTTCACTTTTCTGTCAAGGTTGCACGAAAGCGACGAATATCCCCCGGCCGTATCATTGACAGGCAACACACCTATGACTTTTCCGTCCTTGGAATCAATTCTGACCTTGATTGACGATCCGGATTTTCGCGATGAGAGATTGGCAATAAATTTCTTAGCACCCTTTTTCCCGAAATCCACTCCGCGCAGACAGATGTATTCACCATTGTCAATATTGGTCACAACCATATTCCTGTTTCCATGCGGACGAGTCTTAAGTCCGAAGCCCCAGGCCATTGTCTCAGCCTGGACCTTCTTGAACGGATTGAAAGGCTCTATCTGCTTCAGTTCGATATCTTTCCAATAGGGAACTTCTTTGATTGTCCCATCGGCGTTATATTCCATCTCGGCCGCATTGACCGAACGACGCTCGTGATGATGGGGTGTTTCAAGACGGAGTATGTCGTAGCTGTGACCGAATACATAGGTCTTGCCCTTATAGTCGGCAATGCCCGGATGGTTACCGCGTGTGCGCTCTGTAGGCCTCATGATGTAGCCTTTAGTCTCCCACGGACCTGTGGGATTGTCGCTCATCGCATAACCGATTCCCTCGGGGCAACACGTGGAGGCAAATGCAAGATAGTAGCGACCGTTGCGCTTGTAGAACCACGGACCTTCCTGATAATGCTGCGGAGCACTGTCAAACTTGTGGATCTCACCTGAATACGAAACCATATCCTCGTTAAGTTTCACATAGTAAAGATCAGGGTTGCCCCAATACATATAGGCCTGTCCGTCATCGTCAATGAACACCGTCGGGTCTATGTCATTCCAATGCTCCTTCTGCCACACGAGAGGCTTGCCAATGGGATCTTTAAACGGACCATAGGGAGAATCCGCCACAAGCACACCTATGCCGTTGCCATGTATCGGACAATACATATAGAACTTCCCGTTTCTTTCCACTACCTGAATCGCCCAAGCTCCATTGTCGCGACTAAACCAGCCGAAATCCTTCAGCGATGCCACGGCCCCGTGTTCGGTCCAGTTGACCATATCAGTCGAGGTGTAGAGAAGCCAGTCTTTCATCTTAAAGCCGTCGGCATCATCCTCATCATGTGACGTGTAAAGAAATATGGTATCATTATGGACCATCGGAGCCGGATCCGCATTATACTTTGTCTGGATTATGGGCAGCTGTTCTATTGCATTAGCATAGAATCCCGCTGCGACAAACAGAAGTGCTGTCATTTTTTTCATAACCGTATCGTGAGTTTTTAAAGTTTAATCGATGTTTTTGTGCCGTCATATGAAATCTCCACCGGATGTTTATGCGACTTTCCATCACAGACAACAACATTGAACTTACGGGTGGAAAGCATACTGGGATATTCACCCTGGCGGTCGGCTATCGTGAGAGTACGCGTCTTGTCATTCCAGATGAACCCGATGGTCGAATATAGCCCTTTTTCGTAGTTATAGTTATCAAACTCATCCTCATAAAGAGTAAACTCTCCGTCAGCGCCAGGATATATCCGGATTTCCAGATTATCCCAGGGTTTTTCCACGGCATACTGAACATCCGGGCCTATAGGCAGAATCGAGCCGGCCTTTACAAACAGAGGAAGCGACTTCAAGGTGGTAGCCTTGGTTATATTCCGGCCGCCTTTATGTAGCTCATTGGTCTCGAAATCCCACCAAGAGCTTCCTTCAGGAAGATAGATTTCCGTATCAACCGGTCTCATAAAATCGACATTGCCCAAAGTCTCCTCGCTGCCGGTGTTTTCATGTCGGTCCCATCCGGTGTTTTCATCAATCTTGATAATCTTCTCTGCTGTATAGTGAGCTTTGACGACAGGCGCGACAAGCAGATTAGGACCAAACATATACTCGTCACCACACTCCCATCCCTTCTTATCTTTCGGGAAATCCATCATCAGCGCACGCATAAAACTCGAATTGTTGTTTGTCACATTCCATGATGTTGAATATATGTAAGGCAACAACGAATAGCGCAGTCTGATGGCATCCTCAACAGCATCAAACACCGTCTCGCCCCGGTTTCCGAAATAATAAATCTCACGTTTGATGTCAGCTCCGTGAGAACGCATCATCGGAGTGAACGCACCAAACTGCATCCATCTGACATACAGTTCCTGGAATTGTGGATTCTTTACAGCGGAATTATCACCATATGACTTGTTGTAAGCACCGGCAAAGAATCCGCCGATATCGGAATTTGAGTTGGGATTTCCTGTAAGTGTAAAATTGAGCAGTGCCGGAATCTGATTGCGGAACGACTCCCATGTTGATGAGACATCACCGGTCCAGACATTACAGCCATAGCGCTGCTGACCGAAAAATCCGGAACGGGTAAGTATGAACACACGCTTCTTTTCGGACTCCTTGCGCTGGTGGTCATAGACTCCGCCTACAGTGAGCAGCGGGTAGGCACCACGTACCCTGCGGAACGAACCAAGATGTGTGGGAGTATCCATATCCTCAGGTTTGAAATCAAGATGGTCAGGTTCGGTAGAGTCCATCCACCAGCCATCCATATCGTGGTCAAACAGTCGCTTCAGATGATTCCAATATATATCGCGGGCCTCGGGATTGTAGGCATCGTAGACTCTGACCCCCGACGGATAGTCCCTGCGGGGAGGCCACTGCTCGGCTATGCCCGACTGAGGCCATGTGGAGAAATTGAAAAGCATATTTTTGGAATCCAGCTCCCTGTAGGGTCTTGTAGCCGGGCCAAACGACGACCATATAGATATTATCACCTTCGCGTTCTGCCCATGGATGTCATCAATCATCTTCTGAGCATTGTTGAACTCAGGATTCATAAACTCCATGGCATTCCAGAGATAATTATTTCCCCAATACTGCCAATCCTGGATTATACCGTCGAGAGGCACACCGAGATCACGATGTTTGTTTACCACCTCCACTATCTCGTGCTGGCTCTTGTAGCGTTCGCGGCTCTGCCAGAATCCATAGGTCCACAAAGGGAACATAGGAACTGAGCCTGAAAGCTTTCTCATTTCGCCAATCACTCCGTCGGCATTTCTGCCTCTCATGAAATAGTAGTCCACACAGTCTCCAACTTCCGATTCGAAATACGAGGTGGTCTTGTCGTCAACAAACGTTGTAGGCGAATAATTATCCCAAAACACACCATAGCCTTTCACGGATACGAAAACAGGTATACCATCCTCGATATTACCGGGCATAAGTGTACGCCGGAGTCCGCGCTGTGACAGACGTCCGTTTTCAAGATTGCCGAATCCATAGATAGGCTCATCGGCATCCAGACTGAAGTCCTGACGGACTTTAAACGATGCGACACCGGCATCGTCGACAGGTGTAAAGCTGACTTTAGCACCCTCACTGAGCAACTTCTTGCCTTTTGGAGTCAAAAAAGAAATACTCCCCGATGCAGTGTCGAGCGACACGGTTAGAGAATCTGATTTGACCACTATATATTTTCCCGACCTGCGGGCATTGAATTTCACATTCTGAGGTGTCGACACCACACTCAGGCTCTGCTTTTCAGCCTTGGCGTCAACAGGATTCTTTATGACGCGAACAGTAGACGGAGTGTAAAACTGCAGTTGTACTTCGTTACCGTTCACCTCTGTTGCTATTCCATGGGCCTCCATGGTGAAGTCTGCGGCAAAGCAGACAGACGGACATACTGAAACGGCCATCAATAAAGTCGTTATTATGCCTCTATTTTTCATGATTATTGATTATAGTTACAATCTTTTTTTTAAAATTCACCGTCGGGAGGGAAGTGCACAAAGCCTCCCGACGGTGAACCGACCAAATATTATTTGGTCTCTTCTACCTAATTATAAATGTATTTGCAACCGGAATTATTCCTGACTCTTACCGGCAAGACCTTCGGCGAAACCACCGTAGGCGGGCTTGCGGCTGTAGTTCAGATCCCAGAGGCCGATCGGCTCACCGGGACGCCAGCCCGAACCATCGGGACTGTCGGTCTGCGCCCACTGGCAGATGCCATATTGCTGGGGAACGGGTATAATCTCAAAGTACTTGTCGATTACGAACTTGTAATACTGTGCCATGGCCTGCTGCTGCTCAAAGGTCACGTCTTCAGTCTTGATTGTGTTGCCATCCTCGTCACAGATACCCATGTCAAGCTCGGTGATACGGACGAGCTTGCCAGATTCGGCCATGAGTTTAAACATCTCGACAACGTGGGCCTCCTTCGAAGCCTGGGTCTCAGGATTCATGTAATATGTGATGTGCATCTGCGAACCGATACCATCAATCACAGTCTCGCCGTCCGACTCCCACTGCTTGATCCACTCGATGAGACTCCTGAGCTTCTGGTTGTTATCCCAGTCCGATTCGAGATTATAGTCGTTGACGAAGAGTTTGAGTTCGTCGGGGTTGCCACCGTTTTCAGCAAAATACTGACGGGCAAATTTAACGGGAATACGGGCAAAGTTGTCACCAAGATAATCCTGCCAGTAGAACTTATTAGACTGGTCGCCAGATGCTGTGGCTGCGTGCTGGAGATCGTAGCGCTGACCCCACGGACCGCCCGAGATAGCCTCGTTGACAACGTCCCAGGCCTTTACCTGACCGGCTGTAGCCTCCATCATACCCTTGATCCAGCGTTCCATCTCTGCAGTGAGGATTTCAGCCTTCTCTTCGGGAGTTACGGGAATCTTGTTGAGTTTCTCCACCTTGCATACTTTTACGGAACGAACATCAAGGGTAGCGTCGGTGGTCTGAGGCTTGAGAATCACGTCATAGTTGCCACCGGTGACGCCCGAGAATTTCAGACGGACAACATTGTCTCCGGCAGAAATGGGAACAGGTACAGAGAGATTCTGAGCATCGTCGCCCCATCCGTTCTGCATTGTGAGCTGGACACCCTCGGCATTCTTGGACGCCGTGATATCGAGATAGAGCACATAGTCACCCTCGGTCAGAGGATTCTCACCACCAGGAAGGATAAAGAACTGCGACCAGTCGCCTGTCGGGACAAAGTGGATGCAACCATTGATTACCGGAGGCTCGCAACCCATCGCAAAGAAGGGGAAGGGACCGTCGGTATAGGTCTTGAAGGTGACCTCACTCTCCACCTCGACGGCAGGACTTTCATGATGTGACAGCTTAACCCACTCGATTTCAAGTTTGCCGTCGTAAGTGCCGGGCTGGAAAACCACAAAACTGCTTTCGGTGGTCACACCGTCTATCATTACGGAACATTCCGACCATTCTTCGGAAAATTCCATCTGCTTTTCCGGTAACGCGCCCCAGTTGCCTAATTGCACGTTCATCGAACCTGCCTTGCTACCCTTCACCTTTGCCGTAATCTTGTATGTTCGGCCCGGCACGGTGGAAAGGCCGTCCATAACAAAGAACTGATACCACGAACCTGGATAATCGGCGGTCAGAATGCCGTTGATAATCTCAGGCTCAAAACCCATCACGTAGAATGGGAACTTCGAGTCATTCTTGAACTCGTGGATAGCGTCCTCCACTTCGAGTTTCTCATTGGGGTCGATATCAAGTTCCTTGTCGGCAATAAGGCTGTTGAGGTACTTCACATTCTGCTGTTCATGCCAGCAGAGTGTATGTCCGTAGACTTCTACACCGGCTTTCGATGCAGCATCGACAAAGGCTGTGACTGTGCTGAAATCCATCTCGCCGTTGTCATTGACAATGGAGGCGTATTTCATCGCATTTCCGGCAGTTATCTGATGGAAATTGGCGTTGGTCACACGATAGACCTGACCGAATTTGTTGTAATCGGCAGCCGACACACCGACACCGAGTTTGAAATCCGGATTTATGCCAGTGCGCTGACTGAGATAATCCTTTAGATTACCATAGGAGTTGAGATACTCGTATTGTGCTATACTCGCAGGCTTCTCGACATATATGTTGTCAATCTCCTGGTCGGCACATCCCGCAAGGGATGCACCGGCAAGGAAAGTAAGCCATATTTTATGGTTGGTTTTCATTCAGTATCAATTTTTGAGCAGATTAAAGGATGGTGTAGCTGAACGATTCGTATTTATTCTGACGGTCGCGGGCGACGAGAGTCTCGGTGACGTTAGCCTTATATTCCGCTGTCGCACCGGTCTGCTCGTTGACCACATATGGAATCGTGTAGCTGTAGTTAAGCTCGATCATGTCGCGGTCTGTATTGTTCCAGGCCTTGATTGCGCCATGATATGTGTACTTGCCACTACCCGAGGCCTTGCAGCCGGGAGTGTCGGTAGTCACTGTCACATTACCATTGTCATCAATCTTGATTATGAGATCACACATGATATTCTTTTCGGTACTTCCGCCGTTCTCGTTGGTACAAGCTACCGAGTGGTTCATCACATAGTGGGATTCAGTGAGTGATTTCGAGCTGATTGACTTTACATCGGCTTTCTCCCAGTTAGCAGGTTTGCTCTCGGAAGTGAAAGCAACGCCATTGTTCTCGCCGCTGATTTTCGATTTGCTCAGCCATGCACCGGCCCATTTGTTCTTATACTTGATAGCATAGAGAGTGTAGTTTTTAGGAAGCACAGACCACTGGTCGTTCATGACAACACTCGGAGAAGAGCCTGCCACCTTCGGTGTGCCTTCGAGAATAGAGTCGGAGGCCGAAGTGAGGCGGACAGGAAGCACATAGTGTGTGTTGACTGCCTCGGGATCGGCAAAGAAGGCATCCTCAAGTTTCACGTCGAGATAGCCGAGCACTTTGCCTTTCTTGATTGTCACACGCTTGTCACTGATGAAAGTGTAGTGTGACTGCGGGAGCAATTTCACTTCAGAGCCGTCCGAGAAACTCATGCCCTGGATGAGCGATGGGTCAACCTCACACTGTACCCAGCGGTCCTTCTTGTTGGTGTTAACACCTCCGAGGACGGGACAGATACGGAAGATATGCTGATTGTCAAGTGATGTATCAAATTCACCATCCTCGCCAAGGGTCAGAGTGCGGATAGGAGTCTGATCGGCGAAAGAGATGGTCTGGTATATGTAATCGGGAAATTCCTGGCTGTCATTTTTGCAAGAAGAAAGCACAAGAGCCATGCCAACCAGTGAAAATATTACTTTTTTCATGATTTCTGATTTGAGTTTTAGAGATGTTGCATTACCAACCCTTATTCTGTGAGAGTTTGCTGAACTTCAGTACTTCCGAATAAGGAATGGGGCCGTAGAACATATAGTCTTTATAGTGTCTGGACTCGACATCGATCACCTTGAATGAGTTATCTGAAATGCTCATTCCTTTGGTGGTCTCGTTGAGATCGGCTTTCCAGCGACGGAGATCCCAGAAGCGATGTCCTTCAAACGACAGCTCTATGCGACGTTCGTTGCGGATAAGCTCGCGCATTTTATCCTTGTCACCCTTGACCGATTCGAGATAAGCATCACCGTTCTCGAAACCGATGCCCGCACGCTGGCGGATGGCCTTAATCACGTCGTAGGCCGAATAGCCATGCGAGCCGCTTCCTGTGGGGCCCCAGGCCTCGTTTGCGGCCTCGGCATAGAGGAGGAACATCTCTGTGTAACGGATACGCGGAGTGTAGTGATACTCCTCTGTTGTTCCGTTGGGATCAAGGCTGATGTCCTGACGGAGCAATTTGCGCAGATAGTAGCCTGTGCGTGTCGACGAACCGGTGAGCTTGTTGAGCGCGTCGTTGTTTGTACCGTCGACTGCAGTGGTCACCACGCCGTTGGAAAGGCCCGATGTCATACCGTTGTAAGTGACATAGGCTGCCAGGCGCGGATCACGGTCAGCATATGGATTTGCAGCGTCATACTCACCCTTGCTGTCAGAGATGGGATAACCATTGGCCATCGGGAAAGCATCAACGAAATTCTGGGTGGGATTGATGCGGCCGTTGCCATAGAGAGAGGGGGGATAGTTGTCCTTCTCAAGGCTGTTTGACTTAGAACGCTCGCTCATCCAGAGCACCTCGGCAGGGATTGATGAGGCAGAGATATTATCAATCTCAGCCTTGTTGCAATACCATGTGTTGCCCGTAGGGTCAAGACCGTTGACACCACCGATATGGTCAAGCACCTTGGCGCCGGCATCGGCAGCCTCAGCCCAGCTGATGCCAGAAGCATCGGCAAATGCGGGACTTGCACCAAGAAGATTGAGCTTGGCGAGGAAGGCCTCGACAACACGGCCCGAAATACGTCCACAGAAGTTATTGCCAAATACTCGGTTGATCTGGCTCATCACAGCATCGGGATAGCGCGCCTGCAATTTGGCCATTGATTCCGAATCGCCATATTCCCAGGGAAGCACTTCAAGAGCACGGGCTGCATCGGCACGGATAGCCTCGACACACTCCACGAAAGTGTTGCGCGGGACATTGAAATTGGACGACTGGTTTTCGGCTACTTCGAGCAAAGGCACTCCAAGAAGAGTTCCGTCGGAAGCATAACCGCCGTGAGCTTCGAGAAGATAGTAGTTGAACATGGCACGAAGAGCGTAAGCCTCGCCTTTCTCGCGGTCACAGAACATCTGAGACACCATCTCGTCGTCGGCCCAGTGAACCTTGTCGCATCTTTCCAGGAACATATTGAGATACTGTATTCCTGACTTGCATGAGGTCCAGCGATCAAGCGGGTTGTTATCCGATGTCCACGCTCCGGCAGCAATCTTACGATAAGAGTTGTTCACATCGTTTGACACAGCATCGTCGGTGGCCACTTCGCTAAACGGATATGAACCTATGGGAATTCGTGTATAGCCGTTGGCAAGAATACCTTCGGCATAGTTGGCATTGTTGTACATATGGTCAATGCCGAGGTTGTTTTCAATGGCCGGTTCGAAAAGGTCGTCACAGCTGACGAACATCGCGGCCAAGGGTATGATGAATAAGAATTTTTTCATGATTCCATTGTGTTTTCAGGATTAGAAATCAACTTTGACACCAAAGGTGTAGATGCGGTTGCTGGGAGATGCGCCCACTCGTCTTTCAAGCTGCTTGCGCTCCTTCGAGATAGTAGCGAGAGCATCGCCGTTGACATAGACCTGAAGGCCCTTGACAAACTTGTCATGGAAAAGCGAGCGGGGAAGATCGTAGGTCAGCTGCACTTTGTCAAGATAAAAAGCATCTGTCGAATAGGTCCAGAAATCAGAAGTCACGAAGTTGAGTTCGCCACCCTGAGTTGTCAGACGGGGATAGGTTGCAGTCTCAGCGGTTTCGGGAGTCCAGCGTCCGCGTACAACCTCCGAGTACTTACGGTCACCATAGACCCAGTTGTAGGAATCGTCCTTTACTCCCATACCTCCGAATGCACCTGTACCGGCAACGAAGAGAGTGAAGTTATTCCACTTGGCCGTGAAATTGACACCCATCACGAAGGGAGAACCCCACTTGCCGAGAATCACAGCATCTTTCGAGTCAATCACGCCGTCGTTGTTCTGATCCTTGTACTTGAGATCACCGAGACGGGTGTTGTTGTTGATCTTGGCCGAAGTTGCCAAGTCGTTTTCATCAGAGAAGAATCCGATGCATTCATAACCGCGGAGAGCGTCGATGGGGGCACCGGTCTGACGAAGCCAGTCATATTCGACAGTCTCGTTGATGCGGAGATTCTTAGTCTTATTATACATACCGTTGACACCGAGTGCAAGACCTACATTACCTACTTCCTTGGCAATATTGACACCGAAGTCAAAACCTGTGCGGCGCTGATTGTTATAGTTGATGTAGGGACGAAGGTCGGAAACCGGCCAATAGGTCATGAAATAGTTGGGATAGGTGCTGGAAGCAATGGTCAGCTGATCGTTAAGATCAACGTTGAAGAAGTTGGCGTTGAGGCTGAGCAGGCCATTGAAGAGCACAGTGTTGAGACCCACGTTAAACTCCTTGCGCTTCACGAATCCAAGGTTGGGATTACCGCCACGCTGCGAGTCGGTGGTCTGCATTGAGTTGTTGGTCTCGCTCCAACCCCACCATGTACCGGTGGAGGTGAAGATGTCGGCATACATATAGTATTTCTCAATATCAATGTCCTGGTTGATCAGACCATAGGTGGCAGTGAGCTTGAGGTCGTTGAGCCAGTCGAGGTCATTGAGCCAGCTTTCTTCCGACAGACGCCATCCAAGGGTGGCTGTGGGAGAGAATGCATTGCGGTGACCAGGGGCAAGCTTGGCCGAATGGATGGCTGCGCCGCTGAACTGGGCATAATACTTATTCATGTAGTCATACTCAATGTTCAGACCGAGGTTGGCATTGCTTACACGGTGATATTCACTTGATGTAGTCACCTGGTAACCGTTGGCGAGAAGCATGGCGTGGAGGTTGTGCTCTCCGCCAAATTTGCGGTTGTAGGCAAAGTTAGCATTGAACGCGATTGTCTGCACATCACGGCTGCCAGACACAGTCTGAGTGGCAGTGCTTTTGTCAAGGCCATACTTGGTGAGACCGGAAATCATGTCAAATCCGAGAGCGTTGTCCCAGGAAGCCTTGTAGGTGGCATAATCGTTGATAATCGCGGTGTTATATGAAGTCGAGTAGTCAACTGCATATTGAGCCTTGAACGAAAGACCGGGAAGCACACGGGCCAGATTGATGTCAAGTCCGAGGTCGAACTGGAACTGACGGCTGGTGTAGGTGTTGTGGCCGGCGGCATACATAGCAGCAAAGGGGTTGGTGGCATACTGCTGGGTTCCTCCGAGCAGATATTTGCCATCAACAATGTGATTGCTGTTTTTGATAAGAGTCCACGAGTTCTGGTCGGAAGGATCGATTGCCGAGATGGGAATCAGCGGCACCAGAGGATCGGCACCGGGGTTGGTGGGACGCATATTGGCCGACTCAGCCCAGAAATTGGAGCGGTCCTTGCGGTCGTCGTAGAACGATGCGCTTGTGTTAACCCAACCACTGATCCAGTCATTGAGCTTCAAGTCAATATTACCGCGCACGTGCAGACGGGTGGTGTGATTGTTCTTACCCTCGCCGAAATTCATAAGGTCTGAACTGTTGTAGAGACCGACATTGGCATAGTATTTGGCATACTTACCTCCGCCACGGAACTCTGCATTGGCATCGTAGCGCATATAACTCTTCTTAAGATAATCGCTTGAGAAGAAGTTGATATCGGGATAGCGGAAGGGATTGTTTCCGGTCGAGTAGTTATAGATATCTTCCTGTGAGAAAGCAGGAACATCGATTCCGTCGTTGGCAAGAGCCTCGTTGTAGAGAGTCGCATATTCGGCCGACCCGAGATATTTGGGATAGCTCTTGGGAACAAAGAGCTGGGCGTTGCCTCTCACACTCACCTGGAGATTCTTTTCATTGCCACGCTTGGTGGTGATGAGAATCACACCGTGTGCGCCACGGCTACCATAGAGCACCACAGCCTGCGCGCCTTTCAGGAAGGAGATCTGAGCTATTTCGGAAGGAAGGATATTATTGGCATCGCGCGGAACACCGTCGACGAGAACCAGGACATCGCCTTGATTCCACAGCTGGCCATTGTAACCACCCACAAGAGCCTGCATATCAGAGAGGCTATAGGTGGAATAGTCCTTTTCCATCAGTTTTTCAACATCCACAGCCGACACGCCGCCAAGAAGATTCTTATCCTCTACCGTGCGGAACGCCACGTGGACTTTGGTGGAGTCGAGAAGTTCGTCGGCCTGAACATTACCCACCGACAGCAGCCCCAAGACTCCTATAGTTAAGATTTTATGCATCTGTTTCATGAGATTTTAATTCTAAGGTTATATTACCAACCGGGATTCTGCTTGAACTCAGCCGATATGTTGCAGTCAGACTTCTTGAGAGGCAGCCAGTAGTGCTTCTCGGAATAGCTGCGGGACACTATAACTTCCTCGTGATAGCCACTCACTGCATTATTCTCAGGATGCGCGGGATCAAAATCGCCTGTACGCTTAAACTCGACCGAGGTCTTGTTGGCATATTCAGGTTTGTCGATAAGCATCCAGCGACGCAGGTCGTTGAAACGGTGACCTTCGAATGACAGCTCGACTGCGCGCTCGCGGCGAAGCTCGCTCATGAACGAGTCGATGTTGCCGGTGAACTTGGAGTTGACATTCTCCACGCCGGCACGCTGACGAATCTTGTTGATCGCATCGAGAGCCGAAAGCTGGCAGGCTGCCGATTTGCCCGAAGGAGTGCCACTGGCCTGGGCTGCAGCCTCGGCATACATCAGATAGACATCGGCCAGACGCAAGTAGCTGATACCGATGGTGAACTGAGGCGACCATCCCCAGCCGTCATCGTAACGGTTACAGGTGGGATGCAGGAATTTTTTGAGTGAATATCCTGTGCGTGAAGCGGTGTTTATGTCACGCGATGCACCCGAAGTGAACAGTTCGATGTTGGGAAGAGGATTCTGATAGTTGTCGGTGATGAGACAGCCGTCAAACACAATGTCGTTGTAGAAACGCGGATCGCGATCCTTCCAGGGGTGGGTCTTGTCCCAGAGCGATTCGGGATCATCGATAGGAAGACCGTTGGCCATGCCATAGTAGTTGACATAGTTGGCACACGGGCTGAGGTTGTTGCCACCACCGTCGGGGTGATAGGGTGTCGGGACATACTGAAGGGCAAGACCATAACGGGTATTCTGCCAGGGATCCCATTCCGGGCCACGGAAAATGACCTCGGTCAGACCGGGCATACGGCCATTCTGTCCATAGGAATAGAACACCTCACCAATCTTGTCGTAGCTGACAAGTTCATATTGTGTGGCACCTTTCTCTACGAGATTGAGAAGCTCACCGAAAGCGTCGGCAGCCTTCTGGGCATATTCGCGATTATATTCACGAGAACCGGTAGATGAATAGTTCATCAGCGGAGATGCGGCCCAAAGATAGTTCTTGCCCAGATAAGCGAGAGCCATCACTTTATTGATGCGGCGCTGGTTGTTGCCGTTTGTTATAACGCTGATCGAAGTCTTGTCCCAATCGATAGGGAGAAGATCGGCGGCACGACGGAAATCGGAAGCAGCTTTCTCGGCACACTCATGATAAGAGAGGCGCGGACGAGTGAGCTGACCGTTGGCATTCATTACCTCATCGATATAAGGCAGACCGCCGAAATAGTTCATGAGCATGAAATGATACCATCCACGGAAGAAGAGGAGCTGGCCTTCAATAGCGTTCTTCTGCTCGGAAGTGGCGTCGGTGAGGAGATCGAGATTTGCCAGACCCATGTTGCACTGACGGATACCCCACCATGCGCAAGGCCAGAGTCCTTTTTTGAAACGGTCCTTGGCATAGGCATCGAATCCTGAGCGGTCGAGCCAGCCGGTTCCCCAGCCGTCGAACTCTGACTGCCATCCCCAGAAATCACCCTGGTCAATCTTGTAGACCATGTGATAGTTGATGTTGGCACTCACCACCTCGTCATCACCCCAGTTGAAGGAGTTGGACCAGTATCCTTTGTCGAAAAGAGGTATATTGTTGTAGAGCAGCTCGACGAATCCCTGGAAATTGGTGAAATTCTTGTATGGTTCGGTCGCAGATATGTCTGATTCCTCCGATTTGTCAAGATAATCGGAGCAGGCAGTCGCGCCAAACATAAGGGCTGTGCTCAGACAGGCTGCTTTTATATATGTTACGTATTTTTTCATGATAAGTCAGTTGATTATATGTCAAACTTGAAGCCGAGATTGAAACGGCGCACTGTAGGATATGCTCCCTGCGATGCAAGACCTGTTCCGGCGAAGTTTGATTCGCGGTCGTCAGGCATACGCGACCAGAGCCAGAGGTTGTTGCCGTTGAGATAAAGCTTGAAATTGCTTATTCCGAGTTTCTTGACCCAACCTCCTGTCCATGTATAGGCGATTTCCGCATTCTTCAGACGGATGTATGAACCGTCATAGTGATAGCGGGTTCCTTCATAGTAGGAAGGAGTGGAGCTCCAGCGTGGCAGAGGTATTCCGTCAGGATTAGAAGCCGACCAGTAAGAACCCTCATCGAAAACGTTGTTGAGGTGATTGTTGAGCGACTTGAAGCCTACGTAACGGCTGACATTTGTCACGCCATAGAACTGCACGAAGGCCGAGAAACCCTTCCATTCGAAACCGATGGTGGCATTATAGGTATTCTGGGGAGTGCCGGTGTAGCCATAAGGAGCATTGTCATTGGTATCAATGACACCGTCACCGTTATAGTCGACAGAGATATACTGACCGGGAAGCTTGTGATTGTTGTTAGTGTTGTGCTGGGTCATACCGATAACCTCGTTCCAGTCTTTGGCGATACCTGCTGTATAGATGGCATGGTCCTGACCGATGGCAAAGCCTGTGTTCTTCTGATAATCGGGAGTAAGCTCGGGATCGTCATATGAAATCACCTTGTTTGTCGCATGGGTCATGTTGAAGTTACCCCAGAGATGAAGGTTGTTGTTGAAGGTGTAATTGAGACGAAGTTCGAGTTCGAAGCCCGATGTGCGCACACGGCCGAGGTTGGCGGTGGGAGCGGTAGTTCCGTAATATGTGGGAACGGCACGCTTATCGCCTGTGATGAGAATGTCGCTGCGCTTGTCGCGGAAGAATTCGAGGCTACCGGCAGCGAAGTGGTTGAAGAACGAGTAGTCGATACCGAGGTTCTGCTTGATAGCCTTCTCCCAGTGTACATCGGGATTGCCGACAGCCTTCTCGAAATACCATGCGTAGGGAGAGTCAACCTGTTTGTTGATACCATGGAAGGACTGGCCGCCATAGCCCATCTGTGTAGCATACAGCCAGCGTGCGGGCACATAGTCATCACCAACCTCACCATAAGAATAGCGCACCTTGAGCATATCGAGCCAGCTGCGAGAGAACTTCATGAAGTTTTCCTGCGAAATCATCCAGCCCACAGCGCCTGAGTTGAAGAACGCGAAACGGTTTTTACGGCCGAAACGTTCCGAACCGTTATAAGCGCCGTTGTATTCGGCAAAATACTTGTCGGCATAGTTGTATGTGGCACGGAAAGCCCAGTCCTCGCGATAGTTTGTAAACTGTGAACCGTAGGTGTTTTCAGTACGGTTAAATACGCCCATGGCAGAAACCTCATTCTGACCGAATTTTCCGGCCCAATAGAGCTGAGCCTGATAGAAGAGGTTACGGACTGTCTGATTGTTGTCGACTGCACCTCCGTTGGTACTCCACTTGATGCCCTCGTTGAAGTCAAATCCGGTCTTGGTGTCGCCAACCTGTGAATAGGTCACCTCGCCAGTGATGGGATTGATCCACTTCTGCTGATAACCATTGTTGAGGTCATTGATGCCTCGGCCTGTCTCGACAAACACATTGTCCCACGACACGAGCGCCGATGCACGGAGGCCTTTGAGAAGGAATCCGAGATCCTGCTCGATGGTGAAGTCAGTGTTGATTCGGGTGGTGGTGACTTTTTCAGCTCCTGCAAGAGCGAGGTTTGTCACTGAGTTGGGTGACCCCTGGGTATCGATGGGATAGTAACCCCATGTTCCGTCGGAGTAGCGCGGGAGGAATGTGTCATGAGGCGCGCTGTAAGCAGCCTGCCAGAGCTGTGTGGTACCCCAGTCGCTGTCATTGAGGCCCCATGGACGCTTTTTCTCTCCGTTCATTCCGAAGAGGTTGACCTTGAAGACTGTCGAAGGTGTGACCTGGAAGTCAAGATTTGAACGCACGTTGACACGGTTATAGCCGTAGCCCGATTTGTATCCGCGTCCGTTGTCCCAGGTTCTGAAAAGGTCGCCTTCGTGAAGGAAGTCAACAGCAGCAAAATATTTCACGTTCTTTGTACCGCCGGCCACATTGATGTTGGGATTGTAGGCCATGGCATAGTCCTTGAAGAGCTCCTTCTGCCAGTCAACATCCACGTAGCGCTCCCACTCGTCGCCGGGATTGATGTACTTCTGAATGACATCTTCGGGATAGATATCATTCCAAGAATCGGGATAGAGACCGAGTTCACGCTCGATAGCGCGGTTGCGGACACGTATAGCATCGGCCGAACCGAAAGTTTCGGGCAGTTTCGAAACCACCTTTGCTGTTACGTTCATGCCGATAGATATTTTAGCACGTCCCTCTTCGCCACGTTTGGTGGTGATTAGGATCACACCGTTGGCACCTTTCACACCATAGACTGCTGTAGCAGACGCGTCCTTGAGGACCGAGATGGTGCTGACAGAGCTGATGTCAACCGAGCTCATCGGACGCTCAATACCATCGACGAGCACGAGAGGCTGCGAATTGTTCCATGAGCTTGCGCTTCGGATAATGATCTGCGGGTCTTCATCGCCCGGCATACCGGTAGACGACGTTGTGACTACACCTGGAAGATTACCTGTGAGCGCGGCACCAACGTTGCTGACACCACCAGCACGTTCGAGAGTTTCGCCTGTGGTCTGGGTGATAGCACCGACAACCGAAGCTTTTTTCTGCTGACCGTAGCCGACAACAACGACTTCGTCGAGCACCTCGGTGTCAGTAACAAGTGTCACATCAACCACCGAACGGCCGTCAACCTTGATATTCTGAGGAATCATACCGACGTAGGAAAACTCCAGTACGGCGGTTTTAAGATTTGGAACATTGAGCGAATACCGACCGTCAATATCAGTCGCCATACCTCGTGAAGAGCCTTTGAGGATTACTGAAACCCCCACAAGTGGTTCACCTGTGTCGTCAACCACTGTACCCCTGACCGTATCGGCGTGTGCCCACACCGTACCGATACCGATGAAGAGCACCAGGAGCGAAATGCATCGAAATAGTTTCTTTACATTTTCCATTGTTATTAATTTAAAGTAATATAAAATTGATAGATTGTCACTGTGTCAGTGAATAAGAAGCAGGTTAAATGCTATTTGAAGCGTAGAGCCCGATAGTAGTTCCTGTAAATCCACCGGCTTTGGCGGTCGATGTGAATCCGCCGTCTATTCCGGTCGCTACTTCTTCCCATGTCTTTCCACCGTCGGCAGAGTAAGAGAAGCTAAGATCAAGTCCCTTCGATTCTACTTTAAGGCTAAGATTGTGAGTGCCGTCGGCAATCGTCTTAGACGCGAGATCCTCGTGTCCGTTCTCAGTAATCTTGCGGAGCACTACAGCGTGACCGTCACTGTTGCGGGTCTTTGCAAGAAAATACTGGTGAGTCTCGTCTTTCATCAGAAGCATACCGGCACACTGCCTTTCATGTTCGGGATCGAAGATGATGTTGGTTGTTGCTGTATAATTATGGTGGTGAATACGGCGGCACACATATGGTATCACAGCCTTCTCAGAAGAAGTTACATCGGCACACTTGATTGTAAGGTAGCCGGGATTGGTGGTGAGTGAATAGAGGTCACCGGCGGTACCGCGCAATGTCATCCAGTCAAAACCGAGCACCGAGTCAGAGAACTCTTCATGACGAGCAAAATTGCCGAATGTCACATCGGCCTCACGCTTGACACCCTCGCGACGAAGCTGCATCGGTACAACCTCGCCCTCAAGAGTCATGTAGGGCCATCCGTCCTCGGTCCATTTGACAGGCATCATGAATGTCTCGCGCCCGAGATTCTCCATATCATTGCTGACAGGACGGCAGGCCAGGAACACACTCCACCAGTCGCCTTCCTTGGTCTGCACGAGATCGGCATGACCGGCACAGGTGATGGGGTTTTCGCGCGATTTGTCGAGTGTGCGCTGTGTAAGGATAGGATTACCTTCCCAGGGAGTGAACGGGCCGAAGGGCGACGGACCGCGATAGATCACCTCGCTGTGCCAGGTGCTTGTACCACCCTCGGCAGTCATGAGATAGTACTGGCCTCCCACTTTATATATATGCGGGCCTTCACACCAGATTGGTTTCTCTTCCGGACGGCAGCCTTTGTTTACAACAATCTTACGCTCGCCAACACACTTGTCGGTGGCGGTGTCAAACTCTACTACTCGAACGGTGCGGTGTCCGGGATATTCCGGCTTGCCGTCAGGAGCATCATCGTTGTTGACTATGTAGCCCTTGCCATCCTCATCAAAGAAGAACGCCGGGTCGATTCCCTGCACTTCAGGAAGCATGATGGGATCCGACCACTCACCAAACGGATCCTGGGTCTTGACAAAGAAGTTGCCCGAGCCCACGTTGGTCGTAATCATGTAGTATGTCTTGTTGGCAGGATTGTAGGAGATGTCAGGGGCAAAGATGCCTCCGCTGACGTGTTGCTTCTCCATGTTCTGAAGCTGCGAGGGGCGCGACAGGATGTGGCCCACCTGCTTCCAGTTAACAAGGTCACGGCTGTGGAACAGAGGCACACCGGGGAAGTAGGTAAATGTAGATGTGGCGATGAAATAGTCGCCTTCGCCATTGGTACAGATCGTAGGATCTGAATACCATCCGGGAAGAATGGGATTGTAAAACGAGCTCTCGTCGGCAAGAGGATTGGACGCATAATAGTCGTCAGCACCCTCATAGGTAAACGAGTCGAAAATCGCTACTGATTGCTGTGGTTCTATACTTTTGGCCGACGTTGACGTGCAACTGTCGAGCATAGCGATAAAACCGGCTGAAACTGCGATTAAAGCTAATTTTGTTTTCATGAGATTTGGGTTAAATCGTTGTGCGATGTGATTAAGGGTTAAACATTGCAAATTTATCCTATTATATCAAGACCAGCGTTTAACCACGACTCCAAGACGTTCATATTTAACACATATGACTTACCCGTTTGTATCATTTTCATGCATATTTGGATCTCTTAAATTTTTTACAACTTGTTTTTCAGTACATTGCAAAAATGGGGAGCTACGCTCCGCGCGCTGCTCCCCATATAAAAAGTTAAGTGTGTTGAAACGTCTTGATAAATTGAAGACAAAGGAATAAATCAGATTTTGATTATGAAAACAATACAGAAATGAAGTGTCGCAAAAACCAAAAATGCAATCTATTACTTAGAAAAAACCTATATTGTAACTACCTATTGTTATATTATTGCAAATGTCATTTGCTCTTCTTATACCTGAAATAGTCGACATCGACATAGCCTCCGGACGAGACGGTGGCATAGTTATAGATGGCAAAACGTGTGCCCATAAAGAACCTCCGGTAGTCGAATTTCATCTTGAATTCCGAACCTATCGGTTTCCAATTACGACCGTTGGTGCTATAGAAGAATGTAGCGATGTCACGTCCGGGGTTGAAATCAGCACATATTTTAAGATATATGTTGTTGCCTTTGACAGCCACCCGCTCAATTTCCTGATCATTGACCGAGCTCACTGTGTGTCCGTCGCCGAGACTCACTGACGAGGTCGAAGCAGAAAGCCATTTGCGGCCACCCTCCTTGACAACCGAGAGCAGACCGGAATCGCCGTTGAGTGCCGCAAACCCTGCGACATCGCCATCTTTCATCTTTGAGATGTCGAGTCTGACTATTCCCTCGCACAACGGACCTTCCATTCGCTGGGTGATGGTGTTGGGGGCCTCGAATATGTTGTTTACAATGCGCGAGGTCGACAGGCGCAGATGTCCGGGCCTGTCGCTCAGCGACCACGCCGAATCAACCGGGTTATGATTCCATTCCCAAAGTATTGACTTTTTGCCGTCCGAAAATTCATCGGAAGCCACAATGCCGTCTCCGGCAACAGAAACAGTAGCCTTGTCAACTCGCGAGGGAACACGCCCGTCGCTATCTCCAAGCATTGGCCATCCGTCGACCCAGCGGCACGGGTTGAGTGTGAGTATACGCCCCACTCCACCACGGTCCTGGAAAATCATGCCCCACCAGTCACCGTCGGCATCATCGACAATACATCCTTGTCCGACATATGGGAAACCACCGAATTCCGACTGAAGAATCACACATTTCTCATAAGGACCACATATATTGTCGGCCCGATAGCAGAGCTGACGACGCGGCTTGCCAGCAGGCCATGAGATAACAAGCGCGTAGTATTTGCCATTGTGTTTCACGACACGGCTTCCTTCATGAAGCCCGGTCTCTGTCTCGTCAGGAATAATAACAGTGGTATCTACCCCACCCTCCTTGACGCCCGACAAGTCGGGGTTGAGTTCACGCAGGCGAATACGGCCGCTGCCATAGAACACATAGACACGGCCGTCGTCGTCAAACAGCAAGGACGAGTCATGAAAGTGGTCCGTGCGACTAACGAGCTCCCACTTGCCGGCAGGGTCATCAGTTGTGTATATATATGATTTATACGGAGCATCATTGGGAGAAAAAAGCACGTAGAAACGTCCGTTGTGATAGCGGAGCGATGTGGCCCACTGACCTTTTCCATAGACTGTGCCTCCTTCAAGGTCATAGCGAGGAGTGTCATTGAGCTTGTCGAATACATAGCCCACAGTCTCCCAGTTGACGAGGTCCTTAGATTTCATGACCGGACATCCCGGCATCAAGTGCATGGTGGTGCTGACCATATAGAAATCATCACCTACTCTGATTACGTCGGGGTCAGGAACATCCGCCCATATGACAGGATTGGAGAATCCGTCGGACGAATTCCCGACGGCAACAACCGGCGACACAAGTGACGCAAGCATTGCTATTAGCGAGATTTTTACTGTCTTTATCATGGAATCTGATTTTTGAGTTGAACACGTCTGCGACGGACCATGCCGCCATCCACTTTAACAGTGGCAAAGTTACAACTATATTATACATCCTTGATTATACGACAAATCATCGAGATAAGTCTATGACAACACCTCGTGCGCATTTGTATTATTTCCATACACATTTGTCACACCATGCGGAATTACGTCCGTTTTCATTTTTTGTGTCGCTGATTTTTTGTATTTTTGTGTAAGAATCTTCGCCATGAAATACATTAACCGAATTCTTACATTCTTTGCACTGATACTGTCCTCTGTATTCAACATGGAGGCCATTCAAAACACGCGCCTATTTAATGACAAGGAAGTCATATCGTCAAATTATAGCAGTTTCTGTCTTGACAAAGACGGCTATCTGTGGATAGGCACCCAATACGGGCTCTTGCGCTTCGATGGCACCAATTTTGACAAGTATCTCCACGACGAGAACTCAGAAACATCTCTGAGCGACAACCGTATTCTGAAAATACTCCGCGATAAAGACGACCGGATGTGGATAGCCACCTGTGAAGGCCTTAACCTATATGAGCCTAACACCGACAGTTTCAGACGCATAACACTCCCCACTCTTGACCTTTATGGGTATATCATGGATATCTGCCAGATTTCAAACGGCGACATCATATTTATGGTATCCGGAGTGGGCCTCTATATCATAGACTTTTCATCAGGAGAACCTGTAGCTGTGAAGTTCATGCCACAAATAGAGGAAACAAAAACAATAAATACGCTTCAATACACGCCAAAAAGCGAATTGATTTGTGGCAACCACGCAGGCGAAATCATCAAGATATCCTCAAACGGACAATCCAACAAATTCAAACTATCCGACTCTTATATAAAGATTCTTCTCCGTGACCAAGAGGACAACATTTTCATAGCCTCCACAGAAAAGGCCTGGAAATGGGATCTAAAGACCGACACATTCACACCCATAAAAATATCCGACGGACACAAGCCCGTGTTAAATTGTGCCGAACTTACCGTAAACGGCGACATACTTGTCGGATCTATCGGATGCGGTGTTTTTCGCCTCGAAAAGAACTCAACCGAGCTGAAGCCCTACCATGAGCTCAACAATCCGCTCATCAACATAAACAGTGCCAGAATCTCGACAATACATGAAGATCCACTGGGCAATCTATGGCTCGGAAGTTCACACCAAGGCATAATCATGTCTCCCAAACGCGAGATACCGTTCAACTACGTCAACATCGCACGCGCTGTCAAAGATTATTCCGGAGGCGAGACCAATATAGCCATGTTTCCAGACTCTGATGACATATGGGTCGGTCTTGACAACGGACTCCTCATCTCTATAAATGAATATGGCCACCTGCTCTCGCGTCACCAGTTCGGAGGAGGGATAAGCGCATTGCTCGCCTCGAAATCAGGCAAATTATATCTCGGAGTCGACAACCACGGCCTTTATGAACTCGACCCGGCATCAGGCGCGACAATATATCTCAACGGGAAGAAAATAAACAACACATCTCTGACTTCGTCAGGCGAAAAAGTACTCCCTATGGGTAGCACGGACCCAAGTAAAATACGCCTGTCTTTCCGCGACAATTCGCTAATGCTCCGAATGTCAACCAAAAACTTCTGGGATACCGACAATCTGGTTTTCCAGTGGCGCATCCCTGATATCGTAAACAACTGGGTATCAACAACGCCCGGAAGCGGTATCATAGCCCTACCCCACCTTCAGTCGGGCAGCTACAGACTGGAGGTCCGCGCGACCGAAAACGGATTGTTTTCCGACATTAAGACCGTGACAATATCAGTCTCTTCACCATGGTATCTGTCGCCTGTGGCTAAAATACTATATCTTTTGCTGCTATGCGCTCTTTTCTTCCTGGCATGGAGAGCGATGAAACATAAAAACTCAGAACGCGTCAATGAAGAAAAAATCAAATTCTTCATAAATATCTCACATGAAATCCGTTCGCCTCTTACTCTGATACTCAGTCCGCTCGAACGCATCATGAAAAAGGAGCATGACCTTGAAACAACTAAAAACCTGAATGCCATACACCGCAATGCCAACAGGATTCTCGGCCTTATCAACCAGCTGCTTGACATCAGAAAGATTGACAAGGGCAAAATGAAGATCCGGTGTTCGGAGACGGAATTTATCAGCTTCACACGCGAACTTGTAGAAATATTCAAACCTCAGGCCGAAGAAAAAGGTCTGAGCCTCGAATTCGTCACAAAGGACCCTTCACTAACCAACCTTACCGTATGGATTGACAGGAATAACTTTGACAAAGTACTGGTCAACCTCATATCAAACGCCATAAAATACACTCCGTCCGGAGGCGATATTCAAGTATCTGTCAGCCAGTGCGTTGCACAAGAATTAGGGGGGGTTGAATGTGTTGAAATCCAAGTGCTTGACACAGGTATTGGTCTCAACGAGAAGAACATCGACAGGTTGTTTGACCGTTTCTATCAAGGCAAGTTCAATCATGGAGACATTCCACTCGGATTCGGAATCGGACTTGACCTATGCCGTCAGCTCGTGGAACTTCACAACGGAGTCATCACCGCAGCAAACCGCACAGATTGCAAAGGCAGCTGTTTCACCGTGCGCATACCCGTCAGATGCACAAGTGCCGACGAGACTGTTGCAGAAGAAACACAATCACCAGTAAATGACCGAAAAATCGCTCCCTCTGTAACACAAATACCTCATTCTGAAGCAAAAAGAAACTCCAAGAATTCATCGCTTAGAATACTTGTGGTCGACGATGATGCAGAAATACGGTCGTTCCTCAAAGATATTCTTTCGGGATTCGGGAAAGTGACCGAAGCCACCAACGGCGAGGAGGCAATGAGATGTGTCATGGAGAAAACACCCGACCTCATCATATCAGACGTAGTGATGCCCTGCATGGATGGTCTCACACTGCTCAAAACGCTCAAGAGCAATGTGGACACTAACCACATCCCTGTAATCCTGCTGAGTTCGAAGAACGATGTGTCTGACCGTATGGCCGGCTGGGACAAAGGTGCCGACGGATATATCGGAAAACCATTTATTGTCGAAGAGCTGCAGGCTATGGTAGACAATCTGATTGACAACCGTCTGAGATTAAAAGGAAAATTCTCAGGCACTCAGCAACAGGACGGTAAAATCGAGGCTCCAGAACTCAAAGGCAACGACAAGATGCTGATTGACAAGATTGTCAATCAAATCAACGACCACCTCGAAGATCCGAACCTCAACGTAGAGAAGCTCTGTCAGGAAGTAGGCTTGAGTCGTGCACACCTCAACCGAAAGATGAAAGAACTCTTCGGACTCACTCCAAGCGAATTTATAAGAAATGTACGTCTTAGAAAAGCTTGCGAGCTGCTACGACAGCCCGATGTGGACATTTCGCAGATTGCATACAGCGTAGGTTTCTCATCACAGTCCCACTTCTCAACCGCGTTCAAGCGCTTTACAGGCATATCGCCCACAGAGTACCGACAAAAGAAGTCTGATGAGGCACCGCAAATGACCGAGGAATAAGTCAGGCTCTTACATCCCATTAAAACCAGTTTCCATATCCAAGCTTCGTGGATATGGCACAATCACTTATTCTTAAAAAACTCCACGGCAAACTCAAGCTGGGTATCTCTATCGTTGAAATAATCCGAAACAGTCTGAGATATCTGATAATCAGGCATAATCCCAATCCCTTCCAATGGAAAACCTTTCGGTGAAACTGACGGAGCGGCAGTGGGAATGCGAAAGCATATCCCATTTGAAGTTCTGAAAGTCTTAGGATGGTTGCCAGTGTCTCCGGCAGTAGGCTCTCCTATCAATAGGATATTCCCACTCTCTTTCATGTCAATCACAAAACTCTCTGCCGCAGAAAAAGTTTTAGGGCCTGTAAGCAGGACCACTTTACCCCTATATACATTATCAGATGGAATCATCAGCTTATTGTCAATACAATGAGGCTGAGCACTCTGTATGAAGTATCGGCACAGCTCTCGTCCATTGCCGCTATTGCCACCTTCATTATTACGGACATCTAAAATAAGATATGGAAGATCGCATACCTTCTCGAAATCAGCGACAAAACGTTCAAGTACACCATCCATCATTGTGTTAACTGCAATATAGCCAATGCTGTCGTTCAGAATTTTACTACTTGTCTCAATTATTGAACCGGAAGGCAACTTATCATTAGTCAGCAATGGCAAATTTACCGATATTGTATCAACTCCTCGGCTGACAGTGAGGATACGCACTGTGTCTGAGAGGCTTCTAAAAATGTTCGCAGCCGTGTATAGCCTGCGGTTTAGATACGTCGATGCCGATACATATTTCTCATTCCTATTCATCCACTCTACAATAGGCTCTCCATTTACGGCAATTACTCTGTCTTTATCCTTTAATCCCGCATTCGTCAGAATGTCGTTTGGTTTGTTAATGAAAACTGAATCATTTATGATTACAGGATCTGTTCCTGCGCTATACTTTTTTAAATAAACAAACGAATGCCCGACTTTCAGAGACGCGAAAAATTCTTGCAAAAGTTCGCCATATTCTTTTGGCGTAGCAATGACCTCGGTACGTCTTGCATATAAATCGCATAATGAATCAATGTTTATATTCTTGGATTCGTAAAGCGAGTAATTGTCTTTTACAATCTCAGAAATTTCATGAAAATCATCCTGAAAGCTGTCGCTTTGCAATGGTAATGCTTCAACGTAATAGCTTTCCGAGGGTGCTTCCGATGAATAAACATATTTGAAATATATTATCAACCCTACAACAAAGAGCAATACAAATCCTGCCAAAGCAAGCAAAACCAGTAGAGCTTTCTTTAATATATGCCTATTATTGAACTTCATACCTTATGGTAACTTTTGATATAGTGGATTCCTTTTGTATTGCTCCTCTTACTGAATGCTGATTTTACTTATTTATGGCCGCACTAATACATGAGACTACCGATTGAGGGTTTTCACACCCAATCATATACTGTCGTCCATCTTTTAATCTGATGAAAAAACAATCAGAAGCCTTGCCGTAATATGCAAAATATTTACCTAAGTCTTTCTCTCTAAACCAACCCCAATAACCAAAAAAGCCTCCGCTTCCACAAATTCTACGTTCTGCAATAGTAGGAGGACACAGTTCAACCGACTCAATATCTGACAGAAGAATTGTCTTGATCTTAAACGAGCGATTAATATTCAGTTCAGTTTTATTTACTGAAATAGAAAGAGGCATATAAATCAATACGCAAAGCAAAAGGAAAATAATCACGCCCGCAACAAGACATATCTCCCAGCTGTTTCGACTACTATATAGCAACACAAGTAGTATGATGAGAATCAGTGCCGAGGAAAAAATCGAGTATAGACTCAGTTTTACAGGTTGTTTCATTCTTTTATACGATTAGGATATTACATCTGTGGAAAATACTTGTCACATAAGAATTCTTTGGTTAATGAGACAGACTTTCTGAATGCAGTTGGCTGTCCTGCAACCGTTATAAACAAGTGAGTTGTACCCGGTAGTACTTTTCTTATGACATCTACGTTAGCCATTTTCATTCGTTCAAACATTTCTCGGCCTTGATCTCTTAGGATATCATGGTCGGCATTGACAATAAGAGTCGGAGGTAGTTGTGACAGATGCTCTGTCGATGCACAATATGGTGATATAAGAGGCAATCCGGGATCATTGCCACCTATATAGGCCTCATTGAACGTTTCCATGATTTTACTGTCAAGTCCGTAGCCGGAACCATACTTCTGCCATGATTCAGAAGCGTCATTCCAAGCCTTTACAACAGGATAGAATAGAACCAACGACCGAATCTTCGGCAACTTATCCTGAGACGCAGAGTCTTTAAGCGTCTCTTGCATAGAAACCATTCGGAGTGCTGTGGCCAAAGCCAGATTCCCCCCTGCACTATCACCACCTATAGAAATAGCTCCAGAATCAATCCCGAGCATGACAGCATTCTCGGCAGCGTAATTCAACGCATCCACCCCCGAGACGAGTGCTGCAGGATATGGATTCTCCGGTGCAAGAGGATATTCAACCGCCAAGACGGCAATCTGCGCCTCTTTTGCCAAGGAAGCACAGAAACTTGAACAACTGTTGATGCTTCCAAAACACCAGCCGCCTCCATGAAAATAAATCAAAAGAGGCAAGGGTCTCTCAGCCTTTTTGAGAGGTGTATATATTCTATATATACCATTTATATCGGTTGATATCACTCCCTCCGGCAGCTTTGACGGAAAATTTCTGGCACTTCTCACCTCCTCAAGACCGCTCGAGTCTCCATTGATGGCCATTCTGACGGCCCGTTCCTGAAGAGTCTGTAATTCAGCCGGTAGTCCGGCAATAAAATTGACCGCCTCGTATTCCATCGTCTGAGCACCTGAAATCATGCACGAAAACAATGCAAACATTAGTAGGAGGAATCTTCTATCCATTGAGTTATTGTTGTTTCGGCTACAAATTTAGTGAAAACATAAGTACGAACATAACATTGACAAGCTTTTTAACAGAAATATACGACATCTTATTAGGAGAACCTAAATCTATATTTTGTTGAAACACCACAACAGGATCGTAAGATTATAAACAGTTCATAGCATATCCATGTATAACAACCGATTACACCCCGCCATATCTTTCATCTTGCTTATCTGGCCATAAAGAATCGGATAGAATCGGATAGAATAATCGCTCCAACAGGAAAAAAATCGGTATAAATTTGCAAAATCCGATTATAGGTATTACCTTTGCACCGAAAATAAGACAACAGCTATACGATTTAAGATATCCTTAAGGCATTAGTTGTTATTTAAAGCCCAGGTGGCGGAATGGTAGACGCGCTCGTTTCAGGTGCGAGTGCTGCGAGGCGTGCAGGTTCGAGTCCTGTTCTGGGCACTGTAAAATCCCGTAACTCATTGAAAATCAAGAGTTGCGGGATTTCTCTTTTAATTTTTGTCCTCCTTTTGTCCTCCTATTTCAATTCTACGGAATTTTCGTCCTCAGTACACCCTTGATTTTCCTTCAAAAAGTCGTTCCGGCATCCTCGATTTTACATCGTAGGAGATATGAATATAGTTAACGAGTGTTAAAGTTTGGCTACTTTATTGGCACTCCTTGTCATCTTCAAGCATACCCTTTCATTATTTTTCGGGTGGGTTCAAGTCCGAACATCGTTACATGGTCGGGCAACCGATTCTTATGCTCACTTACCGTGCATCCACCTTTGCGTTTGGTATCGCGTTTAGGTCTGCATTTGGGTAGGCATTTGATTTCACATCATGTCACGCATAATCATTTGCGCCGGCTGTTGCCTCCTGAATGACTTTCTACCCCACAATCAGCACAGCTCTCACCGCAGGGAACGGACTCACTATTCAGGTCACGTCAAAATCCTGTCAACAACCCCATGACAGTTTTATCAATATGTGGCTGGGTGGCGTGACCGATATGCCCGGTAAATCTTATGCCATACCCAAACCAAGAGTTGCCAGCCGAGCCTTAAAACGGTTCTGACTATCCATAAACAACCCTTCGCTGAAAGTTTCAGCAGATACAGCCCGAATCTGAGCAGCAGGAATATCACCGTGAATACCGGCACAAGGAAAATCATAAGCAGAAGTTCAAACATGACAGACTTGTTTTAATACGTCCCAACACTATTATTGGAATGTAAATATACTAAAAATCAGCGAATTAAGCAAATTTTAGACCTTTAAAAACCTTATAAATCAAGAGCTTGTGCCGTTTTGTCGTGTATCGGAGCTTCCATTTCTTTATCCCTTGAAGCCTTGTTGACTTCTTCCCTGAAAGCCATAAAGACACTATGTGTTGCTTACTTTGCGGCATACATTTATTATGACTGTGTTCCATAATGAAATACTGATATGATGATAGCTTATATTGCAGGCTTGATATTACATAGGCAATAATGTTGGATAACATTATCAATTTGTCTCTTGATGAAATGAAGTTTATATTTCTTGCAGACATATAGTCTTGATGTCATACAGGATTATGGCCATGATGCCTTGCATATATATAGGTATAATCAATAAAAGGTGTCCAAACTGTATGATTGGTATTGTTGCGGTGAGTAACTTCGTGGGTGAATGAACTGAGGACGGGAGTGTACCAGTGTTGCAGAGTTTAGGTAGCAAGTTGTGCTTTTCTCCGTACAAAACCAAGTTTTGACCGTAGAAAAGCGACTTGCCGACCACTCCGTGGCGGTGGAAAATCACTTCGTACCTCGTGAATTAATCTTAGAATATGAAGCAGCGTACCGAAAGATTTGAGATGAGACTTACTCCGGAGGAAGCAGCCGGAATACGTGAAAAATCAAAACGCTACCATAGCGTCAGCAACTTTATAAGAATGGCAGTCAATGAGTTTTCAGACACAGACGCCAAAACCCGTCTTGAATTGTGCAATGACACAGCCAGACTGTGCAGAAAATTTCAGGACGAACTCTCATGGATGGGAAGCAATCTCAACCAGGCGGTCAAACGTGCCAACGAGCTTGCTGTTGCAGGACTGTTATCCGAGAGTTATTTCAAGGAAATACTTGCTCCCATGATTGAGGGTGTGGAGAAGATGATTAAGGCAGTCAAATCAGAACAAGCTGACATTGCCAGAAAAGCGATAAGACTGAGACCATAGCCACAAGTCTATATGATATTATGGAAATATCAGAACAAGACATAAAGATACCAAGACATAAAGACATTGAGCGATGATAGCTACTATTCTTCCGTCAAGTGCCAATTTCCATGCTGTCGCATACAATGAGAAAAAAGTGGCAAAGGGGGTGGCGCGACTTCTTGAAATGAGCAATCTCGGACATATCGGCGTGCTTTCAAAACCGACAGCAAAGGAGATGCAGGATTATATGATAGCTTACTCGTCCAGAAATTCAAGGATAAAAAAGGTACAGTTCCATCTTGCCATTTCTTGCAAGGGGCATGAAAAGACAGAGGAAGAATTATTGCAGTTCGCCCACGAATATCTCAAGGAAATGGGCTACGGGAACGAAGGTCAGCCGTTGTTGGTATATGCTCATACCGACACTGACAACACGCATATACATATAGTAACATCAAGAATATCTCCGGACGGAAAGAAAATCAGCGACCATCACGAAAGAGTGCGTTCTCAGGCAGTGCTCAACAAACTTGTCGGCAAGGATGTCAAGGCGAAAGCCGCAGAGGATCTTGCTGCTTCACTCGGCTATTCATTCTCTACCTTTGCTCAATACAAAGCTCTTATGACCTCAATGGGGTATGAGGTTTATGAAAAGAACGATATTGTATTTGTCAAACGTGACGGAGCGGTTCAGGCAAAGATTGGATATGCTGATATATGCGGCAAGTTCCATAACGTGCAACTTGACAAGACACGACGCAGGCAACTGTGGGCTATGCTTAAGAAATACCGTGATGTGAGTGCCGACAGGAAAGAACTCCAGGCAGAGGTGAAGCGGAAATTAGGCATAGACCTTGTTTTCTTTGGCAAATCGGATAATCCCTACGGGTATATGATAGTTGACCATGCCAACAAAACTGTATATAACGGAGCTTGGGTATTATCCATTAAGTCGCTCCTTGATTTCACCACTCCTGATGACAAGATGGAGCGTATTGATGCCTACATTGACAGACTTCTTGAAAACAATCCCACAATAGACACATGGGGCATAAACTCAAAAATATTCCGCTATAATGCCTTCATACGGCGCGGAGTGCTCCACTACCGAAATACTACACGCCCACTCAAAGGTTTCATGGCTGCAACCATTCTTAGAAATGACAAAATAAAAAGGATAGAATCATTTCAACCGACAACTGCGGCTGAACGGGATCTGCTGTGCAGTATATATAAGGTGAACGAGCCTGAACTTGTAACTATATCTCAGAATAAAAGCCAACACTATTATAATGATGTTGACAAGCTGCGCCGGTTATTTAACGATGACAGCATAGTTAAGCTGCGTTCCGAAATACGCAACGCCGGGTTCTATATACGTCAGAGCGGAGAGGATTATTTTGCCATTAATTTCTCATCCAAGCAAGTAATCAACCTCTCGGAAGAGGGATTTGATTTGAAAAGGCTTGCCCGTAGAAAGTTTAGAAATGCAAGTCCGACCAAATTATCCAACCGAGGACTGCGCGGAGCCGGCAAGGGACAACTGTCTGCAAAAGCCAAAGGTCTGCGCGATGCAGCTTCCGGGCGAGGCGAAAACCGGGAATGGGAGGTTGGCTACCGTGGAAATTATGACAGGATTGATGATGAAAACAGCCTAAAAGTATAGCGTCGGAATTTTATTACCATGCCAATATTGTGACATAGAGTCTTGAAGACAATCGCCTTTGATGTCTTCAAGGCTCTATTCCTATATAATATGCGATGTTCAAAACATAAAATGATAATCTCTTTAAGAAAGGTGTCCAAAGTGGCCTGTTGCCTTGCCTCAGGATAATAATTTTGCGCATAAATAATTCAAACGGACCACAATGGACGAATCAATCATCATAACATTTGCAAATCAAAAAGGAGGCGTAGGGAAAACCACCCTTTGCGTCACCTTCGCAAACTTTCTTGTCAAGAAAGGCCTTCCGGTGATTGTCGTTGACTGCGATTCACAAGAAAGCCTCGCACAACGGCGTGAAAGCGATTTGAAACGCTATGGTTCTGAAGAAGTGGAAATCCCTTATGAGGTGCTGCCGTTCTCGCTCAACAAGGAGGAAGCACTCTTCAATTTCATAGGAAACATCCGCAAGACCCGATGTGTGGCAATCTTTGATTCTCCCGGCAACCTGAAACAGCAGGGACTTGTGACTCTGTTTGCCAATTCCGACTATATAATATGTCCTTACCATTATGACCGCACCACTATTCCATCAACCGCCACATTCATAGCGTTTATTCAAAATCTCAAAAAGGCTATGGGACGAAAGATGACCGCAGAGCTTATCCTTGTTCCCAACAGACACGATGCCAGAGTCGGGACAAAGACTGAACGGGAGCTTTGGGACGAAACCGGCAAAACCTTCAGCCGATATGGACTCGTGACACCGCGAATAAGCATGAAAGCAGACATGGAACGATTCTGCACGCTTTCAGATCTGGACGGTCAACTGGAAATAACACAGGAAGCCTACGACCTTATATATAACAAGATATTCGGACACCTTGAAATTGAAACAAACAATGGATAAGCCAACATTCCCTGATATAGATGGACTGCTCGGAAGCATCCGCCATGTCGCTACCCCTGTCGGACAGCAGACGGTGTCCGATGAACCTGACGGGACAACAACCGGGCCCAAAGAAAATATACCCGATAATGAAAATCCGGAAGACCCGGCCGGAATGTGGGACGCTTTCATGGCAAATCTTTCTGCATACGGATTCAGGGAGCGGAAA
This sequence comes from uncultured Duncaniella sp., assembly GCA_910586305.1. Taxonomy (GTDB): domain Bacteria; phylum Bacteroidota; class Bacteroidia; order Bacteroidales; family Muribaculaceae; genus Duncaniella. The sequence continues at coordinate 43,394 of CAJUGS010000027.1, forward strand.
GATGAGCGTAAGGTCTGCATGATTGACAAAGATCTTGCCGATTCTATTGATGAGTGCGACATTGACCGCAAATGCCGTTCCGATGTGATAAACGCCATCGTGAGAACATTCATCACTGTATATCTTCCCCGGCTTAGGGCATACAGGAAGAAAAGCAAATCACTTCTTGATAACGATAACACCAAATAGACATGAAAAAGACAATCTGGACTGACGACAGTATTGCCTATCTCAAAGAGAACTATCCGTACACAACGGACACGGCAATAGCCCAACATCTATGCGTCAACCGAAAGACCGTATCACTTAAAGCCAAAGAACTCGGTCTTGAAAAGGGTATCAGACCCGCATGGCTTGATTTGGCGGAAAGGGTACGCGAACTCCACGGCTCTCACTCAAATGCTGAAATCGCTACCATAACCGGCATATCGTCACGCTCAGTATCAAGAATAGTTGCTGTCCTCGGCCTACGGCGCACCAAGAAAGAAGAACAAAGTATCCGTTCCCGTATCCGTCAGGATATTATGAAACGAGAGAAAAGACGTGTGATTTTTGGTCTGCCCCCAATCACGAAAATAAAGGTGGTTACAAACAAGCCGAGGATAAAGATGCGCCACTCACTGAAAAAGGCAGGCTATCTGGTAATCCGTGGTCAGAATGTCATGTATTACCACCCCGACATGGAACGCGACCATTCACGCGAGGATATAGGCCGCAAGCTCGGATTGAGATTCGAGCCTTGGGATAACTGCAACGACAAACTATGTGTAAATTTCTGATACAATGCTTTACGGACAAATAATAGTTTTACTCATCATTCTGCTGGCTCTGTATTATGCCGGAATGATAACGATGGATATTCTTGCCGCCAACAAAGCAAAGGCAAGCGAGGATGCTAAGGCCGAAGAGACCGAAATCGACATATCCGGACTTGCAGAAAGTTTTGAACCGGTGGAGATAAAGCGCATTATCACGAAACCGACACCGGAAATTTCTAAGGACGCTCCATCCAAATATAAGGAACCGATTATGACAAACGGTTATCCGGTGGATAATCTTCTCTGCAAGACCAATAAAGCCGCTGACACAGGCATGGATAAAGACCTCGCTGATATAGTTCACAGATGCGAGTCCGCTGCCTGAAATAACCTGACTTGCCGCTAACCATTTTGTATCACATAATCCCTCTCCCCTTTAACCGATGCCTTTATTGAACTAAGTTGTCTTTACTGCCCGACACTGCCTTTAACGCCCTGCATTGCCTTTAACGCCCGATAACCTTTTCAAGAACTTATCAATCAGCGTATATGCAGAAAATCAAATCAAAGTGTCAGCGTGCTATCTCACGCCTCGGCAACTCAGCCTTCGCCCGTAAGGGTATGCTTGCTATGGGCGCGGTGATGCTCACCGTGTCCGACATGATGGCCGCCAGCAAGGGTGCGGCAGGCTTCACCAAAGCCACACAGGAGGTAAGCTCCTACCAGACCCCTGTCTCCAATCTCATGAAGGCAATCGCCGCAGTGATTGTCCTCGTGGGTGCCTTCAACGTCTATTTCAAGATGCAGAACGGCGACCAGGACGTCAAGAAGACCATCATGCTCACCATCGGCGGCTGTATCGCCTTCATCGCTCTGA
>CAJUGS010000028.1 GCA_910586305.1 uncultured Duncaniella sp.
TTTATTTTCTACTACAAAGGTATGCTTTTTATCCCACAAACACAGCTTTTTTACCGGCGCCCTCATAGACGCAGGCTAATTGCGATATGCCATAATAAAAGCAAGCTACGAGTGTTTCGTAGCTTGCTTTTAGAGGTTCCTAGCAGAATCGAACTGCTGTAAACGGTTTTGCAGACCGGCGCCTAACCACTCGGCCAAGGAACCTTGTGTTCGTTTTTCGTGATGCAAAGGTAGAAGTTATTTTTGAACTGTGCAAATATTTGAGGCGATTTTTTTTACATTGGGACCATTTTTTTGCATTATGGTGGTTTTTTAGTAATTTTGTGTCTGTGAATAAAGGAAGCACAGACAAGAAGTACTATAAAATAGGTGAGGTCTCAGAGATGCTTGGTCTCCCGGTCTCTACTCTGCGTTTTTGGGAGACGCAGTTTCCTTCCGTATGTCCGAAACGCAATGCCGGAGGGACACGTTATTATACTCCGCAGGATATTGAGGCTGTTAGAATAGTGAGTTTTCTTGTCAGAGACCGCGGGTTGCGTATTGAAGCGGCCCAGGAGGAATTGAGAATTAATCGTGAGGGAATCTCACGCAAGGCCGAGGCTATAGCCGGGCTTACTGCTGTGCGCGACCGCTTACAAGAGTTGCTTGACTCTCTCCACAAACTAAGATAATTGATTTGACAATGCAGAAAAGCAACACATCGAATAGGAAAAAGGTCAAGGCTAAGAAGCAAGTGGAGAGCTGGCTCGGCCGTCACTCTCTTGGGCTCATGATAGCGGCTATTGCCGTAGTTGTGGCTATGGGTGGAGTGTTTGCATTTGCGTTTATTCCATACACAGATCAGAAATCACCGGATGGAGACTGGTTGTATATTCCTGAGGGAGCATCTGGGGCAGCGGTTAAGGATAGTCTTAAGAGTTCGTTGGGGTCCTCGATGGGTACAAGGGTATATGTTCTGTGGAGGATGATGGGGGGAGAGCCGTCCAGAAGTAATGGAGCATATCGTGTGAATGATGGACTCACGGCCTTGTCGATAAGTCGTCGTTTGGCTACAGGGCGACAGACTCCGGTGAAAGTTGCATTTAATGGTACGCGAACCATGGGGCAGCTTGCCGAGCGGGTTGCTTTGCATCTGGAGTGTACTCCCGAGCAGTTTCTGTCTGCCTGTGAGGATGTGCTTCCCGATAGTGGTTTCTCGCGACAGAAATTTCCGGCAGCTTTTATTCCTGACAGCTATGAGTTTTATTGGAGTGCGTCGCCTCGAAATGTTGTGAGACGCCTGCTTGATTACCGAAACAGATTCTGGACACCTGAGCGGGTTGAGAAGGCGCGGGCGCTTGGCCTGAGCAAGGCGGATGTTGCAACAGTGGCTTCAATTATCGAAGAGGAAACTGCCAAGAGGGATGAGCGTGGCAAGGTGGCCCGGCTTTATCTAAACCGCATCCATCGTGGCATGAAGCTTCAGGCCGATCCGACGGTCAAATATGCTGTGGGAGATTTCTCCTTGCGCCGCATTACAGGCGAGCATTTGAAAGTCGCGTCGCCCTACAATACTTACCGGGTGAACGGTCTTCCCCCGGGTCCCATACGCGTCGCCACTGCCGAGGCAATGGACGCTGTGCTGAATGCCCCGAAACACGATTATATATATATGTGTGCCAAGGAAGATTTCTCGGGATATCACAACTTTGCAACCGACTATGCCACCCATCAGGCTAATGCCCGACGTTATCAAGCGGAGCTGAATAGGAAAAATATTCGTTAAAAAAAGAAAAATAGGACAAATCTTGGCGAGATATGATTTATCTTTGCATAGACAATCGCCAATCAGTGCTATGACCTCTCAATTATCTTCGACTACCGACGAATCAATCGCCGTATTCCGATCGCTTGCCGATATCCCGTTCATAAAGTTCCCCACACGTCTGGACCGTATGCTCCTTGTTGTGTGTCGCACAGGAGAGATTGCCGCCGAGATTGACCTTAATATGAAAAAAATGGGTGAATGCTCGGTGATGGTTCTTCGTCCCGGCCACCACATAGGTGTGTGTAGAGTGAGTCCCGACTTCGATGGTTTTTTCATCACTGTGGCACAGGATAAACTTAACGTCATTCTTCCATCACTGCAATATGTTATACCTTATAGCCTCAAGTATAATTCCGATCCGGTGATAGAGATGGATATCGAAGAGCTTGAGTCGCTTTCGATGATTTACGATATGCTGAGGCGCAAGATCAAGGAAAACAGACCGTTTACATCCAAGGCAATAGCGTCGTTGTTCGAGGTGCTGTTTTATGATGCTCTCGGTATCTATGCGTCTCGCTCGCAGCAAGCTCCTCACAAGAGCCGTCGCGAGGAGTTGCTGACAGACTTTATAGATGTCCTTGAGCGTAATTTCAGGTCGCAAAGGGCTGTGAGTTTCTATGCCGACAAGCTTTTTGTCACACCCAAACATCTGTCAGCCGTTCTAAAGGAGGTGAGCGGGAAGACTGCGGGAGAGTGGATTGACAGTCGTGTAATACTTGAAGCCAAACTGATGCTGCGAACCACCGGTATGAATGTACAGGAGATTAGCACGGCCCTTAATTTCTCCAACCAGTCGTTTTTCGGAAAATATTTCAAGCATCTCACAGGAACGTCGCCACGTGACTATCGTTCTAAACTTTCAGAAGGATGATTATGGCCTTGATGCGTGTCAGACTTCTGCTTATTGCTTTTTTTGTGGCAATTGGAGTGGGGAAGGGTGTCGCCTCCTTGCAAGATGATTACTATGGTAAAGTGGATGAGGCCGATAAGGCCTGCCGTGAAGAGAGATGGGAAGATGCGGTCCGATATCTCAAAGAGGCTATGAGGCTTGACCCTGACAATGCGGGAAACATAATGTTGTTGAGCAATCTTGGTATGGTGCAGTATCGACTTGGAGAGGATTCTCTTGCCATAGCCACGCTTACGGAGGCTCATAGAATAGCTCCGTCATCGGTGACCATATTGTCAAATCGTGCTCATATATTAATGGAGACAGGGTATGATGGCGAAGCATATGAAGACTATGGGCTGATAATGCAGCTCGACAGCACGGATGTCACCTCGCGCCTGCGCCATGGCATCATTGCACTCAGGGCAAGAGATATAGAGACTGCTCGTCAAGACTTTGAGTATATTGCCAAACGTTTTCCCTCCACATCTGAGGCTATGGTTGGCATGGCCACGCTTCATTGCGCTCTTGGCGAATACAAGGAGGCACTGCCATATTATAATGAATTGTTGCGCAATTCGAGAGATATTGAAAGTCTCACCGGTCGAGCCTTGTGCAATCTCATGACCGACAATCTCCAAGAAGCATCCGACGATATAGCCGAGGCACTCCAGCTGAGCCCGGAAGACGGTGAGTTGTATCTCTATCGCGCGGCCCTCAACAAGATGAGGTTCCGCCCTGATGATGCTGATGCGGATGCCCGTAGGGCCGTCGATCTCGGGGTTGATCCGGCAAGAGCTCGCCAGTTTTTGAAAGATGGTGTTGCGGATGGTCGGAAGAGACGTTAAGTTGTTTAAATAGTGTGAGTTTGACACTCGTCAGGCTTGTCCTACTGAAAAAAACGCATACTCGTTTGTTGGAAAAGAGATGTGAAAAGAGATGGTTCTGATGAATATTTTTTATCCAAATATTTGCATAAGTTTATAAAAATTAATTAACTTTGCAACCGCGATAAAATCTATCATAATAACCAATCAATTAATTTTACCATGAGAAACGGGAAATCTATCAGTTTTTCAGATTTCCGTGATAGGTGTGGAACCTATCTTGGAAAACTCTGCTTCTCGGTGATTTTTGCATTGCTTGCCATCACGGCAGTGGCGCAAAATCAGCTTGTAAGCGGAACAGTGACCGATGAATCCGGAGAAGGTGTAATCGGTGCGACCGTAATGGTCAAGGGTACAAAGAACGGAACCGCGACAGACATCGACGGTCGGTTCTCGCTAAATACCCCCCCCCAATAGCACGCTGATATTCAGCTATGTAGGCTATGCAACACAGGAAATTCCTGTAGATGGCAAGAGAGAAATCAACGTGACTCTCAAGGAGAGCCGTGAAATGCTCGATGAAGTAGTCGTAGTCGGCTACGGTACAGTAAAGCGTCGCGATCTCACAGGCGCAGTTTCTTCAATGAAGAATTCCGATGTTGTTGTTGCTCCTACCAACAACGTCATGGAGGCCCTCCAGGGCAAAGTAGCAGGTATGGACATCACCAAGTCATCCGGTGAAACTGGCAGCGATGTCAACATACTCCTCCGCGGTTCACGCTCCATCTATGGTAGCAACGAGCCACTTTTCATTATCGATGGTATCCCCGGCAGCTACAGCCAAGTGAACCCAAGCGATATCGAGAGCATCGACGTGCTCAAAGATGCTTCTTCGACCGCGATATATGGTTCGGCTGGTGCCAATGGTGTAGTAATCATTACCACCAAGCGTGGAGCCGAAGGTAAGGCAATCGTAAATTTTGATGCTTATTATGGATTCTCCGGCGATGCCAATTATAAACACGGTATGATTGGCGACGAATGGATTGAGTATCAGAAAGAGGCTTACAAGTACACCAATGGCTCTTATCCCTCGGATATGGCCACTCTTATGGGAAATCCCACATTCACCGATGCTATTGAGCAGGGCAAGTGGATTGACTGGGTCGACCTGGCTTCAGGCCGCAGAGCCACCACTCAGAAATATGCTCTTTCAGTCAGTGGCGGAACTCAGAACACGCGTATCTTCGCTTCGACATCCTACGCACGTGAGGAAGGCCTTCTCAAAAATGATGAACTCGATCGCTATGCGCTGCGTCTGAATATCGACCAGAAGATCAATCCCTATGCTACTATCGGCTTTACCAGCAATCTCACTTACTCTGATCACGACCGTGGTGTGAAGAACACCTTCACCAAGTCGCTCACCTCATTCCCCCTCGGTGATGCATACGATGAAAACGGCAATATCAATCACGAGTACATCAACGGACAGTATTCTCCGCTCGGCGACTATATCCAGGATCAGTATGCCAACAATACCAAGTCGACCTATATTAACTCTATTGGCTATCTTGAGATTACTCCGTTTGACGGTCTGAAATTCCGCACTCAGATCAGCACCACGCTTTCCAACAGCCGCCAGGGCCAGTACTGGGGCAAGGAGGCTAATGCCAATCAGCCCTCTTATGGTTCTTCGCCATACGCTCAGAAGACCCACAATAACAACTGGGCCTATACATGGGAGAACATTCTTTCCTATAACAAGGATATAAAGGATCATTCTTTTGGTGCACAGGTTATTACTTCTTACAACAAGAACACCACAGAGCAGACAATCGCCGGCAGTGGTGGCTTCCTGGTTGACAGCTGGCAGTTCCATCGTCTGATGTCCGGAGCAAGCAGCCCCTATACCTACTCAGACTACGCACGCACTCAGAAGATGTCTTATGCTTTCCGTGTGAACTATAACTTCAAGGGCCGCTATCTTCTCACTTTCTCCAACCGTTGGGACGGTGTGAGCTGGTTCTCGGAAGGCCACAAGTGGGACTCTTTCCCCGCAGGTGCTGTGGCATGGCGCTTCTCCGACGAGGAATTCATGGAGAGCACTCGCGACTGGCTTAACAACGCAAAACTTCGCGTCAGCTACGGTATAACAGGTAACTCCGGTGGTACAGGTGCTTATGTTACTCAGAGCCAGGCATATCTTTATCCTTCTGCAGGTGTTTCTGTGGGTGGTGTTCCCGTTCAGTTCGCTCAGTACACCGGTACTTTTGCCGGCAGTAATCTCGGTTGGGAGAAATCTTACAACTGGAACGTCGGCCTTGATTTCGGTGTGATCAACAACCGCATCGATGGATCTATCGAGTGGTTCAAGACCGATACCAAGGGCCTGCTCTACAAGCGCACAGTGCCTATCACCGACGGTATCACAGGCTGGGGCTCGCCTCTGGCAAGCTGGCAGAATCTTGCTAAAACAGAAAACCACGGTGTTGAATTCACTATCAATTCCCGCAATATCGTCAGCAAGGATTTCAACTGGACCACTACCCTGACCGCCACATGGAGCAAGGAGAAGATCAAGTCGCTTCCCGACGGCGATCTCATCAGCGAGAGCCTCTTCGAGGGATATCCCATCAAATCCATCTACTCATGGAAATATGCAGGCCTGTGGGGCACGAACGATGATGCCGGACTGATGGAGAAGTTTGGCGTAGAGCCGGGTTTCATCAAACTTGAGACAATTGAGCAGTTCACTCAGATGAAGGATGGTAACGGCAATCTGATGTTTGACGAGAACGGTGAGCCCATGATGGAGGGCGACGACGGTGTGCACAAATATAGCGACGACGACCGTCAGATACTCGGACATCAGAACCCCAACTGGATTCTTGGTCTTAATAACACCTTTACCTATAAGGATTTCGATCTCTCGGTATTCATCATGGGCCGTTTCGGACAGACTATTGCCAGCGATCTGCTCGGCTACTACACTGGAGAGGATTCGCGCACCAAGAACCAGATTTCCGGTATTGACTACTGGACCGAGAGCAACCAGGGAGCTTATTTCCCCCGTCCAGGTTCCTCAAAGTCGCAGAGCAAGTTCTATCCTGCGCTTCGCATAGTTGACGGTTCGTTTGCGAAAGTCAAGAACATCACTTTCGGTTACACTCTTCCTCGCAAGCTGACCCAGAAGGCACTGATAGATCGTCTGCGTCTCTATTTCACAGCATATAATCCCTGGATTATCGTGAACGACAGCAAACTCAAAGGCACCGACCCCGAGACAGGCGGATCGGACGCTTTCCCCACCTACAAGCAGTTTGTGTTCGGTATCAACCTCACTCTCTAATTCTAAAATCGACTATCAACAATGAAATTATCCAAGATATTTTGGGCTTGCGGAGTGAGCACTGCGCTCATGATGCAGTCATGCTCACTTGACGAGGTCAATCCCGGCGGCTTCACGCTGGAAAATCTCGGAACCACCCCCGAGGGCTACGAGACGCTGCTCAACCAGTGCTTCTTCGGTATGGAGCGTAAATTCTACAATGACATTGACTTCATGCGCTTCATGGAAGGCAATACTGATTTGTGGACCTCCATGCGCAATCAGAAAGGAAGCGACAGCAAGTTTTTCAAGTTCTACGGTGGTGCCAATCCCGATCTCACATACACCAATGGTCTGTGGAATGCGGCTTACGATGGTATAGGTGCCTGCAATCTTGCTATCGAGACTGCCGAAAACTGCGCTTTTAAGACTGTAGAGCAGAAGAATGCCAAGGTGGCTGTGGCACGTTTCCTTCGTGCGGTATATTACTATAATATCGTTGAGCTTTTCGGAGGTGTTGTCAAGCTGACAGAGGTCAAGAAGACCAACGATTATGCACCTTCACGCACTGAGCCTCTTGAGATATATCGCGATATTATCATTCCCGACCTTCGTTTTGCAGCGGAGTGGCTTGATAAGGGAGATGACAGCTACGATGCTACTCCCACCAAGAAATCGGCGCTCGGTTATCTCTCAAAGGCTTGCCTTGCCACACAGCAGTATGGTACGACTGAGTTTCTACAGGAAGGTTTCACTGTCGCAAAGGAACTGATTTCCGATTGTGAGGGTGGTGGTTCCAAGTATGGGGCCTTCATGTATGCCGACTATAACGATGTGTTCAAGGAGGATAACAACAAGGCGAATAAAGAGGCACTGTGGAAATATACTATCGCCACAGGCAAGACCCATGGTTCAAGTAACGGTAACCAGAACACCAACCGTAACGACGAGCATTTCTTGTGTGCTCTGAGTCACTTCGGTGCACGAGTGGACAATCAAGAAGTTCGCAAGGCATATGATGGTGGCAAAGAAGGTGACATGATGCCTGCCCAGCACCTTTTTGACCTCTATGTCCAGGCCGATGGTTCTCTTGACCCGCGCTTCCACATGAACTTCATCACTGAATGGAATGCCAATCAGGAATATGCATGGACTGACGGAGATATCGGACGTTACGATAAGGATGCATCTATAAAGGACACTAAGATTGCCGTGGGTGATCTTGCAATACGTTTTGTGATGCCCCAGGATGATTCGTATGCTGCCGAGGTAGCTGCAAAGGGTACTTCAAACTATCTCCTTGTGGAATATAAGGATGTATATGATGACTCTAACAAGGGCATAATAATGACCAAAGGCAATGGCGAAAACCACTACGGTTATTTCTATCCGCTCCTTAAGAAGCATTGCTCAAGCCGCTACTATGATGCCAACTACAACAAGAGCCGTTTCGGTAATCTTAATGGCGTAATTCCCATGCGTATGTCCGAAGTATATCTCATTGCTGCCGAGTATGACATCCTTCTCAACGGTGGTGCAGCAGCCATGGGCTACATCAACAAAGTGCGTGAGCGCGCCGGAGCTAAGGCTCTCAGTGGCTCTGCTACCATCCGCACTGTCCTCGACGAACGTGGCCGTGAGCTCTGTGGAGAGTTTACACGTTTCTTTGACCTCAAGCGTACCGGGATGTTAAAGGACGCATCCTATCTCCAGAGCACATTCCCCGAGCTTGCAGGCTACTTCAAGTCGGAGTATGCTCTTCACCCCATACCGTCCAACTATACCGACGTAATCATCACCGGTGATCAATTCAAGAATCCCGGCTTCTAATCGGTTAATGAATCAAGGAAGCCTCTGACAAGAGGCAGTAAATGATCGACCAGTCCCTTCTCTGTGATAGAGAGGGGACTTTTTTTGTTTTATGCTTCTTTTGTGCTTTTTTTGGATATTAAGAGATTTGTAGAGCCGGAATTATTTGATTATTTTTGCGAATATGGAAAAGAAGACAATCTGGGACCTCCACCGTGTGGATGTGGAGCATTTCCGTCGTCAGCCCAAAATAAGGCTAACGGTAGTGCTTGACAATGTGCGATCGCTCAACAATATAGGCGCGATTTTCAGAACTTGCGATGCCTTTGCGGTAGAGCGTATAGCTCTATGTGGCATCACTGCCTGTCCGCCTGCACCTGAGATTCATAAGACAGCTCTTGGAGCTGAGGAAAGTGTCGAGTGGGTTTATTTTTCTTCCACAGAGGAGTGTGTGGAGTCATTACAGCATGAAGGTTACACACTGTGCTGTCTGGAGCAGGTGAAAGGTAGCATAGAACTTCAGGACTTTTTGCCACAGCGTGGGCGAAGATATGCCCTGGTGTTGGGCCATGAGGTCAACGGGGTGGCACAGAATATTGTAAACCAGTGTGATATATGCTTGGAAATACCACAGCGAGGCACCAAACATTCGCTCAATGTATCTGTCTCGGGCGGAATTGCCATTTGGCATTTCTTCACTCATCTGGACAAATCGTAAAGCGGACGAATTGACACTTTATATACCTATCATGAAACACAGAACATTTCTTGCTCCGTTACTTGTCGTTGCGTCGCTGACGAGCCATGGAGAGCTTGTAATCAATGAAATAATGCAGTCTAACATAGACTGCGTCATGGATGACCTAAATGAGTTTCCAGACTCATGGGTCGAATTGTATAATTCCGGTTCGGAGACGGTCGAGCTTAGCGGATATAAGATCGGAGTTAAGTCGGAGAAGAAGGCCTATCGTCTTCCTTCACGTAGGATTTCCCCAGGCACCTATGTCACTGTGTGGTGTGACAAATCTGCCACAGGGCTTCACACCGATTTTCGTCTTGAATCGGGTAAGGACGGTGCTGTGTATCTGTATAAAGATGGTGTGGCTATCGATAAACTCGAGGGTCTTAGCAAGCAGCCGGCACCAAACGTGGCCTATGGGCGTGTGACTGACGGAGCGGCTGAATGGGGATATCAAGCCCGGCCCACTCCAGGCAGCGCAAATACCGGAGAAATATGCAGGGATATACTACCGGCCCCGGTGTTTTCTATCAGTGGAGGCGTGGTGACAGATGCATTTACGCTCGATATTACTGTGCCTGATGGTGCTCCTGAAGGAACTGTCGTTCGCTATACGGTGGATGGAAAGGAGCCTACGCGTTCCTCGCGAGGAGGTGGCATAGGTCTGCGTATCGACAAAACCACAACGGTCAGAGCTGTCCTTGTGTGTGACGGATACCTTTCTCCGCGTTCGACCACACAGAGTTATATCTTTTCTTCGCGAGAGATGACACTCCCGGTTATCTCCATGGTGACTGATCCAGACTATTTCTACGATAGTACCATAGGTATATATGTGGCCGGAAAAGATCAGAATCATCCCAATTACAAGAAGGATTGGCGTCGTCCCGTAAACTTCGAGTTGTTTATGAAACCAGGTGAAAGAGCTGTGTTAAACCAGCTTTGTGAAACCAGGGTCAAGGGAGGTGCTTCGCGTGACAATCCTTTGAAGTCGCTTGTCGTCTATGCCAACAAGCGGTTTGGGACTAAACGTCTGGACTATGAGTTCTTTCCTGATGATGCTCCCGGACTAACCGACTGGAAGAGTATCGACCTGCGAAATGCCGGCAACGATTTCGATTACTTGTATTTTCGAGATGCTTTGATTCAACGTGTGATGGGGCGGCACACCGACCTTGACTGGCAGCCATGGCAGCCGGCCGTATTCATGGTGAATGGCGAGTATAAGGGTATACTCAATATTCGCCCACGTTCAAATGAAGATCACATCTATACGTTCTATGACGGGTTGGAGGATATAGATATGTTTGAGAATTGGTGGGAGCTGAAGGAAGGAACTCGTGATAATCTTGACGCTTTTACAGCTTTCTACACAGAGGAAGGACATACAATCGATGAGTATGAGCGTGTGATGGATACGGGAGAATTCGCCAACCTTATGATAATGAATATTATTTTCAACAATCGTGATTTTCCTGGGAATAATATTGTGATGTGGCGCCCGACCGCTGAAGGCGGACGTTGGCGTTGGATTGCCAAGGATACTGATTTTGGTCTTGGGCTCTATTACAAAACACCTGAATTCAATACATTGGAGTGGCTGTATACTCCTGGTTATGACCCGGATGCTGATTGGGCAAATAAAGAGGAACACACACGGTTGTTCCGTCGTTTGATGGATGTCCCGGAATTTCGTGATGATTTCATTGACCGCTGTGCGGTATATTTGGGCGATTTTCTGAGCGCACGTGCTGTGAATGCTGAAATTGATGAGATGCATGGGGTGATTAAAAGTGAATACACCTATCATCGTGCGCTTTTCAACCCGTGGTGGCCGAACTATGGGGAGGAACTGTCATATGCAAAACGCTGGATGGAACAAAGAGTGCCGTATTTCTACGGGGCTATGTCCGATTTCTTTAAACTCGGTAAGTCTATATCTTTGAAAATAGATTTGGATAGGACGGATGATATACGCCTTGCCATCAATGGAATCGAGTTGTGTGGCCGTGGGTTTGACGGTCAGTTCTTTGCAGGACGCCGCTTATCTGTGACGGGAGAAAGTTCCGATCCGTCTCTTGAAGTGGTTGGCTGGCAAGTGAAAGTAATTGATGAAAGCGGAGAACATATCACTGAGTATTCTGGCCATGAGCTCTCAATTGATTTGCCATTATGTCGTGAGGTTATTGTGAACAGCAAGCTCGGAGAGAGTGGTATAGATAATCTCAAGGCTGATAGTCTTGACCAGTCAAGACCGATTGACCTTTATGATCTTTCCGGACGTTTTCTCGGTCAGTATGTTTCCGTTACTGATATCGATGTGAAGCCAGGTATATATGTGGTGCGCCAAGGTTCAAACGGGTTCAAGCATATTGTCAGACAATGAATTTGTAAACAACATAAAGAGAGCGACTCCGCAACGGAGTCGCTCTCTTTATGTTGTTTCGATTTCTCTGTGGATTAGAGTGTGTAGAAGAAACCGATTTCGATATTGTTGCCTGTGAAACGGAGACCCCAGCCTTCGTCGTATCCGGCTGCCTTGGCAGCGTCGTTTGCACCTTCATATCCAAGGAATCCAAACTTGGTTACGAGTGTTACTTTCTCGCTCACCTTGAATGATGCTCCAGGTTTGAAGCCGATTCCAAATGTTGTGGCAGTATCAGATTCGCCACCGTTTTCAAAAGATGTTTTTCCGGCGAAAACATCGAACCCACCTTCTACGAAGAGGCCAACAATGCCGCTTTGCAGGAAGGTATAGCGAGCATAAGGAGCTATACCAAAGAGATTGTTGTTCAATCCCTTCTTGTGGAAATGGTTCCAGCCGATCTCAGTGCCGATGATGAGGTTGTCGCTGATTGTGTAGCCAACTTCGGGCATGATTGTGAGAGTGGTTTCGTGCTCAGAGCCATTGCGCCATGCATTTACGGTTCCACCGATGTGGAGTTGTGCAGACGCAGTGAAGGCCATCACTGCGAGGATGGCGAGGGAGATAATCTTTTTCATTTTAGTGAAATTTGTTGATAGATGTGTTTTATGTTTTTTGAAGCTTATAACGCGACAAAGGTATAAACAAATTTTGGTATAACAATAAAAATTAAGTAAAATTTTATAATAGTAGTTAATAATATGTTGTAGGATATAGTTTTACGGCATATTGTCAATGGCGGTACCAGATGCTATAAAACATATTTGGTATTAGTGTGAAAATAGCTATCTTTGCATCATAATAGAATATAAGTCTTAATATGCATATTGTATCATACTTATGAAACTAACCTTTCAAGTCAATTATCGGACACAATGGGGAGAATCTCTGTTCCTGACTGGAAGTCTTTCAGTACTTGGCGAGAACAATCCGGTACTTGCAGTGCCAATGAGTCTCTCTGGCGAGCAGACATGGAGTGTGGATGTGGAGATTCCTGATTCTGTCAATACATTCACATATGGTTATATTGTACGCCATGACAATGGTACTGAGCGTCGTGAATGGGGCTCCCAACGTCGATTTGAGCATGACTCCACTTCCAATCGTTACATTATAATAGACCGTTGGCAGGACCAGCCTTGGGATAAACCATATTATAGCGCAGCGTTCACCGACTGTATCTGTCACCGTCCATCCGGAAACCGTGAAAGGGCGGTGTTTGCTTCTGCCGGTATGCTGACTCTCGCTGTTGACGCTCCTATGGTGGCTCCAGACGAGGTGGTTGCCGTGAGTGGAGAGGGAGATGTGATGGGCTCTTGGGATACCTCGAAAGCCCTGCGCATGAGCGATGCCGAATATCCGACATGGAAGGTCAATATACCGCTGTCGTCAATAAAACCTGAGTCGGAGTATAAATTCCTGATCATAAAGAAAGCCACAGGAGATGTAGTGGCTTGGGAGGGCAGAGACAATCGCGCGTTTGTGTTGCCTGTGTCTGTCGAACCGACGGAGAGTGTCATTGATGCAGGCCAGCGTCTTGTTAATCCTCTCACACCTTGGCGTGGAGCGGGTGTCGCTATTCCTGTGTTCTCGTTACGTTCCGATGAGGACTTTGGTGTCGGCGATTTCATAGACATCAAGAAGATGGTTGACTGGGCGGTGGCAACACGACAGAACTTCGTACAGGTGCTACCGATCAATGATACCACTATGACCGGAACATGGACTGATTCTTATCCATACAATGCCAACTCTACATTTGCTCTTCATCCCATGTATCTGCGTTTGCAGGCCATGGGACGGCTTGAGAATCCGGAGCGTGTCCGCTATTTTGAAAATCTTGCCAGGGAATTGAATAGTCTTGGCCATGTTGATTATGAGAGGGTCAACAAGGCAAAAAACGAATATACTCGCGAGCTTTTTGCCCAGAATGGCAAATCGGATATGGCTACCGGCGAGTTCCGAGAATTTATTTCCCGTAACGAGAGCTGGCTTACCCCATATGCCGCTTTCTGTGTGCTTCGCGATTTGAATGGCACTCCTGATACGAGCCGTTGGGGAGAGTATGCCGATTATAATGCAGATAAGGTAGGAGAGTTTATAAAAGAGCATCGGAGCGAGATAGACTATGTATACTATATACAATATCATCTCGACCGTCAGATGCGCGAGGTTCACGACTATGCCCGCGCTCATGGTGTGGCCATCAAGGGTGATATCCCCATCGGTATATCACGTCACAGCGTGGATGCCTGGATTTCGCCGAGACTCTTTAATCTCGACTGTCAGGCAGGTGCTCCGCCGGATGATTTTTCTGTGCTCGGACAGAATTGGGGATTCCCGACCTACAATTGGGAGGAGATGGCAAAAGATGGTTTTGCATGGTGGAAAGCCCGTTTCCGCAAGATGGCAGAATACTTCGATGCTTATCGTATTGACCATGTGCTGGGATTTTTCCGTATCTGGCAGATTCCGATGAATGCTGTTCATGGTCTGCTCGGGATTTTCAACAGGGCATTACCGTTCAGTCCAGATGAAATGCGTAATTCCTATGATTTCTGGCTTGATGTCGAGCGCCAGACTCGTCCGTACATACAGGAATGGATGATCGGAGACTTCTTTGGCGAGTGGACCGACGAATGTCGTGATAATTATCTCGTTGATGAAGGGTATGGGCGCTATCGTCTGCGCGATGAATTTGACACACAACGCAAAGTTGTTGATTATTTCAACGGCAAGGAGAAGAATGACAAGAACGACAGTATATGCAATGCCCTTCTCGGTCTCATTGACGATGTGCTATTTATAGAGGATCCTTATGAGAAGGGTAAATATCACCCTCGCATATCTGCACAGTATACATATCAGTATCGTGCGCTCAACGATTATGAGAAATGGTGTTTCAACCGTCTATACAATGATTTCTTCTATCGCCGTAACAATGATTTCTGGTATGATAAGGCTATGTGGAAGATGCCACCGCTCATTGATGCCACAGAAATGCTTGTTTGTGCTGAGGATCTCGGTATGATTCCGGCTTGTGTGCCTGCTGTTATGAGCGCATTGGAGATTCTTGTGCTCGAAATACAGCGTATGCCGAAGGATCCACAGGCTGCGTTTGGCAACACATGGGGCTATCCCTATTATTCCGTATGCACGACATCTACTCATGATATGGATGGCATACGCCGTTGGTGGGAGGCTGATCCGGCTGTGACTCAGAGATTTTTCAACGAGGTGCTGCATGAATCCGGAGAGGCTCCACGCTATGCCGAACCTTGGGTTTGTCGTAAAATTCTCGACCTCCATCTCAAGTCGCCCTCAATGCTATGCATACTTCCGTTGCAGGATTGGTTGTCAATAGACGGAGTGATTCGTCGTCAGGATCCGCGAGAGGAACTGATTAATATTCCCGCTAATCCGCGTCACTACTGGCGCTACCGTATGCATATCACACTTGAGCAACTTTGCGGTGAGAAGGAATTGAACAATCTCATCCGTGATATGATTGTTGCCGGTGGCAGATAATCCAGACTTTAGGTATCTAAGATAGTCATACCCCGGAATGCAATAGCGTCATTCCGGGGTATGATATGTCATATTATCGTGTTGAGGCCTGCCTTTTTTGCTTGGGAATGCTGGTGCTCACGCGGAATATGGTATTGACGACCGTCTTTGACGAGATAGGAGCCTGTCTGATGGAAGGTGAAGGCTACTCCGCATTCATTGCATTGACGCTGCATATCCGTGACCCAATCAAAGTGAAGCGGACGGGCGTATTTGCCTGATTCACCTCCGACGGTGACTTCATTGATTAGCGAAGGGTCAAGCCATGGACGTAGATCGATTCTTTCCAGAAGCGGAGCTGCCACAATAATCCGATGGCGTAGCGGTGAGGAGAGGAATATAGGAAGTCTCCTATCTGCTCTGTCCTGGTTTTCTACAGTACATCCCACGGTCACGTTTTCATATCCGTTGCCCCAGTCTGAAGGCAGGCAGGATGTAAGGCGGTCAATACGTTTTGTGAAAAAGAGAAACGTACAGTCATTTCTTTCCCTCACGATATCCCAGATCTCGCTTCGCCATTCGTCTGCTTCTTCGATAAGAAGGTCGGACGTGAAACACAGCCCGAATGTCGTCCCGGTCGGAAATTTGTAGTTCTTGTGACGATCCCGCTTTAGCGGCAGGTCAAATGACGCAGTACGTCTAACCACGTTTGACGGAGTAGGGGAACCGAAAGCTGCATCCTCGCGGTACACATAGCAGTGGCGACATCCGGCACTGATTTTATGGCAGCCGTGCCACGGATTCCACATTGGCATTTCCAACTTATATTCTGTTTTATATTTGTAAAGTTACAAAATTATAATAAAAAAGCTTTGAAAGCGATGTCTATTGATATTTTTTTGTAATTTTGTATCGACTCATATCTAACACCAATGAATAGGTTTTTGCTTGTATCCTCTCTCGTTATATCATTGTTTTTTGCCTCATCGTGTCATGAAGAAGCAGTGGAAGAAGTATATATATCAGGATTTGACAAATATTCAAACGATATGATCTCGGATGGTATTAAGGTTGATGCATCTGCCTCTGAGATTTCTCTTGTATTTGTTCATTCTGGCGGGACGGTTGCACCTGTTTGTGATGCTGATTGGGTGACGTTGAAGAGTTCGTTGCTTTATGCGACAACCATTCCTGCCACGAAGGTCGACATCATGATTGCAGCCAACGATGCTCCTGAATCTCGCTCGTGCGAACTTACGGTTGTTTTAGGTGACATAAAAAAACGAATAACTATTACCCAGGCTTCCGATGGCGAGGTTGGGCTATAGAACGATATTCTTCTAAGAATACTTTCGAATCCTTCTGTCCGTATGTCATTTCGGCGGGATGGATTTTATTACCCTGCATGGATTGCCGACGGCGACGGAGTTGCTTGGTATATTTCTTGTCACAACACTTCCGGCTCCTATCACGCAATTATCACCTATTGTCACTCCTGGAAGTACTGATACGTCGGCTCCTATCCAAACATCGTTGCCTATATTGATTGGGCGTGCATATTCAAGTCCTTTGTTGCGGTCATTGGCGTCAATCGGATGTCCGGCCGTGTAGAAGCCACAATTTGGAGCGATGAATACATTGTCGCCAAACGTCACGGTAGCACCATCGAGAATCACGAGGTTGTGATTGGCATAGAAGTTTCTACCCACTTTGATGTTGTAGCCATAGTCGCAATAGAAAGGTTGTTCGATCAGTATATTTCCCTTCACTTCTCCCAGCAACCTATGTAGAAGACTCTCTCGTCCGGCTGTGTCTCGTGGGCGAAGATTGTTGTAGTCGTGACACATCTCTTTGCAATTCAGGCGTTCTTCAATGAGCTGTGTGTCATAGTTGGCATCATATATCATGCCGTTCATCATTTTTTCTTTTTCAGTCATAAGTCATATTGAATTGGAAACACAAATATAGATACAACAAGTCGATTATTTACAATACTATTATCTGTTTTTTTTACTGACACGAAACAAAAAGTGTTTTAAATTTGTTTTTGTATAAAAATGTTGGTAATTTTGTGCGAGATTTGAGTGAGGGACAGGTTGCAATTCGTTCCTCCGTTCCAATCTCTCGCTTATTTCCAACCCCCACCGAGGTTTGCCGACAACTGGGTAGGTTTTACCCTTAATTGTGGACTCGGTATATTCATCTCATTCAACTTCCATTTGCCATATCCCTTGCTTGAAGGCTATCTGCTGTATATGTACGGGAGTTCATTTCATCAAATCATTGAAACAACTGCCCGTATCAGCTTTTTGGGGCTTATGTTTGGTTGCATTCTGTGGTCTTGCAGACTTTAAGTTTATGGCGATGAGAGCTTTGAAGCGGAATGCCGGACGGCACACACGCTATACCCCATATGCATCACGTGTTTACGGAAAAACGACGAACAATTATACCTATAATATATAGATGTACAATTTAGAAGAACTATTTAAAATGGACGAGGCCGCGCTTCAAAACGTAGCCCGCGAGACCGGTGTAAGCAAGATTGACGGAGCCGATCAAGAAAGCCTTGTCTATGCAATCCTTGATAAACAAGCCTACGATCATGCTGCACAGGCAGCTGCTTCGCCAGAAAAATCAAGGCGTGCCAAGAAGGAGCCGAGAGAAAGAACTCCGCGCAAGAAGGCCGCCGTGGCCGAGCAGGAACAACAACCGGCTGACTCAAACGTACCAGAAAATACCGAGGAGACCGTAGAAGTGGCTCCAGCACCACAACCAAAGAAACGAGGCCGTAAGCCAAAGCAGAAAGCCGAAGTGCAGCTTGAATTGGCAGCTGATGAGAATCAGACTGAAGTTTCAGTGCCAAAGAGTGAACCTGCTGAGGATGCTGTTGAGACAGCTCCTGCACCCCAACCAAAGAAACGAGGCCGTAAGCCAAAACAGAAAACCGAGCAGGTTTCTGAGCAGAATGCCGATGAGTCTGTTCGTCAGACTTCGGAGCCGACTGAGGCCGATGCGCCCATGCTGGCGCTTCCAGCTGCACAGCCGGAGGAAGTTCAGGCTCAGGATAAGATTGGTGAAGCTGACAACACTGATCGACCGGTATCCGACCGTCCCCGTCACGGAGTGTTCATTCGTCCCGGACAGCATCTCCCGGAAGAAGACCAGCAGATTGATGCCAGTTTTATTGATGAGATGTCTGAAAACCAATCTCGCCCTGATCGTCAGCGTAGGGATTTCCGTCCTGGTAAGGATGCATCCTTTGGGTCATTCTTTCCGCGCGCCGGTGGACGCACTTTTGCTCCCCGCTCAGAACGTGAGCGTGAGATGGCAATTAAGGAGAAGGAGCAGCGTCCCATCACACCTCCCGCGCCTGTGGTTATTGCCGAACCCGGAATGCCCCAGCAGCCTGGACAGGGTAAAAAAAATAAGAAAAATAAAAATCGTGATAAGGAGCAGCAGGAACGTTATCAGCAATATAATTTCGATGATATAATCGATGCTGCCGGTGTGCTTGAAATTGAGGCTCAGGGACATGGATTTCTACGTTCAAGCGACTACAACTATCTTCCTTCGCCGGATGACGTTCTGGTAACGCAGCAGCAGATTAAGCAATTCGGGCTTCGCCCGGGTGATGTTGTGGACTGCACTGTCCGTCCTCCGAGGGCCGATGAGAAGTATTTCCCGCTCACAAGTGTAAAGAGTGTCAACGGACGCAGTCCTGAGTTCATCCGTGACCGTGTGGCTTTCGAGCACCTCACACCTCTTTTCCCGGATGAGAAATTTGATCTCACCTCAGGTCGCAGCAGCAATATATCCACACGTGTAGTGGATATGTTCTCGCCTATAGGCAAAGGTCAGCGAGGACTTATTGTGGCTCCGCCGAAGACCGGTAAGACCATTCTGCTCAAGGATATAGCCAATGCAATTGCCGAGAATCATCCGGAGACATACATCATGATTCTTCTTATTGACGAACGTCCTGAAGAGGTGACCGACATGAGTCGTAGTGTGAATGCGGAAGTTATAGCTTCGACATTTGACGAACCTGCCGATCGCCATGTGAGAATAGCGCAGATTGTGCTTGAGAAGGCCAAGCGTATGGTGGAGTGTGGTCATGATGTAGTGATTCTGCTTGATTCGATCACCCGACTTGCCCGTGCATACAACACTTGTGCGCCTGCTTCCGGAAAGATTCTTTCGGGTGGTGTGGATGCCAACGCTCTCCAGAAGCCAAAGAGATTCTTTGGTGCTGCCCGTAACATAGAGGGTGGCGGTTCGCTCACCATTATAGCCACAGCACTCACCGAGACAAGCTCTAAGATGGATGAGGTTATTTTCGAAGAGTTCAAGGGTACAGGTAATATGGAACTTCAACTTGACAGGAAGCTATCCAATAAGCGTGTGTTCCCCGCGGTCGATATTATGGCGTCCAGCACACGTCGCGACGACCTTCTGCTTCGCAATGAAACTCTCAACCGAATGTGGATTCTCCGTCGTTTCCTGAGCGATCGCAATTCTATCGAGGCTATGGAATTCATCAAGGACCGTATGGAACGGACATCAGACAACGACGAACTCCTTCGTACAATGGGCGACTGATTGACAAGAGTTTGTAGATAAAATAAGCCGACAACATTGAGGGGCCTGTGTGTAAGGATTGCTTATGCCACAGGCCCCTCCTGTTTATTTGGAATTTCTTAGTGTACTTCTGATGCGACTGAGGCTCACAGGGGTTACGCCAAGATAGCTGGCTAAGTGTTCGAGATGAATACGGTTAAGAAGACCTGGGTTGGACTTTAGCAGTTGTGCATACCGCTTGGCTCCCGTAGTAAAAAGCAATGGCATGAGGCATCTTTCTGCACGTAGTATTTCTCTTTCAGCCAACTTTCGCCCCCAGTTGGCTATGTGTATGTCTGTTTCATACAGGTGGTTTAGTGCTTTTGAGTCAATGCGGTATAACGTGCAATCTTCAAGGGTCACTATTGTTTCGTATCCACAGCGGTTGTTTATATAGCTTTCCATCGACAAGGCAACGGAGCCCTCTTCTCCAATCCAGAATGTCACTTCACGACCGTCGGCATTGAAGAAGGCACGAACTATGCCGTTCTTGACAAAATAGATATAGCGCTCTATCACACCGCTTTTGATTATGATTGTGTTGCGTCTCACATCAAGTTCGTCGGCTATGGCTATGAGGTGTTCAAGTGATTTGCCGGTCAAAGGGTATAGCCTTGATAAAATATCTCGAAGTTCCATCTTGCAAAGATATGAAATTATCAAATGATAAGTGAAATAGAGTGTATTATCATTAATTTTGCAATGAAATAATATGTATTATGAATTGGATTATACTTATAATAGCCGGTCTAATGGAGGTCGGGTTTACATTTTGTCTCGGTAAGACTAAAACTACCACCGGCCCTGAACAATATTGGTGGTGGACCGGTTTTTTGGTGGCTCTGTCTTTAAGTATGTTTTTGATGTCCAAGGCAGCTAAGTCGATTCCTATCGGGACAGTGTATCCTGTCTGGACCGGTATAGGTGCTGTTGGTGCAGTGTTGGTGGGTATAATTTTTTTTGACGAACCTACCGGATTCTGGCGCGTGTTTTTTATTACCACATTGATTATATCTATTGTAGGACTAAAAATGGTGTGAATCAGACAACGTGTCAGTGGTGCGGAGTTTCCGCGGATATTCCAACACTTTGATTAGAGCAGAGTCTGGTTGCTGTTTTGATATTGTGCGTTTTTTCACTACCTTTGTGTGTAGGGGGATGGATTTTCAGTCCCCTTATTCATTTGTAAATGGAATATGAATCAATTGAGACGATTTGTAGAGTTTGTCCTATCGGTGGTGATAGTTTGGTCTATTTCGGCGGGTAGGTTGTGCGCTTCAGAAATCTGCTGTTTATCCGTGTCATCCCCACGCATTGTTGAGTCGGCCAATTATGGATGGTTATTTCAGTCCGGAGAGTGCAATGGTGCTGAATCGGTAGATTTTGATGACTCCGGTTGGGAGTCGGTGGACCTTCCTCATGACTTTCAAGTGTATCAGCCGTGGGTTGAGCCTGCTCCTGATGAAAGACCTGATGTCTCAAATCCGGCAGCCAATATCAAGAGCCGACTTAGCGCACGTGGATTCAAGGAGATGGGATGTGGATGGTATAGAAAGAAATTCACACCTCCGGCAGAGTGGAGAGACCGCCGGGTGTTAATAGATTTTGAAGGCATAATGCTTGTTGGCGATGTATATCTCAACGGACTACGGATATCTTGGCTTTGAAATAGATTTGTCAGGCCTGCTGCTTTTCGATCGTCCAAATGTCATTGCTGTGAAAGCTGAAACTGGAAACCCTGGTAACTCTCGTTGGTATACAGGAGCTGGGCTGTATCGCGATGTTAGTTTTATAGTCACTGATCCGAGCCTCTACTTCACTCGGCATCCGCTTCATATTACAACTCCCGACGTGTCAGCCGATGCTGCATCCATAGTTGTAGATGGTGAGATTGCCACATATATAAAAGGTGAAAAAGAGTTGACGGTGGGTGTTGATGTTATTGATCCGGAAGGAGTCAACGTATACTCGGAGGTCACGACCCATAGGTTTCGTCGTAATGTTCGGGTGCGTGAGTTGAGGCTTGATAGTATACGTCTTGAAAATATAAGGTTATGGGATGTGAGCAATCCGGAACTATATACTATTGTTGCGACCTTATATCGTCCGGATGGTAGTGTGGCTGATTGCGTCAAACAGCATTTTGGCATACGCAGTATAGATTATTCGCCTGAATTCGGATTTAGGCTCAACGGGAAGAAATTATTGCTCAAAGGAATAGCCAATCATCACACGCTTGGAGCTTTGGGCGCGTGTGCTTATCCGGCTGCAGAAGAAAAGCGCATAAGATTATTGAAGGAGTTTGGCTTTAATCACATACGCACGTCACATAACCCCTATAGTGAGTCGTTCCTAAGCCTGTGTGACCGTTATGGGATTCTGGTTGTCGATGAATTGTATGACAAATGGACTCGTAAATCATCGGGAGGTCGTACTGAATGGATGGATCGTTGGAGTCACGACATTCCTGAATGGATTCGCCGTGACCGTAATCATCCATCAGTGGTGATGTGGAGTCTGGGTAATGAATTGCAGATGATTTCCGATTTGCCGTTTAACGACTGGGGGGTTACTCCTTATAAACTACAGAAGACGCTTCTCAATCGCTATGACAATACTCGTCCGGTCACAGTTGCGATGCACCCTCGTGGACGCAATGAAATGACCGATAGTCTACCAGCTCCGCTTGCGCTTGTCACAGACATTGCTTCATATAATTATAGGTATGGATATTTCCCCGGAGATTCAAGGAATTTCCCGTGGATGATTTTCTATCAGAGTGAAGCAAATACCTCCAATATGGGACCCAATTATTTCGATATGGATCTTGATCGTGTGGTAGGGTTGGCCTATTGGGGTATGATTGACTATTTCGGAGAATCTCAAGGATGGCCGGCAAAGGGGTGGACTAATGGCGTTTTTGATGTGTCGCTTGAACCCAAGCCGATGGCCTACTTCCTTCGAAGTATATTCCGCCCGGATGAACCGTTGGTTCGTATTGCTATGGTGGAAAGTGAGAGTAATGATGTGTGGAACGATGTAAAGGTCGGTACTAAGCAGTTGTCCTCAGGCTGGGATTATACTACGGGATCCCGACGTGATATCTACACCTTCACCAATGCCAACGAGGTGGAGCTTATCGTTGGCGGAAGAAGTCTTGGTAGACGGTTAAATAATCGATTGGATTCAAGTGTGCGTAACAGGATACTGTGGCGTGACATTGTCTGTATGGGTGACACAGTCGAGGCGAGGGCGTATAATTATGGGTCAGAAGAACCTGTGGCGGTTCATAGAGATTAGTTCGGGTAGGGCTGTGGGGCTGGTTGCAGAGATCGACAATCCCGATTGGAGTTCAGATGGCCGTGATCTTCAGCATATTCGTGTGACTGCTGCAGATGCCGATGGGAGAATTGACGTTAGAGCAGATATTAAGTTGCATTTTGCGGTAGAAGGACCGGCTCGCATTGTCGGAGTCATAAATGGCGATATGTCTTCGTCTGAATTGACTGTTGGCGATACCCGGAGTCTCTATAGGGGGACCTGTGTCGTGATTTTGCGCGCTGGACATAACCCCGGAGAAGTGAAGTTGACAATTACTCCCGAGGGGTCGGAGATACCGTCCATAACTCTTCCTATGGAATTGTTGTGAGAAAGCCACGCTTGGGTTAATAAAAGTTAAAACAAGGCCGTGCTCTTGACATAGGGTTTCACAGGTTGTAAATTTGCGCTAATTTTCAGTAAAATGGGCAGATTTAATCACCATCATATACCTCTTTTCAGCACCCGTATTACGGCCACCATATCGGTTGCCCTCGTGCTTGTCGTACTCGGAGTTGCAACATTTATCGGTATAGCGGCCAATAAGGTCACAGAATCCGTAAAAGAGAATATGGGCTTCGTGGTGATATTTAACAACGATGCTACAGCGTCGGACATATCTGCTGTGTCTGATGGTATTAAATCATCCCCAGGAGTGAGAGAATGCATATATTCTTCTCCGGAAGTCATCCTCGATCGTTGGCAGAAAATTGTCGGTGAGGATGAGGATATTATGAAACTTGCGCAGGTAAATCCATTCATGCCTGAGCTTGAGGTCCATGTTACTTCCTCCTATGCGCATCCGGATAGCATATTGATGCTTGCAGCACCTGTGGGGTTGCTTCCTGCGGTTAATGACATAACTTATAATTCCGAATTGATTGAAGGTGTGAATTCAACTCTGTCCAGTGTCACACTCACCCTTCTGATTGTCGGAGCCGGATTGCTGATCGTGTCGTTTGTGCTGATTTTCAATACGGTCCGTCTGGCGGTGTATTCAAGACGCTTTCTCATTCACACCATGAAGCTCGTGGGTGCTACGTCTGCTTTCATCCGTCGACCGTTTCTGATAGAGAATGTTGTCAACGGGTTTGTTGCCGGTCTCATAGCTTCAGGCATCATAGCCATTCTGGTTTTTTATTGCAGATCGCTTGATTTCACTATGGCTTCGGTGATTACGTGGGTGGATGCTTGTATTGTTATGTGTGGAGCTGTTGTCACCGGCGTTGTCATATGTTTTGTGGCGGCGCTATTTGCTGCCAACCGTTATCTCAGTCTCTCTTACGACGAACTTTTCAAATAGATCCAATGGATACAAAAAACAAAATCGACAATTCAAAAGGCCGCCCTTCGGGAGTTGGAGCAGAGCGTTTGCAGGACATCCTTGACAAGGAGTCCGAGTCGCAGCGACCGCTTGTGAGATCTAACTTCATTCTCATGGCGATAGCCGGTGTGATGATTGTGCTCGGCTTTCTTCTGATGACAGGAGGGGCAAGTGACTGGGGCGAGTTTAACCCCGACATATTTTCAGCCCGTCGCATAGTGGTTGGTCCGACAATTGCTTTTCTTGGCTTCATATTTATGGGGGTTGGAATCATGTATTCTCCAAAAGGTAAAAAAGACTAATATATGGATTGGTTAGACGCACTTATTCTCGGTATTGTACAGGGACTTGCCGAGTATCTTCCTATCAGCTCGAGCGGACATCTCGAAATTTTTCGTGAGATTCTCGGTCTTGATTTGTCTGGGGCTGATGCTCTTCAGTTTGATGTTGTACTTCATGTAGCGACAGTGCTCAGTACCATTGTCGTACTTTGGAAGGAGTTCCTTCCTCTCTGTAAGTCGTTCTTCACTGTAGCGCGCGACGATAATTTCTTTTATGTTTGCAAAATCCTTCTTTCGTGCATTCCGGTGGCTATTGTCGGCTTGTGCTTCAAGGATTTTGTGGAGCAGTTCTTCGGCGGTGGACTGTTGATGGTTGGAATATGCCTTCTGGTTACAGCCTGCCTGCTTAGTTTCGCCTACTTTTTCCGCAATCCTGACCGTGAGAAAAAGGCTCATATCAGAGGACACGAGATTACTTGGCTTGATGCTATTATAATCGGTTGTGCTCAGGCTGTAGCTGTACTTCCCGGTCTCAGCCGTTCGGGTACTACCATAGCCACCGGTCTTTTGCTCGGTGACAAGCGCGATAAAATTGCGCAGTTCTCATTTTTCATGGTCATTATTCCCATTCTTGGCGAAGCACTTTTAGGTATGAAGGACATAATTGCCGGCGAGGCAATGGGTGAAAGTGTCGGCACATTGCCTCTTGTAGTTGGTTTCCTCGCATCTTTCATTGTTGGATGTGCTGCCTGCAAGTGGATGATTGAGGTTGTCAAGAAAGGAAAACTCATTTGGTTTGCCGTCTACTGTCTTGCCGCAGGTATCCTCTGCATACTTTGGTAATTGATTTTCTATGGATTTTATAACCGGAGAAACCCTTTATATAGACAAACCGCTGGGGTGGACCTCCTTTGACGTTGTGAAGAGGGTGCGCGGAGTTCTTCTGCATCGTCTTCATCGCAAAAAATTCAAAGTGGGCCATGCCGGTACTCTTGATCCCCTGGCCACAGGTGTTATGCTTGTTGTTACAGGCAAAAGCACAAAGCTCATAGAGCAGCTCCAGGCTGGAGTGAAGGAATATGTGGCTACGATTCGTCTTGGTGCTACTACGCCATCGTTTGACCTTGAGACAGAAATCGATGGCACGTATCCTACATCTCATATCACACGGCAGCTGATTGACGAAGCGCTCCATGCTTTTCGCGGGCGTATTGAACAGGTGCCACCATCTTTTTCGGCCTGCAAGGTCGACGGTCATCGTGCATATAAGATGGCTCGTGCAGGCCATGAGGTTGAGCTGAAGCCTAAGGTACTTGTAATAGACGAGATAGAAGTCGTGGATTTCGACTCCGAAAAGATGGACCTGACGTTGCGCATTGTATGCAGCAAGGGCACATACATACGAGCCCTTGCCCGAGACATCGGCAAGGCGCTTGAGTCAGGAGGACATCTTGTAGCTCTCAGACGCACAAGGGTAGGGGATGTATCTATTGACGACTGCCTTGATATTGAGAGGGTGGTCGAGATTATACGCAATGCTCCCCTGGAATTTCCGGAGGAAGAGCAGTCAGTAAAATAAAGCATTATCCATATAATACAATATTTAGAAAGTAACATGAAGCTTTCTCAGTTTAAATTCCGTCTTCCCGACGATTTGATCGCTCAGCATCCAGGCGCTGAGAGAGATCAGTGCCGTCTCATGGTGGTAGATCGCAAGAATGGCACCATTGAGCATCACGAATTCAAAGACATCATCAATTACTTCGACGACGGAGACCTTTTCGTCTACAACGATTCGATGGTTTTCCCGGCGTTGCTTTACGGTAACAAGGAAAAAACAGGTGCACGTATAGAGGTTTTCCTCATTCGTGAACTTAGTGCTGAAAATAAGCTATGGGATGTCCTTGTAGAGCCTGCGAGAAAAATACGTATCGGAAACAAGCTCTATTTCGGTGACGATGACAACATGGTGGCCGAAGTAATCGACAATACCACGTCGCGCGGACGAACGCTGCGATTCCTCTACGACGGAGATCATGACGAGTTCAAGAAAGAGCTTTATCGTCTTGGTGCCAATCCCCAGCCTTATTATATTAAGGAAGAGGCCAGCAATGATGATTCGGACCGTTATCAGACCATCTACGCGAAAAAAGAAGGGGCTGTGATTACAGCCGGAGCAGGTCTGCACTTTTCACGCGAGCTGCTCAAACGGCTTGAAATCAAGGGCGTGAATGAGGCTTTTATCACCATTCACAGTGGACTTGGAAATTATCGCGAAATTGATGTGGAAGATCTCACCAAGCACCGGATGGACTCTGAGGAGATGGAGGCCGGACAGGAGCTTGTGGACACAGTGAATGCCACCAAGGATGCCGGTCACCGTGTCTGTGCGGTCGGAACATCAGTTCTTCGTGCTATTGCCAGCTCCGTCAGCATGGGTGGTCATATGAAGACATATTCCGGATGGACCAACAAGTTTATCTTCCCGCCCTATGACTTCACTGTAACCGATGCGCTTGTATCCAACTTCCACCTCCCTTATTCCACCATGCTTATGATGGTTTGTGCCTTTGGAGGCTATGACCTCGTCATGGATGCCTATAAGAAGGCTGTCAAGGAAGGATATAAGTTTGGCGCATATGGCGACTCAATGCTGATTATCTAATTGCAGATTATAGAATCAGGCGGGATTGAGACACTCTGTCCCGTCATGATTCTTTTATGTATTCACTTATAGAGAGATGGCACGTTTTCTCACCATACCAAAGACAGGAGAGGCGGTTTATCGCGAAAAGATGAGCCGTTTCCTTTCATTTGCACTTCCTGTCGCTTCGGTTGACGATGCCAAAGATACCATTGCATTATATGCCAATGAGTACCATGATGCGCGCCACGTCTGCTGGGCCTATATGGTAGGTGCCGACAGACTTACATATCTCTCTTCCGACAACGGAGAACCATCCGGAACCGCAGGCAAGCCTATTCTTGGACAGATAAATTCGATGGGGCTTACTGATGTTGTTGTCATCGTAGTACGTTATTTCGGAGGTATCAAGCTGGGTACTTCCGGACTGATTACCGCTTATCGCGAAGCGGCAAGAATGGCTCTTGAAGAGGCTGGCATCGTAGAAGGCCGTGAGATGTCGGTGCTGACGTTCACATTCCCGTATCTTTCCATGAATGAGGTGATGAAACTTGTGAAGGCCTATGCTGTATCAGAGCCGGTGAGTATTGCGTCACAAGAATTCGACAACACTTGCTCCATCACTCTCTCACTACCGCTTGATCTTAGGCCTGAAATCAAGGCACGTATAGGTGCTGTAGCCGGAGTGTCGCTGTCAGAGTAAACCATTCGCACCGAAAGGTTGTTAATGTTTTTAAAGAATCATGGTTTGAAGCCAAAATTTCCTACCTTTGCGGCTTGAAACTCATATAAAGAAACATTCTTCACAAATAAATCATTACATGACAAACCACGGCAAGGACCTCCTCCCCGAAATCATAGAAGCCATACGCGACCGTAAGGGCCGTAAAATCACAGTTGTTGATCTCAGCGCTATCGAGAGCGCGGCTGTATCGCGGTTCGTTATATGCGAAGGCTCATCCAGCCAGAATGTTGCGGCTATTGCCGACAATATTCGTGACTATTTGCTCGAACATGATCGTGTAAAGCCTTATAATTACGATGGTTATGGCAGTTCCTCGTGGATTGTTGTAGACTATGGCGACACGATGGTCCATGTGTTCACTCCCCAGACACGCTCGCTATATGACCTTGAGGGTCTATGGTGTGATGCAGCCATTACTGAAATACCTGATCTCGATTAATAAATGGACAATCCAAACAAACCTAAGAAAGGCATAAAGTTCAGTATGTACTGGGCTTATGCTATAATAATAGTGTTCCTTCTCGGAATGCTGTATATTGACAATAATTCTCTCACCAAGGATGTCAGCTTCACTAAGTTTGAGCAGTATGTTGGTACGGGAGGTGTCGATAAGATTACTGTCTTTACAAATACCAATAAGGCCGAAGGTGTTCTCTCAGACTCACTTGCACGGACAATCTTCCACGAGAGCCAGTACCAGTCTGGCAAGGGAACTGTCGCCTATATTGTCACTGATATTCCTTCGGCCGACAAGCTGCAGGACCAGATTGACGTGTGGCGTTCGGAAGGCAAGTTTAAAGGCGAGGTAAACTATGAGAAATCGTCTGATTATACATCTGTATTATGGACATTCGGCCCATTTATTCTCCTCATTGTCTTCTGGTTTTTCATCATGAGACGTATGTCCGGTAGCTCCGGTAGCGGTGGCCCGGGAGGAGTGTTTAATGTTGGTAAATCAAAGGCCAAGGTGTTTGAGAAGGGCGAGGCAACAAACGTCACATTTAAAGATGTTGCCGGTCTAACCGAGCCAAAGACCGAGATTCGCGAAATTGTGGAATTCCTTCGCAATCCTCAGCGTTATACCGATCTTGGAGGAAAAATACCCAAGGGAGCACTTCTTGTAGGTCCTCCGGGAACCGGTAAGACTCTTCTCGCCAAGGCTGTTGCTGGAGAAGCAAATGTACCGTTCTTCTCTATGTCAGGCTCTGATTTTGTCGAGATGTTTGTAGGTGTGGGCGCTTCGCGTGTCCGTGACCTTTTCCGACAGGCTAAAGAAAAAGCTCCGTGTATTGTTTTCATCGACGAAATCGATGCTGTGGGGCGTGCACGTGGTAAAAATCCCAATATGGGTGCCAATGATGAACGTGAGAATACTCTCAACCAGCTTCTCACTGAGATGGACGGTTTTGGTTCCAACAGCGGTGTGATTATTCTTGCTGCCACAAACCGTGCCGATATTCTTGACAAGGCGTTGCTTCGTGCCGGACGTTTTGACCGTCAGATTACAGTTGATTTGCCCGAGTTGAAGGATCGTATTGAAATCTTCAATGTGCACCTTCGCAATATAAAGAAAGATGAAACTGTGGATGTTGAGGTCATGGCCCGCCAGACAGCCGGTTTCTCCGGAGCAGATATAGCAAATGTCTGCAACGAAGCGGCTCTTATTGCTGCCCGTAACAACAAGAAGACTGTTGACCGCGAAAGTTTCATGGCTGCGATTGACCGTATTATTTGCGGTCTCGAGCACAGTTCGAAGATTATATCTGCCGAAGAAAAGAAGGCAATTGCCATTCACGAGGCAGGCCACGCCACCGTATCGTGGTTCCTGGAATATTCCAACGAAATGGTCAAGGTGTCCATTGTCCCCAGAGGAATGGCTCTCGGTGCAGCATGGTATATGCCGGAAGAGCGTCAGATTACTCCTCTTCAGGCGTTGCTTGACCAGATGTGTATGACCCTTGGAGGTCGTGCCGCAGAGGAGCTTGTAATCGGTCAGATATCGACCGGTGCGCTCAATGACCTTGAAAAAGTCACAAAGATGGCCTATGCGATTGTGGTCTATTATGGAATGAGCGAGCAGCTTCCGAATGTATGTTATTACGACTCAAGCGGTCAGGCATACGGCTTCTCGAAACCTTATGGCGGTGAGCGAGCAGCTCTTATAGACAAGGAAGTGTCGCGTATAATTAATGAGCAATATGAACGCGCTAAGGCTATCATACTTGCCCATAAGGATGGCCATGCAAGACTTTCTGAGACTCTTCTCACCAAGGAAGTCATGTATTCCGAGGATTTAAAAGAGATTTTCGGTCCCCGTCAGTGGAAGTCTCGAACCGAGGAAATCATGCAGTTGCAGGCTGAACGTGACGCTGCCCGTCTTGCCAATGAAGGTAATGCCGATGACAACAAATCTGAGGACGACGTCACCGATGGGACCGACACTCCGACTGACAAAGTTGATGATGTGGAAGATGTCACACCCACCGAGGTTACTCCTCCTCCGTTCAAAGGATAAACGAGAATGCGTATTATAAGTCCACGGGCTGCAGATACATCTGCAGCCCGTGGACTTATAATACGCATATCAGCTATTAACGCTTTTTCTTCTTCTCAAGTTGCTTTTTCAGTTTTGCCGGAGTGAGATTGTCAGGATAATCAGTGAAAGGGAGTCGTAGTGTGCATCCTTCTCTGAATCGACTGCATCCATATGCCGTTTTTCCTTTCAGAATATGTCCTTGTCCGCATTCCGGACACTCTACCTGTTCAAATTTTGTGGTGCGTGGTGCTCTCGGCTTTGTAGGAGTTGGCTTGTCTTGGTTGCCATGGCCTGCTCCAGAGGCAGACGAAGGCCCCGGGCCGACATTGATTTTGCCGTGGGTATTGTCGCTCAGTACATTTATGACTATCTCGTTCATCAATACTTTGAGTTCCTCGATAAACCCTGAGGCAGCATATTCACCGCGTTCTATTCTGCGCAACTTGTTTTCCCATAGACCTGTGAGTTTGGCACTCTTGAGCAGTTCCTCGTGTATGGTGCCTATAAGCTCTATTCCGGCCGGTGAAGCCATTATGGATTTTCCTTTGCGGTGTATATATTTGCGTTTGAACAGCGTCTCGATTATCGCGGCACGGGTTGACGGACGTCCGATACCGTTCTCCTTCATTGCCTCACGCAGTTCCTCGTCATCAACTGTCTTTCCGGCACTTTCCATCGCTCTCAGCAGGGTGCCTTCTGTGTAGTATTTTGGAGGCTGGGTGGCTTTTTTGACGAGCGAAGGTTCCTGCGGACCGTGTTCTCCCACGTTGAACGGTGGAAGTATACGGTCATCGTCGCCCTCCTTCTGTTCCTCCTTTTGCTGGTTGTCAAGCACCTTTCGCCATCCTGGCGACGTGATGACTTTTCCGTTTGCTCGGAAAGTGTATTTGTCCACCTCGCCAGTCACCGTCGTTGTGAGAAACTCGCAGTCGGGATAAAATACCGCTATAAATCTAAGCGCTATAAGATGGTACATCTTCCTTTCGTCACCAACGAGCATATTCGGAGCCTGTCCAGTGGGGATTATGGCATGGTGGTCTGTTACTTTCGCGTTGTCAAAAACCTTTTTACTCTTAGGAATTTTGCTTTCGAGCAATGGGGCGGTCAGCGGAGCATAAGGTGACATTGCACGCAGTGTCTGTGGTATTTTCGTGTATATGTCCTCGCTAAGATATGTTGTGTCAACACGTGGATAGGTCGTGACTTTCTTTTCATATAACGACTGGATAAGTCGCAGAGTTTCGTCAGCGGTCCATCCCCACTTCTTATTACACTCAACCTGTAGCGAAGTCAGGTCGAAAAGTCTCGGTGCAGACTCACGCCCTTTCTTTTCCTGCACATCCTTGATCACCATCTCCTTTCCGCGGATGCTTTCGATTGCGGCCTCGGCCTCCTCCTGTTTCTTGAATCGACCTGCTGTGGAGTTGAACGTGGTGTCACGGTATATGGATTTCAACTCCCAAAAGTCTTCGGACTTGAAGTTGACAATCTCGAAATGTCGTTGTACTATCAGTGCGAGGGTAGGGGTCTGCACTCTGCCTATTGAAAGCACGTTGCCTGGAGAGGAATACTTCAGAGAATAAAGGCGTGTGCCGTTCATTCCGAGTATCCAGTCGCCTATAGCGCGTGATAGTCCGGCATAATACAGGTTGTCAAACTTTGATTCCGGTTCGAGGTTGCTGAATCCTTCGCGTATCGATTCATCGGTCAGCGACGAAATCCATAGTCTTTTCACCGGACATTTCACTCCGGCTTTCTGCATCACCCATCTCTGTATCAGTTCTCCCTCTTGTCCGGCATCACCACAGTTGATGATTTCATCTGCTTTTGACGAGAGTTCGGCGATCACCTTGAACTGTTGCTCGTAACTCTGTTGTGGAATGAGTTTTATTCCGAATTTTGACGGAATCATCGGAAGTACTCCGAGCGACCATCTTTTCCATCCCTCGCTATAGTCATGGGGCTCTTTCAACATACAGAGATGGCCGAAGGTCCATGTGACACAATAGTCACCTCCCTCGAAATAGCCGTCGCGTTTCACCTTGGCTCCGAGTATCTCGGCTATGTCCTTGGCCACGCTCGGTTTCTCCGTTATGCATAGTTTCATGAAATGTTGTGTGTGATAATGATGGTGCTTATAGATGTTATTTCTTAGGAGTCTTGTTGAATGATATCTGACTCTTGCCGCGTGGTGTGTAGAGTTCTATGATGCCACCGGCCTTGTTTACGTTTTTTTTCGTTTTTACAGGAGGGAAGTCAAGTTCTACTGGTATCTGCCCGTCTTCTTCCCACTGAAAATATCGGTTGAAATCCACTCCTTCCATATCGCTGCATTGTATGCCGTCGAGTGTGGCTCCGTCAATCCGTCCGGATGTGTGCGGCCGTCCGGTGAGACGGCCGTATACACGTGTCACCTCTTTGCGGTAGTCAATACTGTCTACTTCAAGCATAAGCCCGTCAGAGGTGGTATGACTTTCGTAGCCTCTGACTATTTTGGCTGAGAGTGAGTCCCCTAATGCGATGGCGGCAATTATGAGCGTGATGGTCTTTTTCATGAATGCAAAATTAGTGAAAAAACATCTCTTTGGCAAATGTGTGTGATGTGTATGGTGTCACGGATGTTGCGACATAAGGTCCGTGAGTTACATAAAGTAATAATGGGAAAACACACTTTTGGCCCTTATAGGCCGTTCACGGTTGTGCATCTCCCTGTTTGAGATATTTTTCGAGTGTTTCTACCGATGGGTTATAGTCTATAATCTTGCCTTTTGGACTTATTAAATAAGATGTATACCCGTCACGAGGGTGGTAATCTGCAGGAATCACCCCTCCCTCGACATCCTTGATGTTGAACTGACGCGAGATATCGAGTCCGTCCTTGTGTGCAAGTTCTGAGAATAATCCACGATCGTGATCGGTGTTTACAGAAACCAGTTCGATGCCTTCATTTCTGTGTGCTCTGAAAAAACGGTCATACTCTCCTGTTGCGATTCGGGATACTGCATTGTGCGAATCCCAGAAATTGACAAGAACATATTTTCCACGCAGGTCTTTTAGATGTAAATCCTTTTGGTCATTTCTGATTTCGGTCACTCGCGGAGATGCTGGGTTCTGATGCGACAATCGAGCAGCGAAAGCCCACACTATGAGACCTGCCACAATCGCATATACGGTATATTTTAGCATCCGTTTCATACATATATGACAATTTCTTCGGACTTATGGTTCATGATATTTTTCGATTTGTTGTATAAATAAACAATTTTTGAGTGAAATTCTTTTAATTCTAAAATTTTTAAGCGGGAAATTTTGTAATTTATAAAATTTGCTTTACCTTTGCGTCATAAACATCAAAACTCAACTGTCTGATGAAGCGATTTAGCACATACTCCTATTTTTATTATTTTTATTTTGAAGAAAAATAAAGACGGGACACTATATGTGCATATGACATCGCCGATTCATACTACGGCAATCAGCAATTCAATAAATGATAACTTCGATCCCGTTCTTCTCAATTGAAAAGAATGGGATTATTTTTTTATAAAAGATGCAGACGAAAAAGATAACCATACAAGGAGTGTCAGGATGTTATCATGACGCAGCCGCTCATCTATATTTTTCAGGAGATGATATCGAGACCATCCCATGTGCGTCTTTCCCGGCTATGTTCGAGACCTTGTCCACCGATGCATCTCTGCTTGGCATAGTGGCGATTGAGAATACTATCGCCGGTTCGCTTCTACAGAATCACGAGCTACTCCGTCAAAGTTCGTTGCGCATCATTGGCGAGTTGAAGATGAGAATATCTCACGTGTTGTGTGCTCTTCCCGGACAGACGATTGAGTCCCTTTACGAGGTTAATTCCCATCCCATGGCTCTCATGCAGTGTGAACAGTATCTTCGTCGTCATCCTAACTTGAAGATAGTTGAAAAGTTTGATACCGCCGGGAGTGCCATGGAGATAGCCGAGGAATCACTCACGGGTCATGCCGCAGTGTGTGGCGAGTATGCAGCCGAGCGATACAATCTTGAGATTCTGGCACGTGGCATAGAGACTAATAAGCGCAATTTTACCCGATTCCTTATTCTTGCCGACCCTCTTGTGGCTGCAGAATGTGGCCCGGGCGAGAAGGAAATAGACAAGGCCTCAATTGTATTCACTCTTCCTCACACCAACGGGGCTTTGTCAAAAATTCTTGCGATTTTGTCGTTCTACGACATAAATCTTTCTAAAATACAGTCTACTCCTATTGTGGGACGTGAATGGGAATACCGTTTTTATGTTGATCTCACGTTCGACTCCCTTGTGCGTTATCGCCAGGCTCTTGAAGCTGTCCGTCCATTGTGCCGAGATATGTCGGTTCTCGGAGAGTACGCTGAAGCAAAAATAACATATTGAAGATTTGCATCTATGACTAAAACGATTCAACCCTCCATTAGGGTACAAAATATAAAGGAGTATTATTTCTCCACCAAACTTAAGGAGATTGCAGCCATGAAGGCCGCCGGTGCCGATATTGTCTCGCTTGGAATTGGTGGCCCCGATCTGCCGCCCCACGATGAGGTGATTGAAACAATGTCTGCTGCTATACACGATCCGTCCAACCATGGCTATCAGACCCATATCGGTATTCCAGAACTTCGTGATGCATTTGCATCGTGGTATAGTCGATGGTATGGTGTCAAGCTTAATGCTGCATCTGAAGTACAGCCGTTGATTGGTTCTAAGGAAGGTGTTACCCATATTTCTCTTGCCTTTCTTAATCCAGGCGATAAGGTCCTTGTCCCCAATCCTGGCTATCCTACTTATTCCTCCATATCCCGTATGGCAGGAGGCGAGGTGGTCTACTATGATCTTCTCGAAGATAATGATTGGCAGCCCGATTTCGAGGCTCTTGAATCTATGCCTCTTGACAATGTAAAACTTATGTGGCTCAACTACCCCAATATGCCAACCGGCGCACGAGCAAAACGGGAGACTTTTGAGAAAGTGGTTGAGTTTGGACGGCGTCACGGCATAGTCATTGTCCACGATAATCCGTATTCGTTTATTCTAAATCCCGAGCCTCAGAGCATTATGTCGGTTCCTGGAGCAAAGGATATAGCTATTGAACTTAACTCCTTGAGCAAAAGTCATAATATGCCGGGATGGCGTGTTGGTGTTGCTGTCTCAAATCCGGAGTTTCTGTCATGGATTCTAAGAATCAAAAGCAATATTGATTCCGGTCAGTTCAAGCCCCTCATGCTTGCTGCTGCCAAGGCTCTTGAAGCAGGTCCTGAATGGCACAAGTCATTGAACGAGGCCTATGCTTCCCGAAGAATAATCGCGGGGAAGGTCATGGAGGCTCTTGGATGTGAGTTTGATTCGCAACAGGCAGGACTGTTTCTATGGGGGCGTATCAAGGACGAGAGTATTTCTTCCATTGATCTGGCCGACAAGGTGCTCCAGGAGGCTCATGTTTTCATCACCCCAGGTTTTATTTTTGGATCTAACGGCAAACGATATATCCGCATATCTCTATGTGCCCCTGAAGATAAGCTTACAGAGGCTCTAAACCGAATCAACAAATTGAATAAAAGCAAGTAATCATGGATAATATTCAACCTCTGGCTATAGACGGCAACAATCTCGACCGTCCCATTATAATTTCAGGGCCTTGCAGTGCCGAAACCGAGGAACAGGTCCTTGAGACGGCGCGAGGACTTGCCCGCGCGGGAGTGAAAGTGTATCGTGCCGGAATATGGAAACCGCGTACAAAACCGGGTGGCTTCGAGGGGGTCGGTGTTCCCGGACTCGCATGGCTCAACAAAGTCAAGGAGGAGACCGGAATGAAGGTTGCGACTGAGGTCGCCAACCGTGGACACGTGGAGGCTGCATTAGAATATGGCGTTGACCTTCTGTGGGTTGGTGCCAGAACATCTGCCAATCCGTTTGCCATGCAGGAGATTGCCGACGTGTTGCGTGAAGCCGGAAAGGATATCCCCGTGCTTGTTAAGAACCCTGTCAATCCCGATCTCGAATTGTGGATTGGAGCGTTAGAACGTCTCTACAATGCAGGTATCACTCGCCTTGGCGTTATTCATCGCGGATTCTCCACCTATGGAAAACAGCTCTATCGTAACCATCCTCAATGGCGCATTCCTCTTGAGCTCCGCATTCGTTATCCCCATCTTCCAATCATCTGTGATCCGAGCCACATCGGTGGCAAACGCGAGCTTATAGCCTCTCTATCTCAGCAGGCTCTTGACATGGGATTCGATGGACTTATTATTGAGAGTCACTGTGATCCTGACTGTGCGTGGAGTGACAAGAACCAGCAGATTACACCTGAGGTACTTAGTGTCATACTGGATAATCTCGTCTTCCGTGATGCTCCGGTGCCTACGGACAGTCTCGTGCATCTGCGCCGACAGATTGACCAGCTTGACAACGAACTCCTTGAAGTGCTCGGAAAGCGAATGAACGTTTCGCGTGAGATCGGTGCCTATAAGAGAGACCACAATATGCCGGTGGTACAGGCCACAAGATATGGCGACATCATGACATCTCGTATCCTTGCTGCAAAGTCGATGGGAATGAGTGAAGATTTTATGAGGCAGATATTCTCCTCTATTCATGAGGAGTCGGTAAGAATCCAGGTAGACTTGAACAAATGAAAATTCTGATTCTCGGAGCCGGAAAGATGGGATCGTTTTTCTGTGATCTCCTATCCTTTGACCATGACGTTGCTGTCTATGATCCGGATCCTCGTCGGCTGCGTTTCACATTCAACGCCATGAGGCTTTCATCGGTTGAAGAAATCTCCGATTTTGAGCCTCAACTCGTCATAAATGCTGCTACGGTTAAATATACGATAGATGCGTTCAGAAGCATTCTTGGTGTAATACCGTCGACAACCATACTCAGCGACATCGCTTCGGTGAAGACCGGACTTCCGGAGTTTTATGCTGAGTGCGGACATCCGTATGTAAGTACTCACCCTATGTTCGGCCCCACTTTTGCTTCTTTGGCAAACCTTGCTAATGAAAATGCAATAATCATTACCGAGGGGGACCATCTTGGACGTGTGTTTTTCCGCGACATATATTCTCGGCTTGGTCTTAACATTGTGGAATACAGTTTCAAAGAACATGACGAGACGATTGCCTATTCTCTTTCTATCCCTTTTGCGGCAACTCTTGCTTTTGCCGGAGTTATGAAGCATCAGGAGGCTCCCGGCACTACTTTTAAACGCCATATGCAGATTGCCAAAGGGCTCATGGGAGAGGATGATTATCTTGTTTCAGAGATATTGTTCAACCCCAATACGCCCGGACAGCTGGCCAAGATACAGGTCCAGATGTCACGGCTTCAAGACATAGTGGAGCGCCGTGACTCTGTTGCGATGAAGGCTTTTCTTGCTGAAGTGAGAGAAAACATAAGGTGATTTTTCTCTAACACATATGACAAAGAGCCGCGTCTTTTGACACGGCTCTTTGTCATATGTGTTAATTAATTTTGTACTACTTCACTCTTCCGAGGATGAGAGCTGAGCGGGGAGCCACGATGAGGTTTCCACCCTTGGATTGACCGAGGCCATCGGCATTCAGTTTGCCATCTTCGGCTATAACAGTCCAGTTCCCTTTGGCAACTTTTACAGTTCGAGGGCTCGATGAACCGTTGAATATCAATTTGATATCCTTGAATTCGTCGCCGTTGGCATGATCTGTAATGGTGTAGGATATAAGTCCTGGCTCTGTTTTGTCAAATTTGATGTGCTTTGCCACTTCTTCGGCTGTTGTCATACGGAAGGCTGGATGAGCTTTACGGAACTTGATGAGTTGACGGTAGTATTCGTATTGTTCTGCGTTCTGATGGCGGAGGTTCCAGTCTATTGCGTTGATGGAGTCAGGAGACTTATAGGAGTTGTGTACGCCCTTTTTGTCACGGAAGATTTCTTCGCCTGTGAACATGAACGGTGTTCCCTGTGAGGTGAATACTATGGTCTGAGCCAGACGAGCTGCTCTTTTCCTGTCGGCATCGGTTGCTTCTGGCATGGATTTGCGGAGTTTGTCAGTGAGCATTAAGTCATCGTGACAAGAAACATAGTTGACGATTTGTGTAGGCGCGGCTGCATAAGGAAATTTCGAGTTGTTTCCTTTTTTATAGTCAACCTGTGGATGTGATGTGGCTCCCACGATACCTATTTTCACGGTTTCTTCCAATCCTTTTTTCCCTGTGGCGAAACCACGATCGGCAGCATCGGAATAGTGTCCTTTGATGGCATCACGTATGTCGTCGGAGAATACTGCTACTCCTGGCATCTTTGCGACATTCTCCTTCAGTGCGCGCTGTTCGACAGGGAGGGGCGAGTCTCCTGCTGTCCAGCCTTCACCATAGATGAAAATGTTCGGGTTGATTTTTTTCAGTTCCTCGGCCACTCGGTTCATGGTCTCGATGTCATGTATGGCCATGAGGTCAAAGCGGAAACCGTCAATATGATACTCCTTTGCCCAGTATTTTACCGAGTTGACTATGAAGTCGCCCATTTGGCGGCGTTCGGACGCTGTCTCGTTGCCACATCCCGATGCATCGCTATACGATCCGTCTGGACGGTGGCGGTAGTAGTAGCCGGGGGCAGTGAGTGAGAAGTTTGAATCGTCATTGTCGGCTGTGTGGTTGTATACTACGTCCATAATCACTCCTATACCGTTGTCATGGAGCGATTTTATCATTTCCTTCATCTCGCGGACACGCACCGTTGGATCCGATGGATTTGTGGAGTAGGAGCCTTCGGGCGAATTGTAGTTTAGCGGGTCATAACCCCAGTTGTACTGGTTTAGCTGGAGGTTTGTCTCATCTACGCTGTTATAATCGTAAGATGGGAGTATGTGTACGTGTGTCACACCGAGATCTTTCAGATGGTCTATGCCTGTGGACTCTCCTTCCGGATTGGTTGTGCCATGCTCGGTGAGGGCTATGAATTTGCCCTTGTTGGCTATTCCGGATGAAGGATGTTCTGAAAAGTCTCGGTGGTGCATCTCGTAGATTATCGCATCAGTTATGTGTTTGATTGCAGGTCCTTTGTCGTTTTCCCATCCCGATGGATTCGTTTTGGAGAAGTCGATGATTGCGGCACGTTCTCCGTTGGCGCCGACAGCCTTGGCCCAAACACCGGGTGTCTCTTTGAGCCATTTCCCTCCCTGCTTGATACGGAAGGTGTAGAATTTACCATAAAGTTTTTCGGGCATTGATGCTGCCCACGTCCCGTTTTCGGCCTTGGTCATTTTTATCGTCTTTTCCGGTGACGAATTTCTGCCGGTAGGATAGACATAGAGTTCAACTTCTTCTGCTTCCGGTGACCATAGTCGCCATCGGGTCCCGACATTGTCGACAGTGAGTTCAAGATCATCTCCATTGTAGACCGGATAATTGAGAAACTTCGAGTCGGGGTTTTCTGCCATTGCTTCTACGTTGCAGCAAAGTGCGATACTTGCCAAAACTGGTAGGATTTTCATGCGTTTAGACTGATTTTTTGGAAAAGAAAAAAGTATGATGATAATGTATGTGCATATGGTTGGGAGAGATGAGGAGTCTCGTGGAGGGTGAGAGGTGTGTATAATCCCTGTGCTCGCCACATTGAGCGAGCACAGGGATTGTATTGATTCGTATATCAATCGACTTCGATTACGAGGAAGTCGGAGAGCTGCCAGAACTTGGCGGGATTTGTGATTTTGATGACCTTCTGGCCGTCAACATCGACAATCTCATAAGAGTCTTTTGGCTGCGAAGTCATAATCTTGGCTTTCTTGCTGTGTGTTGCGATTTCGCTGAGGTTACGCTTGTCGCCGGTAGTGAAGTAGCTCATGTCGAAATCTCCCTTCATCACCTTGGTCTTGCGCAGGAATCCAGATTTGAGTATGTCTCGTTCCTTGAGTTCTTTGTTAGTGCCGATAGCATAGTAGCAGGCGTTGAGTTCACGGTCTGCGGCAAGAGCAGCTTCTTCAGCTGCGGTTTTGGCTGCGCGTTCGGCCTCTACGTTGGTCTTAAGAGAGTCTACGTCGGTATTAAGGCTCTTGACTGTTGAGGTGAGTTCCTCAATCTTTATGTTGGCTGATGCGAGTTGGTTGGTGAGAGTAGCTATTTCAGTGCTCTGTTCTGCTATCTGTGCCTTGAGATTGGATATGGTGCGTTTGAGAGTCGAAGATTCTCCTCCGGCTTTTTCGAGCTTTTTCTCAAGTTCTGCAAGACGTTCGCGACGCTCTTGCAGAGCTTGCTGGATAGCAATCATGTCGTTGCGTATCTGTTCTTTTCTCGAAGCAGTCTCATTGCCGAGGCCGCCCGGGGTGCTGATGATTTTCTCAAGATCTTTAATCTGGCTCATTCCGTCGGAGATGTCGTTGACAAGGACGAATAGGCTGTCCTGTGTGGCGAGAGTCTCTGCGAGGTCCCCTTTGAGCTGCTCGTTCTGAGCTTCAGCATTGCGAAGCTTGTCGCCGTTACAAGCGGTGAGCATTGCTGCCGTGATGATAGCGGCTGATGCTAATTTTTTCATGAGTTTTTGTTGTTGAAGTATGAGGATCTAATCTTTGTATTTGTTCTTATGTATTTTGGGGCCATCGGATGGAGTGGCGCCCAAAATGATAACAATTTCTCCCCGAGGATTGTTTTCATTGAAGAAATCTTTAATCTCGGCAAGAGTTCCTCTTACGGTGGTGTTGTAGACTTTTGATATTTCCCTCGACACTGATGCGGGGCGGTCAGGACCGCAGTAATCAATCAGTTCGCCCAGGGTTTTCACAAGACGAAGCGGTGACTCGTATATGACGCTGGTACAGTCAGATGATGCTATTCTCTCAAGCCTTGTTTTTCTTCCTTTTTTGGGAGGGAGAAAGCCTTCAAACGTGAAACGGTCGGTGGGTAGTCCTGAGTTTACAAGAGCAGGGACGAAGGCGGTTGCACCGGGGAGTGTTTCGACCTCGGCTCCAGTGCGCCGGCATTCGCGTGTGAGCATGAATCCGGGGTCGGATATGCCCGGCGTGCCTGCGTCGGAAATAAGGGCTATATCTTCACCGGCAAGAATTCGTTCCACTATAGGGCGTGCTGTCTCATGCTCGTTGAATTTGTGGTGGCTTGCACATGGCGTGTCTATTCCGAAATGTCGTAAAAGGACGGAAGATGTCCGAGTGTCCTCGGCATAAATCTGAGAACACCGGCGCAAGACATCTATGGCACGCGGAGTCATATCTGCCATATTGCCAACAGGAGTAGGAACCACGTAAAGTTTACCCATCGATCTTTAAAAATGTTTGGCCACTACTTCCATGAATGCTTTGACGTGCTCGTCTGAAGGATCCCAACAGAGGTCGTCGTAGAAATACTCTTCGGCTTCTTCAATCGAGGTCATGGCCGACACGACTCCGAGTGTGTCGTCGAATTCAGCTTGAGAGTTGCGGAAGAGTTCGCGACGGAAACGGAATTTGTCGTTTAGCGTGAAGGCTTTGAAGATGTCTTTGGCTCTGTCGCGAGCAATGCGCTCATCAAGGGTGGAAGCCACAGTTTCAGTCTCCTGCACCGGTGTAGGTACAGGTGC
The DNA here is from genome assembly GCA_910586305.1 of uncultured Duncaniella sp. Lineage (GTDB taxonomy): Bacteria > Bacteroidota > Bacteroidia > Bacteroidales > Muribaculaceae > Duncaniella. Next base: position 42,379 of record CAJUGS010000028.1, read on the forward strand.
CGGTGTAGGTGTACTTTCTGTAGTCTGGACCGGATTTTGTATTGTGTTGGGAGCCGGGGTTGGGGCCGGGGCGGGTGTCTCTTCAACAGTCGTCTCGACGCAAGCATCTCCTGCCTCCTCTTCGAGAGCGGCTTGAGCAATCTCCTGTGAGGCTGACTCTGCCGGAGTTGTCTTGGCCATAGCTTCAGCAAGAGCATTCAGCGCGGATGTCTTTTCGGCAATCAGCGAGTTTAGCTCGGCCGAATGGCGTTCCGGACGGTCCATCTGAACGAGAAGAAGGCCTTCGATTTCATAGGCCATGTGAAGCATCTTTTTATAGTCGGGAGTCATGATGATCTAATTTTCTTGCAAACTTACATCAAATAATTCTAATAACAAACGTTGAAAGGCATTTTTTAATGCTGATCGCGAACAGGTGAAGCCGTTTGCGATGAAAACGATAACATGAGTCGGGGTTCCGCTGTCATCCAGCAGATAGCCTCCATAGCTCTGCACCCCTTTCATGGACCCTGTCTTCATTGCCACTTTCCCTTCGAGGGGAGAATTGGCTAAAAATCCTTTCATTGTACCGTCAAGTCCAGCTCGGGGGAAAAATGTCGTATATTCTTGTCCGAACTCTTCGTGTAGCATCTGACGGTATATGTCGCTGAGGAATCGGGCCGTTAGGCGGTTGTCTCTTGACAGTCCGCTTCCGTCGACTATCTTTACTCCTCCCCCGGCTATGCCTGCCATGGCCCATACAGCCATCTCTTCGTTGATGGCCTCAGTGCGTGTCCCTCCTGGAGAGATAGCTCTGAGCATTCCTTCGGCCATAAGATTGTCTGAACGGAACATCAGACTGCGCATAATCGAAGCGAAAGTCGGTGACTTGTGGTTATAGACCGTACGACTTGTCTTTGCTTCAGGCGTTTTCTGATATCTCACCTCGATACCTGAGGCCTTCATTCGTTCCAGTACTTCGTTACGCATGACTTTTGACGGGTATGGTGTGGAGAATGAGTCGGAAAATCCTCGCTTTGAATTGCCGCTTATCAACATTGTCTCGGAGCCGTCCTTGCGGTCTATTTTCAATCCGCGTCTTTGGGGGTTGGAGAAACTGAATCGCAAGTCCGGCACCTCGGGAATAGTCGTTTTGGATGGTAGGCGTAGTCTGAAACGATTGTCACGGAAGTTGGCTCCATGCAAACGTGCGCCATATGGCCACACAATGTCTTCGGCCATCCATCCTGGAGGTGTTGTGGCATCGGGGAACCCACTGTCATCGACTACGACGTTGCCTGTCACTTCCTTGATTCCAAGTGATTTCAGCCCACCAACAATGCCGTCGGCAAATCCTTGTGCTTCCTCAAAACAGGCCGATTCGATGGTCGGATCTCCACATACGCGTATAATGACATTGCCGTTGAGCACGCTGTCTCTGATTTCACCTTCGGCCACAATCGGGGTGATGAAGCATTCTTCTCCGTCGGCAAGATTGAGAAGTGATGCTGTCGTTACTGATTTTGTCACCGAGGCCGGAATCAAAGGTTTGTCGGCATTCACGTTTACGAGGTTGATTCCCCACTTTAGGTCATATATTATGATGGCTGTCCGTGTCGTGTCGACCCCTTTGATGTTTATGGGAAATGAATGGGCTGTTAGACACGCTAATAGCCCGATGAGCAGTAACAGGAGACGGTTCAAAGGAATAGATTGTTTATTTCTGTAATCATGTCGGTGGCTGTCTGGTCGGGGCGTATTGGCACAATGGTGGCATATTGTTGTCTGAGCCAGTATTCGTCTGTTTCTGGATTATCTGGTTCCTCATTGTGGAATTTCCCGGTCAGCCAGTAGAACGGGGTGCCATGAGGTGTGGTGTAGTCTCGATATTCCTCCGTCCAGTGTCCTTTGGCTCCACGCACAACTTTGAGGCCTTTGGGTGTGCATTGTTTCGGGAAGTTGATGTTTAGACACACTCCTTCAGGCAGTCCATTGGCGAGAACTTTCTTGATAATATCGGTGATAAATGGTGTGAGAGGGTTGAAATCTGCCTCGGGGGAGTGGCTCAGAAGAGAAAATCCGATTGATGGTATTCCGAGCACACATCCTTCCATTGCAGCACCCATGGTCCCGGAGTATATATTGTTGATGGCTGCGTTGGAGCCATGATTGACGCCGGAAAGCAACAGGTCGGGTTTTCGGTCAAGGACGGCGTGTAGTCCGATTTTCACACAGTCCACCGGTGTGCCGTTCACACTGTAAACCCGAGCTCCGTCAATATCGGGATGTGTGTTGAGCATGAGTGGCGCATTGACGGTCAGGGCTGATGACTTGCCCGACTGCGGGCTGTCTGGCGCAACGACTACTACATCACCTAAAGAGGCTGCGATTCTCGTGAGATGTGCTATGCCGCGAGCGTTGACGCCGTCGTCGTTGCATATCATTATGAGTGGTCTTTTGATTTCCATCTTGTCCTGTTTTTTCTCTTGTTTCTCTAAGAAACTGTTTAAATTTGATTCAATAAAATTTTTATGGCAGCCAAATC